>NZ_JBMWDR010000023.1:0-1063 GCF_049545525.1 Microbacterium sp. NPDC064942 | reverse complement strand
CACCGCCGCTTCGCTGGCCACACGACGCTCTCCTACCCATCAACACGGCTGGACCACGAAGGCCTACCAATAATGTCAATGCCACAACTTCGGTGGCGTGCTTGAGCCCCGTTACATTGTCGGCGCGGAATCACTTGACCAGTGAGCTATTACGCACTCTTTCAAGGGTGGCTGCTTCTAAGCCAACCTCCTGGTTGTCACAGCAACTCCACATCCTTTCCCACTTAGCACGCGCTTTGGGACCTTAGTTGGTGGTCTGGGTTGTTTCCCTCTCGACTATGAAGCTTATCCCCCACAGTCTCACTGCTGCGCTCTCACTTACCGGCATTCGGAGTTTGGCTGACGTCAGTAACCTTGTAGGGCCCATCGGCCATCCAGTAGCTCTACCTCCGGCAAGAAACACGCAACGCTGCACCTAAATGCATTTCGGAGAGAACCAGCTATCACGAAGTTTGATTGGCCTTTCACCCCTATCCACAGCTCATCCCCTCAGTTTTCAACCTAAGTGGGTTCGGCCCTCCACGACGTCTTACCGTCGCTTCAGCCTGGCCATGGATAGATCACTTCGCTTCGGGTCTAGGACATGCGACTGAATCGCCCTATTCAGACTCGCTTTCGCTACGGCTACCCCACACGGGTTAACCTCGCCACATATCGCTAACTCGCAGGCTCATTCTTCAAAAGGCACGCTGTCACACCTACCAGGGGTGCTCCAACGGTTTGTAAGCAAACGGTTTCAGGTACTATTTCACTCCCCTCCCGGGGTACTTTTCACCTTTCCCTCACGGTACTTGTCCGCTATCGGTCATCTGGGAGTATTTAGGCTTATCAGGTGGTCCTGACAGATTCACACGGGATTTCTCGGGCCCCGTGCTACTTGGGATACTCTTCGCGTCAAGAGAAGCATTTCGACTACGGGGTTGGCACCCTCTATGACCCGCCTTTCAATGCGGTTCGTCTATACCTTCTTGTAACGCCGACAGATCGGCAGAACTGTCTGAAAAGTCCCACAACCCCCAACGTGCAACGCCTGCCGGCTATCACACACGCTAGGTTTAGCCTG
>NZ_JBMWDR010000022.1:0-1063 GCF_049545525.1 Microbacterium sp. NPDC064942 | reverse complement strand
TGTACTGACCTCGACCGTTGTTGATTCGGTCGATGGGTGGGTGGCCTCCGATGCCGAGATGGTGCCTGTCTAGGTTGTAGTGGTCGAGCCAGGCCGTCAATCCTTGTCGGCGATCATCGTTTGAGGTCCAGGGCTGGGCGTAGGCCCACTCGGTCGCGAGGGTTCGGTTGAGGCGTTCGACTTTCCCGTTCGTCCAGGGGCAGTGCGGTCGGATGAACTTCTGTGCGATGCCGTGAGCGTCGATCACAGCGCGGAACGCGGTGGAGTGTCGGTAGGCGAACGCGTTGTCGCTGATGACCCGTTCGACCGTGACCCCGAGAGCGGAGTAGAACGCGATGGCCCGCTCCAGGACCGCCGCCGCGGTCGCGCCTTTCTCGTCGTCGTGGATCTCGGCATAGGCGACGCGGGAGTGGTCGTCGATGACGGTGTGGACATAGTCATAACCCGCACCGCGATGCCGATTCGGGCGTTCGCCACGGCCATGCAGACGCCATCCACCGCCGTCGGGGATACGGCCGAGCTTCTTCACATCCACGTGGATCAGCGACCCAGGATGGTCGTGCTCGTAGCGTTTCGCGGACCGACGGGTCGCGCGGATCACCGTCCCCGTGACCGGATCCAGCTCGCGCAGCAGCGGCACCTCGTGCCGGCGCAGCACCCGCCCCACGGTCGAGGCTTGCAGGCCGAGCTTGCCCGCGATGAACATCGGGCCGCGGCGGGTCAGATGACGCATGATCCGCACCCGGGTCTCCACGCATGCCGCCGTCCGACGGGGATGCGAATGAGCGACGCTCGACCGGTCCACCAGACCCGCCGGGCCGTGCTCGCGGAACCTGCGCCACCACCGCCACGCCGCCGTGCGCGAGATCCCCATCTCCGCCGCGACATGAGCGACCGCACGCCCCGACTGGATGCGCTGAACCATGATCAACCTGCCGGCCGGAGTGAGCCGGGCATTAGCGTGGGACACGAGAAGCCTCCGTGTGTTCGAGCTGCAGAACTAGACAGCTCCAACTCGACACCGGAGGCTTCTCCTACGTCAACAACGATCCGGGTCAGTACA
>NZ_JBMWDR010000021.1:0-1206 GCF_049545525.1 Microbacterium sp. NPDC064942 | reverse complement strand
TGAGCCGCCCCCTTCATTCGGTCCGGACGTTCTGTGAGTCGTCGGTTTCCATTTGATGGGTGCACTGTCGAGCGTACTCGGCTGGGGGTAGGTAGCCGAGCGAGGAGTGCCGGCGGTGGTGGTTGTACTCGTCCTTCCAGTCGCCGATGATGACCTGCGCGTGCAGCAGCGAGTAGAAGCTGTTGATGTTGAGGCACTCGTCGCGGATCCGGCTGTTGAACGACTCGACGTACCCGTTGCGCCACGGCGAGCCCGGAGGGATGTAGGACAGGCCGGTGCGGGTGCCGGCCCAGTCGGCCATCGCCTCGCTGATGAACTCGGGCCCGTTGTCCGATCTGAGCACGGCCGGGGCGCCGCGCACGGCGACGAGGTCGTCGAGGTGGGCGGTGAGCCGGTCAGCGGTGATCGACCGTTCGGTGAGCCCGCCGATGCACTCCCGAGTGTGCTCGTCGACGATGGAACAGATCTTGATCGGCCTGCCCTGTTCGTCGGCATCGAACTGGAAGTCCACCGCCCACACCACGTTCGGCGCGTCCGCTGTCGGTGCGTCGACGGTCGAGGACCCGACGCGTTTGCGGCGACGCCGCTGCGGGACGCGCAGTCCCTCCTCGCGCCACAGCCGTTGGATCTTCTTGTGGTTCACGCCCCAGCCCTCGGCTCGGGCGTCGTGATACGCCCGCCGATACCCGTAGCGGGGATGGTCCTTCGCCCAGGCGCGCAGCCAGTCCCGCAGCGCCATGTCCGGATCGTCGGTGGTTTCGCCCTTGAGCGGGCGCCGGTATGCGGAGCGTGAGAGCCCGGCCAGGCGGCACGCCATCCGTTCGCTCACCTGCAGTGCCCTGAGCAGGTGCGAGACGGCGGCGCGACGTCTGCCCGGGCCTAGAAGTTTCCCTCAGCCAACTCCTTCAGCGCCGCCTTCTCCAGCTCCGCTTCGGCGAGTAGCCGCTTGAGGGTGGCGTTCTGCTTCTCCAGCTCCTTCAGGCGCTTCGCATCGTCGGCCTTGAGCCCGCCGAACTGGTTCCGCCACCGGTAGTACGTCTGCTCGGACACCCCGAGCTCCCGACACACCGCCGCGACGTCCTGCCCGTCGGCGAGCATCCTGTCGGCCTGCCCGAGCTTACGGACGACCTGCTCCGGGGTGTGACGCTTCCTGCTGTTCGACATGATCTGACCAGTCTCCCTGCCCGCGACTCCGGGCGACAGGAC
>NZ_JBMWDR010000020.1:0-1410 GCF_049545525.1 Microbacterium sp. NPDC064942 | reverse complement strand
TGACTCTGGGATAAGCGCTGGAAACGGCGTCTAATACCGGATATGAGCTGCGATCGCATGGTCAGCAGTTGGAAAGATTTTTCGGTCTGGGATGGGCTCACGGCCTATCAGCTTGTTGGTGAGGTAATGGCTCACCAAGGCGTCGACGGGTAGCCGGCCTGAGAGGGTGACCGGCCACACTGGGACTGAGACACGGCCCAGACTCCTACGGGAGGCAGCAGTGGGGAATATTGCACAATGGGCGAAAGCCTGATGCAGCAACGCCGCGTGAGGGATGACGGCCTTCGGGTTGTAAACCTCTTTTAGCAGGGAAGAAGCGAAAGTGACGGTACCTGCAGAAAAAGCGCCGGCTAACTACGTGCCAGCAGCCGCGGTAATACGTAGGGCGCAAGCGTTATCCGGAATTATTGGGCGTAAAGAGCTCGTAGGCGGTTTGTCGCGTCTGCTGTGAAATCCCGAGGCTCAACCTCGGGTCTGCAGTGGGTACGGGCAGACTAGAGTGCGGTAGGGGAGATTGGAATTCCTGGTGTAGCGGTGGAATGCGCAGATATCAGGAGGAACACCGATGGCGAAGGCAGATCTCTGGGCCGTTACTGACGCTGAGGAGCGAAAGGGTGGGGAGCAAACAGGCTTAGATACCCTGGTAGTCCACCCCGTAAACGTTGGGAACTAGTTGTGGGGTCCATTCCACGGATTCCGTGACGCAGCTAACGCATTAAGTTCCCCGCCTGGGGAGTACGGCCGCAAGGCTAAAACTCAAAGGAATTGACGGGGACCCGCACAAGCGGCGGAGCATGCGGATTAATTCGATGCAACGCGAAGAACCTTACCAAGGCTTGACATATACGAGAACGGGCCAGAAATGGTCAACTCTTTGGACACTCGTAAACAGGTGGTGCATGGTTGTCGTCAGCTCGTGTCGTGAGATGTTGGGTTAAGTCCCGCAACGAGCGCAACCCTCGTTCTATGTTGCCAGCACGTAATGGTGGGAACTCATGGGATACTGCCGGGGTCAACTCGGAGGAAGGTGGGGATGACGTCAAATCATCATGCCCCTTATGTCTTGGGCTTCACGCATGCTACAATGGCCGGTACAAAGGGCTGCAATACCGCGAGGTGGAGCGAATCCCAAAAAGCCGGTCCCAGTTCGGATTGAGGTCTGCAACTCGACCTCATGAAGTCGGAGTCGCTAGTAATCGCAGATCAGCAACGCTGCGGTGAATACGTTCCCGGGTCTTGTACACACCGCCCGTCAAGTCATGAAAGTCGGTAACACCTGAAGCCGGTGGCCCAACCCTTGTGGAGGGAGCCGTCGAAGGTGGGATCGGTAATTAGGACTAAGTCGTAACAAGGTAGCCGTACCGGAAGGTGCGGCTGGATCACCTCCTTTCTAAGGAGCACTGCACTCTT
>NZ_JBMWDR010000019.1:0-2129 GCF_049545525.1 Microbacterium sp. NPDC064942 | reverse complement strand
GGTGTCGGCGGCGGGTGAATCCTGGTCACTTTCGGCGCTCGAAAAGTGAACGGTTGCGGGCAGTCTAGCCAGGGGTCTCGTCGGTGGTGGTGCGAATGCTGGGGAGGCTGTCGATGCCTCTGCCGCGGAGGCGGTAGCTGGCCCCTTTGAGGGTGAGGACGTCGGCGTGGTGAACGATCCGGTCGATCATCGCGGCGGCGACGGCCTGGTCTCCGAAGACGCCACCCCAGCCGGAGAACGGCAGGTTCGAGGTCAGGATCAGCGACGCGTGTTCGTAGCGTGACGAGACCAGCTGGAAGAAGAGGTTGGCGGCGTCTTGTTCGAACGGGAGGTAGCCGACTTCGTCGACGATGATCAGCCCGTAACGGCGAAGCCGGGTGAGCTCTCGTGGGAGGTTGCCTTGCCGGTGGGCGTCGGCGAGTCGGGTGACCCAATCGGTCGCAGTCGCGAACAACACCCGGTGCCCGTGGCGGGCAGCGACGATCCCGAGCGCGGTCGCGAGGTGCGTCTTCCCGGTCCCGGGAGGGCCGAGCAGGACCACGTTCTGCGCTTCGAGGAGGAACCCTCCCGAAGCGAGCGCGGCGATCTGCTGCCGGGTGGCTGGTTGCGCGTCCCAGTCGAAGTCCTCGAGCGTCTTCCGGCTCGGGAAGCCAGCGGCTTTGATCCGCAGCTCCGCGCCGGAGGCGTTGCGAGCGCTCACTTCGCGTTCGAGGACGGCGGCGAGGTAGTCCTCGAACGACCACCCGGCGTCGCGTGCTTGGTCCGCCATCCGGGCTGCGGCCTCCGTGATCCGGGGTGCCTTGAGTGCGCCGGCGAAATAGGTGATCTGCTTCGCGACGTCGGTCTTGCCGGCCATCAGTTGCTCCCCTCGACGAGCCCGAACGCGCGGTCGTAGTCGGCGAGATCCCGAGTCAGATCGTCGCCGACTGGAACAAGTCGCGGCTGCTGGAACTCGCGTCGTAGGACGGCCGCAGCTTCTCGATGCGCGGGGTCGGTGATCACCATTCCTCGTGCCCAGACACGGGTGTGGTCGGCGATGATCCGTCCATCGAGGCGGACGCGGACCCGGTCCAGGTCCGCGGTGACGTCGACGATCCTGCCGATCGCGCGCGGGTCGACGGAGTAGTCGTTCGTGTCGATGCGGACGTAGTAGTCGCGGCCGAGCCGGATCCGGTTCCGCCAGCCCAGATGCAACGGGATCGGCGGCAACGGCAACATCGCCGCCAGATCCGCAGGCAGCAGCGAGATCGGAGAGGCGGCCAGGGTGCGCACCCTCCGCTGGTTGGCGACTCCGAGCCAGTCGGTGAACTGCTCGTTGAAGTCCGCGGGCGAGGTGAATGACCGGCCCGGCATGAACGATGTCTCGAACCAACCGTTGCGGCGTTCCACGATCCCTTTCGATTCCGGATCCCGCGGCGGCAGCAGCACGAGCTTGGTCGCGAGGGTTCCCATGAACGCGTCGACTCCGTCCGCGTGACGGCGTCCTCGCCCGATGCCGGGCTCGTTGTCCCAGATCAGCCGACGCGGAACCCGGCCGAGCTGCTCGATCAGCTGCCAGGTCCCGAGCAGCAGATCCTCCGTCTTCCGCGTCGGGATCATCACTCCCGTCGTGAACCGGCAATGCGCCGGGGTGATCACCAGCACCGGCAACAGCTTCGCTGTCCCGTCCTCGAGCGGGATCTTCTTCGGCGGGAACCACAGATCGCACTGCGCCGCGTCCCCCGCCGCCCACGTGATCCGATCCGCGGGATCGAGACGCTGCTGCTCGGGCCGCAAACGCTTCACGTTGTCACGGAACCACCGGATCGAGCCCGTCCACCCGACCCGCTCCGCGAGCACCGTCGCCGGCATCGTCGGCGTCTCCAGCAGCAACGCACGCACCCGCGACTCGAACGGCGTGAACGACGTCGGCGCCGCTGTCCGCTCATAGTGAGGCGGCGATTCCGAGTTCACCGCCTTGATGACCGTGGTCCTCGAGATCCCCAACCGCTCAGCAATATGCGCCTTCGGCACGCCCTCGCCGGCCAGCCTCCGGATCAACGCCCAGTCCTCCAAAGTGATCACTCTCCAATCGTTGAGTGTTCACTTTTCAAGCGCCGCTACTGTCCAGTTTTCGAGCGCCGTCGACA
>NZ_JBMWDR010000018.1:0-2369 GCF_049545525.1 Microbacterium sp. NPDC064942 | reverse complement strand
GCTGTTCGACATGATCTGACCAGTCTCCCTGCCCGCGACTCCGGGCGACAGGACCACTCTCAGAACCACCGGACCTACGAAACGGGGTCAGCCCACGGTCACTCGACCGGTTTGATCGGGGGGCGGGCGTGCTCTCTTCGGAGCACGGTTTTGAGGGGCATGTCTTCACTGCTAGGTCGTCGTTCTGGAGCCCGTTCTCTCCGCTGCGACTTCAGTGGTGGATCTTCTACGTCGTCGTTTGGTCCGACAGTGTCTGGGAGCCAGTTACCGAGGACTATCCGCCATTCACCGCGGTCAACGAGATGAAGGACGGTTATCTGATCGTCGACAGCGAGGATCCGTCACGAGCCGGACGATACGAGGTTCGTTGGCTCACTACGGAGGAGGCCATAGCCGCGCGGACGGTGTGGTCGGTCGGCGACAACCCCATGTGAGTTCTACCCCGCCGCTGCAGGCTGCAACTGCGTCAGTGATCAGCCGCCTCATGAAGGGCGGCTAATCACCCACGGGGCGGTCGAGTCGGACCGTTCTGCTTCTTCACCGCGCTCCAGGGCTTCTATACCGCCGACTGCGGGATCCCATTCGAGTACGTGGTCCCAGCCAACAACGAACCAGGACTCAGTCGACTGTTCGTGGTCTTCACCGCCGCACGCGGCGATCCAGTCGCCGTCGCACTCCCGGATGACGAGAAGAACTGGTCGAGACCGATCCAGAACGTGCGAGCAGACGTAGGAGGCCGAGTCAGCCGCGTGTGCGCTAGAAGCTTCAGCACTCATTCCTGAATCCTCCTATAGCGATCGGGTCACGGGATAGATCGACTGGGCTCAGGCGTGGGAGAGTTCACCGCATGAGAGCCCCTTACCTTGTCCTGTTCGTCGGCTCGCTCGTTACGTTCCTTGGAGGCACCGCTCTCGCCATATTCGCAATCGCCTCAGATCTCCCGGGGCCACCCGCGGGAATAGGAATGGCTGTGCTCGGCGCCCTCGGCACCATCGTGGGCGGGCAAGAGCTCAGAAAGCAGCGGCGGAAGAACGCTCCTTCAGATGACAGCTGAAGATGCCTCCCAGCGCGACCACGCCAGACTCCAACAGATTCGCGAGGAACTCATCGACCTCGCGTGGGTCGCTGGCTCACCCGACTACGGCCATATTGACCGCCGCGAAGCACTGGAGAAAGAAGCCGCGGAGATCAAGACACGGTTGGGGATCGACGACGACCGACCTCCCCTCAGCACCGGGTCGACCAGGAGAGGCTGGCTGATATTGATCGCCACCGCGCTCGGCGTCGTCGGGACACTCGCGATCCTGTCACTACCGCGATAGTCGAATCACCCGAAACGTCTTCTTGCTACCGCGAGAGAGGGTCGGCGCTATCCGTATTCTCGGTCCGGTCGTCCCGAGAACGTATGCCTGGCTCCATGAAGACCACGCAGGCCCCGCCGCAGAGAGCCAGTGAAGCTACACCCGCGACGATGGACCAGCCAGGGCCTGATCCCACCTCTGCAGCGACGAGATACCCCGCGATCCCGCTTGCGATACCGACGACTGCCGTCCAGATCCAAGCCCACCGCCTTGAGTACACGCAAGAAACCTAGCGCGAGGGATGCAGCCGGTGGGGTGCGACTCATTGTGGGCGGAGGGTCGCTCGAATCGCCGCTTAGGTGTCAGACCCGCCACAAAGGTCAGCCGAAACCCGATAACGCGCGCCGTCTCTCGCGGGCCACATTGTGCATCGCGTGGGCCCCCGCTGAAACCGATCGTTTTCGGCAGCCGCTTGGTTTGGTCTGGTCAACGCACCACAAACCACAGCGCCACTCACACTCGCAATGCCACGATGAGGCATGCGGCATCATGACGACATCTTGCGAAGCATCGATCGGCTAGTCCATGAGGAACGCCAGCGACTGATCGCGAAGTACTCTCAGCACTCAACCCTCGGCACTGTGTCGGAGAGCGGCGGATTCGTTGCAGATGTCCTTGTCGGATACCGCGCCGGACTCACGAGAGCGCTGATGCCATTGCTTAGCGAGACAGGGTTGCAGCGTGCCATCGAAGGTTACGAGCGCGGCTTAGCCCCGGGTAAGGCCGATCGCATGCGGCAGGCTCTCGTAGTGGCGGTCGAGATGCCCGAGTGAGCCTCGACTCAGGTGCCGACGCCATTCCGCCGAAAACGATCGTTTTTGGGCCCATGTCGCCGAGATGGGTGAGGCGCCCTCCGGAAAGGTGGTCCGAATCCTGGTTTCGGCGGGCGTTTTCGGCTGGCTCCATCGAGGTTCGTGGAAGTACCGGACCGGTGCGCCGTGGCGTGACGTTCCGGAACGGTTCGGGAAGTGGAACTCGATCTACAAGCGGTTCAACCGGTGGGCCGGG
>NZ_JBMWDR010000017.1:0-3307 GCF_049545525.1 Microbacterium sp. NPDC064942 | reverse complement strand
GACAAGGGGTACCCCTCAAGGGCGAACCGCGCCTGGCTCCGCGACCGGAGGATCGCGGCGACCATCCCCGAGCGGGACGACCAGATCGCGCACCGCCGCAAGAAGCCGGGCCGGCCGATCGCTTTCGGCGACAAGCAGAAGCGCAACTCGCGGCGGCTGGCCACCCCGCACCTTCTTGATCAACACGCCCTAGGCGTCCAGTTGCCTTGCAATGAATGCGGCCATGCCGGGAACGGTGAAGGCGACGACTCCGTGTTCCGGGGCATACACCAAGCCCTTCCCGATCAGCGCGGCGCGGGTCGGGCCCAAGCTTTTTGGACTCTTGCCGAGCCGTGACGCGATCTCTCCCGAGAAACTACCGGCGTCTCCGTCCGCAGCCATCGCTCTGAGGTAGTGCTGTTCTGACCGAGTGGCCCGGTCCCATCGCGCACGGAAGAAGCCGTTGTCCAGCTGATTGTTCCCTTGAGCGATCCCGAGTTCGGCGTCAGTCTTTGTGATGACAGGACCCGCTGCGACGTTCCAGGTTTCCTGGCCGTACTGCTGCAGAAAATATGGGTAACGACCGGAGTTCGCCACCACGAGAGCGACGGCTTCATCCTCCCACTCTGCGTCTTCCTGCGCAGCGGGGATTGTCAGAGCCTCGGCGACGACGCTCTCATCAATCTGTTGGATCTTGAAGTAGTGGAACCGCTCCGCGTAAGACTTCGCCTCAGCCAGGATCCGCGGGAGGCTCGGCAGGCCCGCGAACGCGAACAGAAGCGGCCATTCATCCTGGGCCGCTGCGTGAGCTATCGCGCAGAGGGTCGCGAGTTCGTCTGGATCTAGATCCTGTGCTTCGTCGATGAAGATCGCCAGGCCGACCCCCTCTTCTTCGGCCGCTCCCGACAGGTCTCGCAACAGCTTCCGCAAGTCGGTATCAAGAATCCCCGTGTCAGCCCCACCTCCGTCTGATCCCGAGAGATCTAGCCCAAAAGACCAACTTCCAGTGGCGTCATACGACGCCTTGAAGGTAAGCGCAGTTCTCAGCGCCTTGAGGAGACGCTTTCCTGCCGTTGGCCGTGCCAGATCGGACAGGGGCCCATAGAGTGCTTCTCCCAGGAGCTCGCGCAACGCCTTCCCGGTGCCCGCCTCCACCTGCGCAGCAATCCACCCGCGCTTGATGGCATTGCGGCGAAACTCAGACAGTAAGACTGTCTTTCCAACGCCGCGCAGCCCGTATAAGACGAAGGGCTGATCGGTTCGCCCACGTTCCGCCCGCTGCAGCGCGGTAAACCACGCGCGTAGCCCGTCGTCTCGGCCGACGAGGGCAGCCGGCTTCCGTCCCGCGCCCGGCGAGTATGGATTGCGAACGGGATCCACGCGAACTCCCATCTACTGAAAACTACCAATATCTAGATAATCACTAGACCTAGCTAGATAATCATAGAAGCTTAGCGTGAGCATCGCTGGCTCAGGTGGCGCCAAGCGCTTGAGCAAGCCAGCCGAAGCGTCTCGAGCGCGCACGCTCCGTCGGTGTTGTCCGATCCCGAAGCGCTGGCGAGATTGAAGGCAGCCGGGTTCCTGCAGGCGCCCGTCGTGGAAACGGCCGATCAGTCATGGTCGGGGTTCCGTCCCGACAAGATCGACGACGTTGCCAAGAAGCGAGCTGCTCGATGAGGGCGGGGGCGGTCGTCGACGGTCCGCTGCTGCTCACGCCGGCGGAGGCCGCGGAGGCGCTGCGAGTCGACCTGTCCGAACTTCGGACGATGCGAGCAGCTGGCGCGGGACCCGACTTCTATGACGTCGGGCGAGGGCTCATTCGGTACGTGCGGGAGAGCGTGGTGGCAGCGATGAGTGAGTCGGATTGATCGACGGCCTCTACTGCATCACTTGGACGGCGACATGGGGAGGATTACCTCATTCATCCAACTGAGTGTCGACAGGGAACCATGAGCTCCCCTAGAGTCCCAGACGACGGCCGCCATTAGGACGGCTTCCTGGGGGGGAACATGAAATCATCAAGACTTGGTGTACAACTAGGCGTCGCCGCGATCGCAGCCTCGTTCTTTCTTCTGCCAACGCCAGCCGCCGCTGAGACGTTCGCATGTGATGAGGCTGTGGAATCCGGGCAGATTTGGGCTAGCGAGCTGGATGAGGTAGCTAATTGCACCGATCTAGGCGACCTGATCATCCGAGACGATGCCTCGGGTGTCGGCGCTGTGCTTCCGGAAAGGGGGACTTCGGTCACTTACAGCGCCACATCGGCAGAGCCGGGGGTGGAAGTCCCCGAATTCACGGTCGCTCAATCTGAAGACGGAGAGATCGCCACGCTCTCGATGACGCATGACGCCGTCGAGATCCAGGGTTCACCCTCGGTAGCCGCGGAGTTTTCGCTGGCCGAGAACCCTGTCTTCGACCCCGTGGTGACTCCATTGGCAACCAGCCCGAAATGCGACAGCTACGCGTACTCAATCTCAAATGAACGCTGGCTCTCCACAGCAAAATGGTGGTACAAAACTCCCAGCTTCGGCGGCCAGGCGCGAGTTGCGGGCGCGTTCACTGCCATGGCAGACGGCATCGGAGCATGCGGTCAAAACAAGCCAAACAGCGCCGCGCACGCATATCAAGGCACCACGAGCACGTCAGCCAACATCAACGATTCACTCTGCCTTGCTAACGACTTCAAGAACGTCGTCGATGGCGGCCCGCTTTCCAGCGGGACACTCGCGGGCACATGCACATGGCGCACATCCGGCCAAATCATCAACGCAGATATCAGAATCGACACTTCCAGCCGCTCTTGGTACACCGGTTCGTCAGTCACAGGATGCTCCGGCGCCTACGACCTGCAGGGAGTGATGACCCACGAAGCCGGTCACTTTTTCGGCCTGAACCATGTAGCTCTAGCGACCCAGCAGGTCATGATGCCTGAGTCACCCACCTGCCTCACTTCACAGCGCAAGCTCGGCAACGGAGACCTGGCCGGAATGAAGGCGAGATACCCGTGAGTAAACGAGTGGCAATAGTGCTCGGAATCGTTGTCGTAGTCGTTGTCGCAGCACTCGTTGCGCTTTACGTGACGGGCAACCTGGGCAACCGGATAGTGCCCTGAACGAACGACCAGCGATCGTATCCCGTATAGCGTCTTCCTGTGGGCGTTGCGAGTCAACGTGTCCTGACCCCGGCGACGTGGGCCTCCGGCCAAGGTCGACCTTTCGTCACGTCGGCCCTGGTGAGCCGCCCCCTTCATTCGGTCCGGACGTTCTGTGAGTCGTCGGTTTCCATTTGATGGGTGCACTGTCGAGCGTACTCGGCTGGGGGTAGGTAG
>NZ_JBMWDR010000016.1:0-5521 GCF_049545525.1 Microbacterium sp. NPDC064942 | reverse complement strand
GCTGTTCGACATGATCTGACCAGTCTCCCTGCCCGCGACTCCGGGCGACAGGACCACTCTCAGAACCACCGGACCTACGAAACGGGGTCAGCCCAATGTGGCAAGGGACTTGACCTCCGCAGTGCAGGTGGCGCGCACCCGGCCGTGCCGGAAACGATCGTTTTCGGCGGAGTGGTCGCGGACGCGCGAGAACGCCCGCCGAAAAGGTGAATCAGAACCTGGTTTCGGCGGGCGTTTTCGGTGGCCTGGTGGGCGGGCTGAGGAGGGCTACTCTCGCAAGTCCGCTGGGGCGTATTTGTCTCCCGTGACGTCGTTGACGATCGTGTCGCCCTGGACGAGGAAGACAGCGAATCCTGCGGGGCCGATGGTGTAGGTTCCGTCCTCATTTTGACCGAGGGCGAGGACGTATGTTGAACCGGGAACGAGTTTGGTCTGCTCGTCGTAGGCGTACGTCTGCGTCTGCTCACGAAGCTCATCGGTGCTGAGATCTGTGAGTCCGCTCTTCTCGGCGCTCTCCTCCGGAGAGTCGTCGAGGACCTGCTGCAATGTCACGGTGCCGCCTGGATACAGGGCAGTGAAGTCCGACTCGATTGCGGGCCCTTTGAGGACGTCAGTGACGCGGAGGCCGACCTTCGTATATGGCATCCCACTGCCGGGGACCGTGAACGAGGCGCGGTCGGCGATCTTCGTCACCTCGGCCGTCACGATCAGGTCGGCGTGCTTGCGGATCTCCTCGATATTGGTGACGTCGAACGCCCACATCGCGGAAACCACCACGTCCGGCTCGGACACGATCGAAGTGTCAAGCTGCTGCCGCGGCTGCGCCTCACTCTGTGCTGGGGGTTCCGGGGCGGTCTCCGGCGCGGCAGAGCAGGAGGCCAGCATGAGGGTGGCGACCAAGAGGGTTGCGGGACCGAGTTTTCTCATCACCAACACCCTCGTCAGTACTTCGCGTTCAGCATGCTGTTCGCATCCGAGGTGAGACGTGTCGCTGTGCCCGAAATTGAGCCGAACATGATGGATGCTTGATTGGCGTTGTTGTACAGATCGCGTAGTCCGTAGCCAGGCAGCATCTCGTGCACGATGACCGCTTCACGTTTCGTGTTCGTGAGCCCGTCCATGTGATAGTCGTTCAACCGAACTTCGGCGTAAACCCAGTTGTAAGTGTCCTTCTCGCTGACTGGCATTGCGTAGTTGTTGCCGTTCGCGTTCTTGCGATGGCTGGTTGTCTTCGCAACGGGTTCGGTCGAACTTGAGCTGTAGTACTGGTAAAAGTCCATGTTGGAGTTCGAGTTCACCGTGGTCTTCCACAACACCATGGGGTTGCTCATGCCCGAGGGGTACATGATCTTCTGCACCGCGTTCGGGATCGACGTCGTGTACTCATTGCCGGGAGCGATCCAGCTCCAGCCGGTGTGCCGCTCGCGAATACCGAAAGTCCTGCAACAGCTGCGGCCAGAGCCGCTCGTTTGATCCGCGATCGCCGCTTCGACACGAGTACCCCCCAGGTTTCCAGTGCCCAGAACATACAGGTCCGTGGACCGAAAAGAAAAGCATTGGGATGACGAGCCCGTCACGCCGAAAACGATCGATTCCGGCACGGGGTCGGTGCTCCTGGAATCGACCTCCCAAAACATAGGGCCGTCTCATAACCACCTTTCGGGCCAGTTAGTTTCGGGGCACAGTTTCGGTCCCGGCTTGACCTTCGACTCAGCTCGAAGGTTTAGTGTCGGGCGCGTGCGTATCTCTGAGCTGTCCCGTCGCTCCGGCGTGCCGGCGACCGCCCTTCGGTTTTACGAGTCGGTGGGGCTGATCGTGGCGGCGCGCGCGGCGAACGGATACCGCGACTATGACGAGAGCGCCGTCGACCGGCTGTCCTTCCTGCATGGGGCGAAGCAACTCGACCTGTCGCTACCTGAGATTGTCGAGTTGCTCGACGTGGTGGAGGCGGAGAGCTGCACGCAGGTTCGCGAGACTTTGAGGCCGAAGCTGGATGAGCGCCTACGTGACGTCGACGAGCGGCTGGCGGTGTTGATGAAGCTTCGAGAGCGGTTGGTGGAGGCAACGGATCGGGTGACGGCTTGTCCCGACAGTGGCGATCGCTGCCGGACTCAATGTGTGCTCTCGCGATCGGGTGCGTCGTGCGTGTCGGAGTCGGGATCGATCGGCGGCGCCCGATGAAGCTCGCCGCAGTCGTCGAATGGTGGGACCGCCGCCAGATTTTGCTCTACGTCGTAGCTATCGGGGGCGGGGCGCTCCTGGGGTTGGCTGCGCCGCAGCTCGCGCCCGTCTTGGAGCATTCGATCAAGCCGGTGCTGATGGTGCTTCTGTTCGCGACCTTCCTGGGTGTGCCGCTCATCGAGGTCGGGCGGGCGCTGCGCGATATCCGCTTCCTCGGAACGGTCCTGGTCGCCAACTTCGTCGTCATTCCTGCTATCGCATGGGGGTTGTCTCGGTTCGTCGCGGATGACCGGGGGCTGCTGCTGGGGGTGTTGTTCGTTCTCCTCACGCCGTGCATCGACTACGTGATCGTGTTCACCGGATTGGCGGGCGGAGCTCGCGCCCGCTTGCTAGCGGCCGCGCCGCTGCTGATGCTCGTGCAGATCGTTCTCCTGCCGGTGTTCCTGTTCTTGTTCGCCGGGGGTGACGTGCTCTCGGTGATCGACGTTGGACCTTTCGTCGAAGCATTCCTACTGCTGATTGTGCTCCCGCTTGCGGCCGCGGCGGTCGTGCAGGCGATCGCTCGACGACACCCCGTCGGGCACGCGATCGAACGGGTGATGGCGGTGGCGATGGTCCCCCTGATGATGGCAACCCTCGCGGTTGTCGTTGGGTCACAGATCGCCGCCGTGGGCGCGCAGGCGCTCACGCTCCTGCGAGTCGTCCCGGTCTACGTCGTGTTCGTCGTGTTGGCCGTCGCGATCGGACTGCTCGCGGGCCGTGCAGCTCGACTCGATGTGCCCTCGACGCGGGCAGTGATGTTCTCGGCCGCCACCCGGAACTCGCTCGTCGTCCTGCCGCTCGCGCTCGCCCTGCCTCACTCGCTGAGCATCGCGCCCCTCGCCGTCGTCACTCAGACGCTCGTCGAACTCGTCGCCATGGTGGTGCTCGTCCGTCTCGTGCCGCGCATAGCTCGCCAAAGGGCCCAGGTGCCCGCCGCCTAGCCCAGCTTTTCCGGTGAGAGCTGCCGTCCACATTGGGGGCCGCTCTTGTAGGTTTCCGCAATCGCTCGAAACTGATCGTTTTCGGCAGGGACGACGACGTCGACGAGCAGGAGCGCGACACGCCGGTGATTGATCTGCCGAAACCCCCTGCCGAAACCGAATCGCGCCGAAACCCCGGCAGTACCGTTTTCGGTATGGCACACGAAGTCGGCTACGCCCGAGTCTCCAAGCGCGAGCAGAACCCTGACGCTCAGGCGGCCGAGCTGCGCGCCGCCGGCTGTGAACGAGTGTTCGTCGATCACGGCGAGTCCAGCCGCGTCGCGGATCGCCCACAGTGGCTCGCCTGTCTCGACTACCTCCGGCCGGGGGACACCCTCAAAGTGCGTCGGCTTGACCGGCTCGCCGGCAGTGAGCGCATCCTGATCGAGACGCTGCAGGACCTCGACGCACGCCAGGTGAACATCGTCAGCCTTACCGAGCCCATGATCGACACCACCACGCCTATGGGCCGCGCCCTCTACGGAATCGTCGCCGTCTTCGCGCAGCTCCGCGTCGACACGATCCGAGACAACACGACACGCGGCCTCGACTACGCCCGCAGCCAGGGCCGCGTCGGCGGCCGCCCGAGCGTCATGACGCCCGAACGGATCGCGACCGCCGAGCGCATGCGTGCAGAGCAGCAGAGTTGGGCGAGTATCGCCCGCGTTCTCGGAGTCGGAGCCACCAGCGTGCGACGAGCTCTTCACCGATAGCGCTACCTATCACCCCCTGATAGAATGTTCTATAGGAGGTGGTCGCCATGACGACCGCAGAGATTCCCGCCGAGGCGCGCGCGGCAGTTCTCGCACGCCGCCGGAAGGAAATCGACGAGCTGGACTACCGACGCGAACTGCGACGCCTCGAGCAGTGCGGATACAGCCAGCGCGACATCGCCAGGTGGCTCGGGATCGCGCAGCCGTCCGTGCTCAGCGCGCTCCGCACCGCATCGAAGGTGACGATGCCGCTCGACGGATTCTCCGGTGCCACTCCCTACGAGATTTGCCAGCGCTACGCCGCCGGCTTCATCGACCGCGCAAAGCTCGTCGACGAGCTCACTCGGTTCCCCTACGTGAAGGGCGGGCAGACGGACGGGTACGACTCGTTGATCGTCGACCCCGCCGGCACGTGGTCGGAGGTCAGTGACGCCGCACGCCGCGGACTCATCGAGGACGACGTCTACGAAGAGGTGTTCAACCGCCGGCACGGCATCGAGCCTGATGTTGCGTCGAGTCACGTAACCCAGGCCGCTGCCGTCCAACGAGGCCGGGAGGTAGCCGGCAAGAACGGCGGGGGAGAGCTTTCCGTGCACGGAAGGAACGGCCTCACGGCCAGCATGGGCGGGACGAACAACGTGTCCAGTGTGCACGGGAAGGATGCGACTACTGGTCGCATCTTGAAGGCCGGCGATACCCGCCGCGCACGGAGGCCATAGCGCGTGGCTTCTGACGCAGTTACTCGCCACATGGAGACGGTGCGCGAGCTGTCTAAGCCTGGGCAGGCACTCGCGCCGAACGCCCCCACGGCAACGACGAACAACCCCGCGTGGTGGATCGACGGCGAACCGACTCCCTCGCGCCTGCGGCTGCACACGCGATTGCTCCAGGAGACTCGCGACGCCGCTCCCGACGTCGAGCAGCAGCGCCGCGCGATCGTGCTCGCCGGGCCTCCGGGCGAGCGCAAGAGCACCGTCCTCGAGCACGTGCTCGGAGAGCACCGCGGAAAGTACCTCGTGATCGACGCGGACGAGTTCAAACGATCGCTTCTGAGTGAGGCGCAGGCGGATGGGAGCTACGACCAGTGGCTCGTACCTGATGCCATCCGGGAACGCGAGGCGGAGAGGGAGAGGTTCTATCCGCTCGAGCTGGCATCCCTCGTACACGAGGAGTCATCCCACCTCGCCAAGAGCTTGCGCACTGATGCGATCGCCGCGGGCGACATCGTCATCGACACCGTCCTCAGCAACGAGTCCGACGCGCTCGCGCTCGGGCAGCGCCTCCACGCGGCCGGCTACGACGTTCGCGTGATCGACGTCGAGGTGCCCTATGAGCTCTCGGAAGAGCGGATCCGCGCGCGGTGGGAGTACGCGTACACAGCAGCCTTGGACGGAGGCGATTCGTTGGGCGGGCGATGGGTTCCCAGCGAGTACGCGCGAGACGTGTTCGACGGCCCTGACTTTGTCAACCTGATTTGGCCCCGGGGTGACGGTTTGAAGTGGCCCCGTCGTGGCGGCGGGTCGATGTGGGTGGCTGTCTGTTGTCAGGCGCAGCAGGAAGTGGGGAGTTCGTTGCGGAAGAGGTTCGCAGTGAGGCGGATGCCTT
>NZ_JBMWDR010000015.1:0-6388 GCF_049545525.1 Microbacterium sp. NPDC064942 | reverse complement strand
CCGAGCTTACGGACGACCTGCTCCGGGGTGTGACGCTTCCTGCTGTTCGACATGATCTGACCAGTCTCCCTGCCCGCGACTCCGGGCGACAGGACCACTCTCAGAACCACCGGACCTACGAAACGGGGTCAGCCCAGAGCCGTACTCATTGCGACTCATCTGATCGGCCGCGTTCTCAGAGAGCAGGAAGCCAATGACGTAGGCGCGAAGCCGTTCTGAGGGAATCCGTACGCGGATCATGTCGTCGGAGACGATCTGACCAGCCATGACGCTCGTCACGTAAGCCAGTCGACCAATCGTCCCGGAGCGTGTCAGCAATAAATCGCCTTCGTGCACCGTCACGACATCGAAGTCTCGAATCTGCTTCTTGGTCGATCTGGCAAGGTCAACTAGTTTCGCGGAGTCGCGCTTGTCTTGCAGCATTGCGGACGGCGTGTAGTAGCCGACCACATTCGTCCCCTCCGACTCGGAAGCGACGATTACGTTCTCGGTCCGCAAGCGCGGACCCTTGAACACTCTGACACCTGGCTCGATCTGCCCGAGCGTGGTGACCGACCATCCATCTACACCGTCGAGACGAGCGACACGAGCGAGCGACTCGTTCAGATGCGGCGAGTAGAACTGAGGATTGATGTTGAGGCGATTCTGAATCTCAGAGCGCTTCACCGCGTAGCGATACTGCGACGGATTGAGCGCGCCTGACCGGTGGGCGAAGTAGTCGTGTTCGATCTCATCCAGGTCGTGGTCGAGTTCGGTTGTCGCCGCGCCTTCTTCCCCTGTCACGAAGATCGGGACGCCTTCTGAGTCTTGGCCGATCTTCTGAGACGCCGCCATGAAGATCTCGTAATCGGTGGTTCGGTCATCGCCTTCCTTGTACTTCGTCAGAAAAACGACGCAGGTGCGTACACCGGTGTCCGGCTGGAACGAGTTCTTGTGGAGCGTGATGACTGCGTCGAGACGCGCTTCGCGGAAGAGCAGTTCGCGGGACGGCAAGAACTGGGTCGTGTCTAGGAACCCCTTAGGCAGCACGATGCCCAGCCGACCTCCGGGCTTCAGCCAGTCGAGGGATCGCTCGAAGAAGAGAATTTCGGGCGACTGCGACTGCATGATGTCGTCGCTTTGGACTGTCGAGTCCCCGTCGACTGTGAACTTCATCGCCGAGGCGAAGTTCATGAGGAGCCTGGGGTCGCTGATCCGTGACTCGCCCTGACCAGCGAACGGGGGATTGGTGAGCACGATGTCCGGTTGATGCCGATTGCAACGGGCCTTCAGCCAATCGTCGAGTTCGGCGTAGGCGCCAAGCGAGTTGCCACGAGTCATTCCCGCGTGGCCGTCGCCGTTCAGAAGCATCGCAGTCTTCGCGAGTTTCACCAGGCGGGGCGAGATCTCGGACAGGAACACCGATTGCTTCACGGTGCTGAGCATGCGCTCTCGCCGAGCCGTACCCTCCGCCGTCTCCTCGATCACCAGCCGCCGAAGATGCCGGAACGCTGCTGTAACGAAGCCACCTGAGCCGCCAGCAGGATCGAGCACCTTTTCGCCGACGCGCGGCGAGGCCATTCGCACCATGAGATTCACGATGAGCCGGTTCGTGAAGAACTGGCCGCGCTGGCGCTTCAGATTCGTGTGGGTGTACTGCTCATAGGCGGCACCCATGAGGTCCCAGTCATCGGCGTCGTCGTATGCAGCCACGAGCGTCCATGGCTGCAGGACCGCGGCTACTTCGACAATCGCTTCGTCCGGAACCTCGATCTTTTCGCCTGCCGGAAACACAGAGCGGTACTGCTCTGCGAAGCGCTCGAATAGATCGCGTATGCGCCTCGCGGCGAGCGCAGTCCCCTCGGCGGTGCCGTATTCGTCGGGGGTGACGTAGAAGTTCGGATACGACCCCGACTCCGACTCGTCCTGAATCTTGGCGAGCAGGATGCGCACCATGTCCATCGTGAGGTCGTAGTCGGAGTTCTCCATCCCGCGCCCGTAGAGTTTGTTGTTGCAGACTCTGAAGAGCCGCCTTACGTCACTTGGCCGCACGAGATCGGCCTTCTTTCGGCGATCGACCGCCCCCCACTCCTCGCCCGAGCGTGGGAGTTCAGTCGCCTTGTCGAGAGCGCCGCGCTGTCGGTCGACCCGGAAGAACGTTGTGTCGTCGCCGTTTGTCCAGACGCCGCCTGGCGCGTTCGTGTTGAAGATGTAAGAGACGAGTTGTGCGTAGCCGCTTTCCTCGTCCGGCTTCTTGCACTCGACGACGAACTTGATCTGTCCCTGGTCGCGCGTACTGGCTGCCGCTCGATTGCGATAGACGACGATGTCGGCTCGTATCGGCTTTCCAAGAGCGTCCTTCGCTTCACTACTACCGTGAAAGACCGGCACCTCGCGGCGCATGACGTTCTTGGGGTATCCGTACTCGGTCGCGAGCGTCTGCAGGTACTGCTGACGTACATGCTCCTCAGGCGTCGGCTCCAAAATCGTCCCGTCAAGGAAGCAGACGATCTTGCCGTCCTCGTTGAGCGCGACTACTGACTCGATCGGCTGTGACACGTGAGGCCCACTCCCAAAACTAGGTGACCCTTGACACTACCGAGCGGCATCCGAGCACGTGAAACGAAGCACCCGCGCCCGCCGCGCTGTTGGGTGCACGTCTGGTTACTTCGTAGAGCGATTCGGCGATGAGTGCTCCGTGTGCACGATTCGTGTGCTAGCAGATGAAGAAAATGCTGATCAGACGAATAGCCCGCTTGACTCGGTGTCAGGTGCTGGGCTTAGCAGTCGGTGAGTCGGTGGGCACCGCGGGAAAGATTGGCGCGGTGCCCGCGGTACGCCGGGCGGGGCGGTCGTGCGCCCCGTGGCCGCTACGACGACAGCTTGATCAGAGATCTCGCGCTCACGGGTCTCTGAGCGGGCAAACAACCATTCCCGGAGTTCCGCGGCCTACTCGGCCCCTTACTTCGGTGCCGGTGTCTGAAGCGTCTGACCGGCGCTGGACGCCATGAACTCTGAGCCGCGGTCGGCGGCGTCGATGCGGAAACTCAGCGGCGATCGCCGAGTCTTGCCGTTCCCGAGCGCCACAGCGCCGCGGAACCGTCGTCGATGCTCGCGGCGTGTGAACGCTTCGATATCGCCGATCATGTACTCGCGCGATGTGCTCGAACCGGGTTCGAGACGCTGCGGCAGCGGGGGATCATCCTTGAAAGTCCACGAGATGTTCTTGTCCTCGCGCGGCTGACCCACGGTGAAGTAGAACCGCTCGATGTCGACGGGCGCCCGCCCGACGTTCCTCGCGGTGAGCCGGATGAACGCGATCGAGTAGGGGACGTGGCTCGGCGGAACCGACGCAGCAGCCCATCCGAATCGACCGCGACGGCCAGTCCATCCCGCGTTGCGCTTCGGATTCCGCACGACAGTCTCGATCTCCACGACGACGCGATGCCCGGATCGCACCCACGCGATGATGTTCCAGAGCAGCGCGCTCAGACCGACGCCCGCCGCGACGATCGAGATGATGAAGGCGGGCAGCGCGAGAGGATCGGATGCCGCTTGCTCGGCCTGCGAGGCCACGCATTCGAGCCGCACGGCTAGATCAGAGTCGGATCATCGGGGAGCGGGTCGAGACGGCGCAGCGTGTACACCTGGCGTCGGCGTGGGTTTGCGCCCTTGCCGACGATCGTGAGCACGTCGAACTCGGCGCGCACACGCTGATTCGCCGCATCGTGCTGCACGGCTCGCTCCATGAGGTCAGGGCTCGGGACTGCCGCTTCAATTGCAGCCTGCCCATCTGGGGCGAACCAGAGCGCACCGATCGAGCGTCGCGTGCCGTCGATCGCACCCGACAGCGTCGTGGACGTGCTGCTCTCTTGGTGCTCATCGAGAACACGCAGCAGCGCCTTCGCGCCCAGCGGTCCAACGTGCACACGCTGGAAACCGTGCGTAGATCGCAACTCACCGTCGATGTCCCAGTCCTGCGCGTCGATGGCCTTCGCGGCTCGCCTAAGCCCCGCGTGCGCTTTCTGGGGCAGGTCGGCAGCGAGCCCGGACAGCACGTCGTCGTCGGGCTTCGCGCCCTCGCCCTGCGCGCGTGACAGCAGCACCGCGACGGTGTCGAGCGACGTCGAGTCGACAGAGGGCGTGCGCGTGTGCTGTGCCGTGCGCCCGGCTGCTTCCTGCGGCGTCGCGGCCTTCAGCACGACGCGCACCGATCCTGGGGTCGGGGCCACGATACGCAGCGTCGACGCACGACGCTTGTGCCCAATGATGTGCTTCGCGACCTCCTTCGTCGCGTCGGCGATCCCGCGCACCAACTGCGCGAACGACTCAGCGTTCGCCTCATGATGATGCACCGTCTCGCCGTCTAGATGCAGTTCAAGTTCGGACTGAGCGCGGTTCGTGAGTTCGAACACGACGGGCGTCAACTCGGGGTGCCCGAACGCGAACGCTTCGAGGGAGCGTCGGGTGGCTCGGCTCGCGAAGTCGTCGCCCTCTGCCTCGTGCCACGCATCGCGGAAGGCGTCGATCTCTGCTGTGTTCAGCGTCACGGTCGCACCTCCAAGAATCCCTTGACCATGTTCGGGATCGGATCGCGGTGCTCATCTAGCACCGTCTTCCAATCGTTGATCCATCCGACTGTGGTGTCTACGTCTCCACGAGCGAAAAGGAACGCGTCGACCATCCCCGACATCGGCTGAACTTTGCCGGTTGCTGTCCTCTCGGTCAGCAGCCCGAAGATGCGATCCTGCACTTCGATCGGCAGCGCGTTCACGTCGCTCGTCTTCGCCATGACTGTAACGTCGACGTCTGACGGCGCCGCCCAGGGCTTGTGTGTGACGAAGCCGCCGTCGATCCAGAACCGCGCACCCGTGAGATGCGGAGAGACGATCGAGTACCAGACCTTGAACGCATCGAACACGATGCGTCGTTGATCGCTGAACGGTGCCGCGACGACGAAGCGCTCTTCGATCTCGTCGAGCGTCGTCGCGTGGATGCCGTCAGGCAGGCACCATGCCCCGTCTTCGAAGGCCGGTATCACGCGTCGATCCCCATGCGCGTGAGTCTATCCAGACCCGCAGCGTCAACTATGTACGCATCACGGGAACAAAGGGCGGCGCGAGTCAGGCGGCGACTGGGCGCTTCACATGGTTACGTGACGGCTTGTCCGTCTTCGTCCGGCAGACCGCGCCGACCGCGGCGCCGCAGCGCGGGCACTCGCCGGTCAGGTCTTGCGTCTGGAGCAACTGCGCTTCGTACTCGAGGTAGAAATCGTCGCTGGACACGTCCACGCCTTCGGCGATCAGTGCGCGCACGTCATCGACGTTCGACTCGACCGCGGCAAGCCACGCGTCGGTCATCGTCGGGAAGACGCCGAAGCGCTCGAACATGGCGCGGATGAACTGACGCTGCGCGCGCGGCCCGCCGACGCCGCCGTTGTAGAGGTCACAGCCGTGCGCGCGTAGGCGCGCGATCGCGTGCACTTCCGCGTAGTCGAGATCGGCCTGCTCGTCGAAGTACCCGAGGATCGTCTTCGTGAAGTTCTCGGCTCCGTGCTGAGCGAGCGCCTGCGCGAAGTAGTCGCCGCTGCCGAGGTAGGTCGCGACGCTGTGGTCGTCCATCCTGCTCGACTGGCCGACGTAGAACATGCCGTCGACCTCGCTCTCGGTGACGTAGAGATAGCCGATCGGCATGGGAACTCCCTCGGGTGGGTCGACGGTGAGACGCTACCGCGCGCTGCGGACGCGACGCATGCCGTTCACGCGGTCGAGATAGTCGAGATGCGGCCACGACTCGATCGCGCCCGTCGCACGGTCGACCGTGATCCACGCGCCGCCCGCCATGACGAGCCCGCGGCTCTCGTCGTCGACCACGCGCTGCGGCGTTACGAGGAAGGCGCCGCCGTCCTCCCAGCCGTCAGGCGCGGACGGCTCGCCGAAGTGCTCGGCGGCGATCCGCAGCGCGTCGTCGAACGTCAGCATCATCTGTCCTCTCGGGAGCATTCTGGGCGGCAACGGTAGGGCGGGCAACGCCCCATTTGTGTGTGCACCTGTGTGTGCACACTGCCGATCACTGCCTGTCACGGGTTGTCATGGGGGAGGGCATCGGCACCGGGGAGAGCCAACTCTCGACTACTCCCCGGCACGCGATGTCACTGCGTGTCACAGCGGGGCGCTCTCTGGGGGTCAAGGGGTCGCAGGTTCAAATCCTGTCATCCCGACCGGAGGGCTGTTGGCAAAACTGATTGCACAACAGTCGAAAAAGGAGATGGGCACTGGCTTCGCGCCAGTGCCCATCTCCTTTTTCGTGCCGCGTGTCGACGGCGCTCGAAAACTGGACAGTAGCGGCGCTTGAAAAGTGAACACTCAACGATTGGAGAGTGATCACTTTGGAGGACTGGGCGTTGATC
>NZ_JBMWDR010000014.1:0-9101 GCF_049545525.1 Microbacterium sp. NPDC064942 | reverse complement strand
TCGGGCAATCCTCGATATGCAGCACCTGGATCTTCACACGCCCATTCTCCCGCGCAACTCGCGGCGGCTGGCCACCCCGCACCTTCTTGATCAACGCGCCCTAGGACTCCCGTGAGGTTTGTACAGCAGATCCTCCGAACGAACCCGCTCGGGTTTCCGCGGGAGTCGATCGTTGAGTCGGCAGCGTCTCGAGTCCGTGTCAGCAAGGTCTGGGATGCGGTTAGGCCCGAGCTGCTCATGCACGGCCACATGCACGCTCCTGGCGCCGGGGTGACCGAGGACGGGCGTCGCGTCATCTCGGTTGGATGCAACGAGCAAGAAGGCAGCTTGGGGATCCTCGATCTCCGGGATCTGTCCGTTGCGTTCCCGTCGTTGAAGACGATCCGCGGCTGGTGAGGAGGCGGGCCATGACAGAGGACTTGCACGTCCCCGAACCGAACCCGTGGCCTGCTGTCATCGGGCCTTGCTACGTAGAGGAGTCGCTCCGGCGGGAACTTCGCGTGAGCGGAATGGGCATCATTCGAGCCGCGCAGGAGCGGCGTGTGCTCCAGATCGTCACCTCGGACGGTGTGAATGTGTACCCCGCGTTCCAGGTGCAGGAGCATCAGATCGTGCCGGGCCTCGGACCCGTGCTGCGAGAACTCGAAACGGGCTCAGGGAGTGCGCTGATGTGGGCGCAGTGGCTCAACAAGCCCGTCAAGCGTTCCAACGGGCAGACGCGTCGGCGCATCGACGAGCTCTCCGCGGGGCATGTTGAGGCCCTGGTCCACGAGGCCCGTCACACCGCCGCAGCGTGGCTTGGCGATGGTTCCCGGGAGGTCGAGATGGTGACGGTGAGGGCGGCTCTTACCCTCTTGGTGACCTCGCGGGACGTCAAGGCCGTCGGAGACCAGCCGTGAACGTTCCGCAATCTCGCCCGGCCGCGGAGGACGCCGGGCTGTTCCGTCAGCTGGTGGAGTGGGAAGGGGACGACCTCCCATCGGCGCTGGACCCACTCGTGGCACGCTTTCGCGACAGCTCACGCCCCAACTTCTACGTCTCGCAGGGCTGGTGGCCACTCCTGATTCGACTCGACCAGCGGCTGGCAGCGCTCGATCCGACGTACCGGGTGTCGCAAGTGAAGTCGAAGTTCGCGGTCCTGCAGTTCTACCTCGCGACCACCGCAGACCGCAAGCGCTAACGGACTCGAAGCGCCCCAACGGGGTTGGTGTCCGGGCGGAGATGTTCGTCCAGCCGCCTGTATTCGGTCGGTGTAACCCCCGTCTCTGTGCGGAACTGGCGGTTGAAGTTCGCGAGGTTTCCATACCCGACCGCGGAGCTTATCTCCGAGATTGCAGAGTCGGTCTGGTCTAGCAGCCGGCATGCGTTGGCGATTCGGAGACGACGGACGAGGTTCGAGAAGGTCATCCCGCTCGCCTTCTTGAAGTACTTCGAGAAGGTCGGCTCAGACATGTACGCGAGGCGGGCTGCCTCCGACATCCGGATCTCGCCGCTGAGGTTCTCCAGCACGTAGGCGAGGCCCGCATCGACTGCGGCACGCCCCTCCCTGTCGACCGAGGACGAGTACAGTTCGTGCGCGACGAAGTGCTGCTCATGCTCCGGGGCGTCGGCAAGTAGATCGAGCAGCGCGAAGAACCGCGAGATTCGACTAGCCCCCTCGGTGGCGCCCACCTCCTCGATGAGCTGCGCCGCGGTATCCGCTGTGCGGCCGGAGTAGATGATGCCACGGCGAGATTCCCGGATCAGGTCCTTTGTCCGGTGGAGCTCCGGCACCACAGCAACGGTCTGATCCAGCCACTCCGGCGTGAACTGGATGACGGCGTCGCGATTCTCGATGACCTCATCCGGCGCGAGGTCGCTCATCCAGTCGTGCGGCACGTTCGAGCCGACGATGGCCACATGACCGGCGGCGAACGCGCCGACCTGATTGCCGATGATGTAGCTACCCGTCCCCTTACGGATCAGGTGAATCTCGACTTCGGGGTGATAGTTCCACCGCGCGATGGGTGCCGGGTAGTGGTGTTCCATCCATCGGAACGACTCTCCTGCACGTAACGGAACCAGTTCGCGCGCGGCTGGCTGATCCAGCACGAGCCGAGCGTCGTTCTCGGGTGATCCCCTCATGCTCACAACACCTTCGTTGTCGCCAGAACAAACACCTACAGGGAAAAAAAGTACCAGAAGCGGAGAAGTTTCGCGGAGACACGGTGTGGTCAGCGGGCGCATTCTCATATCAGCCACGACGGCCTCGGAGTCTCAGAGAAGAAGCACTCCGCCGGGTGGCGGCAGCAACAGCAGCAATCACAACAAGGGAGTTCAGATGCTTCGCACACGACGCATTCTCGCCATCGGCGGGGCGCTCGCGATCACCGCCGTCACGATGGCCGGCTGTGCCGGCGCCGGTGGAAACAACAGTCAGGAGGGTGATGTCACCCTCACGCTCGCCACCGTGAGCAACCCGCAGATGAAGGACATGGAGGAGCTGAAGGGCGCCTTCGAGAAGGACAACCCCGGCATCAAGGTCAACTTCGTTCAGATGGAGGAAGGCGACCTCCGCGCCGCCGTCACCGCCGACGTCGCGTCAAAGGCGGGGCAGTACGACATCGTCACCGTCGGCGCGTACGAAGTGCCCCAGTGGGGTGCACTCGGCTGGCTGAAGGACCTCACGGCCGACCTTGCCGCTGATGCGGACTACGACGTAGACGACATCCTCGAGCCGGTGAGGACGGCGATCTCCGTCGATGGGAAGCAGTACGCCGTCCCGTTCTACGGCGAGTCCTCCATCCTCATGTACAACAAGGCGATGTTCGAAGCAGCCGGACTGACCATGCCGGACAAGCCCACCTGGCAGGAGGTCGCCGACTTCGCGAAGCAGCTGAAGACCGACGACGTGGCGGGGATCTGTCTGCGAGGCAAGCCCGGCTGGGGTGATCTCTTTGCGCCCCTGACCACGGTCGTGCAGACCTTCGGCGGCAACTGGTACGACGAGAACTGGGATGCCCAGGTCAACTCGCCCGAGTTCACCGAGGCCGTCAACTTCTACGTCGACCTGCTCAAGGATGCCGGCGAGCCCGACCCCGTCTCGAACAGCTTCACCGAGTGCCTCAACCTGCTCCAGAGCGGAAAAGCAGCCATGTGGTACGACGCATCGGTTGCCGCCTCGATCCTCGAGGACCCGGAGTCCTCCGACGTCGCCGGTCAGATGGGCTACGCCCACGCCCCGGTCGTGAAGACAGAGGAGTCAGGCTGGCTGTGGTCGTGGAACCTCGCGATCCCGGAGACCACCAAGAACTACGACGCCGCACTGAGCTTCATCAAGTGGGCGACCAGCAAGGACTACCAGCAGCTCGTCGGTGAGACCCTCGGCTGGACCCGCGTCCCGCCGGGAGCTCGCAACTCGACCTACGAGATCCCCGAGTACAAGGAAGCGGCAGCGGCCTTCGCCCCTATCACCCTCGAGGTCATGAACTCGGTCAACCCCGAGCAGCCCGGAGTCAACCCGCAGCCGTGGGTGGGAATCCAGTACGTCACGATCCCTGAGTTCCAGGACGTCGGCAACCAGGTCGCGCAGTACGTCGCCGATGCCATCGCCGGTCGCACCACGGTCGAGGAAGCACTGGCCAAGGGACAGGAAGTCGCCCAGGCAGCCGGGGACAAGCAGAAGTAGACCACGGCCCCATCCGCGATCCGGGGCAGCAACACATGCCGCTGCCCCGGATCGCCAAGGCAAGGAGATCAACGATGACCACTTCCGCCATAGTCACAGACGCGGGCGTCAAGAAGCCCAAACTGCCACCGAGAATCGACCCGGCCACCAAGCGACAGGCCCGCACCGCGCGGGGCCTCATCATGCCGGCGCTGCTCATCTCCATCGCGCTGACGCAGATTCCGTTCCTGGTCACCATCGTCGTCTCGTTCACGAACTGGAACCAGCTCCGTCCCGACGAGACCGGGTTCGCCGGCTTCAACAACTACCTCAGCATCTTCGCCAGCGGAGACTTCCTCTCCTCGCTCTGGGCGACGGTCGCCATCACCGGCTCCTCGGTGATCCTCGCTCTGCTCCTTGGGCTTGGCTTTGCGCTTCTTCTGGATCGCAACTTCCGCGGCCAGGGCATCGCGCGAACGCTGCTCATCACTCCGTTCCTGGTCATGCCCGCTGCCGCCTCGCTGCTGTGGAAGTTCCTCATGCTGGACGTCAACAACGGCATCGTGAACGTGGCCCTCAACGCGATCGGCCTGCCCTCGATTGCCTGGAACACGGACCTTCCGCCGCTCACGATCATCATCGTCATGACGTGGCAGTTCACACCGTTCATGATGCTGATCCTCCTGGCCGGGCTCCAGAGCCAGGACAAGGGTGTGCTCGAGGCGGCGTCCGTCGACGGAGCCGGACCGCTCCGCATCTTCCGCTACATGACGCTGCCTCACCTCCGGCAGTACATCGAGATCGCCGTCCTTCTCGGCGGCATCATGCTCCTGCAGATGTTCGACCCCATCGCCATCATGACCAAGGGCACCGGAGGGACGAAGACCCTGCCCTACCTGCTCTACGAACGGGCGTTCATCGGCCTCGACATCGGCCAAGCGGCAGCGTTCGGCGTCGTCACGGTCATCATCACCCTCGCTGTGGCCAGCATCGCGCTGCGCAGCCTGTTCAAGGTCTTCGTCGAAGGAAAGGTCCGCGACTGATGCGTACGCTCCGAGCAGGTCTGCTGACAACCGCCACCTGGGTGGTCGTCCTCCTCTTCTTCTTCCCCATCGGATGGATGGTGTTCACCAGCTTCAAGTCCGAGAGCGCCGCCGCGTCCATCCCTCCGACCGTCTTCACGCCCCTGAGCTTCGACAACTACATCGCGGTGTTCGACCGCGGCATGGGGGCGTACTTGACCAACTCGCTGATCGCGAGCATTACGTCCACGGTGATCGTGCTACTGCTCGCCATCCCCTGCGCCTACGGGCTCAGCGTGCGGCCGATCAAGAAGGTCACCGACGTCCTGTTCTTCTTCATCTCCACCCGCTTCCTGCCGGTGGCGGCGTCTATCATCCCCGTCTACTTCATCCTGTTGTGGCTCGGACTGCTCGACAACATCTCCGCGATCACGTGGCTGTACGTGGCCATCAATCTCCCGATCGCGATCTGGATGATGCGCTCGTTCTTCACGGAAGTACCGGTCGAGATCATCGAGGCCGCTCAGATCGACGGAGCCAACCTGAGGGTAGAACTCGTCCGAGTCGTGCTGCCGATCGTGCTTCCCGGCATCGCCGCGGTGGCCCTGATCTGCTTCATCTTCTCCTGGAATGAGTACTTCCTCGCCAGCATCCTGACCA
Organism: Microbacterium sp. NPDC064942; assembly: GCF_049545525.1. Lineage (NCBI taxonomy): Bacteria > Bacillati > Actinomycetota > Actinomycetes > Micrococcales > Microbacteriaceae > Microbacterium > Microbacterium sp. NPDC064942. The sequence goes on along the minus strand of NZ_JBMWDR010000014.1, from coordinate 3,773 downwards.
CTGACACGGCGCGCACCGTCCCTCCGTTCCTCGCGAGCTTCGTCGATGGGCGCGGTCAGTTCCTGGCTGTCCTGTCGGCCGCCTCCACGGTCGCGGTGCTGCCGGTCGTCGCAGCCGGCTGGTTGGCGCAGAAGCAGCTCGTCCGCGGACTGGCCATGGGGGCCGTCAAATGAGTAGGCCCACGCTGTCAGCTGAGAGCGTGCGGCTGCTGCCCAGCAACGTGACGACCCCCACCTATGACCGAACCGGGCTGACGACGGGGATCGTGCACGTGGGCGTCGGAGGATTCCACCGCGCCCACATGGCGCGGACGATCGACCGACTCTTGTCCCAGGGCCTGGCAAAGGAGTGGGCCATCTGCGGAGTCGGTCTGCTCGACAGCGACCGTCGGATGAAGGACGTGCTCGCGGAGCAGGATCATCTCTATACCCTCACCGTCCGTCACTCCGATGGAAGCCAGGACACCGCGGTCATCGGCAGCATCGTCGACTACCTCTGGGCTCCCGAGGATCCCGAAGCCGTCATCGAGCGGATGGCGCAGCCGACGACGAAGATCGTGTCGCTGACCGTCACCGAGGGTGGCTACAACATTGACCGCGTGACCGGCGCCTTCGACGTGACCGAGCCGGCCGTCGCAGCCGAGATCGCGGGCGGGGCACCGCGGACCGCCTTCGGCTTCGTCACCGAGGCGCTTCGGCGGCGACGCGACCGTGGGGTTCCGGCGTTCACTGTGCTGTCATGCGACAACGTGCAGAACAACGGCGACATAGCGGCAAGCGCCTTCACTTCCTTCGCGGACGCACAGGATCCAGATCTCGCGAAGTGGATCTCGGCGAACGTGGCGTTTCCCAACTCGATGGTCGACCGCATCACGCCGGTCACCACCAGGGACGATATCGACGATGTCGCTGCGCGCCTCGGGGTGCACGACGAGTGGCCCGTGATCTGCGAACCCTTCTTCCAATGGGTCATCGAGGATCGGTTCGCGGCCGGCCGGCCACCGTTCGAGCACGCAGGAGCTCAACTCGTCGACGATGTCGAACCCTACGAACTGATGAAGCTTCGGCTGCTGAACGCTAGTCACCAAGCACTCTGCTACTTCGGATACCTCATGGGATACCGCCTCGTCCACGAGGCAACCGCAGACCCACTCATCTCCTCACTCCTCACGAGGTACATGGATGACGAAGCCACACCAACGCTGAGGCCCGTGCCGGGAGTGGAGCTCGGCGCTTACAAGCGAACCCTCATAGAGCGATTCTCGAACCCGGCCGTTCGCGACACCGTGGCGCGCCTGTGCGCAGACTCCTCAGATCGCATACCGAAGTGGCTGGTACCCGTTGTCCGCGAGCGACTGGCTGCGGGCGGATCGGTCACCTGGGGGGCTGCGGTGATCGCCAGCTGGGCTCGCTATGCCGAAGGCATCGATGAGCAGGGGGAACCGATCACCGTCGTGGACCCACTGCGCGACGAACTCGTCGCTATCGCGCGCGCCCAAGCAGACGACCGTCTCGCATTCGTGCGAAACGAACGTCTCTTCGGCGATCTCGCACGCGACGAAGTTTTTGTCGCGGCCTACCTCACGGCCAGTGACCTACTGCGCAGTGGTGGCGCCCGCCACACCCTCCAACACTTGCTGGACATCGCCGGCACACGAATCGACCCGCACCACGACACCCCCAAGGAGAAGCTGTGACCCTCATGAGCGCGGCCGTGCTGAGCGCCCCTCACTCCATCGCCATCGAACCCCTAGAAGTTCCACTTCTCGAATCCGATCAGGTGCTTGTCCGCGTGGCGGCGGTAGGTGTGTGCGGCAGCGACGTCCACTACTACCAGCACGGCCGGATCGGGCCGTACGTGGTGAACAACCCTCTTGTGCTCGGGCATGAGCTGTCGGGACGCATCGAAGCGGTCGGCGAGAACGTCGACCCTGCGCGCATCGGCGAGCGGGTCGCGGTTGAGCCCCAGAAACCCTGTCGCGTCTGCGAACAGTGCAAAGCCGGCCGGTACAACCTCTGCCCGCGGATGGAGTTCTTCGCCACGCCGCCCATTGACGGCGCATTCTCGGAGTTCGTCGCGATCCAGAGCGACTTCGCTTTCGCGATCCCCGACAGCGTCTCAGACGAGGCCGCCGCGCTGATGGAGCCGCTGTCGGTCGGCATCTGGGCGAACAAACGCGCCGAGGTCGGCCCCGGAAGCCGCGTCCTCATCGCGGGGGCCGGCCCCATCGGCGTCATCTTGGCGCAGACGGCTCGCGCATTCGGCGCTTCCGAAGTCTTCGTTACAGACATCGATGAGGGCAGGCGGGAGATCGCCTCCAGATTCGGAGCGACGCGAGTCCTGAACCCCCGAGTGGACGCCGTCGAAGGCCTCGAGGTCGACGCGTTCATCGACGCAACGGGCGCGCCGTCGGCCGTCCGTGCCGGAATCTCCGCCGTGCGACCAGCCGGCAGGGTGATCCTCGTGGGACTCGGCGCCGATGACGTAGAAATCCCGATCTCCGTGATCCAGAACAAGGAGATCTGGCTCAGCGGCGTCTTCCGATACGCGAACACGTGGCCGCTCGCCATCGAGCTGGTCCGCAGCGGAAAGGTCAACCTCGATGATCTGGTAACCGCGACCTTCGGGCTCGCGGACGCGGAACGGGCTCTGACGATCGGGCGGGAACCCGGCCAGCTCAAAGCCGTCGTCTACCCGGGTCGGTGAGGTGCGATGGTCGTCATTCTGTCCGCGGCCATATGCATCGCGCTCATCTTGGCGGGGTGCGTTGCGATCTCCCAGGTGCTGGAAGCAACCTCACTACCTCCCGGGATCCGCGCGGCGTGGATCGTCGCCATTATCGTCAGCCCATTAATGGGGCCGGTGCTGTGGATGCGTACTTCCCGTGGAAGCGACGAACGGTCGATAAGCGCGGGTACGTCTCGACACCTCGTTCGCAGCGAGACGTGGCCCAGTTGAGGGAGGAGTCACAGAGATGACGAAAGCAAGTGTCCCCCATCGAGGAGAGGTCGGCGTTCTGGTCATCGGGGAGAGCCTTATAGACGTGGTGACGCGAGAGGGCGTGGCGGTCGAGATGCCAGGCGGATCCCCCGCGAACGTGGCACTCGGCCTGGGGCGTCTCGGCCACCGCGCACGATTCCACACCTCGATCGGACCGGACGCGCGTGGCACGCGAATCGCGGAGCACCTCGCCGGTTCGGGTGTCATCGTGACCGATGAGTCGTGGACGCTCCAGCGCACCTCTGTCGCAACGGCTCGGGTAAGGGCGGACGGAAGCGCTGAGTACATCTTCGAGATCGACGGGACGATCGCCGCACCTCGTCGACGTGACGAAGCTGTCGTACACTTCGGGTCGATCTCGATGTTCATGCATCCCGGCGCGAGCACCATCGAAGCGTTCATCGAGGACCTCCCGAGGGACGTTCTCGTCTCGATGGATCCCAACATCCGCCCAGCTCTCGTCGGTCCCCGGGACGCTGCCGTCCGACGATTCGAACGTCTCCTCCAACGCGCAGATGTCGTGAAGCTCAGCGACGAGGACGCCGCATGGCTCTACCCGGGGGCGAGCAGCGGCGAGGTGTTGGATCACCTCCTGCGGGGCAGTACACGCCTCGTTGCGATCACGCGCGGAAGCGGAGGCGCCGCACTGGCCACTCCTACGGCGCGCGTCGCTCTAGATGTACTGACCCGGATCGTTGTTGACGTAGGAGAAGCCTCCGGTGTCGAGTTGGAGCTGTCTAGTTCTGCAGCTCGAACACACGGAGGCTTCTCGT
>NZ_JBMWDR010000013.1:0-25054 GCF_049545525.1 Microbacterium sp. NPDC064942 | reverse complement strand
CTACCTACCCCCAGCCGAGTACGCTCGACAGTGCACCCATCAAATGGAAACCGACGACTCACAGAACGTCCGGACCGAATGAAGGGGGCGGCTCAGCTCCATTCAGCAGCATCTCGAGCCCCCTCACGTGCGGGACTTGATCTTGCCGGTACCGGATGACTGGAGGCGGGTCGACGCAATGATCGAGCAGGGTCGAGCATTCGTGCGTGTAAAGGAGGAGAGCGATCAGACGCTGAGGGCTATTCGCGCCGCGGGATTCGACGCAGCGATCGCAGGCGTCGCCGCGCGACACGCAGAGAACGCTTCGGCGACGGCCGTCCCCGTCGTCGACGAGAACGGCTGACGCGCCGACACGAGCCCTGTGGGACGGGCACGATGGATCGCCCGTCCCACAGAGAGGTCGCGCATGACCTAAGCAGCGACGCCGGCTTGTGAATCGGATGCGAGATCCAAGCGACGAATCCAATTGTCGATCTGGCCGTCGAAGCCCTCCCGCACCGTCTCGTAGCCCGCAGCATCGGCGCGGTACACGTCCTGCCACGCCCCCACGGTCGCGTCGCTGCCCGCTGCGGCTTCGGTCATCGCACGGTGCCATGCGATCGTCGGGGCGTGCTGCTGCTCGGTGTCGCGCACGCTCGCGGCGCTGTCGACCCCGAGATCGGCGAGACGGTCGAACACGCGCCCGCGAACCTCAGCGACGATGTCAGCGCCGTGCTGCGATTCGAGCACCTGTGGCAGCGTCTCGACGAGATCAGCGATCGCGAGCGCCCGCACATCGTCGGCCTCGCCGACGATCTGAGCGAGCGGGCGCCCCTGGTCGAGCAGCGCGCGCACTTTCGTCTGCTCGTGCTGCATGCGGGCGATCTGGTCGGCGTTCGACGCCCCCAGCGCCGCGAGCACTTCGTCGCGACTCTTGCCGCCCGCGGGCAGAGCCGGGATCGCGGCACGCAGTCGAGCGCGAGCAGCGTCCACAGCGGCGCGCTGCTTCGCGACGAGCCCGGACGCGCTCAGGCTGTCGTCGCTCATCCGCATCGCAGCGGCGATCTCGTCACGGTAGCCGCGCACGGCGGCAGCGAATCGAGTGGTGTCAGTCACGGGTGTTGTCCTTTCCATCGGTAATCTGCCCGCTTGTGCGGTCCAGACGTTCTTCGGCGTCGACCTCAGCGGTGAGCGTCGACGCCCATGCCTTCAGCACGGTCTTGAACTCGTCGACACCCGACGTGTCGACGGCGTCATACAGGCCCATCAGACGGGCACGGCGGTCCATGATCGCGAGCACCCGGTCGATCGCCCACAGGTCGGGCGACGTGCCGTCGAGAATCCGGCCCATGATCTTCGCCTGCACGGTGTCGAGCGTTTCGAGTTCCTGCGCGCGGAGTTGCTTCGCGTGCTCGCGCGGCACCCTCGCGATCTCCCGCTCGACGGCGCGATACGCGTTGCCGGGCGACGAGTAGCCGACTGCCCGCGCGATCTCCCGGTACGTCGCTCGGCGCAGCCGCATTTGCAGCGCCGCGTCGGCGCGCTGCGCCGCGGTCAAGCGCCGCTCAACGTCGGTCGTCTTCGGTTCGTTCGTGGTCACTGTGCCACTCCCTTCGTTCGTGCCGCAGCGCGGCATGACTGCTGCTCTCGACGGCGAGCGCGATACGCCGGATCGTCGCGGCGCGCGGCGTAATACCGGCGCGACGACTCCCGTGCGCATCCTCGGCACCGACCATCCGCGTGTGTGCCCCACCTGCTCCGGTAGTGGCCGTTCGGGCTGTAGTTCCAATCGCCGCCCATGTCCACCTGTCGGTTGTGGTGGACGCACATCGGCGAGTACGCGGCGAGATCGTTCGACCACTTCGCGCGGCGCCCGTAGTAGTCCTCCCCGAAGTGCGTGGCCTCGCCGCTGCGGAGCCCCCAGCCGTCAGCGAGCCCTGTGCAGCCCGGCGCGGCGCACGGCATCCCGGCAGCGCGGCCTCGCTCGCGTTCGAGCCGGTCGTGTACCCGCTTGTACGCTGCCCGGCTCATCGCTCGTCCCCCGGTGTGGCGCCGACGAGAGCCGCGAGCAGTTCGCGCAGTTCGCGCGCCTCTGCGCGGTTCGCTGCCGTCTCGGCGGACAACGCGCGCGAGTGAGCGGTGACGGCGGCCTCGTCACGCGGCGACAGCCTGCGCAGCGCCCCGAGATACCCGCCGATCGTGGCGCGCCGGTCGCGCTTCGCGTCGCGCAGCGACTGACGGGCGGTCGGCTCAGCGACAGCGCGGCGAGCGCGAAGCACGAGCGCTCGGAAGTCGACTTCGGTCATCGTTCGTTCCTCTCGTGGAGCCCCTGACTTGCGGTAAAAAGCGGTCGGCTGTGATCTGGGATTTCGGGCGGTGCTTGCACACCGTTTGGGCACTTGCGGTTGTCGATGGTGACGACGATGAGCAGTGCGGCGATCGAAGCGTTCACGACGTGTGTCCTTCGCCGTCGATGTACTTCGCTAGCGCATCCGCGTTGTGCTCGGACTGCGTTCGCTGTTCACGGCGGGGCGCAGGCAGATCGTCAGCCCATCGTGACGATGTGAGCCAGCCGACTAGACCGGGGATGTATCGCCTGGCTTCGGGTGTCGCCCAGCCGCCTCGGACGTAGGCGGCACCGTGCGATGCGATGTCGTCGGCGAGCCCGCGCGCGCCGCCCGAGTGCCGCTTCGCGGCGTCCTCGAACGCGGCTTCGGCTTCGACCCGGCGTTCTCGCTTCGGCCAGGACTGCCACGCCGTGTCGAAATGGTCGACGTCGACCATCTCGGCCTCGACGATCTCATCGTCGACGGAGTCCCCAGTTACAGAGACGGAGACTCTAGAACTAGAACTGCTCCTTGCCTGTGCCTCTCCTGTGTTGTCCCCGGGGACATGTCCCGGGGACGCTCCCGGGGAATCACTCGAAGCCTTCGCTGCTCGCTGCCGACGCTTCTTCTCGCGGTCGGCTCGGCGCGCGTTCTCCAAGACCTCGAAGTCGGCGCGGCTCGTCTGCGTGCTCAGATAGTCGGCGATGACCCACGTGTCGCCGTCGCTGACGTTCCACAGTTCGGCATCGACGAGCGCGTCGACACTCGCGGCGTCGAACGTAGGGATCAGCGCGAGATCGTCGCGCTCGATTCGCCCATCGGTGCGATTCGACACGGCCCACAGCGTCGCCATGAAGTAACTCGCGCGCGCCGACGCCGACAGCCGGACGATGCGCCGGTCGACCAAATAGCGCTCTGGAATGCGTGCGTCCATGTTGGTGTGTTCGCTCCCGTCGAAATGACTGCTCAGTGCGTTGGTGGATCGGTGGTCGTCAGCCCTCGCCGAGCCACGCGATGAGCGCGGGCACGGGTACGAGCAGACGACGCCCGATGCGCTTCACCGGGAAGGTGTCGCCCCGGCGAGCGCTCGCGTAGGCGTTCGAGCGCGATACGCCAAGCACCGATGCGGCCTCGTCGACCGAGATCGTCGCGCGCCCTCGCACGTCGTCGAGCGTCAACGTGCCGCGAGCGAGCGCGGGCGTCTCTGCGTCGTGCTTAGTGTCTGTGGTGGTCATGTTGTCCCCCTCTGGTTGGGTGTCTGGTCATGACGATACGTCCCCTGCTATCGTGGCGTGTATGCCTACTAACAAACGAGTAGTACCGCCGATCGACGAAGTCATCGGCGCCCGAATCAAGCACCTGCGCACGACCACAACGCCCAAGCCGATGACGATCGACGAGTTCGGCAGGCAGATGCGTGAACGGCTCGGGCAGGGCTGGCAGCCGCCCGCCGTCATGCGCGTAGAGCGCGGGCAGCAGCCGATGCGGTTCGCCGAACTCGTCGCAGCAGCAGACGTCTTCCACTGCACCGTCGCCGAGATCGTCGACACACCGACGCCCGTGCATCTCGGCGGTGTCGGAGAGGGCTCGATCGTGGCGCGCCTCGACGCTGTGATGGGCGGCGCAGACTCGATCCCCGAGTCAGTGATCTTCGAGCGGTTCGAGCGCGCCGCCGAAGCGCTCAATGAGCAGCGGTATGCGGAAGCCCGCTACCGGAACGAGATCGACGCTGTGCGCCGGGCACTCGCTCGCGACGATGAAGTCGGCAAGTCAGTGCGCGCTCGCATCGCGGCTCGGGCGGGCGGCGTCGTCGACTCCCTTCGCGCCGAACTCGAAGACCTGCACACCGACGACATCGAGCACGCCCGCGCAGTGGGCGCGGAGCCTTCGCCGATGTGGGCACCGATCGTCCCCGTGGTTGTGGCCGCGAAAGACGCGCTCGACGACACGGCTCTCCCAGCCGAGATGTGGGCTCGACGAGTGCCGCGTAAGAACGTCCGTCCAACTGAGACGGCCAACTGAAAGAGAGGAAGACAGATGATCTATCGCAGATGCTCATGCAGGCGACCGGACACCCGGACGCAATACGGCACGCTGCCCGAGAAGCCGACCGAAAGGCAGGTCGAGAACGCGTGCCCGCGTCTGCTCAGCGACCCGAAACACGGCAAATGGGGCTACTACCTCAGCCGCGGGTTCGACGCGTCAGGCAGGCGGCTACAGACGCGCGTCGCGAACTTCGACAGCAAGCGGGCTGCGCAGTCCGCGCTAGCGAAAGCACGCGCCGAGCACGACCGGGGCGAGTTCGTCGAGACAAGTCGCGTCAAGTTCGGGCAGTGGCTCGACGAATGGCTCGACGGGCGCCAGCAGCGCGGCGACATCAAGCGCAGCACGCTCGACAACTACCGCCGATACGTCGACGCCGACATCAAGCCGACCCCGCTCGGCAGGCTGCGGCTCACCGACATCAAGCGGTCGGACGTGCGGCACTTCATCGACGGGCTCATCGCGGATGGACGCGGTGCGACGACCGTGCGGCGCATCGTCGCCGTCGTGCAGGGCGCGCTCACCGCGGCCATGCGAGACGACATCATCGCGGCGAATCCCGCCCGCGGTGTGCGGCTGCCCGTCGTCGACGCGCACGAGTTCGAGCCGTGGTCGCCCGTCCAAGTCGGGGCGTTCCTCGACCGGGCGGCGCAGCACCGACTCGGCGCACTGTTCGAGATCGCCGTGCTGACCGGGCTGCGACGGGCCGAACTGCTCGGGCTGCGATGGGGAGACATCGACCTCGCGCGACGCGAACTGACCGTGCGGACGACGCGCGTGCAGACGCTCAGCGCCGTCGTCGAGAACTCGCCGAAGACGAGCGCCGGGCGACGGGTCGTGCAACTCGACGACGCCGCGGTCGGCGCGTTCGTCGCATGGCAGATCGCGCAGGAAGCCGACCGGGTGAACTGCGGCACGCTGTGGGAGGGCGACGGGCACGTCTTCACGTACGAGAACGGGACGCCGCTGCGGCCCCAGTACGTGACGCGACTGTTCGAGACGCTGCGCAGCGAGATCGGGCTGCCCGACATGACGCTGCACGGGCTGCGCCACATGCACGCGTCGCTGCTGCTTGCGAGCGGCACCGACATCGCGCTCGTGTCGAAGCGCCTCGGTCACTCGTCGATCTCGATCACGAGCGACATCTACACGCACCTGATCGGCGACGCCGGTCGACGTGCAGCGGAGAGCGCCGCGGCGCTCATCCCGCGAGCAAGTGCACAACAGGTGCACAACAAGCCGTCCGGGGCGAGCATGACAAAAGCCCCGGAATCCGCAGTACCTGCGTGATCCCGGGGCTCTCTCCGGTCGGGATGACAGGATTTGAACCTGCGACCCCTTGACCCCCAGTCAAGTGCGCTACCAAGCTGCGCCACATCCCGGTCCGATGCCCTCGCGGACAACTCCCCTATCCTAGCCGGTCCGCAGCCCCGCCGCGAACCGCCACGGGGTTCCGCGTGTCCGAGCACGGGACTACTCTGCCCGGATGACGCAGATCACGATCGAACCGGCGCGGGCCGATCGCTTCGGCGACGCCGAGCACGCCCTCTCGGGCGGCGGCGACGGAGCGGATTGCTGGTGCCAGTGGTGGATGCTCGCGCCTAAGGACTTCGACGCCACCTCGCACGCCGAGCGGCGCGAACGACTGCGGATGGACCTCACCGCCGCGGTCCCCTCGGCCCTCATCGCCTACGTCGACGGCGAGGCCGCCGGATGGGTCAAGGTCGCTCCTCGCCCGGACCAGCCGCGACTCGCGCGCACGCGCAACATCCAGCAGTCCCCCGAGCCCATGAACGACCCATCGGTCTGGGCGATCACCTGCTTCGTCGTCCGCACAGAGCACCGCTCGAAGGGAATCGCGTCGAAACTGCTCGACGCCGCCGTCGAGCATGCTCGAGCACACGGCGCCCGCGTCGTCGAGGGCTACCCGCTCGACACGGACGTCAAGCGGTTCTCGAGCAACGAGCTCTATCACGGGACGCTCTCCGCCTTCTTCGGCGCGGGCTTCACCGAGACCGCCCGCCCCGGCGCCGCTCGTCCGATCGTCGCGAAGGCCCTGTCGTGACGCGCGTCACCCTCGTTCGGGGCGACATCACGCGCCAGCACGTCGACGCCGTCGTCAACGCGGCCAACCGTGCGATGCGCGGCGGGGGCGGCGTCGACGGTGCCATCCACCGCGCGGGCGGACCCGGCATCCTCGCCGACTGCATCGCACGTTTCCCTCACGGCCTCGCCACGGGGGATGCTGGGTGGACGACCGCCGGCGACCTGCCCGCCCGCTGGGTGATCCATGTCGTCGGCCCGAACCACACCGCCGGCGAACGCGACCGCTCCCTCCTGACGTCCTGCTACCGTCGGGCGCTCGAGGTCGCCGACGACCTCGGGGCGACGACCGTCGCCTTCCCGCTCATCAGTGCCGGGATCTACGGCTGGCCCCTCGACGACGCCGTCGACGCAGCCGTGTCGACCCTGCAGCACACTCCGTCGCAGGTCGCCGAGGCGCGCATCGTCGCCTTCGACCATGCCATGTTCGACCGCGTCGAACAGCGGCTCGCGGCATCCTGACCCGCCTACGATGGATCCCGCGACCGGGAGGGGGATGACATGGCGGATGCCGTCCGTGTGGATTCCTGGCTGTGGGCCGTCCGCGTCTACAAGACCCGCTCGGCGGCGACGACCGCCTGTCGCGCCGGACACGTCCGCGTCAACGGCGAGAAGGCGAAAGCGGCACAGCAGGTGCGTCCCGGCGATGAGCTGCGCGTGCGGATCGCCGGCTTCGACCGCATCCTCGTCGTGCGCCAGACGATCACCAAGCGTGTCGGCGCTCCGCTCGCCGCCGTCGCCGCCGAGGACCGCACCCCCGAGCGCGAACCCGTCGCCCAGATCGCCGTCCGCGACCGCGGCGCCGGCCGCCCCACCAAGCGCGAGCGTCGCGACATCGAGCGGCTACGCGGCCGCTGACCCCGCGCGGCGACGGGAGAGCGTACGGCGGGCGACGGCATCCGCTCCGCCGAGGAGGATCGCGGTCACCGCGTAGACCGCCAGGTCCCTCGGGTCGAAGGACGTGCCGAGCGCGAGGACGATCGGCGGGAACTCCGCCGCCCACCGGAGCGGCAGTCCCGTCAGCTGGAAGAGTTCGACGGCGACGCTCCAGACGAGCACGACACCAGCGGTCGCCCAGGACGGCCACCGCGGGACGAGCAGCACCAGCCCGCCCCAGATCGCGACCACGTAGAGGGCGTCGCCCGCGATGTCGGATGCCGCGCCGTCCGGCGCCGCCAGATGCACGACGAGTCCCGACACGACGGCGACGACGGCGACGCCGAGCCCGATCAGCCGTCTCACGGCAGCTGCCCGCGCAGCCAGGAGACGGAGTGCACGGTCCCGCCGACGCCGGTCACCCGCTCCGCGAGACCGCGATCGCTCGTCACCACGACCGCCCGCTCGCCGCGTGACACGGCCTCCGCCGTGCACTCGACGATCCGATCGTCGCCGGAGCCCGGCGCCCGGACCACCTCGACACGGCCGTGGCCGTCGGGCGCGGATCGCGCCGCCCCCTCGAGGACGGCGACCACGCGCGGGAACCACCGGTCCCCGCCGAGCCCGATCTCGGCCGCGGCCACACCGTCGTCCGCGACGCGCTCGAGGCCGGCGAGGAGTCGCCCCGCGGCGCCGGCACGGTCGCGCCACCACCCGTCGGGCGTCGATCCGACGACGTTCGCCGCATCGACGATCAGCGCGACCCGGGTCGACAGCGCGGCGCGCAGCTCGGGCCAGGATCCCGCGAACCCCGGATGCAGCGGCATGTCGTCCACGCGGTCGACCGCCACCCACTCCAGGGCGTAGCTCTCGGGGTCCGCGATGACCGGCTCGAACGGGCGCACGACCGTCGCGACGAGGGTCGTGTACGACCAGACACCACGATCGAGGACACTCGTGAAGAGGGGGCGCAGGGCGTCGCCGGGCACGCCGGCCTCTTCCTGCGACTCGCGGATCGCGGCATCCGTCGCGCTCTCACCCTCGTGGCGTGCTCCCCCGGGAATCCCCCACGTCCCGCCGAAGTGGCTCCACGACACCCGGTGCTGCAGCAGGATGCCGCGCTCCGGGTCGTGTGCGAGCAGTCCCGCCGCTCCGAATCGGCCCCAGTACTTCTCACCGCTGTCGGCGATCACCCACGCGTCGCCGGGATCGCGCGGCCCGAGCGGGCGACGCGGCTCACCGGGATCGGGCGGGCGGATGGTCACCCGACCAGCCTCTCACGCAGCGCGCCGCGCGGCGCGGCATCCGTCACCGGCCGACGCACGCAGACGAGGAGATGACGGTTCCCGAGGACCGATCCGGACGGATGCCTCCTCGGGACGCGTCATCTCCTCGCGAAGCGACGGCGAAGCGACGGCGCTCAGCGCTGGCGACGCTCGCGCACCCGCATGTTCGTGACGATCGGGGTGCCCTCGAAACCGAAGATCTCGCGCAGGCGTCGCTGGATGAACCGGCGGTAGCCCGGGTCGAGGAACCCGGTCGTGAACAGCACGAATGTCGGCGGACGGGTCGAGGCCTGCGTCCCGAACAGGATGCGGGGCTGCTTGCCGCCGCGCAGCGGGTGCGGGTGCTCGGCGATGAGTTCGGCGAGGAACGCGTTGAACTTGCCGGTCGGGATGCGCTGATCCCACGACTCGAGCGCGGTCTCGAGGGCCGGGACCAGCTTGTCGAGGTGGCGGCCGGTGCGCGCCGACAGGTTGACGCGCGGCGCCCACGTGACGTGCGCGAGGTCCTGCTCGATCTCGCGCTCGAGGTAGCGGCGACGGTCGGCGTTGTCCATGTCGTCGTCGTTCAGGCGGTCCCACTTGTTGAACGCGAGGACGAGCGCGCGGCCGGACTCGAGCACCAGGTCGATGATGTTGAGGTCCTGCACGCTGATCGACTCGGTCACGTCGAGAACGACGACGGCGACCTCGGCCTTCTCGAGCGCCGCGCTCGTGCGGAGCGACGCGTAGAAGTCGGCGCCCTGCTGCAGGTGCACGCGACGACGGATGCCGGCGGTGTCGACGAGACGCCACAGCTTGCCGCCGAGCTCCACGACCTCGTCGACGGGGTCGCGGGTGGTGCCGGCGAGGTCGTTGACGACGACGCGCTCCTCCCCCGCGGCTTTGTTCAGCAGCGAGGACTTGCCGACGTTCGGGCGGCCGAGGATCGCGACCCGGCGCGGTCCGCCGAGCTCGTTCTTCGCAACGGCCGAGATCTCGGGGAGCACCTTCATGACCTCGTCGAGGAGGTCCGCGACGCCGCGGCCGTGGATGGCCGAGACGGGGTGCGGCTCACCGAGGCCGAGGTTCCAGAGCGCTGCAGCCTCGGGCTCCTGGCGGGCGTCGTCGATCTTGTTGGCCACGAGGAAGACCGGCTTGTCGGTCTTGCGGAGCAGCCGGACGACCTGCTCGTCGGTCGCGGTCGCGCCCACCATGGCGTCGACGACGAACATCACGACGTCGCACAGCTCGATCGCGACCTCGGCCTGCGCGGCGACGGAACGATCGATGCCCTTCGCATCGGGCTCCCACCCGCCGGTGTCGACGAGGGTGAACCGGCGGTCCATCCACTCGGCCTTGTAGCTGACGCGGTCGCGGGTGACACCCGGCGTGTCCTCGACGACGGCCTCGCGGCGGCCGAGGATGCGGTTCACGAGCGCCGACTTGCCGACGTTCGGCCGCCCGACGATCGCGACCACCGGCAGCGCCGGCAGCATCTCGACGACCTCGCCGCCGGCGGTGAAACCGGCGAGCAGGTCGTCGTCCTCCTCGTCGAGGTCGTAGTCGGCCAGCGACGCGCGCAGGGCTGCGGCTCGCTGCTCGGCGAGTTCCTCGTCGAGGCCCGCGAGCTTCTCCTCGATCTGGTCGGGGCCGCCTTCGTATTCGTCTTCGGCGCTCATCGTGAGCCTTCCGTTCCCGACCGCACGACGGCCAGGACGGCGTCGACGGTCTGTGCGAAGTCCAGGTCGGTCGAGTCGACGACCGTCACGCCGGGGGCGGCGGTGAGGAAGTCGACGACCTGGGAGTCGGATGCGTCACGCTTGTGCAGCGCGGCGGCGACAGCCGCGGCATCCTCTGTGGTCAGTTCGGCGCTGCGCCGCGCGGCGCGCACCTCGGGGGCGGCGGTCAGCAGGATCCGCACCGGGGCGTCCGGGGCGACGACCGTCGTGATGTCGCGGCCCTCGACGATGACGCCGGGGCGGCCGGACTCGGCCACGAGCCGCCGGAACAGGACGTTGACCTGCTCGCGGATGACCGGCACCCGCGCGACACCGCTGACGGCGGAGCTGACGCGCGGTTCGCGGATCGCCTCGGTCACCGAGGCCTGCCCCACGCGCACCCAGTAATCATCCGGGTCGAGCGAGATCGCGTAGTCGAAGTCGCCGGCGGCGTCCACGACGGCCGCGGCGTCCGACGTGTCGGCGCCGTGCTCGAGGACATGCCACGCGAGCGCGCGGTAGGCCGCCCCCGTGTCGAGGTAGCCGTAGCCGAGCCGCCGCGCGGCTTCCTTCGACACGCTGGACTTGCCGCTGCCGGCGGGTCCGTCGATGGCGATCGTGATCGGGTCAGTCATTGAGGCTCGCAATCTTCCACCCGCGCGCCGCGAGTCCGTCGGTGGCGACGGTCACGGCGGACGGGACGACACTGATCTCGCCGAGGCCGAACTGGGCGCCGGGCGAGTGCTCGAGACGGAAGTCCTCGACGTTGACGTCGAGTTCGCCGAGGTCGCCGAACAGGCGCCCCAACTGGCCGGGGGTGTCGTCGACCATGACGACGACCGTCTCGAAACGGCGGTTCTGACCGTGCTTGCCGGGGAGCCGCTCGACGCCTTCGTTGCCGCGACGGATCGTGTCGGCGACCGCGCGGCGCGCGCCGGGCGCATCGGGGTCGCGGAGCGCACGGGCGACTCCGGCCAGGTCGGCGGCGAGGGCGTCGAGCACCTCGACGACGGGGTCGGCGTTCGCGCCGAGGATCTGCACCCACAGTTCGGGGGCGGATGCCGCGATACGGGTGGTGTCGCGCACTCCCTGCCCGGCCAGGCGCAGCGAGGCGTCCTCGGCCCCGACGAACCGGCCGGCGAGGAGGGATGCCACGAGCTGCGGCACGTGCGAGACGAGGGCGACCGAGCGGTCGTGCTCCTCGGGGGTCATCTCGATGAGGCTGGCACCGAGGTCGAGGGCGAGCCCCTCCACGACGGCAAGGTCGCGCGCGGAGGTCTCCTCGTCGCGGCAGATGACCCACGGGCGACCGAAGAAGATGTCGGCGCGGGCGGCGATCGCGCCGCCCCGTTCGCGTCCGGCCATCGGGTGGGAGCCGATGTAGCGCGAGAGGTCGACACCGCGCTCCCGGAGCGTCAGCAGCGGTTCGAGCTTGACGCTCGCGACATCGGTGACGACCGCGTCGGGGAAGGCGCCGAGCTCGCGCTCGATGACGTCGGCCGTCACATCGGGCGGCACCGCCACGACGACGAGATCCGGACGGTCGTCGTCGCGCGCCAGCCGGCCGGCGCCGTAATCGACGGCGAGGCGCAGCTGGGCGGGCGAGGCGTCCGCGAGGACGACGTCGACGCCGAGGGCGCGCAGCGCGTGCCCGATGCTCGAGCCCAGCAGGCCCGCACCGACGATGCGGACGAGACCGCTCGTGCGGACCGCGCGGGCGCGCGCGTCGATGGCGTCGGTCACAACTGCTCCTGAGTGGGATCCCCGGGCGGGGTGTCCGCCTGGCGCGCGAGAGTCAGCAGCGCACCACGCTCCACTGTAGTCAACTCGCGTGCCCGTCCCGCTGGGAGCGTGCCCAGGTGCAACGGACCGAACTGGCGGCGGACGAGCTCCTGCACCGGGTGGCCGACCGCGGCCATCATGCGGCGGACGATGCGGTTGCGCCCCGAGTGCAGGGTCAGCTCGACGAGGCTCGTGTCGCCGCTCGCGTCGAGCAGCCGGGCCTTGTCGGCGGCGATCGGGCCGTCCTCCAGATCGATCCCCTTCGTCAGCTGCGCGATCGTCTGCGGCAGCACGCGGCCGGTGACCTTCGCGATGTAGACCTTCGTGACGCCGAAGGAGGGGTGCGCGAGGACGTGGGCGAGCTCGCCGTCGTTGGTGAGGACGAGCAGGCCGCTCGTCTCGGCATCCAATCGGCCCACGTTGTAGAGGCGCTCGGGCCAGTCCTTCGTGAAGCGCCGGAGGTCGGGGCGACCCTGGTCGTCCTTCATGGAGGAGACGACACCGGTCGGCTTGTTGAGGATGACGTAGCGCTTGCTCGTGTCGAGCTGTACCGCGGTCCCGTCGACGTCGACCAGGTCGTGCGCGGGGTCGATGCGCGAGCCGAGTTCGGTCACGACGACGCCGTTGACCCGCACCCGGCCCTCGACGATGTACTGCTCGCAGACGCGCCGCGAGGCGACGCCCGCGCCCGCGAGCACCTTCTGCAGCCGGACCCGGTTCTCGTCGGACTGGTCGTTCATCGGATGGTCTCTCCTTCGAATCCCGCGGAGCCGTCGTCCAGCAGCGGGGAGATGGGGGGCAGCTCGTCGAGGGAGTTGATCCCCAGGTGCCCGAGCAGCGCGTCGGTGGTGCGGTAGTTGATGGCGCCCGTCTCGGGGTCGGTGAACGCCTCGGTGATGAGGCCGCGCGCGAGCAGCGTCCGGACGACGGAGTCGACGTTCACCGCGCGGATCGAGGCGACCTGGCTGCGCGACACGGGCTGCTTGTAGGCGATGACGGCGAGGGTCTCGAGCGCGGCCTGCGACAGCCGCGACGGCGCCTGGCCGTTGACGAACTCGGCGACCAGGTCGTCGTGCTCCTCGCGGACGTAGAACCGCCAGCCCCCGCCGACCTCCCGCAGCTCGAAGCCGCGGCGCGGCCCCGACCGATCGCCGTCGTAGTCGGCGACGAGCTCCTCGATCGCCCGGCGGACCGAAGCGACGGGCGCACCGACGGCCGCCGCGAGCGAGACGAGGCTCTGCGGCTCGTCGATGATCATGAGCATCGCCTCGAGACGCCGCGCGATGTCGGCGGGCTCCTGCGAACGGGGCGGCGCCTCGGCCTCGGCGGCGTCGACGCCGGCGGTGTCATCGGTCATAGTCGGCTCCCAGGGTGGCGAGGTTCTCTTCGGACCACCGCTCGGCGGTCCAGCGCAGGGTCAGCTCCCCCAACGGCTCGAGCTGCTCGAACGAGAGCGCGGCGTGGCGGTAGAGCTCGAGGACGGCGATGAAGCGCGCGACGACGACTCCGGTCTGCGTCACTCCGGCGACAAGGTCGCGGAAGTTGAGCTGGCCCGCGTCGCGCAGCAGCGTCACCACGACGGCGGCCTGCTCGCGGATCGACACAAGTGGCGCGTGCAGGTGGTCGAGCCCGACGTGCGGGATCTCCTTCGGTGCGAAGGCGAGCACGGCGATGGCGGCGAAGTCCTCGGGCGAGAGCGTCCACACCAGCTCGGGGACCGCCCGCCGGTGCTTCTCGTCGAGCCGCACGGCACGCGTGTGACGTTTGCCCTCGCGCTCGAGGCAGCGCGCGAACCACGCCGACACCTCCTTGAACGCGCGGTACTGCAGCAGACGCGCGAACAGCAGGTCGCGCGCCTCGAGGAGGGCGACGGACTCGGCATCCACCAGTTCGCCCTGCGGCAGCAGACCCGCGACCTTCATGTCGAGCAGCGTCGCCGCGACGACGAGGAACTCGGATGCCTGGTCGAGCTCGGCGTCATCGTCGAGGCCCTTCAGGTAGGAGATGAACTCGTCGGTCACTTTGCTGAGCGAGACCTCGGTGATGTCGAGCTCGTGCTTCGAGATCAGGGTCAGCAGCAGGTCGAAGGGACCGTCGAAGTTGCCGAGGGAGACGCGGAACCGGTCGCCGCCGGTCTCGGTCGTGTCCGCCTCGGAAGGCGCGGCGTCGGCGTCCGGGACGTCCTCAGGCGACGGCGCCACGGGCGACCAGCTCCCGCGCGAGGCGCAGGTACGCCTGGGCGGCGGAGTGCTCGGGAGCGAACTTCGTGATCGGCACGCCGGCGACCGAGGCGTCGGGGAACTTCACCGTGCGGCCGATCACCGTCTCGAGCACGTCGTCGCCGAACGCATCGACGACCCGCTCGAGGACCTCGCGCGAGTGCAGCGTGCGAGGGTCGTACATCGTGGCGAGCACGCCGTCGAGCTGGATGGCGGGGTTCAGCCGGTCACGCACCTTGTCGATGGTCTCGATGAGCAGTGCGACGCCGCGGAGCGCGAAGAACTCGCACTCGAGCGGGATGAGGACGCCGTGGCTCGCGGTCAGGGCGTTGACCGTCAGCAGCCCGAGCGAGGGCTGGCAGTCGATGAGGATGACGTCGTAGTCCCCCGCGACCTTGCGCAGGACGCGGGCGAGGATCGTCTCGCGGGCGACCTCGTTGACGAGGTGCACTTCGGCGGCCGACAGGTCGATGTTGGCGGGGAGGATGTCGAGGCCGTCGACGGACGTCGTGACGATGACCTCGTTCGGGTCGCGCTTCGGGTCGAGGAGCAGGTCGTAGATCGTCGCGGTCTCGTGCGTCTGCACACCGAGCCCGGCCGACAGCGCGCCCTGCGGGTCGAAGTCGACCGCCAGCACGCGGCGACCGTACGACGCGAGACCGGCCGCCAGGTTGATGGTGGTCGTGGTCTTGCCGACGCCGCCCTTCTGGTTGCACAGCGAGATGATGCGCGCGGGCCCGTGGCCGTCGAGCTTCGGAGGGGTCGGGAAGCCGTGGTACGGGCGGCCGGTCGGCCCCATCGGGGTGTCGGTCGCCGAACCCGCCGCCGTCGATGCGCCGGTGGCCTCCGCCGTGCTCCGCTTGCTCGCCACTGATCTCCTGCCTTCGCCGTGCTCACCCGAGTCTAGTCACCGCCGCCGCCCCGACGAGGGAGCGACTCCCCCGCAGTGCCCGCCCCGGGTTCAGCGGGCGCGCGGATGCGACGTGAGATACACGTCGCGCAGCGCGTCCACCGTGACGTGGGTGTAGATCTGCGTCGTCGCGACGGAGGCGTGACCGAGCAGCTCCTGCACGACGCGGACGTCAGCCCCGCCCTGCAGCAGGTGGGTCGCGAACGAGTGGCGCAGCGTGTGCGGTGAGACGTGGGCCGTGATGTTCGCGCGTTCCGCCGCCTGCTGGATCACGAGCCACGCGCTCTGCCGCGACAGGGGCGCGCCGCGCGCGCCCAGGAACGCCCGCGGCGTCGCCCGGCCGCGTCGGGAGAGCTCGGGTCGCGCCCGGGTCAGGTACGCGTCGACCGAGGCCCGCGCGTACGACCCGACCGGCACGACCCGTTCCTTCGACCCCTTGCCGCGCACCCGCAGCACGTCACCGTGCCGGAGGTCGTCGACGTCGAGATCAACGATCTCCGACACCCGTGCGCCGGTCGCGTACAGGAGTTCGAGCAGCGCCCGGTCGCGGAGCCCGATGAGCTCGCCCGGTGCGGCGTCCTCGGGCGCGGGGCCGGCGGCATCCAACAGCCGGATCACGTCGTCGACCGGCAGCGCCTTCGGCAGGCGCATCGGCGCTTTCGGGGGGCGCAGCCGGCTCGTCGGATCCTCCGTCGCGATCCCCTCGCGGGCGAGGAAACGATGGAAGCTGCGGACGGCGGACTGGAGACGGGCGAGAGAGGTGGAGGCCGGGGGCGGATCGGATGCCGCCCGCTCGGCCGCGAACCTCGTGACGAGCTCGGTCGTCACGCCGTCGGTGTCGACGACGTCGTGACTTTCGAGCCAGTCGAGGTAACCCGCGAGGTCACGCCGGTAGGCGGCCACCGTGTGTGCGGACAGCCCCCGCTCGATCGTGATGTGCCGGAGGAACGCGTCGACGGCGCGCGCGAGCCTCACGGGGTCTCAGTCCTGCGGTCGATCCGCGCCCACGGGGCGCGAGCGTCCGGGCCAGGGGGCGTCCGGCGCACCGAGCGTCGTCCAGTCGCGTGCGTGGCCGGCAGCGGCGGCGAGGGCGGCGATGACGAGCGACGGGTTCTGCAGCCGGCGCGCGAGGACCGCGTCCACGACCTCGTCGAGGGGCACCCACCGCACTTCGATGTCGGCTTCCTCCTCCGTGCGGGCGAACGCCTCGGGAGCGTCCGCGAGACCGCGGGCGAGATAGATGCGGATCGCCTCGTCGCTGCCGCCCGGGCTCGTGAAGAAGTCGGACAGCACGTTCCACCGCTCGGCGGTGAGGTCGGCTTCCTCGGCGAGCTCGCGCTTGGCCGCTTCGAGGGGGTCCTCACCCGGCACGTCGAGGAGCCCTGCCGGGATCTCCCAGTCGCGGAACCCGACGGGATGCCGGTACTGCCGGATCAGCAGCACACGGCCCTCCTCGTCGAGAGCCAGCACGGCGACCGCGCCGGTGTGGTCGACGTACTCCCGCACGATCGTCCCGTCGCCGTAGGTGAACTCGTCGCGGCGCAGGTTCCAGACGCGACCTTCGTAGACCGTGTCGCTGCGGGTCACCGTGACGGCGACGGCGTCGTCCTGCAAGGCGGCGGCATCCGTCACGGGTCAGTCCTCGTTCTCGACGTCGAACAGCTCGCTCGCGCGGTGCCGCTCGAGAGCCGCCGCGATGAGTCCGCGGAACAGCGGGTTGGCCTCGGTCGGACGCGAGCGGAGCTCGGGGTGCGCCTGAGTCGCGATGTAGTACGGGTGCACGTCCCGCGGCAGCTCGACGTACTCGACGAGGTCGAGGTCGGGGTTGAGGCCCGAGAACCACAGGCCCGCATCCGCGATCTGCTGGCGATAGGCGTTGTTGACCTCGTAGCGGTGGCGGTGACGCTCGGTGGCGCGGTTCGAGCCGTACAGCTCGGCCGCGAGCGATCCTTCGGCCAGCGCGGCCTCGTACAGGCCGAGGCGCATGGTGCCGCCCATGTCGCCGCGGTCGAGGATGTCGACCTGCTCGGCCATCGTCGCGATGACCGGGTGCGGGGTCTCGGGGTCGAACTCGCTCGACGAGGCACCCTCGATGCCGGCGACGTGGCGGGCGTACTCGATCACCATGCACTGCAGGCCGAGGCAGATGCCGAGCGTCGGCAGCCCCTGCTCACGGGCGAACTGCAGGGCGCCCAGCTTGCCCTCGATGCCGCGGATGCCGAAGCCGCCGGGGATCACGATGCCGTCGACGGCCGACAGGGCCTTCGCGGCGCCCTCGGGCGTCTCGCACAGGTCGGACGGGATCCACACGATCTGGACCTTCGTCTCCTGCGCGAAGCCGCCGGCCTTGAGCGCCTCGGTGACCGAGAGGTAGGCGTCCGGCAGATCGATGTACTTGCCGACGAGCCCGACGGTGACCTCGTGCTTCGGGTTGTGGACGGCGTTCAGGACCTTGTTCCAGCGGGTCCAGTCGATGTCGCCCGCCTTCGCGCCGAGGCCGAGGCGACGGACGATGTAGGCGTCGAGGCCCTGATCGCTCAGCGTCGAGGGGATGTCGTAGATGCTCGGCAGGTCGACGGTGTTGATGACCGCGTCCTCGTCGACGTCGCACATGAGCGCGATCTTGCGCTTGTTGGACTCCGTCACCGGGCGGTCGCTGCGCAGGACTAGCGCATCGGGCTGGATGCCGATGGAGCGCAGCATCGCGACCGAGTGCTGCGTGGGCTTGGTCTTCTGCTCCCCCGAGGCGCCCATGAAGGGCACGAGCGAGACGTGCACGAAGAAGACGTTGTCGCGGCCGAGCTCGTGGCGGATCTGCCGCGCCGACTCGATGAACGGCTGCGACTCGATGTCACCGACGGTGCCGCCGACCTCGGTGATGATGACGTCGGGGCGGGGCTCTTCGCTCGCCTGCAGCCGCATCCGGCGCTTGATCTCGTCGGAGATGTGCGGGATGACCTGGACGGTGTCGCCGAGGTACTCGCCGCGGCGCTCCTTGGCGATGACCTCGGAGTAGATCTGACCGGTCGTGACGTTGGCCGCCTGGCTCAGCTCGATGTCGAGGAAGCGCTCGTAGTGGCCGATGTCGAGGTCGGTTTCGGCGCCGTCGTCGGTGACGAAGACCTCACCGTGCTGGAACGGGTTCATCGTCCCCGGGTCGACGTTCAGGTACGGGTCGAGCTTCTGCATGACGACGCGCAGGCCGCGAGCGGTGAGCAGATTGCCGAGGCTGGCGGCGGTCAGGCCCTTGCCGAGAGACGAAACGACACCACCCGTCACGAAGATGTGCTTGGTGATGTCGTTGTTTTTGCGTCCCGCGCCCGAAGAGTCCGTCACGGGCTTTCACTCTATCAGCCCCGTCGGGTGCCCCGCCCGGAGTGCGAGCGGGTGTCGCTCAGCGGGCGCGGCCGAGCGCGAGGAGTTCGCGCGCGTGGTCGAGCGCGACCTCCGAGTCGGCCATGCCCGAGAGCAGCCGCGCCATCTCGGCCGCCCGTTCCTCGCCCTCGAGCCGCCGCACGCTCGACGCGGTCACCGACCCGTCGTTGGCCTTGACGACCGAGAGGTGGTTGCCGGCGAACGCGGCGACCTGGGCGAGGTGGGTGACGGCGATCACCTGGCTCGTCTCCGCGAGCTTCGCGAGCCGCCGGCCGACCTCGATCGCCGCAGCGCCGCCGATGCCGGCATCCACCTCGTCGAAGACGAACGTCGGAACGGGGTCGGTCGCGGCGATGACGACCTCGATGGCCAGCATGACCCGGCTGAGTTCGCCGCCCGACGCGCCGCGCGCGACGGGGCGGGGCGACGCGCCCGGATGCGGCGCGAGCTGGATCGTGACGACGTCGCGACCGTGCGCGGCCTCGGGGCCGGGCTCGACGGCGACGGTCACGGTGGCGTCGGGCAGGGCGAGGTGACGGAGCTCGTCGGTGACCGCCTCCCCCAGACGGGATGCCGCCGCTCGCCGCGCGTCGGTCAGCTCCGTCGCGCGCGCGTCGAGCTCATCGCGCAGCCGGTCCCGTTCGGCCGTCAGCCGGTCGATGCGGTCGCCGTCGTCGTCGAGCTCGGCCAGGCGCGCAGAGCCGGAGGCGAGCAGTTCGAGAGCAGCCTCGAGCGAGCCGTGCACGCGGACGAGCCCGTTCATGGCCGCCCGGCGCTCCTCGACGGCCGCGAGTTCGTGGGGGCCGCCCTCGTCGAGGTCGGCGAGGTAGCCGCTCAGCTCACCCGCGACGTCGGCGACGCGGTAGCCGAGCTCCTCGATGACGGCGGCGTGAGCGCGCAGCGCCTCGTCGGACCCGGCCGCGCGCTCGAGCGCGCGACGCGCCTCGGCGAGCAGCCCCTGCACGTCGGGCAGATCGTCTTCGTTCGACAGCGCGGCGTGCGCCGTCGCCGCCGCCAGCCGCAGCTCCTCGGCGTTGGCGAGGCGCTCGGCGCGCTGCGCGAGCTCCGTGTCCTCACCGGGCTGGGGGTCGACCGCCTCGATGTCCGCGATCGCCGCGCGCAACTCCTCCGCCTCGTGGACGCGGGCGTCCTGTTCGGTCGTGAGGGTCTCGAGGTCAGCGGCGGCGGTGCGCCAGGCATCCCACACCGCGCGGTAGCGCCCCTGCGCCTCGGCGACCGGAGCGCCGCCGAACCGGTCGAGCGCCTCGCGCTGCGCCGCGGCCGACGTGAGCCGCAGCTGATCGGACTGACCGTGGACGACGACGAGCTGGTCTGCGAGGTCGGCGAGCACGCCGGCCGGAGCGGTGCGGCCGCCGACGGTCGCGCGGCTGCGGCCCTCGCTCGAGAGCGTGCGTCCGAGGTAGAGCTCGGCGCGGCCGTCCCCGAGGGGTTCGATGTCGCCCCCGGCATCCCGCACCCGTTCGACGACGGGCCCGTCCTCGGGCACGATCCACACGCCGTCGACCGCGGCTTGCTCGGCACCGGCGCGGACCGCGCCGGAATCGGCCCGCTGGCCGAGCAGCAGGCCGAGACCCGTGACGACCATCGTTTTGCCGGCGCCCGTCTCACCGGTGATCGCGGTGAAGCCGGGACCGATCGGCAGGGTCGCCCCCGCGATGACCCCGAGGTCGCGGAGGCGGATCTGCTCGATCACGGCGTCGCCTCCGTGGCACCCCGCCAGCCCGCGACGGGCAGCTGGAACTTGCGGACGAGCCGATCGGTGAAGACCGACGGATGCAGTCGCGCGAGGCGCACGGGTCGCGTGGACCGTCGCACCACGACCCGCGCTCCCGGCGGCAGGTCGTGCGAGCGGCGGCCGTCGCTCCACAGCACGGCGCGGCCCTGGTTGCGCTCGAGGACGTCGATCGACACGGAGGTCTCGGGTCCCAGCACGACCGGCCGCGCGAACAGCGCGTGCGCCGACAGCGGCACGAGGCACAGCGCCTGCACCGACGGCCAGACGACGGGTCCGCCGGCCGAGAAGTTGTACGCCGTCGAGCCCGTCGGGGTCGCGACGACGACGCCGTCGCAGCCGAACGACGACAGCGGACGACCGTCGATCTCGATCATCACTTCGAGCATGCGCTCCCGGGATGCCTTCTCCACGGTCGCCTCGTTGAGCGCCCAGGTCCGGTACACGACGGCGTCCTGCGCGTCGCGCACCTCGACCGACAGCGTCATCCGCTCGTGGATCTCGTAATCGCGCGCGAGCGCACGACCGATCGCCTCGTCGATGTCGTCCGCCTCGAGTTCGGCGAGGAAGCCGACGTGCCCCATGTTGACACCCAGGATCGGGACGGATGCCGCGCGCACCAGCTCGGCCGCGCGCAGGATCGTGCCGTCGCCGCCCAGGACGATCGCGACCTCGATGTCGGTGACGTCGACGCCGCCCTCGCCGAGGACCGCCGTGTCGAGGTCGCCGAGGACCGCCGCGAGTTCCGGATCGTCGCCGGGGACGACGGGCTGCAGACCGGCCGCGTGCACGGCGGCGACGACGCGCCGCGCGCCCTCGACGGTGTTCTCCCGCAGCGCGTGCGCCACCACGAGGATGTTGCGCGTCGCGTCGGTCATGCGGCTCCCGCCAGTCGGTTCACGGTGTCCAACCATTGTGTCGGATTCGCGTCGTCGGTCGTCCCGGGACGCAGGTGGATGAGGAACTCCCGATTGCCGTGGGTGCCCGCGATCGGCGACGCGATGACGCCGTGCGTGCCGAGGCCGGCGTCCCACGCCGACCAGAGGACGGTCGCGACGGCGTCTGCTCGGCGCCCGGCATCCGTCACCAGTCCTTCCCGCACGCCCGTGCGGCCGACCTCGAACTGGGGCTTCACGAGCAGGACGAGATCGGCGTCCGCCGCGCAGACCGCCGCCGCAGCCGGCAGGACGTGAGTGAGGGAGATGAACGAGAGGTCGCCCGTGACGAGCGAGGGGACGTCGGCGGCGCCGGCCGCCTCGGCGAGCGATCCGGCGGTCATGTGCCGGACGTTGAACCCCTCGACCGCGACGACCTCGGGAAGGGCGGCGATCTCGGCGGCGAGCTGGCCGTGTCCGACGTCGACGGCCAGCACGCGGACGGCTCCCCGTTCGACGAGTACCTGCGTGAATCCGCCCGTCGACGCGCCCATGTCGAGGGCGACCCGCCCTCGCGGGTCGACGGCGAACGCGTCGAGCGCCGCGATCAGCTTGTGCGCGGCGCGACTGACGTAGTGATCGGATGCCGCGACCTCGATCAGCTGATCGTCACCGACCTTGACCGACGACTTCACGACCGGCTGACCGTCGACGCTCACGAGACCGGCGGCGATGAGCTGCGCCGCGTGCGTGCGCGAGCGTGCGAGTCCGCGGGCGGCGACGGCCGCGTCGAGACGGGTCGTCATGCGTGGGTGTCGCGCGGGCCCGACTCGAGGCGCTTGGCCAGCTCGTCGTGCAGGAGCGCGTAGGCGGCGGCCCGTTCGGCGAGGGGCTGATCCTCGATGACCTCGAGCGTCGAGAGCAGGTCTTCGCGGCGGACCGGACCGTCAGCGGCATCCATCGACATGCGTCCCACCCTACGCGGCGCGACGGCTGCCGCGGGCGGGCGCGCTCAGCGGCGGTGGAACGGGTCGGCGTAGAGCTGTTCCGGCACCCGGAAGCCGTAGATCGCGCGGCCGGTGTTCCAGATCGCCGCGGCACCGGCACGGACGAGATCGATCGGACGATCCCCCGCGGACAGGATGTGGACGTCCGGGCCGTCGATGCGGACCGACGCGCCGCCGACCGTCGTGACGTCGCCCTTGACGATCGTCTCGGGGTACGGCTCGTGCAGCTCCCGGAGGTCCCCCACGATGAACGTCGGTCGCGACACCGTCGGTGCGGCGAGCACATGCTTCGGCCGATCGATGCCGGTCAGGACCAGTACGGAGTCGATCCCCGCCGCCTGCGCGCCGGCGATGTCGGTGTCGAGCCGGTCTCCGATGAAGAGCGGATGCCGCGCCCCGAATCGCGCGACGGCCTCGTCGAAGATCGGCCGTTCGGGCTTGCCGGCGACCGTCGCGAGGCGACCGACGGCGGTGTGGACGGCCGAGACCAGGGTCCCGTTGCCCGGCGCGATACCTCGGGCCTGCGGGATGGTCCAATCCGTGTTGGTCGCGATCCACGGGATCCCGCCCTGGTCCTCGGGGAGGGCGAGCGCGTAGGCCGCTTCGGCGAGCTGAGCCCAGCCGACCTCCGGGGCGAATCCCTGCACGACGGCCGCGGGCCGGTCGTCGGCGCTGCGGGTGACGGTGTACCCGGCCTTCTCAAGTTCGTACACGAGACCGTCGCCGCCGACCACGAGGACGGCCGCGCCTTCCGGCACGCGGTCGCGCAGCAGCCGGACAGCCGCTTGGGGGCTCGTCACGACCTCGTGGGGCTGCGTCTCGAGACCGAGCCCGGTGAGGTGCCCGGCGACGACGCTGTCGCGTCGCGACGCGTTGTTGGTGATGTACCCGAGAGGACGGTCCGCCCGAGCCCGCGTCAGACTCTCGACGGCGTGCGGAATCGCACCGTCACCGGCGTAAACCACGCCGTCGAGGTCGGCGAGGATCAGGTCGACGCCGTCGAGCGGCGTCGGACGTGAGCGCGAGAACAGCCCCATCAGGCGCGCTCCCCCGGGCCGTCCTCCTGACCGGATGCCTCATCGTCGGCCGGCTCATCGGTCTCAATCTCGGCCGGCTCATCGGTCTCGATCTCGTCGATCTCGTCGATCTCGATGGTTTCGGAGTCGGCGTCGATCTCGCCGAGAGCCGCCGCGGCGACGTCGGCCCGCTGCTGCCACTGGGCGGCTTCGTCGTCACGACCGAGCTCCTCGAGCACGGCTGCGCGTGCGGCGAAGAGGCCCGGGCTCCACGGGTAGGCGGTGTCGGGGTCGAGTTCGGGGATGTCCAACTCCTGCAGCGCCCGCTCGGGTTCGCCGAGGTCGAGGCGCGCCCCGGACATCGCGATCGCGAGCTCCACGCGGACCTCGGTCGGCAGGCTTGCGCGATCGACCGCGCGTCCCACCTCGAGCGCGCGGTCGGGCCGACCGACGCCACGCTCGCTGTCGACCATGAGGGCGATCTGGTCGTCGCGACCCGAGATCCGTCGGAACGTCCGCAGCTCGCGGAGCGCGAGGGCGAAGTCCCCCACGGCGTAGGCCGTGATCGCGACGGTCTCGCGGACGACGGCGATACGACCGGCGCTTCGAGATGCCGCGAGAGCGTGCTCGTGTGCGAGCGCAGGATCCTCGTCGATGAGACGCGCAGCCATCGCGAGGTGCCGCGCGACCTGTTCGGCGTTGTCCTTGCTCAGGGTCTTCAGCTCGTTGCGCGCGGCACCGTTGAGGTCGCGGGCCGTCACGTCGTCGGGGACGACCGGTCCGGCGGGGACGTTCCGGCGGTCCGAACCCTGCGGCGGGCGCGAGGCGCGACGGTCGCCGTCACGCCCCTCGAAGGGGCGACGCTCGCCGTCACGGCGAGGGTACGAGGGACGGTCCCCTTCGCGGCGCGGGTACGAGGGCCGCTCGCCGTCGCGCTTCTCGTACGGACGGCGCTCCCCGTCGCGCTTCGGGTACGAAGGCCGGTCACCATCACGGCGCGGGTACGAGGGACGGTCCCCTTCGCGGCGCGGGTACGAGGGACGGTCCCCTTCGCGGCGCGGGTACGACGGCCGGTCACCGTCACGCTTCTCGTACGGACGGCGCTCCCCGTCGCGCTTCGGGTACGAAGGCCGGTCACCATCACGACGCGGATACGACGGCCGGTCACCGTCACGCTTCTCGTACGGACGACGCTCCCCGTCGCGCTTCGGGTACGAAGGCCGGTCGCCATCACGACGCGGGGACGAAGGCCGATCACCGTCACGCTTCTCGTACGGACGACGCTCACCGTCACGCTTCGGATACGACGAACGATCGCCATCGCGCTTCTCATACGGGCGACGCTCACCGTCACGCTTCGGATACGACGAACGATCGCCATCACGACGCGGGTACGACGGACGGTCATCATCACGACGCGGGTACGACGGACGGTCACCATCACGACGCGGGTACGACGGACGGTCGCCCTCCCGCTTCTCGTACGGACGGCGATCGCCGTCACGACGCTCGAATTGGCGACGGTCGCGATCGGTGGGCTCTGCCCGCCCGCGATCCCGCGGTCGCTCGTCTCGCGATCGCGAGGAAGCAGGCGTGAACTTCCGCTTACCGCCCGACCGTCCAGGGCGCTCTTCGTCCGTCATCTTCTCTGTCCTCCCACGTACGCGTTAACGAGAAATGGCCACCCAACTTTGGGTGGCCATTTCACGAAAGAAGTCCGGCGGTGTCCTACTCTCCCACAGGGTCCCCCCTGCAGTACCATCGGCGCTGTGAGGCTTAGCTTCCGGGTTCGGAATGTGACCGGGC
>NZ_JBMWDR010000012.1:0-58101 GCF_049545525.1 Microbacterium sp. NPDC064942 | reverse complement strand
TCGCACCACCACCGACGAGACCCCTGGCTAGACTGCCCGCAACCGTTCACTTTTCGAGCGCCGAAAGTGACCAGGATTCACCCGCCGCCGACACCTTGGCAGAGCGTTGTCGCGCGCGGTACCTTCACCCATGCGATCTCGCGACGACGACGGCCGGCGCGACTCGAGAGCGGTGCGCGGACCAGTCCGTCGGTGAGACCAGGACTAGTCCAGTTGCTCGAGGATGTACTCCGTGAAGCCCGGGACGGTAAACGAGAGCCGGCCGCGTCTGCTTGCATCGATGATGCCCTTGCTCAGAAGGCGGTCCCGTGGCACGGAAATCGCCTGCGTGGTCTTTCCCATTCGCGCCGCGACGTCCTCCCGTTTCACGTCGACACCTCCCAGAGACGCGATGGCACTAAGCAGTTCCCGCTGTCCCTTCGACGAGTTGCGCCATCGGGCGGCGAAGAGCGATCGCATCTTCTCGTTGACGTAGCTCATGCCTTCGTCGAGGTGTTCAATCGTGATCCGCTGCCCGGGGTCTGGACGACCCGCGGCAACCCACGCTCCCTCCCCCACCAGCTGCACCTTGTAGGGATACCCCTGGGCCGCAGCAACACCAGCGGCAATCGCCGGCTGGTCCCACACAACTCCCATGTCCGCCGCTGGCCGATGAAGCGCCGTTGCGGCCCCCCCTGCATCGATCCCGGAGAGCTCGACGAAGTCGAATCGTTCGCTGAAGGTCACAGCGTTCGTGATGTGATCCTGACTACCCGGAAGCCCCACGGTGAACAGCCCGGCAGCTGGGGGGCTCTTCGCGCTCGCGAGTTCTTGCCAGGCGACGGAGATCGTTCGGAGGCTCTGTTTGTCAGCCGCCTGGATCTCGTCAACGAGGATCACCAGGCCTGCCTCTCCCGCGTCCCGCATCGCGTCCGTAACGTCGGAGACGACGTTCATGAAGACCTTCCCCGCCGCGGATGCGCCACGCTGTCCGGGTTTGATCGTGACTCCCGCCTGGACCGGTCCCCCGCCGATGGTGACCGTGGCGCTATCGACGAGGTCGGTGAGCTCGGCGAGACGCTTGGTCTTCGGCAGCAGTTTTCGTAGCTCATCGAGGATGGAAGCGGCGAGGCTCTCGCCCTCAACAGCGGTCACCCAGACGGTGCTGATGTCGTACCGTTCAAAAAGCCGCTCAGCTTCTCTCAACAGGGACGTTTTGCCCACGCCCCGAGCCGCGTAATCGACGCGGACGCTCCCGACGAATTGCCCGAGGTTCGCAATGAGTTGCGCGCGTTCTTCATAGAACGCAAGTTGCGCGGTCCGTCCGGGCACGGCCTTCGCGACAACCCCCGGTGTATATGGGCTCGGCTGCATGGTGGCTCCGTGGCTCGGACTTATATAACCCACTAAAGTATAACGCTGCGCCACGCACGCTCTGAGATCAGAAGGCCGCGGTGGCAAAGCAGCCGCCCCATCCGGCCCCTTCTACCGACCAAGCCCACCGCGGTCTCGCTGCCGCGCCGACACGCGGCCTGTCCGAGCCGCTGCGGTCGACGGGGACCCGCTGGCAACGGCTTCGCGCGGGCTTCGCGCGTTCCCGGTGTCCGCAAGCACCCGTCCGCGTACATCCTCGGCTGACGCAGTTCCCTCGAGCGATCGCGCGAACTCTGCACGGCGCTCCGCGCTGTCGTAGAAACCGACGGCCTGCCCTCGTTCGGCTGCGGCCTCCCGGTCTTGGCTGGCCGACTCGGTTGCGGCGGTCAGGTCGTCGGTTTCGTAGGCGCGTTCGGCGGCGGCGTCCGCGTCGCGGTCGCGCGCTTCGGCGGATGAGACAAGGATCTGGCTGGCGGTGAGCTCTTCACCGGACCGAATCTGCTCCTCGCGCGCCTGCGCGCGGACGGCCTCGGCGCAGCGGAGAGCGTCGGCCACCGCGGCGGGGTCGGCGCCGGCGGCGTCGATGTCGATGCCGTGCCGGTCCTGCACTTCGCGGCGGATGGTCTCGTTCGCGCGCGCCGCGACGTCGTCGTGATCGCGCCACGCAACGGCCGCTTCTCGGGCGTCGGCAATGTCGTGAACGTCCGCACGATCCCACCAGGACGGCTGGTCCACGACGGCGAGCTGTCCGCGGACGGCTGCGCGCTCGGCGTCGAGCCGGCTCTGCAGCTCCCGAGCTTCCTGGGTGGCTGCGGCCTCCCGCTGCCGGTTCCATTCCTCGCGCAGGCGCGCGAACCGCTCTCCGAACTGCGAGGCGACCGTGAGCGCGATCCGCAGAGAGTTGTCGAACGTCTCGCCTACGCCGTCTGTGTCATCGACCATGATCCTGGTCTCCTTCTCTTCCGTTGTGGCCGCCCTGCTGACGGGACGTGTCGGACGTGGTTCGGGGCCGGGGGGTGAGTGTGTTCGGCAGCGGTGAACGGGTACCGGGCGCGGCGAGTCCGCGCTGAGCGCGACGCACCGCTTCTTCCTCTGGGGCGAGCGTCGCCGTGGCCGCAGGCGCCGCGGCTGTGCGTGCGTCGGCGGGCATCCGCTCACCGATCGCCTCGAGGGTGCGTCGCAGCGATTCGCTCATCTGCTCTGCGCGGCGGGCATCCCCCGCCGCCTTGTGCGCGTCGATCAGCGCGACCGACAGACGGCCGAGTTGACGGAACAAGATCGCTTCGGCGGCGGGGCCTCCACCGCCGACCGCGGCTTGCATCAGCACCATTGCGGCGCCCGACGCTGAGCCCATACGGATGGGCTTGGGCTTGGACTGGTGGGCGCGGATGTGGGCGCTGCGCGACAACTCTCGGGCGGTCTCCGCGAGCGGCCCTGGTGTTGCCTCGACGCGCTGCGACCACGCGGCGAATGCGCCGGCGGTCTCTCGCGCGACGTGCGCCCACGTGGCGCGGTCCGTCGCCGGTACCTCTCGCAGCTGCGCCCTGAGCTCGCGCAACTCCCGGCCGTACTGTTCCCACAGCTTCGGGTCGGGAGCGTGCTCTTCGCGGCCAGGAGCGACCGGACGGTACTGCCACGGGTTCTTGCTCGTGGCACGCCACTCGTCGACCGCACCCTGCGCCGTCTGTGGGCTGTCCGGCCAGCCCTCGCGCAGGCGCGGGAGGGTGAGGTCCCGGGCAAGTCGCCCACCACCGAACCAAACAGGTCGCTCATCACCCGTGGGGCGCAGAGCGACGGAGTAGCCGGCAACGACGTCGTCGCGGCCGGCTGCGAACCGCGGACGGATGAGGACACCGGCACGTCGCATTCGACGCACGAACTCGCCTTCGTTGACGGATGCCGTCGCTGCGGCCCTGACGGTCCGCTCGAGCCGGTGCGCGTCGACTTCGACCGCACCGGTGCGTGCCGCCCGCGCGGTTTCGGCGGGCTTCACGCCACGCTCTCCCATGCCCCGCTCGCGGGAGTCGACGGGCATCAGACCGTGCTCGACCTCGAGCGTCCGACACAACTCCTGAGCGCGCTTGTAGTCGTTGTGCGTCGTCGCTTTCGTGCCGTCCTCACGCACAAGTGAAACGGCGATGTGAACGTGGTCGTTGCCGTTCTTGGAGAGGCCGTGACGAACCGCAACCCACCGGCACGGAGCCTTCCCGGATGCCTCCGTGAAGCCCATGCGGTCCACGAACTGCTGGGCGATCGTGCCCCACTGCTCGTCGCTGAGCTGACCTTCGTCGGCGCGCAGCGACAGTGAGCAGTGCCACACATCTGCGGCCACGCGCTCGCTGTGCAGCTCGCCCGTCTCCGGGTCAGCGACGCGCACCTGACGCGTCACTTCGGCGCCGTAAGCGACGCGCGGTGTGTCGAGAGCGACACCGATCTCGCGCGCCGCCGCGGCGTCGAGAACGGCGTATCCGTGGCGCGCCATGATCGCATGATCGCCCGCGACAAGATGCTGCTCCGTGTGCTCGTTAGCGCGCCCCTCACCCGCAAGGTAGGTCATCAGACCGACGATGCGGGATCCGCGAGTGATGTTCGGAATCATGCGCCCGCGAGCTTCCGAATGGTGTCGTCGATCCGGGCGCTCAGCACCCGGTACTCCGCCACGACACTCTCCGCCTCGGCAGGAAACCGACCCTCGGTGTTGGCGTACCGGGCGAGCTGGTTCACGTTGTTCGCGACGGATCCCATCGTCCGCGACAACGCGAACAATTCCGCGATGAGCTGCTTCTGGTCGGTGCTGGTCTGAACGTTCGCGTTCATGCCCGCCTCGACCAGGAAACGCGGCACGGTGACGCCGGCGACAACGGCGCGAGCGCGCAACTTCGCGTCCTCGTCGGCGTTGGTCTTGACCACGTAGCGACCCGCGTCACGCGGCGTCGCGGAGTTCGCACGACGCTGCCGGCCGAACAGCTTCCGCTCGTTCTGCTCCGGCATGATCACGTCCTCCCAGCCCAGCGCAGCGAACCCGCCAAATAGCGGGGACCATACGACCAGTATGCCGACCGCGCCGCCGGGAGTCCAGAGTTAGGTTACCTAACTTTATAGCTTGCTCTGCCAGCGGCTCCGCCCCGCGCAGAACATAGTGGAGCGCCGGTGATCCGGCTAGAGGGCAGACTGTCCCTGGATCGGCTCTTGATCCGCTCGATAGAGTCGGTCGCATGAGCGACGCGAACTTGAACCCAGATAGAGCCGCCCAACGCGCACGCGAGCTGATCGAAGCAGACGTCAACGCAAAGGTTGACGCCGTGCGCGAGCTGGCCGCCGCGGTGAACGAAGCAGATGCTGCGGAGGCGCGCCTGAACGACGCGACGGCCGCCCACGACCGGGCTTGGAAAGCGGCTCTCGCCGCCGGATGGAGCGAGAAGGATCTGCGCGCCACGGGTGCGCGCGCACCCGGTCAGCCGACGCGTAAACCTCGCGCAAAGCGGCGCACCGCCACCGCTGACTTCGGTTCTTCTGAGTAGCAGCCTTCGGCCGCAGTACCTCCAAACGGTCCCCTCCGCGCTCTGCGCGACGGAGACCGTTTGCATGGGGCAACTTCGTTGCCTTTCGGCCGTTGGATCGTACGCGCTGTCCTCGCTCCGGCAAGGGCTTTCGCGGCATATCCTCCCTCGCTGCGCTCAGTCCGGTATTCCACGGACCCTTGCCTGCACTCCCCCACCGCAGTGTTTCGACTTTCGCCGAAAGGCAATGAGGTGTGAAAAGGAGAACTGCGATGAACAATGAACCGCTCACCGTGTACTCGAACGAGGGGTGCGTGCAGTGCACGGCCACGATCCGAGCACTCGAAGCCGCCGGGATCGAGTTCGAGGTCATCGACCTGTCGACCGATCCCGAAGCGCTCGCGAGGCTGAAGGCAACCGGGTATCTGCAGGCGCCCGTCGTGGAAACAGGCGATCAGTCGTGGTCGGGATTCCGGCCCGACAAGATCGACGACGTCGCGAAGAAGCGAGCTGCACGATGAGCGCGAGAACGGTCGCCGACGGTCCGCTGTTGCTGACGCCTGCGGAGGCCGCAGAGGCGCTGCGAGTCGACATATCCGAACTTCGGACGATGCGCACCACGGGCTCGGGGCCGGACTTTTACGACGTGGGCCGCGGGCTCATCCGATACGTGCGAGAAAGCGTCGAGGTCTGGGCCACTGAGCGCAACAACGAAAGAGACCGGCCCAGTGATCGGTCCCCCTCATTGCTCAAACGGTCAATTGGTGGTGCATCCGTCCGCCACCTCTTCGATGTTCACGTCTGACGTGATTCGCCAGTTGAGGGTCTGACCACCGTCGCCCGGGTACGTCCAATAGTGGAAGCTGGCATAGGCCTGGTGAATTCGGCCCCGAGACGTGTAGTACGTCAGGGTGCCCGGAGAGCTGAGGGTCGCTCTGACGTAGACGTGGCGCCCTGCCGGACAGGTCTGGGTACCTGAAGCGCTAAGCACTGCACGGGCCGCGACATCACCTGTCACCTCGGCGTTGGTCGAGGCCGTCGCAGGTGCACCAATCGCGATGCCACCCACCGCTAGTGAGACAGCCGCGAGCACCGCCCCGAAGCCGGCGCGCTTTGTTTTGGGCATTGGACTCCCGTCCTATTCCATGTGATTTGCCCTCACCCTAGGCGTCACACAAAGGTTTCTCTGTAGGCCTTCTGGGGGACATTTGAACGGTCGAACGGAGGGCCACCTATCCAGCTGACGTCGTCCTTCGCGGTGTTCGCTACTGCCCAAGCTGGGCGTCAACGCCGGCAAGCTCGTCCAGAATCCTCCGCCGTTCGGCCGGCGTGAAGCGTCGAACCTGCATAGACAGAACGGCCTCAGCCACCAGCGGGCTGAAATCAAACGCCCTCGCCACAGCCAGCTGAAGTTCAGTCGGATCATCTGAAGCGACTGAGCAGAGTTCTATGAGCTTCTGCGGGCGGTCGAGCACAGCGATGTAGCCCGCCAAAATCTCGCGCCGTGTGCGGAGGTTCACTCGATCGTCGGTCACGCCGACAGCATATCGACGCACCGGGAAACGCTCGGAGCCGGCTAGCGCTCGTACCCGTGGTCCTGCGGTCCCGCGCGTAGTCGTTGCGGGCGCTCCTGGGTTGAAGGCGGTTGTGTCCGGCGCTGCGCGTGGGTGGGAAAGCTGGCTCGGATGAGCCGGTGCATCTCGTCGCGCTCGTGTGCGTCGATCGGCGTACGCAACGCCCGTTCGACCACGAGGTCGTGTACTCGTCGCTGCACCTCCGCGTCGACGTCGAAGGCAGCGGCACCGCGCAGCTGACGCGCGACCGAGTCCATGCGGACGTCCTCGGTGATCTGCTCGAGCTGTTTAGCGGGAAGCCTTCGCCGGGCGGCATCGACGATTGCGCGAGCGCGCGCCTCACGGTCCCGTGCGTCGGCCTTCTCGATAGCGCCGGCTGCCAGATACCGGGCGCGGAACTCGACGGCCGCGCGGTGTCCAGGTAGAGCCTCGAAAGACTCAGCCCGAATCCGAATCTGATCGTTGATCCGCCAGTGACGTGAAAAGAACGCATCAGCGGCGGCCTCGTTCTTGCGACGGTCCGCCGCGTAGGTCTTATGGATCTTCCGCGGCGGGAGTCCGAGCTTGGTCAGCCGGCGGCGCAGCTGCGCCGCTTCGCGGCCTCGCTTTCGTTCGCGCTCGAGGTTCTGCTGGTACCAGCGCCTGAACTGGTCAGGGTCCGCTTCGCGACGGCGCGCAGCATCGGCGCGCTCTCGTTCGCGAGTCTGCTCCGGGTATCGGTCACGGTGCGCCTGGGAGCGGCGCCGAGCGCCCTCGGCCGCACGCTCGGGATGCCGTTCCTTGTAGCGCGCCTGATACTCGCGCACCTTCTCGGGATGCTCCTGCCGGAACTTGCGCTGACGCGCCCGCTCCTGCTCTCGATGCTCGGCATACCAGCGTCGGCCTTTCTCCCGCCGCGCCTCAGCCGCTCGCTTGCGAGCCCACCGCCGGCGTTCCGAGAGGCGATTAAGTTCGCGGTGTCGCTCGAGGTTGTTGGCGCGCCAGGCTCTTCGCAGCGCGGCAACGTGCTCCTTGTTCGCCTCGCGCCAACGCCGGTCCTGGGCACGCTTACGTGCGGCGGCGTCCTCGGAAGCGTCGTCGGAGCTCAGGAGTTCT
Organism: Microbacterium sp. NPDC064942; assembly: GCF_049545525.1. Taxonomy (NCBI): domain Bacteria; kingdom Bacillati; phylum Actinomycetota; class Actinomycetes; order Micrococcales; family Microbacteriaceae; genus Microbacterium; species Microbacterium sp. NPDC064942. The sequence goes on along the minus strand of NZ_JBMWDR010000012.1, from coordinate 50,579 downwards.
CTCCCCCGTCAGGCACCAGCCCGAACACGTACTCGATCAGTGCTTCGCGGTGATTCGTCGGGTCGATGATCGTCCGCGCGACCAGGTCGCGCAGCGCCGCAATGTCGGCGGGCTCGAGCTCGCCGGCATCGGACAGCACGAAGTCGACGTCGTCACCGATCGAGTAGTCCGCATCGTCCGCATGGATCTCCGGGTAGTAGGCCATGGCGAGGACGCCTGTGGATTGGACCACCTGGTCTGCTGCGTCACGGTTCATCGTGTGGTCTCACTCTCTTTCGTCGTCGTCTGTTGAAGCTGTTCGCGGTAGTACCGGTCGAGAGCGCGAGCGACGCTAGATGCGCCGACGCCTAGCGTGCGCCCAATCTTCGCGACGCTGTCACCGTTGTCGCGCATCTGCACCGCGGCCGCGGTGCGCTCGTCAGTCATGACCGAGGGCCGGCCTCCGACCCGCCCTTGGCTGCGCGCGTGCTCGAGGCCGCGGCGAGTGTTGTCTCGGATCGTCGAAACCCGCAACTGCGCGAGAACGGCCATGATGCCCACGATCGCCTCCCCCATCGGCGTCGACGTGTCGACGTCGAGGAATGGCTCGGTAAGGCTGCGCAGGCGGATGCCGCGGCGGGCGAGATCCCGGATGAGCTCGATCGCCATGACCTCGCTGCCGGCGACACGGTCGAGAGCGCGAACGACAAGGGTGTCCCCCGGTCGGAGATAGTCGAGGCAAGCGATCCACTGCGGGCGATCGCTCACTCGGCTCGATTCCCCGTGGTCGACGAATACTCGACCGGCGCCGGCTGCACGCAGCTCGGCCTCCTGGGCGGCGGGGTTCTGATCCCTCGTCGAGACTCGGGCATAGCCGACGATGTTCACACGCCACTCCCCCCGGTATCCGCCGTCGCTCGTCGACGGGGCTCACCGAAAACGGTAGCGCACAGGTTTCGGTGCGTTTGGGTTTCGGTGGGGGTTTTCGGTTGTGATCTTTCATCCGGTGTGGCGGCGTTCTGCGCAGTGCAAGTGACGGGGTTGTCTGGCGGGTTGTTAGTGATTGCTCACTCAGATGCCTGCCGGGTAGGGGAAGTCATTTGGGTCGTGCCATTGTTTGTCGGCAAGCATGGTTCTGCGGGGACAGGGATCGCGATCTGCACGGTGCTCGGCAAGGTAATCGCCGCGGGATGGATGAGATGCATGTGGCACTCCTAACTACGGAGGGGCGGGTTGTCGCGGTCTATGTGGTGGCGTGGTGGGTCGCCAAGGCGTCCGCGAGGTGTCTTTTCGCTCGTCCGTAACGGCTGCGAGCGGTTGAATCGGGGAGCCCCATGATTTGGGCTGTCTCGGAAATGCTGAACCCGTCCCAGTGCACCAGTCGAACGATCTCGGCTAAGTCGGGGCTGAGTTTGGAGAGCGCTGCGCGGACGTCGAGGACGTCTTCGGACACGGGGTCGACTTCGGGGGCTGAGTAGACGACGTGACGCAGCCGCTCGGTCAGGAGGGTCCGTCGTCGTTGCCCGCGCGTGGTGTTGAGAACGACGTTGCGGGCGACTCCGAACATCCATAGACGTGCTCCGTCATCGTCGTCCGGTATCGAGGAGGCTCGACGCCACACTGTGGTCATGGTTTCCGAGAGAGCGTCTTGCGCGTCATCGGCACCGACCCGACGTTCCAGGTATCTCAAGAGGCTGCGCGCATTGTTCTCGAGCAGGGTGATGACGCGGTTTGAGCGATTTGGCCGGGCGGTCACCTGATTTTGTCCCCGCAGTCAGATTGAGCGGCGAATGAGAGGTTGCTGCCTGCGACGGGGTCGACCACTCCGGTGTCTTCGAGGTGGTCCCAGATCACGTTGGTAATCGCACCCCAGACAGCGTCGTAGTACAACTGGTCTTGCGAGTACAGCTGCGTCGCTGGAGTAACCACATCTCCGTCAGGACCCTGCGTCACGACGTCGCGCGCTTTCATGCGAGCGAGCTCCGCATCCACGTCAGCGAGCGCCAGCACATCGGTATCTTTCAGGAACGCGGCAACAGCCTCTTCCTCAGCAGCCGTGCCAGTGCCGGGCCGAACGATGGTGCGGAATTCGCATGACAGGCCGCTGGGCAGTGTGAACCGAGAAACCGTGTCAGGTTTCTCGAACGCCGAGAACCAGTTTGTGAACGTCGCGGCGGCGGCCGTGCCTGCCCCGCCCAAGACGATCGCGGCAACCGCCCCCAGCACGGCAAGTCTCGGCACAGAACGACGTGTGTCAGCCTTCGGCGGGCGGGTGGCTGAGCGCACCATCAGCCGGAGGGTCGCATCGTCAACGTCGTCAGAGAGGGGTGTGGGTGGAGATGCGAGGCGAAGGAGAACATCGACGTTCTCTTCGTTGCCCAGCTCGCTGGGTTGGTCAATCATTCTGTGAGCTCCTGTCTATAAAGGTCCTTCCCTACACACATGTCCGCAAGAGCCTCCACCGACGACGTGATTCTCATCAATTTTGCTCGTCTCGGAAAGCTGAAGCTAAAAGAGACACCCGAGGGAACGTCGCCATTGCATGCTGGAGGCACGTCGTGACGCGGATCGCGCTGTCCCACAATGGTGTCTCGCCGTATTTTGTCTCGTCTCTAGCGTTGGATGGGGTTTGCGAGTCACAATGGCGGCGTGAGGCTTCTGGGATACACGCGGGTGAGTACGACAACGCAGGATGCGCAGCTACAACGGGACGCGCTAGTCGCTGCGGGGGTGCAGCCTCGCGACGTGTTCGCGGACGTGACCTCAGGCAGTAAGAGCGCAATCACTCGGCCCGGCATGAAGCGCCTGCTCGAGTACGCCCAGGACGGCGACACCGTGGTGGTGTGGCGGGTGGACCGGCTGGGACGCTCCCTGATCGATGTGCTCAACACCGTCACCCTTCTGAGAGAGAAGGGTGTGCAGGTGCGATCGGTGTCGGACGGGATCGACCCGTCCACCTCGACCGGCCGCCTCATGCTGAACATGCTCGCCACGCTGGCCGAATACGAGCGGGAACTGATCGTTGAGCGCGTCAATGCCGGTATCGCCGCCGCCCGCTCCAACGGCACCCGGTTCGGCCGCCCACCCGTGAAGCCCGAGGACATAGGCGAAAAGCTCGCGATCGTTGCGGACGCGCGCCGAAAGGGCCGCACCGCAGCTGAAGCGGCGCGTTTGGTGGGGTGGAGTCGAGCCACGCTGTATCGGCACCAGGCCGCGGTAACCGCGGTGGAGTCCACCAGGATGTAGGTCTCGGATGGACGCGAGCGAGCGGTGGCAAATTCTTCGGCTGCACGTCGAGGACGGGATACCGCTCGCCGCTCTCGCTCGCGAGACGGGGATAGGTCTGCGGACCCTGGAACGCTGGCATCACCGCTACAAGAGCGACGGCACCCCCACCCCACCCGCACCCGCAGCAATCGCCACCCGGCGCGTCGCAGCTGCCCTCGTCACGTTCACTGAACGACTCGCTCTGACCAGGCCTCGACCATCAATCGCGACCCTCCATCGACTCGTAGCGACCGAGGCTGGCCGGACGCACCAGCCGGCACCGTCCTACGCCACCGTCAGGAGAATCGTCGCCGCACTCGACCCAGCGATGGTCACCCTGGCGTTGGAAGGGCCGGCGTCGTACCGGGACCGGCACGAACTCGTTCTGCGTCGACGAGCCGATCGACCCAACGCGATTTGGCAGGCCGACCACACCCAGCTCGACATTCTCACCATTGGCGCGCAGCCCGCGAAGCCGGATCGGCCGTGGCTAACGGTGATCCTCGACGACTACTCCCGCGCCATCTGTGGCTACACCGTGTTCCTCGGATCCCCCTCTGCGATGAACACGGCACTCGCGCTGAGGCAAGCGATCTGGCGCAAACCCGACCCGACATGGGTCATGTGCGGCATCCCCGACATCCTGCACGTCGATCACGGCTCCGACTTCACCAGCCGCCACCTTGAACACACCGCCATCGCCCTGCGAATCCGCATCATCCATTCGACCGTCGGTCGCCCCCAAGGCCGCGGCAAGATCGAGCGGTTCTTCAGAACCGTCAACACCGAACTGCTCGCTGCCCTGCCCGGGCACATCGCCTCCGGCGCACGCCAGCCAGCACCCACCTTGACCCTGCCGGAACTTGACCTCGCACTCGGCTCCTTCATCACCGCGTACAACCATCGGACTCACCGAGAGGTTGGCGCATCGCCACGGGACACGTGGGTGAGCGAAGGCTGGCTGCCGCGAATGCCTGAAAGTTTGGACCAGCTCGACGGGCTCCTCCTCACCGTCCCGAAACTGCGAACGGTGCAACGCGACGGCATCCACTTCCAAGGCCTGCGCTACCTCGCGCCCACTCTGGCTCCGTTTGTGGGACACACCGTCACCATCCGCTATGACCCTCGCGATCTATCCGAGATCCGTGTCTACGACCACGACACCTTCGTCTGTATCGCCGTAGACGAGGCGCACCCCAACGATCGGCTCAGCCTCAACGACATTGAACGCGCCCGCCGAGCCCGCCGCCACCAACTGCGCAAGGCCATCAACGACCGCATTCCGACAACCGCCATACGCACAGACCCGAACGACGCATCCCCCGCAGTCCACCGACGTCGGCAACTTCGCACCTACGAGGAGGAATGATGCCCAGCACCTTCATCATCACCAAAGAACACCGCCGTTTCGTGGAGTTCGCCAACGCCGTCCGTACCGAGCACACCATCGGCATCTGTCACGGCGACGCCGGAGTCGGCAAGACCAACTCCGCCCGCCGATACGCCCACTGGGACACCCTCGGCCCGTACCTCGAACACCCACCACCGCGATCCGACGACGATGCCCGCCACAGCGCACACGCCAACCGATCTCGTACCGTGTTTTACACCCCCGACGTGCTCAACAAGCCCCGCGAGCTCATCTACCAGATCGAGCGCTGGTGCGTGCGCGTCGGCGTCTGTATCGACGACCACCAGCTCAGCCTTGGCAAAGTCGATAACAGCAGCAAGGACGTCACACGCTGGGTCGAACTGCTCATCATCGACGAAGCCGAGCGACTCACCCCCACCGGACTCGAACTCATCCGCGACCACCACGACCGCACCCACGTCGCAGTCATCCTCATCGGCATGCCCGGCATCGACCAACGCTTCCGCCACTACCCCCAGCTCTACAGCCGCCTCGGCTTCGCCCACCGCTACCGCGCCCTCGGCCGCGACGAACTCCTCTTCGTCCTCGACCGCCACTGGAAACGGTTCGGCAAAGCTCTCGATCCCGACGACTTCACCGACGCCCAAGCCATCGCCGCCATCGAACGCATCACCCGCGGCAATTTCCGCCTCCTCGAACGCCTCTTCCCCCAAATCCAACGAGTCCTACGCATCAACCAACTCGAAACCATCACCGACGACGTGATCGAAGCCGCCGCCAGCGTCCTCGTCACCGGCTAATGCCGCCAACCCGCTGAACAGAACACCGCCACATTGGAAGAACGGTCACAGGCGCGCCCTATGAGAGCGTCGCGAGAAATCGCCAGAAACGATCGTTTTCGGTGCGGCGTCGCCGCTCTACGCGCACCCGCGATTCGGTAACGAACAGAGCGTGCCGCTTGGCCTCACGTGTCGAGAAAGTCCCACTCACTTCCAAGAACCCAACGGAGCGCGCTCATCTTTCCGTGGAGCATCCCAAGCTCGAAGTCTGTGTACGGCCCGAGTTGCCCGAGCGCCGTATATGTCGCCTCGACGCGTCGACGACCAGAGTCAGCGACGCGGCGGTGCTCAGCAAGCGCCTGGTCATCACGAGCCTTTTCGAGCCGGTAGTCATGTTGCAAGGAGCGGTGATACCAGATCCGATCGAACATCTCGGTTTCAGCAGCGAGGATCTCGTCAAGCCGACGTGGCTCCTCGCGAAAGTCCACCTCGTTGAACAACTCCTCGGCCTCGTCGCCAAAATAGCCTCTCATCACAGCGTCCAGGCCATCCACGCCGAGTGCGAAGATCGACCTCACGCCGTCGAACACCATTGAAATGTCGTCGTGTGGGAGTCGCTTGTCCCCGGTTGCCAGAGAGAAGTCGTCACTATTACTAGTGACGAACGCATACACGTCCGGCTCCTGGGTATCGAGGGCCTCATCCGCGTAAGCCTCGATGAGTAGAGCATCAGCTACCGAGTTTCGTCCTCGATGAAACGGAGCAGATTTCTGCAGTCCACGCTCTATAACGCGACGCTCGGCACGATCGGAGGGGACAATGGTCCGTGCACCCACCAGAAGCTCACGGATGTCAGTGAAGTTCCGAAGAGTCATCGCGCCGACGAGGGGCACGTGTCGGCTCAAATCATCAATCACTCTCATCGACTGTTCGTCATCGTCGGCGTAGAGCAGCAGGTCTTGGCGGAGGGCTTTGAAACGAGAGGCGACGCTCGACGTCATTGCTGCCTCCACTCGTTCGCGGTTGCGGTCGAATTCGTCGACGATCAGCGGAGGCACCATCAGCTCGACGTCGCCCTGATGGACCAGGACGCGTAGGGCCACGATCCAGCGCTGGCCGTTGCGACGTCGGGCGAGGTCAAGCCAGGTCGACGTGTCAACGAGGATTCTCATCATGTCGTCACGCTAGTCGTGAGAGACCCCTCCGCCGGAAGCGATCGTTTTTTGGCTGGGGCTATACCTCCATTTCGAGGGCCGCTGCGGCGGTGCGAGCGATGAATACCGAGCTCAACGATGCGCCCTCTCCGATGCGGAGGTTGAGCTTCATGTCGGCAAAGATTCGACGAGCCTCGATAGTGAGCTCATCGTCGGTCGGAAACTGTGAGATGCGAATGCGATCGAATATGCTGAGTGGACCGTCGGGAACTTGCGTCTGCGGCCGTTCATAAACCATGCGGTCCTGGCGGTCGCCGTCGAGGTAGGTGATGATCACGGTGCACTGGCTTGTGTAATCGACGCGCGCCGAGCGGTGGGATGTCATGGTGTGACCCAATCACAGGTCGCGGCGGCCCAGATGCGGTCTTCCCTCAACCCGCCCGCGAGGCCACGGAATACGGTATCAGCGAGTCCACCCGAAAGGTCGGCCTCCGGAACCTTGTCGAGATTGGGGTGCTCGCCAACGAAAGAACCAGCAAGGAGACCGGAGCGACCGCAACGCGTCTCCGCGGACGCAACGTCTACACGCTGGCCTCGATATACGCGCCACCGAGGTTCAGGAACACGACCTAGGAAGAGCCAGGTGGGGTGCCGTCGAAAACGATCGTCTTCGGTGGGGACGTATGCAGGTCAAGAGAATGGCGGGTGGTGTTCGAAGCGCAGCCGGAAGAAACACTCCTAGCGCACGAGGAGACCCGTGCGCTGACGGCAGAGCTGAATATCGCGGCGGATCTGTGTGAGTTCCTCGAACGCAAATCGATGACACACGCTGAGCCGCCCCCGTCGGCTAGATGACACTCACTCAGGCTCACGCACGACGTACAACCCCGTGAGTGTGTTTGCTGTCGAGAGCATCGCGTTCACCCAGGCGCCGTTGATCTGCTGGCGAGGCTGCCGGTACTTGCACACGAGGGTCGAGCTTCGATTCACCCACACGGACGTTCGCCCACTGCCCTCAGCGGTATCGATCTTCCAGGTGAACATGAACGGCTCACCGCGGCGCAGCTTTGTTTCAATTGCTGCTTCCACGTGCGCGAGGGTCCGGTCCTCCAGCTCGACAGCAAACTCTTTCCCGTAGATCAGACGTCCCACACCAAACAGGTTTACACCGTAAGACAGGCCGGCAAGACCACCCACAATGGGGGCCAGATCCCGAGGCCGACCTGGGGACAGCACGGACAGGACAACAAGCATGGTTTTCCACAGCAGGAAAACGCTCGAACACTGGGTGGCCGGCTTCATCGAAGCTCGCAGCGGCGGAGAGGAGATCCGCGTGGCGATTCAGGACGGTTCCGGTGGTGACGACACGGGCTTGGTCTTGGTCCCGCTGGAGAGCGGTACCCAACTCTGTCTGGATGCAACCCCGGCATAATTCAACACACAACCCGTCTCCACCGAACCGGGTTCAGCTCCATCAGCGATCGGTCGATCACAGTGGGGCCACGCAACTACGACAGCTGGAGCCAGAAATGGTTGGGCTTACGCGAGGCTTTATCCGTCAGAGGCCGAACGTCCAGCGGCGTTGCCGGGCTGGCTGCACTTCTACAATCATCACCGACACCACTCCGCGATCGGCGGCGCGCCCCTCAGCAGACTCAACAACGTCCCCGGACATCACAATTAGCGATAGGCGCAAGAGAAGGGGCCGCTGCCACGACGTCAGCGGGCTGTGTAAGCCCGAAGTCACCGCGCGCAGCGACCCCTCCTTTCTGGGCCAGTACTCCCGGTCTGTGGTGTCAGGCGGGGAGTTTGGAGCCCAGGACGTCGAGCTTCTCGATCGTCGGCTCGCTGAACAGTTTGCCGGTCTGCTCGCCGAGAGCGGTCGCAACCGCGCCAGACAGGTGCGCGTCGCGGCCGGCGTCATCGGGGAACACGTCGAAGATCCCGAAGGAGGACGGGCCGAGACGGATCGCGAACCACGCGACGGTGGCCGGTTCCTCCTCGACGAGTCCTCGCCCGATGCCGAGGAATTCCTGGACCTCGTCTTCCTTGCCGGGCAGGGCCTCCAGCCTGACAAGCAGTCCCTTCGTCACGCTCATGACGTCACCTCTTCCTGGGCGGCCATATCAGTTCGCCTTCTTCTCGGTCGACATCCCGGGCTTGATGAGGACCTTGGTCCAACCCTTGGACCGGGCGTCGAAGTTCTTGTAGGCATCGGCAGCCTGGTCCAGCGAGATCTCGTGGGAGACGATCCACGAAGGGGTCGCCTTGCCGGCGGCGATCAAGTCCCGCAGCTGGCGGTTGTACCGCTTGACCGGTGCCTGACCGCTCCCCAGGGTCTGACCCTTGAACCAATGCGTTCCGAAGTCGATGGCCGCCTTTCCCTGCTTGGCGAGGTCGTCCTTGGCTCCGGGGTCCTGGGGGACGAACACGCCGACGGTGCCGATTCCTCCGGTGAAACGCACCGCGTTGATGAGCATGTTCATCGTGGCGGCGATGTCCTCGTTGCCTTGAGGATCGTGGGCCTGGTAACCCACGCATTCGCAGCCCCGGTCAGCTCCCAGCCCCATCGTCTCGTCGAGCACGGCCTGCACGGGATCGACCTTGGAGTCATCGATGGCGATCGCGCCGATCTGCTCGGCCAACGCGAGCCGGTCAGGGTGACGATCGACCACCATCACCTTCGCGGCGCCCTTGATCATCGCGGACAGGGCAGCCATGAGCCCGACCGGACCTGCACCGGCGATCACAACGCTGTCGCCCGGGACCACGCCGGCCATCTCGGTGGCGTGGTAGCCAGTGGGGAAGATGTCAGAGAGCATGACGTAGTCGTTCTCCTTCTCCTCCGCATCCTCGCCCAAGCGCAGCGCGTTGTGGTCACCGAACGGCACACGGAGCAGCTCCGCTTGGCCACCGCCATAGGGACCCATATCGGCGAACCCATAGGCCGCACCGGCGAATGATGGGTCGGGCTGGGTGGTGAGGCAGTAGTTGGTCAGGCCGCGTTCGCAGTTCTTACAGAATCCGCACGAGATGTTGAACGGGAGCACAACCCGGTCTCCGACCCTGACCTTCTCCACGCCACTACCGACCTCGATGACCTCCCCCATGTTCTCGTGACCGAACGTCCGGCCTACCTCGAAGGACGTCCGCCCCTCGTACATGTGCAGGTCCGAGCCGCAGATGTTCGTCGTCGTCACCCTGACCAGCACATCGGTAGGGCGCTCGATCTTCGCGTCCGGAACGTCCTTCGTGCTGACCTGACGGGGCCCCTCGTACACCACTGCCTTCATGTCCACTCCGATCCGATGTGTTGCTCGATATTTCTTCGGCAGGGCCACGACAACGCCGGCCCTCCGCGTGACAGCGAACGCCCGCAGTAACCACGTGTCAAGGGGCTCGCCTTGAGTTGATGTGTTTGATGATGAGCCGGTACCGCAAAGGGGTAAGCGTCACGACTGTGGTCGTCAGCGCGGCCCTGTGCCAACCAACGCGGCTGTGCGAATCAGCGGCGAGTAGCGCGCCGCTTGCGCTCGCAAGCGCCGCCGGTCACGTCGAACACGATGGACTCATGCGTCTCGTTCGTGGCCTGGAATCGCCAACCAAACAGCCCACGCCTACCGCCGACGTCGTCGGGGTCGACGGACCACACTGAGCCCCGGAGCCGCGTTGGAGTGTCCGTGACCGTCCACCTCTGCCCCGCGTAGTACATGCGCGCCGGCGCCTCGTCGACGAGCCAGAGCGTGACTTCCGTGGCGGCGGCGGTGTGGGTCATGGCATCCGAGAATAGAACGTATCTTCGATGTTGGGTAGCGTGTCACCTTCAGGAGGAGGTCGCCGTGGGGACGAACAAGCGCTACGCCGCGGCGGTCGATCACCTGATGGATACGCGCATCCTCGAGCGGATCGCCGCGGAGGCCGGCCCCCTGCAGTCGCTCTCGAGCGCTGAGCTGCGCTTAGACGTGGAACCGGTGACTATCGACCCGCGGCCGAAGCCTGCGAAGGCGTGGGTGCGCTTCGGCGCGACGCCGGCGCTCGTCGACGCAGAGGTCTGCCGGTGGACAGCGGATGCCTGCGCCATCAGGTTCCGCGTGGGCGAGACGGAGAGGAAGGCATGGGTATGGGCCTCGGCGGTCACGCCGGCCTCTCCTGGAAGACGCTGAACGTCCCTGTGGACGGTTTCTGCGACGCCGCCGGCCTGCTGGTTTTCTGGCGTCGTGGATGACGACGAGTGGCCGGGCTTCTCCCCTACCTGTGAGCGCTGCCTGGTGCAGCTGCAACCGTCGTGGAACCCGCCGACTCCCCCGGTCTGGCGGTGCCCGAATTGCGGCCTGGTGCGCGTGTTCTAGCCGATCTGGCGCACGAAGAGGATGACTTCATCTGCCGGGATCCTCGACCGCAACTGCTCGATCGCAACGCCGGAGGACGGCGCCTCGAGCTCCACGCGCGTGGACTCGTCGACATCGCGGGGGCGGTGTGCGAGTTCCCGAGCATGTGGTCATTCCCCCGACACAGCGATGCCCCGGGCCGGGAGAGAGGTCGGCTCGGGGGCATCGTCAGTGTCGGCCAGTTATCGTGTCGCGCGAACCTCGCAGTCCGATTCGTCTTCTGCAATGAACACACTTTCAATCGTCACGTCCCAGTGCTTGTAGCGGCCCGATTCCTCGAGCTCGCGCTCGATCCTGTTCATGAACGAGGTCGTCGCGCTGCCCGCGTGGGGCAGGAACGGGCCGTAGTGAACCGCCCTCTCGTCGCCTACCGGGCACTAGGCTCGCGTTCATGGGTGCGATCTCATTCGCCTTCTTCGGCATCGACCGCCCCACCTTGGATAGCGACGTCCGCCGGCTCACAGCCGACACCGCGTCGCAGCTCCCGCACTGAACGAGCGACGCCGACCGACGCCGCTCCCAGAGAAAGAAGCACACAATGTCAAACTCGCTCGATGGCAAGGTCGCACTCGTCACCGGTGGTGGCGGAGGGATCGGGCGCGAGACCGCGAAGGTCCTCGTCGACCACGGCGCACGGGTCGTCGTCGCCGACCTGTCCGAGGATGCCGGCAACGGGACGCTCGAGTACATCGACGGCGGAGACGCCGTGGCGTTCGTCCGGGCGGACGTGACCGACCTCGCGTCGATGCAGCACCTGGTCCAGGCCACGGTGGACCGCTACGGCCGACTCGATATCGCGCACAACAACGCCGGCATCGAGATCACCGGCCCCGACCTCGCCGACGTCACGGTGGAGCAGTTCGACAGGGTGATCGCCGTCAACCTCACCGGAGTGTTCATCAGCATGAAGGCCGAGATCCCGCAGATGCTGGCGCAGGGCGGCGGATCCATCATCAACACCGCCTCGTCCCTCGGGCAGGCCGCCATCGCTCACCAGTCCGCCTACGTCACGTCGAAGCACGGCGTCATCGGCCTCACCCGAGCCGCCGCGGTGGAGTACTCCGACAAAGGCATCCGCGTGAACGCAGTGCTGCCCGGGGTGATCCAGACGCCAATGATAGACGCGCTGGAGGAGACCTACCCGGGCTTCAAGGATGCGCTGCTGACGAAGCACCCGATCGGCCGACTCGGCACGCCGCACGACATCGCCGAGATGGTCGCGTGGCTCGGTTCCGACGCGGCCGCCTTCGCGACCGGCTCGCAGTTCGCCGTCGACGGCGGGTACCTCGCGATTTAGACGAGGTGGCCACGACGGACGGGAGGCACGGTGTCAGCTGGCACCGTGCCTCCCGTCCGTCACCGGTCGCGCCGCGACCCGCGTGTCAGCCGTTCTTCGCGGCCAGTCGGTCCGTCTCCCTGTCGTTCCGCCACCCGGCGGTCGCGCCGCCGTCGACGCTGTAGTTCTGTCCGGTCACCCAAGAGGACTCGTCGGAGGCCAGGTAGAGCGCCATGTACGCGATGTCCTCGCCCGCGCCGGGGCGTTGAATGAGCGCGTTGCCGACCTGCCAGGCCTTGCCCTCCGCGTCCACCGCCTTGTCCGTCGCCGGGGTGCTGACGAAGCCAGGCGAGATCGAGTTCGCGCGGACGCCGTAGCGGGCGCCCTCCGCAGCGAGTGACTTCGTCATCGCGATGACCCCGCCCTTCGCGGTGGTGTGTGCGACCGGGCCTTGGCCCTTGATCGCAGCTGTTGGATCGCGACGCCGGAGGACGACGCCTCGAGCTCCACGCGCGTGGACTCGTCGACATCGCGGGGGCGGTGTGCGAATTCCCGAGCATGTGTTCATTCTCCCGGCACAGCGATGCCCCGGGCCGGGAGAGGTCGGCTCGGGGCATCGTCAGTGTCGGGCCAGTTATCGTGTCGCGCGAACCTCGCAGTCCGATTCGTCCTCCGCAATGAACACACTTTCAACCGTCACGTCCCAGTGCCTGTAGCGGCCCGATTCCTCGAGCTCGCGCTCGATCCTGTTCATGAAAGAGGTCGTCGCGCTGCCCACGTGGGGCAGGAACGGGCCGTAGTGAACCGCCCTCTCGTCGCCTTCGTTCGTGAGCATGGCCACTCGGACGATGACAGCGGTGGCAGTGCGCGTAGTCATTGGTAGTTCCCTCCTATGGTCAACCCGTTGGCGAGGCGGCCAGATTGCCGCCCCATTTTCCCAGTGGTCGCGGACATCACTGCGGCTGGTCGTCGCGCGCGTTGCGGGTGACCGCGGCGGTTGCTCGGGTGAGGTCGGCGCCGATGCTGTCAGCGTCGATGACGCGGCCGTACTGCTTGTTACCCTCGTCGCCCCAGCTGGTGGTGTGCTCGCGTCCGATGACGATGACGGCATCCCCTCGGTGGAGTGAGGCGGCGGCGTTCTGGCCGAGCTCGAACCGGGCTTCGACGAAGTGGGTGGTGGGGGTGTCGTGGGGCTGGTACTTGCCCTGCCGGTACTCCCCCGTGTTCTCGATGACGCGGAGCTTGGTGATCTGGATGGTTCCCGCCTGCACAACTTCGGGATCGGCTGCCAGGTTTCCGGTGATGGTGCGGATGGACATGGTCGTTCTCCTTCTCAGTGGGTTGCGATGCGGTTGATGTGGTCGGGACGGAACCCGGACCAGTGATCCTCGTCGGTGACGACGACGGGTGCTTCGGTGTAGCCGAGGTCATCGACGACGTAGGCGCGGGCATCCTCGTTGTCTCGGATGTTCACCTCGTCATACTCGATTCCCTTGCTGGTGAGCACGTTCTTGGTCAGCGTGCAGCGCGCGCAGCTGGGGCCTGTGGTGTAGACCGTGATCCGCTCAGCCATTGCTCTGCCCTTCCCTCAACCAACCGTTTTTCTTTGCCTGCCGGCAATCGAGGGATTTACGGCGAGCGGAGCGGGAGGGAGCAACGGACGTGGAATACCGGAGTGAGCGCAGCGAGGGAGGATATGCCGCGAAAGCCGTTGGCCCGACGTGGAGCCGACGTATCCTCGACAGCCGGACAGGTCAAAGACTGCGGGATATGGTGCAGGCCGCGTAGCGGCGCCTCTTGAGCGTCGGTCTCCGTGCCGGCGGGAACTGCCCGTAGGGCGGCGTGCTTTCATGTTGATATCACTCTGAAAGCGAGCCACGGTGAGCGTCAGGCTTTGTGCTCTGCTCGTATGACCTCGAGGCCACGTTGCAGCGCGCGGAGCGCGGTCTTCTGCTGGGTGCGGTCCTCGAGCTCTGCGACCTCTGCGAGCAGGGCGGGAAGTTCGGGGTTCTTGCCCCATCGGAGCAGGAAGGTCTTGGACGTGCCTTCGGGCCACTCCCCCGCGCTTGTCGCTCGCGTGGCGGGCCGGGATGCCGGCTGCGCCTTGGGCGCCGGTGCTGGCGTCTCAACCTCCTGCGTGGGCGCGTCGGCGGCTGCGCCGAACGCTTCGATTTTGGCGGGGTCGATGGGGGTGCGCTTCTTGATCGCCATTAGGACACCAACTCTGCTGCGAGGGCCTGGATCTCGTTCTTGGCTTTGGGGTTGTTCCACTCGACGACGCCGAGACCTTCCCCGATCACGTCGCGGTATGCCTTGCGCTCGTAGATGACGGTGTCGAGCGGACGGATGCGCGGGTAGTCGGCCAGGTACTCCCCCGCGTCGTGCCGTTCGGTGATGCTCGGGTTCGACGGCGCCTGCGTGATGAGCCCTCGCACGTCCAGGCTCGGGTTGAGGTCGACGGCCTGGTCGATCACTTCGCTCATGTGGCCGAGAGTGTCGAGGTCGAGCTGGCTGGGGCGGACGACGACGACGAGGGTGTCTGCGGCGACCATGCCGGTGCGCATCTCCCTGCTGTCTTTACCGGCGACGTCGACCACGACGACGTCGTAGCGGCCGGCGAGGTCCTGCAGGGTCTGGTTGATGTTGCCGAGCTTCTCGACGCACGCGATCGCGGGCGTGTGCCGCTGCTCCTCGCGGTCGGCGTGCCAGCGGGCGGCGGAGCGCTGCGGGTCGGCGTCGACGAGGCACACGTCCTTGCCCTCGCGGGCGAACTCGACGGCGAGATTGACGGCGATGGTCGTTTTGCCGGGGCCGCCCTTCTGACTCCCGATGAGGATGATCATGGTTTCACTCTACTTTCAGTGTGATATCGCACCGGTATTGGAATGGTGTCGATGTGCTATCGGTTTCATAGTGAAACCGTAATGATATCACTATGGCATCAACACTGTTCGCTATCAAGTCGCATTCAAAGCGATATCACTGGGGGAGCGCGAGGGGATCGCCCCTCGCCGGCCGGCCGACCGGAGGGAGGCCGGCGCAATCCGTGTGGGGGAGGGGCGACCGTAGCCGCCCCTCCCCCTGTCACTGGGGGTGGTGGACCGTGAGGGTGTCCACGAAGGTCACGTAATCGGGGCCGTCGATGGTGGCGGTGTGCGCGAGGCTGTAGCCGCGCTGGGCGTAGGCGTCGAGTTCCTGCGAGCGGTAGCCGATCTGTCGCCCCTGGGCGACGACGTCGCCGGTCTTGCCGACGCGGTTCTCGATGACGGCGATTCGCTGGCTCATCGTGCGACCTCCTCGGCCGTCGCGTCTGCGGTTCGGTGGTCCTGAATCTCGGCGTAGGCGACGCGGTCGGTCCAGCTGTAGCCGGTTTCGACGCTGACGGTCTTGGTGTTCACGCGGGCCACGCGCCGCCAGTGGCCGCGGATCTTCACGGCATCACCCTTGCGGACGGTGGCGGGGGAGTAGCCGGTGGCCTTACCCGTTGCGATCTGATCGGCTCGCACCTGCTCCCAGTAGGCAAGCTGGTCGCGCAGCTCGTCGAGCTGCGGCGCGTAGTGCGCTGCCCGCTTCGCCTTCTGCTCTGCGGTTGCGGGGCGGTATCCGGTCTCGGAGTCGTAGACGTCGTCCTCGATGCGCCGCTCGACGCACCGGATTTCGGCGGCGATCTTCTCGATGCGGTTGGCGACGGTCACGGGGTTGTAGCGTGCGTCGGTCGTCAGAGCGGCCGCGTTGGCGCGTCTGACGGCTTCCTCGGCCTCGTGGTGGGCGTCGATGCCGCGTCGGGCGCTGTTGTGCGCCTTGTCGATCGCGTTCCGGTGGCGGCGCTCGGAGTGGTGACCGACCTTGATCGGCTCGCCACCTTCGGGAAGGCGTGCCACGTCGCGCATGTGCGCGCCCCAGAGCGCGTCGGCGGTGGCTGTCTTGCGGTCGGCCTTGGCGTCGAGCGCGTCGACGCGGTCCGCCTGGCGTGCGATCTTGCCTGCCTCGACCTCTGCAGTGCTCCGGCTGGTGCGGTCGATCTGCAGGGGCGCGAGGGGGAAGCCTGCGGCCTCGAGCGCGGCGGCGGTGCGGGTGATGATGTGGTCCTGGGGGAGCCGATCGCGGCTGTTGGGGACGTACCACGCGCCGATGCTCCGGCCCCAGCGCCAGCGGTTGGCCTTCAGGATTTCGGCGGTGCCGTCGCCCTTGGCGGTCCCTTCGATGATGGTCCCGGCCTCGTGCGTGTGCGTGATCGTGAGCATGTTGGGTTCTCTCTCCCTCTCGTTTTTTGCCGTGAAGGCGACTTGTCGCCGCGAGGGAGCGCCAACCGGAGTGCAAGTGACCGTGGAATACCGGACGGAGCGCAGCGAGGGAGGATATGCCGCGAAAGCACTTGCGCGGAGGACGGCCGACCGGATGCTGCCGAAGGCTTCACGGCAAAAAGGGTCCCGAAGGGGTGACAGCCCGGCGTAGCCGGTCGAATAGGTTCGTTGCGTGGGTAATAGCGAGTCCGTCGGAAAAATTCGAACGTTCTGGACCGTCATGGCCCTACTGCTCGGCATCGTGGGCGGGGTGCTCACAGCCCTCTTCTTCGGCCTGACCGCAGAGAACGATCGATCACAAGAAACAGCGCTCGTGACACTGGCGGCGGAGGCGGCGGATGCCGCGAATACCGCGACGAATGCCGCTGACGCAGCGGTTGCAAGGGCCGCGGCGGCTTCGGCTCAGGCTGCTGCGGACGCGGCCGCGACTGCGAGGACAACTGTCCATATCAGTGCGGTAGCCGTCGTGGGAATCATCATCGCTGGAATCGGCACCGTGTTTCGAGCGCTGGCGGATGGGCGCCAAGAGGGATGGAAAGCGGTCGACTTCTTAGGCAAGCTGCTCGCGACTTCCGCCTTCATGTTTGCGGTGATGGCGACCTCCTCCAGTGTCGATGGCTTCCTGTGGCAGCAGATCATGGCAGGACTGGGCTGGTTCGTCGTCTTCTGCGCGTTCGCAGCGTGCGCGTGGCACATCCGAGCGGTTCACTGGATCAGATTGTGGCGTTGGTGGGCAGCTCGGCTAACCGCAATGTGGGTCGAAGGACGGGCGAAACGGGCCGCGAAACGAGCTGCGAAGCGCACGGAACGACGAGTAAAGCACCCCGAGCGGTGGGTACTGGATGGCATTCCTGGTGCTATCGAGTTGATATCACCGGGGGAGCGCGAGGGGGTCACCCCTCGCTGACCGTGCACCCTGCGATCGGGCCGGCTTTCGCCTCGTGGATCGCGTCGATGTATTCGCCCATGATGGTGTGCTCGTCGAACGGGCTGAGATCGTCGTCCCATCCTTCGCCGTTGTCGTGATCGGCCCAGAGGGCTGCGAGCTCGACGTCGGTGCTGGCGGTGAAGGTGTGGCCGGTGTCGGTGGTGAGGGTGAGCATGGTTCGTCCTCCTGGGGGAGTGGCGGGGGCCGCTGTGCGGCCCCCGCGCGGTTCAGTCCTGGGTGTCGGTCTCGGTGGTGTCTGCGGGATCGTGGGTGACGATCTGCTCGACGTCGCTGAGCCCGTATCCCCATGCGGCGAGTTGGGTGAAGTAGTCCCGGTCGGTGCGGGACGGTGAGCGCCAGGTCTGCTTGCTGGTGATGCTCTCGACGGCTCCGAGGATGATCGCGAGGGCGACGTGGGTGGCCTTGGCGGGGTTCTGCTCGACGAGGGTGGCGAGTTTGTCGGCCTCGAAGTAGCCGGAGGGTTCCAGGCCGAGGAGTTCGTGTGCGAGCCGGTTCCCGTCGCGCGTGCCGGTGCTGACGGCGTTCCGGTGGATGGTGAGTCCTCGGGCGATCACCGCGGCGGTGTCCTTGGGGAGCGTCTTTCGTGCGAGGAACGTGGTTAGCCACTCGCGCCGCACGACCTCGGCGGATGCCCATGCCTTGTTGTTGGCGATCAGGGTCCGGCGTTCGGCTTTCTGCTCGTCGGTCATGGGGCCGCTGTTGGCTCCTGCGCCGCTGTCCTTGCGGAACCCAGCGCTCTTGTAGTCGCGGAGGTAGTACGTCGTGGTCGGCTCGCCGCCGTAGTAGACGCGCACGGATGCGAACCGCTCAAGGTTCTCGATGTGCTCGACGGTGACGCGGTCGCCGTCGCTGGTGACGAGGTCGCGGATCGCGGTGTATTCGGTGTCGTAGTATCCGGGTTCCTGGGGGAGCACGGTGTAGCCGCGTTCGGTCAGGTCGGCCTCGGCGGTGGCCTTGATCTGTGCGCGTTCGCGCTCGTCGCGGGCGCGCTGTACGGCGTGCTCGAACTGGCTGGGGTTGGTGGTGGCGACCTCGATCAGGGTGGCGCGGGCGTCGGCGTCGTCGTCGAACTCGATGAGTACGGCTGCCTGGTCGAGGGTGAGCGGGTGCTCGGTGATCGCCGCTGTCGCGACGGGGTTTTCCGCGACGGTGAGGGCGGTCTTGACCTCTTTGGCCTTGGTGCCGGTGCGCTTGGCGATTGCGGTGACGCTCATGCCCTCGAATGCGAGTTGCTGGAACGCGGCGGCTCGGTCGCCTTCGGTGAGTGCTTCGCGCTGGTCGTTCTCGACCATCTGTTGAATGATCCGCTCGGCGGTGGCTTCTGCGGCCTCGACGACGTAGACGGGGATCGTGCTCAGTTCTGCCTCGCGGGCGGCGAGGGTGCGTCGCTGACCGGCGCGGACCAGGACGTTGCCGTGGTCGTCGCGTCGGGCGAGGACGGGCGTGAGGACGCCGTTCTCCCGGATGCTCTGCACGAAGGGGGCGGTGATGGGTGCACTGGGGCGCACGTTGGCCTCGATGACGAGGCTCTGCGGGTCGATGTGCTCGATAGTCCCGGTGTGGGCGGTGGTCTCAGCCATGATCTTCTCTCTCCCGATCAACTGTTTTTGTTCGCCTGTCTGGCAAGAGGATCGTTTGAGAGCGGAGCGGCGAGAGTGCGGGGTCGTGGAATACCGGACTGAGCGCAGCGAGGGAGGATATGCCGCGAAAGCCCCGCACAGCAGCCGTGGGAGCGAACTACGATTCGGCGGCCAGGCAGACGGACAACGAGAAAGCCGGCCGCGGAGCGGCTCGACCGTCCGAAGCGCAGCTCCGCTGAGCCTGTATCGACGTCGGCTCATGAGGCCCGGCAGTATGACCGCATGACAGTCGAATGGACGCTACGAGCGCAGGTTTGGGAGTGGAGTGAAGACGATGGGGAAGAGAGCGAGCGCCCCGCCGGCACCGTCGAGCTGAGGGGAGTGCGCAGCGGCGTCCTGCCCTCGAGGAAGGAAGATATACGGATCTCTGCGGAGCTACTCGATGCGATCTGCGCGGCAGTGGATCTTCGTCCTTACGGAGAGGAAACCGACCGGTTGAAGGTCGACGAAACGCTTCACGAGCTGTCGAACACCGGACTCTGCCACGTCGTCGTGGTCCAGTTGCGCGGGCTCAAGCCCGGTCCCACGTTTCCACAGCGCTCGAAAATGTTCGTATCCGAGCACTTCGCGCTTGTGCGGACTCGTTGATGACGTCAAGCTGCGCCTAGAACGGTAGCGGGGGAGAGGACGCCGGCTCGCACGAGTTGGAGGGCCTGTTTGTGGTCGCCTCGACCGTCAGGGCCTCGTGGATATCGCGCGTAGTCGGGACGATCGTTCTGCGCGAAGAGTGCGACGCCCGTGGTCGCTCGACGCCCTCGGCGCTTCTTGTTGGGTTTCCTCATCCACGTCAGCTCGGCGTTCCACCATTCCCACCGGGCTCGCTCGTTGCCGTAGGCGGCGCGTCGCCGCTCGAGGTAGCCGGCGACGTCGAGGGCGTCGGCGGCCTGGTCGAGGGAATCGTGTTCGCCTCGAATCCATCCGGCCGATCCACGGTGGGCCAGTCCGTGGAAGGAGAGGCGGTCGAGAGCTTTCCTGATCCGCCCGGCGTCGAGGCCGGTGGTTGTGCGGAGCTCGTCGACGGTGGCGATCGCGTCGGGGTGCAGCGCGGCGTAGATGATCCCTGTAGTGCGGCCGAGGCTGCGGGGGGCAGCGAAGGTGTCGTGGCGAAGGGGGCGCAGGCGGTTGTGGAGGTGGCTTAGCCAGTAGGCGCGTGTGGGGGTGGGAGGGTCGCCGGCGGGGCGTGCAGGCACTTGTGTCCGGTCGTGAGGGTGGTTCTCTGTGGAGAACTTTTTGGAGAGGCGGTAGCGCTGTCCGTGGGGTCCTTCGGGATCTCCGACGCGGACGATCCACGCTGAGTCGGGGTCTTCGGTGACGGGCTGTGAGAGCCGCTGCAGGGCGGTGTGCACGGTGGTGCGCCCGTAGCCGGTGTCGGCGGAGAGGCGTCGGACGTCGGTCTCGACGATCAGCTGCGCGGACTGCGCGATGTAGAGGCAGAGGGCGTCGAGGACGGCGCGGGTGCTGTGCGTCCCGGTGCGGCGTCGTGCCGCTGATGAGGCGCGGTCTGCGCCCCAAAGCCCCGGCATGGCGTCTGCGCGCTCCTGAGCGCGTTCTACGGCCGCGACGGCACGGCTGGAGCGGGCGAGGTAGTCGACGTCGTCGCCGGCTCCGTTGAGGGGGTGGGAGGCGACGTAGCGGACGGCGTTGTCCCATGCGTTCGTGAGCGTGCGGACGCGGCCTGTCGCGGTGCGTGGCGTGCGTTCCTGGCCTCGCTTGGTTCGCATGGTGCGGACGTGCTCGAACGCGGGGGAGTCGACCAGCTCGAGGACGTCGGCGTACCGCCAGCGGGAGTGCGCGCAGCCGGCGAGGACGGATGCCAGTGTGTAGGACGCATCCGGGGCGGGGGTCTCGTCGATGAGTGCGGCCACTCGCGGGCTGAGGGCGCGCTTGGGGCCTGCGATGTAGGGGTGGCCGTCCTGGTCGACGGCCATGCCGTGCAGGGCTGCGAGCTCCACGGTGGGGAGTTCGGCGCCGGCGTCGACGAGGAATGCGGCGAGGTCGGTGACCGCTTCGGGTGGGACGGGCTGCGTGGTGAACGGTGCGAGCGGCCCTAGGGCCACGGATACACCGCCGAGGCGGTGGGGGGCTCCGGGCGGCCGCACGCATCCTGTGGCGGGGTTGAGCAGGGGAGTGGGGTCGAGGGAGGGGAGCAGCTGTGTGGCGAGCAGGGCGAGGTCGCGGACGGCTGCGCCGTCGACGGCCGCTGCGAGGCCGATCCAGACGTGACGGCCGCCGGTTGGGCCGGATTCGCAGACGAGGTGGGGCACATTGAGTTCATCGAGCCAGAGGGAGAGTCTGCCGGCGTCGTAGGGCGCGTTACCGCGGCTGCTGTCGAGGTCGAAGCAGAGGTACGTGTACGTGCGGCTGTCGGCCGAGAGGTACATCGCCCAGGTGGTCCGTGGGGGCATCGCGTTCACGGACCAGTCGCGGCTGTAGTCGTTCAGGATCTCGCCGCCCGCGTCCTGCGCTGCTGCGCGCACGACGTCGCGCAGCGTGAGGGCGCGGGTAGTCGCCCACGCGGAGGCCCGATCGGGCTCCGACACGCGGGTGTGTGCGAGGGAAACGCTGGCGCCGAGGCGCGCGCTTGGTATAGTCAGTCCCAACTCCTTCTGGGAACGACGAAGCCTCCGGCTTCACCGGACTTGGAATGTGGAAGCTCTCGAGTCGTGAGTTTGGCGACCTGGACTCAGAGCAACGAATCCTTGAGGGGCCCGCCGGAAACGGCGGGCTCTTTCGTTTATGCGGCGGCGGAACTGGCCTCCCGGGGGATATCGAGTTCGGCCGCGCGATCGCGCGGGGGCTTAGGGGCGTACTGCGGCATGTTGAGCTGTTCGGCGGCGAGAAGAAGCAGGTAGTCGCCGTAGCTCAGCCCCTCCTTGTCGGCGTTCTCTTTGAGAATCGCGCCGAAGGTGACGGGAGGCTTCGCCAGGATCGCGTCGCGCTCGCCCTTGCTGGGGCGGCCAATGCCGTTGCGTGCCATGCCTCGAACGCTAACCGCGTTTGCGTTAACGAAATGTGAGGCGCGGCGGCGTGTCGGAGTCATTCGACGTCCTCACCGCTGCGGCGCTGATTGCTCGTCTCGTCGAGGAGTTCGCGGAGGCGCCACTTGTGCACGATCCAGCGGTTTCCGACGAAGGAGCCGGGGATGTGCCCCTGCTCGAGCCAAATGTAGATGGTGCCCTTGTACTTGACGCGGAACAGCCGCATTAGGTCGCGGTAGCTGAGTTCGTCGGGATAGTCCGCCAGGACGTCGACGGGCTCGCCGGCCGGGATGGGTCGGTTGCTGGTCGCGGCCAGCCATGCGCGGATCTCGGCCTTGAACATGACCCACGAATCAGCGATCCGGTGGCCGGGAATGATGCCGTCACGCAGGCGTGCGCGCACGGCGGGAGCGCCAGTGCGGATGATCTTGGCGACGTCCGCAGTGGTGAGGGTGTCGGGGAACTGCGCCCAGTAGTCCTCTTCGCTCAACGGGGGGTGGTCCTCATAGTTGTTCCGATCGGGTTCGGAAGGTGGAGCTGTTGAGGGACCAGTATTCCAAGCGGCGACGTTCATGCGAGGTTTCCGTCCTCGACGCCTGAGAGCGCGATCGTCAGCCGGACGTCACCGAGAACGGCGACGTCGCCGCTCTGCAGCCGGTACGGCTTCCACGGTGTGAGCTCCACGGTCACGGCTCCGGTGCGTTCGATGAGCGTGCCGTTCGCGGCTGCCTGGTCGGTCGCCCAGAGTGCGCCCTCATCCCATTCGAGGCGCAGATGAGTGCGGGAGACCTGGCGGGTGCCGTCGTCGGTGGTGAGCAGGAGTTCGACGGCCTCGCCGGGCTCAGGGGCAGGCCGCCGGCCGATGAGCGCCGTGGTCGTGAAGGCCCCGGACTCGCCTGTGCTGGCGTGGATGCGCGCGGTCGGGACGGCGGGGCGCTTGCGCTCCGAGAGTCGCGTGTAGGGGTCCGGCTCGTCGTATTCGTCCGGTGCCTTCGGCGCCGCCCACGCGGATGCCACCGGCTCCGCAGGCGGGGTGGGTGGCACCGGTCCTCGCGGGATTTGCTGCGTCGGTGTTGCCGCGGTGGTGGGCGCTTTCCGGGGGCGCGAGCGGCGGGCGGCCGCGTGTGGATCCTCGATGACGTTGCCGGTCGGTTCGACGGCGACGTTCCACTCGCCGTCGGGGTCGACGATCTTCATGCGGACGGGTCGGCGTAGCTCGGCGGCGATTGTCGTCGCGTAGCTGATGACCGCCTGGCGGGTGTCGGTGAGCTCTGCGGCGGGGAAGTCGTCGTGGCGACCGGCGACGTTGGCGTGGGCACTTCCGTCAGCGGCGACGGTGACGTGAATGACGGGGTAGGGCGGGACTGCGGTCATCACTGCCTTTCACACGATGAGGGCGCGCAAAGCTCCATGCCGAACAGCTCGTAGAACTCTTCGGGGTGGACGAAGCCGGCGTAGCGGGAAGGCGACCCGAGCGAAACCGCGTCGGGCAGGGAAAACACTGCTTGGTCGGTGCTGCCGATCTGATTGATGCGGAAGTCGAGGTGGCATCCGCTGGACGGTCCCTCGTTGCCGACGAGGGCGATCGGCTGCCCTGCGGTGACGGTGTCCCCGACGTCGACGGAGACCTGATTCATCCTCATGTGGAGGTACGACACGCTCCATCCCTCGGGCGCTTTGACCGTGAGTTGGTATCCGGCTTTGTAGGTGACGGTGCCGGCGCTGATGGAGTAGATCTGGTCACCGCAGGGGTTGGGCCAGCGCTGCAGGTCGACGGCGGCGTGCCAGGAGGGTGCGCCGGGGACGCTGACGCTGCGAGGGCCGAAGCCGGACGTCATGTTGTAGCCCTCCGAGAGGGGGAACTGGACAGCTCCGGCGCCTGTGCATCCGCCGCCTCCGGCGAGGGCGGTGACGACCTGGTTGGCCGCGTCGAAGAACTTCTCGTAGTGGAAGGGGTCGGCGTTGCGCTGCACTTTGTGCGCGGCGATGCTCGGCTCGAGCGACGTCCAGTCGTCGACGGCGGCGAGGCGGGTGAGGAATTGGGTGGCGGCGTAGGTGGGTTCCATCACCTGCTCTTTGGTTCCCCAGCTGCCGATGCACCACTGCTGCTGGAACAGCCCGAGGGAGCACGTCGGTGTCCCGTCCGGGTTGGTGACTTCGTCCCCGAAGTCGATGTTGCGCAGCGAGCTCTCGCCCATTGCGGTCATCACGGCGATCACCTGAGCCTGACGATCCAGGCCGAGAGGAACGGCGGCGTTCATGACGAGCGCGGCGTTCTGCAGCTGCTCGCCGGAGTAGCCGGCGACAGGCTCCTCGGGCACGTTGTCGGGGTCGGCGGTGCCGACACCGCCGCTGCAAGCGGCGGACGCGCTACCGCCGGTCATGAACAGCAGGACGAGAGCGAAGATGCTCACCACGACGATGATCGGCGTGCCGATGATCAGCGCGCCGGTGAGGTTCTTCGTCCCTTGTGCCATGTCAGCCGTCTGCTGGTCGGATCCGGTCTGCCAGCCACGCCGATTCGGCGTTGGGGCGGCTGAGGCTCACGTTGTAGTTGCCGGCATCGGTTGGAAGCTGGACGATCAGCGCGACCTCCGTGGAGGCGGGGAGGATGATGCCCTGTCCCGTGACTTCCCGGACAGGAATGCGAGCGGGGTCGGTGTCCTCATAGGCGGATGCGCCGGCCTGGGTGAGATACGGGTACAGACCGTTGACCCACTCCTGATAGGGGAGCTCAGGCTGTGCGTAGGCGGTCAGAGCGGCCGTGGCCGCTTCGACTGCGGCGACTTGACTGTCGCTCTCAGCCTCCGGGACGGGCGCGACAATAGCGCCCGTGTCGTTTGGGGAGGTAGGGGCCGCGGAGCCAGTGCTCGCCGCGCTTGGGCTCCCTGCCTCGGAAGGTGCGGAGCTTACCCCGCACCCCGCGAGCGCCGCCGCGAGAACCACGATCAACGCTCCTGCTACTCGCTGCCTGCACCATCCCGAGCTGTCCGTCACCCTCTTTAAGGTACTCATTAGAGGGATGTAATGAAGTTATATCGACGGTTCTGACTCATTTTAGGTAGGTTTACGTCGTTAGAGTTTTCCCATCTTCAGGATTGGTGCGGTCGCCACACTGCACGCCATTCAGGATGAAGAACACCCAAGGGGAGCACGAATGTCGAACGTAAATCCATGGATCACCCCACCGGTGGAGGCAACAACCGATGCGCCAGTAGCGTCCGACACTTCGCGGACCCGGCGCAGTCGAGCACCGCTCACCCCTCAGGCCGGAGTCCCGGTGCCCGACATGGCTGATCGGTTGCCGCGCTGGTCGCAGACGTGGCCTGCCAAGGTGTGGTGGTTGGGCGTCCACGGCGGCGCGGGGGAGTCGACTCTCGCAACACTGGCGGAGAGCACCCGTGCGGCTCAACATGGCTGGCCGATCGCAGACCCACCCAACATCGCAACGAACGTCGTCCTCGTCGCACGCTCGAACTATCAGGGCCTCACCGCTGCACAGCGCGCCGCGACCGAGTGGGCATCCGGCACCCTCGGCAACTCGGTGACCCTTGCCGGTCTGGTGCTCATCGCGGATGCCCCCGGACGACTCCCGAAGCCTCTGCGCGACCTGCAGCAGGTTCTCAGCGGTGGCCTTCCCCGCGTATGGACACTTCCGTGGGTCGATGCCTGGCGGCTCGGCCCGGCAGACCCCTCAGCCCCTCTGCATAAGGCATTCCGCGAGCTCTTCGCGGACCTGCATTTGCACTCGAGCAGCCCTGCTCAGAACTGAAAGGACCCCATGTCGCTCTCGAAGCTCGGACACGACGTCGTCTACTACGCGCTCCCGGACCCGGAACCGGTCGCCCCTCCTGGATTCGAGGCCGTGGGCACGATCCTCGGGTGGGCAAAGTGGGTGGGTCTGATCGCCGCGGTTCTCGCGCTGATCTTCGTGGCCGTCCTCTTCATGTTCAACTCCCGCCGCGGTGAAGGTGGGGAGCACATCAAGACGTTCGTGTCGATCCTGATCGGCGTCATGATCATCGGCGCCGCAACCGCGCTCGTCGGCTTCATCTCTGGCGCATAAGCACCCTCGGGGGAGATTCAAGTGAGCACGGACACTCCTAGCCCGTTCCGCAGCCGCGGCTTCATCGTCGCGGCTGCCGTGGTGGGCCTGATCGCGGTGATCGCCGTTGTCGCTCTCATCACCGGTCTTTTCAACGGCGACGACGACGCGACACCGCCCACGCCCACCTCGACACCCGCAGAATCGACAAGTCCTGTGGCGGAGGATGCCGCGAGCATCTGCGGACTCCCTGGTTACGCCGACTCCGGCACCATCGAGGCTCCTCCTCAGACTCAATGGGAGCTCCTGGGCACCGTGGCAGCCCCCACCGACCCCGAAGGCGCTGGCCCGGGCAAGGTGGAGTCGAACGGCTTCCGTTCTTGCTACGCGCACACCCCAGAGGGTGCACTCTTTGCCGCAGTCAGCTATCTCGCCGTTGCTTCGGACGCGCGAAACACGGACCGTCTCTACGAGCTCCTCGCTAATGGCGAGGTCAAAGATCAGCTCAGGGCGACGCCGATGCCTGCCGAACCAGGCGCCGATCGTCTGCAGGTTGCCGGGTTCAAGATCAACTCCTACAGCGCCGAAGAGGCGGTCGTCGACGTGGCCTGGTCGATCACCTCACAAGGCGGCTCGCTCGTCAGCTTCCCGACCGTCCTCAAGTGGGAGGACGGCGATTGGAAGGTGGACATTGGCACCAACGGCCCTCCATTCGCTCCGTCGCCCCTCGAGAACCTGGGGGGTTATATCCCCTGGGCGGGAGTATGACCATCGTCGAGGCCGCCACCGCGGGCGGCGAGTGCAACAACCCCGTCTACTGGGCTACTCACTCTGCCGCGTGTATCGCTGACGGCGCCGCTGAGATCGTGTCGAAAGCGTCGAACGATGCGATCCAGGAACTCATGAATCGCACGCTTGAGGGCTTCGGCGCCGCTGTCGCGAGCATGGGCAGCATGTGGGTGCAGGTTCCTACACCCGTGCTGACGGCCGGCGACGGCTCGACGACCGGGGGCGGGACGCCGCCGGGGAGTGAAGCGTTCGGCACGATCCTCAACTACGTCACGTACATCGGACTGACGGTTGCCGTGCTGTCCCTCATCGCGCTCGGCGCGATCGTCACCGTGCGCGTCCGTCGCGGTGAGGGGATTCGCAGTGTCGGAGCTCTGGGAATCATCTTCTTCGCCGTGATGCTCATTTCGGGGGCGTCTGCACTCGTCGGCGGCCTCCTGAGCTCTTCCGCCCCGGAGGGTTCGTCGTCGGCGGTCGGTTTCCTGCAGAACTCCCTCTGGTTCTACGTCGGCGGCCTGGCAGTCCTGTCTGTCATCGTGGGCGGCATCCGCATGGCGTGGGAGCAGCGCGCCCAGCCCGGCAAAGACCTGATCCAATCTCTTCTGACACTCCTCGCCGTATCGGGCGCGGGTCTCGCGATTTTGACCCTCGCCGTCACAGCCGCAGACGCCTTCTCTGTCTGGGTGCTCAACAATGCGACCGACTGCGACGTCTCCGCCGGCGGGAACTCGCAGTGCTTCGGGACAAACGTCGCTGCGATGATCGCGCTTACCGCCGCCTCTCCCATCGGGGTCATTGGGGTGCTCATCCTGGCCGCGATCGCGATGCTGATGGTGTTCGTGCAAGTCGCCCTCATGGTTGTGCGCGCAGGCTTGCTCGTCATCCTTGCCGGCGTACTGCCGCTCGCCGCCAGCTTCACCAACACCCAGATGGGCAAGCAGTGGTTCGGTCGCGTTATCGGCTGGACGATCGCTTTCGTTCTCTACAAGCCCGCTGCAGCGCTCATCTATGCCGCAGCATTCCAGCTCGTCGGAACGGATGCGTTCCAGGACGACGGTGGAGGACTCTGGTCGATTCTGACCGGCATGGCCTTGATGCTCATGGCGCTCGTCGCTCTGCCGGCACTGCTGCGTTTCGTCGCTCCCATGACCAGCGCCGTCGCGGGCGGCGGGGGCGCGGGCATGGCACTGGCAGGCGCCGCTGGCGCGATCGGCGGCGATATTGCCACCGGCGCGATTCGTCGTCTGTCCAGCTCGTCCAACTCGTCCTCTGGTGGCGGCGGAGGTTCCCCCTCGAACGGTCCGGGATCTGCCCCCACCGGGTCGGGGAACGACACCGGACCTCGAGCGACACCAACGGCCGGATCGAACAGCGCTGCCAGCGGCGCCACGCCGACCGGTGGGAAAGCCGCCGCTGGCGCCGCGTCAGGCGGGGGCGGCGCCGCCGCGGGTGGCGGTGCCGCTGCTGGCGGCGGTTCCGCTGCGGGCGCGGGCCCCGCTGGCGCTGCCGTGCTTGTCGCCGAGTCCGGCGTGAAGGCGGCGAAGGGTGCCGCCGCAGCCACCAAGCAGGCTGCACAGTCCGCTGCAGACGATTCCACCAACGGCCCGTCAGGGTCGCAGTAAGCGAGGCGATCGGACATGACCATGACGAGCGAAACGGCGACCAGCGCGCCGCGCAGCTACGGCAACTGGACGAAGCCGACCACCGCGGGGCTCCTCGGGCTGAGCGCACTCGGCACGGGGATCCTCTTCACGGGCGCCGGGTTCGCCGTCGTCGTGACGATGGTCTCCAACATCGGCAACGGCGTCATCACAGGACTGATCTTCGGGCTGTTCCTCCTGACTGTGGCGGCGAAGGACAAGCACGGACGGAGCCTGCTGTCGCGGGCCGCAACGAGGGTGGGATGGATGTTCACGAAGTCGAAGGGCGCACACCTCTACCGCTCAGGCCCCCTTGGTCGAGCCGAATGGGGAACCGTGCAGCTGCCGGGCCTCGCGGCCGGATCGCGCCTCACCGAATGGCGCGACTCCTACAACCGGCCGTTCGCCCTGGTTCAAATCCCGTCGACGTCGCACTACACGGTCGTCATCGGCACGGAGCCTGACGGCGCCGCTCTCGTCGACCGTGAGCAGATCGACGCATGGGTTGCCGAGTGGGGCATGTGGCTTGCCGGTCTGGGGAACGAGCCCGGCATCGAAGCCGTCTCGGTGACCATTGAGACGGCCCCGGACTCCGGCACGCGGCTACGGCGCGAGGTCGCCAGCCGTATCGACGACGACGCGCCCGCGTTCGCGAAGCAGCTGCTCGAGAACTTGGTGGATCAGTACCCTGCGGGTTCCGCGACGATTCGCGCCTATGTGGCGCTCACCTTCAACGCGGCTTCTCGCGTGGGTGGGCGCAAGCGCAGCGCTGAGGACATGGGGCGCGAACTCGCATCCCGTCTGCCCGGCCTCACGCAGGGGCTGACCGCGACCGGCGCGGGCACGTCGCGCCCTCTCACGGCTCAGCAACTATGCGAAGTGATCCGCGTGGCCTACGACCCCGCGGCGGCACGTCTCATCGACGAGGCGAACGCGGCCGGCGAACCGCCCGAGCTCTACTGGCCTGAGGTCGGCCCTACGGCGCATCAGGCGGGGTGGGACACCTACCGTCACGATTCCGCGCTGTCTGTGACCTGGATGATGAGCGGCGCCCCGCGGGGCAACGTGCCCTCGAGCATCCTGTCCCGTCTGCTTGCCCCGCACCGCGATATCGCGCGGAAGCGGGTGACTCTGCTGTATCGGCCGATCGACGCGGCCAAGGCTGCGGCGATCGTGGAAGCGGACGTGCGCGCTTCCTCGTTCAATCTCGCCAGCTCTGACAAGCCCACGGCTCGGAATCTGACCAGTGCGCGTGCGGCTGTGGCGACGGCGGCTGAGGAGGCCGCAGGCGCGGGCCTTGTCCAGTTCGGGATGCTCGTGACGGCGACGGTGCTCGACGCCTCTCAGGAGGCGGACGCGAGGGCGGCGATCGACAACCTCTCTGCTACCGCGCGCCTCCGTCTGCGTTTGGTGCACGGCTCGCAGGACTCCGCTTTCGCGGCGGCTCTGCCCCTCGGTCTCGTGCTGCCGAAGCACCTGCAGGTGCCCAACGAGGTTAGGGAGCAGCTGTAATGCCCGCACTCGATGACCAGCGCCGCCGGCGGCCTCAGAAGCGGAAGCCGCAGCAGCTCGCTCCGACCGCGAAGAACACGCGCACGGAGAAGGACAAGAAGCCCGCGATCAAGCGTCCCGGCCCCCGTGGGTGGCTGGGACCTGGCCGCGGTGAGGTCAACGTCGTCGCCCCGGTCGACGAGTGGCGCGGAACGACCGTTCAGGTGTGCGGTCTCCACCCGTTCTCGGTCGGCAGCGGGACACCGATGATCGGTGTCCCGATGGGGTTGCAGCTATTCACCGGCGCGACGGTGTGCGCGGATCCCATCTCCTGGTTCCAGGACGCGGATCTCATCAACAACCCGTCGATGTTCGTCCTCGGCCTCCCCGGTCTCGGCAAGTCGACGTACACGCGCCGAACCGCGGCCGGTCTCGCGGGCCTGGGGACGTTACCCTTGGTGCTCGGTGACTTGAAGCCGGACTACGTCGACATGATCCGCGCTCTGGGCGGGCAGGTCATCACCCTCGGCCGCGGCCGCGGGCACCTGAACATCCTCGACCCGGGCGAGGCGTTCGAGGCCGCCGAACGACTCCGTGAAGCCGGCAAAGAGAAGGAACGCGCGCAGGTCCTCGCGGACGCTCACGGCCGCCGGCACACGATGGTGTCGGCGCTGCTGACGATCCTTCGCAAGGAGCCGCCCACCGATCGCGAGGAGTCGATCATCGACCGCGCGCTCCGGGTGCTCGACGAGCACCACGACGGCGTGCCGGTTCTAGGCGATCTGCTGCGAGTCATCCAAGAGGCACCGCAAGAGGTCCGTGACGTCGCCCTCGACCGTGGCGACCTCGGCCGTTACAAGGCGATCACGGAGAACCTCGAGGCATCCCTGATCAGTCTCACCTCGGGCGGTCGCCTCGGTGAGACCTTCGCCCATGCGACCGACGTTCCAATGCTGCGTGACCGTCCCGTCGTCTACGACGTCTCGTCGATCGACGACTCCGACACCGACATGCAGGCGGCGATCTTGCTCGCCTGCTGGTCCGCAGGATTCGGCACCGTCAACGTCGCGAACGCTCTCGCAGACGCCGGGCTCGAGCCCCGTCGGCACTACTTCGTCATCCTCGACGAGCTCTGGCGCGCCCTGCGGGCCGGGCGGGGCATGGTCGACCGCGTCGACGCCCTCACCCGCCTGAACCGGCAGCGCGGCGTCGGTCTGGCGATGATCTCGCACACCATGAGCGACCTCTTGGCACTGCCCAGCGAGGACGACCGGATGAAGGCTCGCGGCTTCGTTGAGCGCTCCGGGATGGTGGTCTGCGGTGGACTCCCCGTGGCTGAGATGCCGCAGCTGACGACAGCGGTGCCGCTGTCTAACGCGGAGCAAGAACTCCTGACGTCCTGGCAGGACCCCGGCACGTGGGAGTCCGGCCCCGGATCGGAACCTCCCGGGCGAGGGAAGTTCCTCATCAAGGTCGGCGGGCACCCCGGCATCCCGATCAAGGTGGAGCTCGTCGAGGCGGAGCGCTCGATCAACGACACCAACAAGCTGTGGCACGCGACAGCCGCGTTCCCGGAACCGGACGAGTCGAATCCGATGATCGGTCTCGACGACGCCGCGCACGCGGTGCAAGAGGTTCGCGATGAGCTGGAAGAGGGCGCCGCGTGAGTGCGACCAACAAGCGCGGTCAGGGCGTCGACGGGTCGACCATCGCGCTTCTGATCACGCTGGTGACCGTCTTTCTGGTGCTCGGAGTCGTGTGGGGCGCTGTTGCGCTCGGCTCGCGGCTCGACGGCGTGAATGAGGGGCAGACCTCGGACCCCTTCGAGGTGTTCTTCGGGGTGCTCCGCGGCAACGTTGTCTGGCCGGCATCCGCCACCTGGATCGTGACGGTGCTCGTCGGCGCCGTTCTTGCGCTCGGCATCCTTGTCGCTGTCGCGGCTGCTCGAGCACGGGGGCGCCGGTCGTCTGTCGACGCCGCCGCGACGCACATGGGCAAGGGCCGGCAGCTGCAGTCCCTCTCCGCCTCGGGCGCCCGCCAGACCGCGCAGCGTCTCGGCGTCCGCGACTGGGTCGGTGTCCTCATCGGCATCACCGTCGCCGGCCGACAACGCATCTACGCCTCTCCCGAGGACATGATCACGCTGATTGCCGGCCCACGAATCGGTAAGTCCACCTCATACGTCATTCCCGCGATCGCGGACGCTCCCGGTGCTGTGCTGACGACGTCGAACAAGCGAGACGTCCTGGACGCCACTCGCGAGCTCCGCGCGACCAAGGGGCAGGTGTGGGCCTTCGACCCGCAGAGCATCGCCCTCGAGGCTCCCACCTGGTGGTGGAACCCCCTCAGCTACGTGACCGACGACGTGAAGGCCGCGAAACTGGCCGCGCACTTCGCCTCGGGCTCACGCTCCGCCGACAGCCGCGGGGATGCGTACTTCGACAACGCCGGTCAGGATCTCCTCGCCGGCTTCCTGCTCGCCGCAGCGCTCGAGGGCCTGCCGATCACGACCGCCTTCACCTGGACAACCACGCCCGGCGAGGATGAGCCGGTGCGGATCCTCCGCCGACACGGCTACGAGCAAATGGCGGATGCCGTCTCCGGGCAGGTCAACGGCGAGTCCCGCCGTCGTGACAGTGTCTACGGCACCGCCGCGCAGATGGCGTCGTGCCTCAAGGTGCGCGCGATCGCGCAATGGGTGACACCCCAGGGCGGTCTCGATTCGCGGCCGCAGTTCGACCCGCACGCGTTCGTGCGCTCCAGCGACACCCTCTACAGCCTCTCCAAGGAGGGCCGCGGAACGGCCGGCCCGCTGGTGACCGCGCTGACAGCGGCGACGGTTGAAGCGGCCGAGGAGTACGCGACCACGCAGCCGGGCGGTCGCCTGCAGGTGCCGATGCTCGGTGTTCTCGACGAGGCCGCGAACGTGTGCCGTTGGTACGACCTCCCCGACCTCTACAGCCATTACGGGTCCCGTGGAATCGTCCTGATGACGATCCTGCAGTCCTGGTCTCAAGGGGTGCAGGTGTGGGGACGTGACGGGATGCGGAAACTGTGGAGCGCCTCGAACGTCGCCGTCTACGGCGGGGGAGTGAAGGAACCGGAGTTCCTCAACGAGCTCTCGCAGATGATCGGTGACTACGACCGCCGCACCATCTCCACAAGCGTCGGCCGCCGCACCCGGTCCACCTCCCATGGAGTGCAACGCGAACGCACCCTCGACGTCGCGGATCTCGGCGCACTGCCGCGCGGCCGCGCGGTCGTGTTCGCGTCCGGCGCCCCCGCAACCCTCGTCGAGACGATCCCGTGGATGAACGGGCCACATGCGGCCGCGTTGCGCGCGTCGATCGCCGCGCACGATCCCTCGCACAGCACTCCCGCCACGGTCGCCCCTGCTCGAGCTGCCGTGATCGAAGAAAGCGAGCCGCGCGATGAGTGACCTGCTCGATGACTTCCGCGACGACGACGTCGACGAGCCGACACCTGAGCTGGTCTACGGCTCCGTCGACGAGTTCGTGCGGGAGTACCTGCGCCACATGTACACGCGCCCTGTCGGTCCCGGAAACGCCCGCTACCGGTGGGCGGCGGACTGGTGGCGCTACCCGGAGGCGGTCGCCCGCCTCGAAAGTCTGTGGCGGTCCTGGGAGCACCTGCGGCTAGACCCGGCGACCGGCGCGAGCGTCTGGTGGCGTGACCACGCAGACCACCACATGCATCTGCTGCTCAGCCCCGACGGACCCTTCGCGAAGTCGAAGGACTCGTGCGAACCCGGTGAGCCACTGCCCTACACGATGCCTCCCGAGAATTGGTTTCCCGATGTGAGACTGACTTCGTGAGTGACCGATCGCTACTCCCCGGGCTGAGCGAGCGGTGGGGCCCCGCGGAACGTGGGCCTTCTGCGGGCGGCGCCTAGGCGCGCAGCCCGCAGAAGCAGGAGTGCTGGTGCGTCGGAGCACTATGGCGCAGCTTGGACGTGCACTGAGCGCAACGCCGATAATCAGCCTTATATCGCCGAGCACCCCACCAAGCTGATTAGTTGGAGTGCACGCCGGCGAGGTGTGCCGCTGATTTCGTTTCGATGAAGTCGCATAGTGCTGCGGACATCTCGAGTTCGGCTGCCATGGTGTGGACCTGCGCGCTGCTCATGACGGCTTCTTGTTCGCGGGGTTCGAAGTGTATGCGCCATCTGCGGTCGCCGACGGCGACCGGCTCGATGTAGACGCTGGTGGTGCCGCCACCGAGGGGGAAGACGATGAGTCCCGTGTCTCCTCCGAGGGTGCCGTCTTGGGGGATGACCCTGGCGAGACCGCCAAGCGCGTGGTCAGCGGTGAACTCAGTGAGCCAGGTTTCGAGGAGAGCGCGGCTACGGTACGGCATCGAAACGGCGGTCCTTTTCTTACAGACGAACAACTAAGCGTGAGAGTACCAATTCCAGTTCTCAGGTTGCCGCTCAGGTCGTGCGCCGAAGCCATGCGCAAGATCGGAGATCCGCATCGGGGCGGTCGCCGCCTACTTGACAGCTGTGCCTGCGGCAAGGCCCACAGCGTCGGCGGGTCTGGGCCCTACCGTCGTTGGTGGGCTGCAGCAGCTCGGGTGGTTCCGCCGATGACTTGGGCGGCGGAACCACCTTCCATGCCCGGTGAGTAGGCTCTGGGTCGTGGGTCGCTTCCAGTACCACGCGTCAGCGCGCGTCATCTTCACCGATGATGTGCTTGCTCACCTGCAGGCCGTGGTGGGGATGAAGCTGCGGCGCGGAGAGGCATTCATGCTGACGTGGCGAAACGACGCTTCCCTGGGCGATGGGAAGACCAGCATCTGGGTGAACGCAGCCAGCACGCTCGTCTTCAAATTCAGAGCCAAGCAGCGACCGCCGGTAAACAGAGAGAGCGTAGAGCGCATGGTCCTTGAAGCGAGCCAGCCGGGCGGCCTTTACATTTCCAGGGACTTCACCACTGGCGCGGATTCCGGGGAGGCGGAGACCGGGCTGTGAGTGGGTTCCTGTCGCTGCTTCCTCGCCCTGTCAAGGCGCCTGATGCTTCGGAATCGGGTTCGTACGATGCCGCGATGAGCGAGCCGCACTCGATCATCCGCACGGTCATCACGATCAACGATGACCGATTCGAGCTCGCACAGGGGGAGACGGTGCACCGGTTGCTGGGTCGTGTCCGTGCCGCCGTGCTCTCCGGCGGAGACTTCGTCGAACTGGCCCTGTTGGGTGACCGTCTGATTCACGTCTTGATCACGGCCGCGTCGCGTGTGGTCGTCAGCGCAGAGCCTGTGCGACTCGACTCGGACTCTTCGCTTGCTTTCGACATCAGGTATGACGTCGACCCTGATCTCGGCCTTGGCTACATCTAAGCCGGCGCCAGGCGGACGCGCCGAGTGGTGAGGACGAGGCTCAGCGGTCGACGTCAGTCGGCCGCTGTTGCTGTCGCCTCCGCTGCCGGTTCGTAGTGCCCCAGCGATCGCTCCTGCAGAAAGGCGCACAGCTCGGCAGCGATCTGGAGTTCGTGCGTCAGCGCGTTGAGCTCGAAGCTGGTCAGCTCGATGGTGTCGTTGGATGGCTCGATGAACACGTGCCAGCTGAGCTCGTCGCCCGAGTCGCGAGGTTCGATCCACACCGCGTTGGGCGCATTCTCCAGCGGGATGAGCACCAACCCCGTGTCCTCGCCGTCGGAGCCATCTTGCACCGCGACCCGGATCTCGTCGCCAGCGGTCCGGGCTTCGACGAAGTCGGCAACCCAGCTCTCGAGGGTCTCTTTGCTGTGGAAGGCCATGCGCATGCTCCTTGAATGTGGCGGTCCGGAGTCGGTGTCGTCGTGCGGCGGAGGAGGGGTCTCGGTCACTGTTCGACCGACATCGACAACTCGCTGTCAGCGGTCGACGGGATTTTGGTCTTGTGAGGGCTCGGGGACCAGTTTCAGTCCTCCGGGCGAGTTTGCTGTCGACATCAGCTGCTTCAGCCACGCCTGGTTCAGCGGCTCGGACTGTCGGTTGTCGAACCGGATGTCCCAGCTGGTCGACGCGCTCACCCACTTGGCGACGCGACCGCTGCCCAGGCTCACGTCGATCGGCCACGTGAACACGAAGGGCTCGTGACGGCGGAGCTTGGTCACGATCACGGCTTCAAGGTGTGCGAGAACGCGGTCATCGAGTTTGATGACGTCCGTACCGATGGTCAACCGTCCCACGGCTGCTACTCCTTTCCGACGCCGGCGTGGGTCGAAACGACCGGCGAGAACTATTCAGGGGAGGGGCAGGGGTTCCGTGTGGGGCCGCGGTGTCGAGTTCCGCGGTGAGCGCGCGGGAGCTGTCCTGCAAGACCACCTTGATGAGGTCGCCGTCGCCGCGGGAAGTAAGAATTCCGCGAGCCACCCTTGCAGTGTGGCGTGGCTGTGAAACGACGTTCCGGATGTGCTCGCCAGTCCGGAACCATCACGAGCGGGATCCGGAGCAGGTGCTGCCGACGCCGTCGACAGCGTCGCAGGGTTCCGGGCGTGATCGTTCAGAGAGGTGCCGTTCATCGTCGCGTCTTCCTGGAAGGGCAAAAGGGTTTCGAAATGGTGCGGAAGGGCTTTGCATCGTTTCGTTCTGGGCGTCGAGACGGCGCGGGGCTGGCACTAGCTTACGGTGTAAGCATGCGTATTGGCGTACCCGAATGTGACCATGAACCCAGGAAGACGGGGGAGGATCGAGGCGGAGGCTTCACATGACCAAGCAGTCCAACACCACGTCCAACAAACTCACCCGCGAGGTGATCATCGACGCGGCCCTGGAGCTGGTTGATCAGTCCGGGCCGCAGGGATTGTCGATGCGCAGCCTCGGCCAACGACTAGGCGTTGAAGCGATGTCGCTGTACCGACACGTACACGGAAAAGAAGACCTCCTCGAAGGCGTCGTCGCCTCGCTCCTGGCAGACCTCGCCGCCACGATGGACGACGAGCTCGACCAGCACTGGCAGGCATTCCTTCAGAAGCTCGCGCACACGATCCGGGACATCGCCG
The DNA here is from genome assembly GCF_049545525.1 of Microbacterium sp. NPDC064942. Lineage (NCBI taxonomy): Bacteria > Bacillati > Actinomycetota > Actinomycetes > Micrococcales > Microbacteriaceae > Microbacterium > Microbacterium sp. NPDC064942. The sequence continues at coordinate 13,524 of NZ_JBMWDR010000012.1, read as the reverse complement.
TGGAACACCCCAAGGCATTCCCGCTGATCGCGACCCGCCATCCCGCCGCCCCGTGGCTTCGTCCACCGCTTCGCAGCGTGGAAGTCGTCAACACGTTCCTTCGTGCGCTCATCGCTCAAGGGTTCACGGACGCCCAGGCCGTCAGCGCGTACCGCGCCTTCACCAGCTTCCTCCTCGGCCAGCTGCTCCTAGAAACAACCATCCGCGGAGCACAGTTCGGCCCCGACGACGTCCCGCTCGACGAAGGCGGCGCATCCATCCCGAACCAGGACGGCCGCGCGACGCTCGACGACGTCCCCGAGGTCCGGCGCCTCCGCTCACTGCTGAGCGAGGATCGCAGCAAGGAAGAGTTCGAAATCGCGCTCGAGCTTCTGCTGGACCGACTCGACGGGGAACTGTCTCAATAGCACCACCAGGCGAGTCGTCACCGGCGCAACCACTGCTCGTACCGAGCAGCAGCCCACCGGAACTTCGACAACGCGTGCCGCATCTCCATGTCGAGGGGAAGTGCGTCGATCGCAGCATCCACCGGCAGGCTGCGCTCGGCCAACAGTGACTCGAACGCGGTACGCGCCGTGCTCTTCTCGATGAGGAGAGCGGCGAACTCGATATCCCCCCACTTCGCGACAGACAACCCTCCGTTGCAGCCGGCACTGAGCACGCGGCGCCCGGTCAGGACGTATTCGCGGGCAACACCCGACTCATCTCCCCGTCGAGCGGCCCACCTGGAGAAAGTACCGGGCGTACATGCCCAGATTCTGAGCAGCACGGCTGGCGACCCCGCAGCCCTAGCGTCGACGCGACCCTGGTCACTACGATGCGCCCCGACGGCGCCGCACAAGCTACCGGTGCCGCGGAAGAAGCACGAGGAGCACTGCGCATATCCCGGTCAACACCGCCCCGGGAAAGATGACGCCCCAGTTCCACTGCACGTCTTGAGGGCCATCGGGGCCGAAGATCCCGCACCAGGTGAAGAACAGGCCAAGGGTCAGCCCCCCGAGTAGCGCGACGGTCACAGAGATCGACCTGACCCTGTCCAGCACAAACCCCCTGCCCGCCTGTAGCGACGATCGTATTGCCGAGTCGCTAGCCTCGGCAACGCTGCAGCCTACCCGCGTGGGCGCCCCCCACCCATGTCAATCCCCGTTCATGAGCAGCACGACGTGGCCCATGCTTACGCAGTAAGGCGGTCTCGCGCCGACATCACACGGCGCACCATGGCTGGGGCTACTGCCCAGGAAAGAACTGTGCGGCGCCGGTCCGGGTGTGGGCCGGCGCCACCATGAACGGAGCCCACGCGATGACCTCACACGGACGAGCAGTGATCGTCCTGATCGCCGGGTTCGTAGCCGCAGCAGTCGGCATCTACTGCTGGATCGTTCCCGATGCTGTCGGCTGGCGAGTTGCCGGGACCGTCTTGTTCGCAGTCGCGGTCGCATCCTGGGTCCTAGGAGGGCGCCTCTTCGGAAGAGCCGAACGGGCGCAAACCGCCGACCCGGACAGTGGCAGCGACGACCCGCCCGCGCATCAAGAGCCATGATCCCTGGCATCCACAGAACACCCATGAGAGGTCAGCACGAATTGGCCACCACTGACGAAAACGCTGCACAGCCGTCGCGCACGCACACAGGGATCTCGGCCGAAAGCCTCAAAGACAAGATCGTTGCCGCGTCCGAAAACGCCAACACGGCAACCCCAACATCACTCGCGAACGAGCCCGACGGGCTCGGCAAGGACGGAACAATTCCTGCCAATCCCGATGGTCTCGCCGCGGGCTACACAGACACCCCCTCTCACTTCAATGCCGAAGAAGATGAAGACGCCAACTAACCGTCCACCTGTGCACGACCACTCCTCAGCTTGCTCGGCGAATCTTCAGCCAGCTGTCACGTTCGCGTCTTCCGCGTTCACGAAGCGGTCGTCGCACGGTGACACCCTGGTGGGATGACCGACTCGCACGACACCGACCCCGCCGCGGCGCACGTACGGTCCGTGCTGTGGGACTGGGACCCCATCGGCGTCCGAGCCATCAGCGCAGCCTGGCCCAGTAGCGAATATGACGACCTCATTGCCCCTCTGGTCAACGCTTTGGAGCACCAGCCGGCGCTCGACGAACTCGCGAGCGACCTGCATGAACTGGTGACCGTGCAGTACGGTTTGCCCTCACCTCACGGGTGCAAGAACGCCGCAGCTGCGCTTCTTCGTCTACCGCGCGCGGCGTGACTCACCCGATGCCTCACCGAGCTGGCTACCGGGTGAGGCTTCAGCTCACGACTCACCAGATCTCCTGTCACCGCTTCAGATTGTTCGCCCGGGTGGCAACCGCAAAGACCCCGAGTTCGAACGGGCTGTTCGGGCAGGTCGCACCGAAAACGACCTGCCCGAAAGTGCGACCTCGGTACCTCCCGAGATCACGTGAAACGTCGAGGGACTGACGCTTCACCCACCGCACCCGGGGGAGCGGCAGCCTGCATTTCCTAGTTTGTACCCGCAACGCAAGACGGCCACAAGGCGTGTTAGCTCATCGGTCCGATGCGCACACGACTTGATACGCCGCATAGCGCGCGCCGCTCGGGCGACATGGTTGTCGGCCTTCGGGTCGACGCTCGCTGAGCTGCATCCGGCTGCGTGCCGTTGTCAACCCCCGTCGCGTTCGCGCACGGTGGAGTCGAGACTGCGGCTGTTCAGCAATATCCGGGCTCAGGAAGGAGAGGCGCTATGGCAGACCTCGGAGGTCTCGGCGACAAGGCGAAGGACGTCGTCAACAGTGAGAAGGGCGAGCAAACGTCCGACGCCGCGATCGACAAAGCCGGCGACGCGGCAAGCTCCGCGTCCGGCGGGAACTTCGACGACAAGATCAACGCCGGCGAAGACGCCGCCGACTCGAAGATCGGTGACCAGAGCTGATCCATGAGATGGAAACCGAAAAGGACGCCTCTGCGGGCGTCCTTTTCGATGTACGGCCTCGTACTACTGAGTGACTTCGCAGTCCAGGTGCAGTCTCGACTTCGCCGTGGCGGCGCGCGACCAGCTCGAACGGCGTGGCTTTCACGTCAGCGCACCGCGCGGGTTTTCGTGGATGTGCGCGCGACCGTGATGCCTGCGCTCACGCTACCGACTCGGCACTTCCGCGCCACTCCCCGACCAACCGATAATCACCGTTATGTCAGCGAGCCTCTCCCTCGAGAGCGTAATTGGGTAGGGAGCTACTTGAAGCCGCGATCGCGGCCGTAGCGTCGGTTCCACCCTTCGCAGCGGCTAGGGCAAGTGTCCGGTTGGCCCGAGGAACGCTTGCGAACCGGCGAGCACGCCCTCCGATTCGGGCCAGACAACGGCTTCACAACGCCTCAACGTGTTACTTGCCCGGCCTGGGACCTGTCGTTGAGGCGGTCGCCCGACTCGAGGTCGAACGCGTGGACGTGGCCCGGCTTGGCGGCCAGGGTGACCGTCTCGCCTGCGTTCGGGTGGTTGCGGCCGTCGACACGGGCGACGACGTCGGTGCGCTTGCCATTGATCTCGGTGTGGCCGTAGAGGTAGCCGTCTGCGCCGAGCTCCTCGACGAGGTCCACCTGGACCGCGAGGCCGCGACCGTCGGCGGGACCGACCTCGATGTCCTCGGGACGCACACCCACGGTGACCTGGCTGCCGTTGGCACGGCCGACCGTGTCGCGGTCGAGCGGGACGACCTCGGTGCCGAACTGGATGCCGCCCTCGGCGAGGCTCGCCGGGAACAGGTTCATGGCAGGCGAGCCGATGAAGCCGGCGACGAACACGTTGTTCGGCTTCTCGTACAGGTCGCGCGGGGTGCCGACCTGCTGGAGCAGACCGTCCTTGAGGACCGCGATGCGGTCACCCATCGTGAGGGCCTCGGTCTGGTCGTGCGTGACGTAGACCGTGGTGACGCCGAGGCGACGCTGCAGCGACGCGATCTGCGTACGCGTCTGGACGCGGAGCTTGGCGTCGAGGTTCGACAGCGGCTCGTCCATGAGGAAGACCTGGGGCTGACGGACGATGGCACGACCCATGGCGACACGCTGACGCTGACCACCCGAGAGGGCCTTCGGCTTGCGGGTCAGGTACTGCTCGAGATCGAGGAGCTTGGCGGCCTCGAGGACGCGAGCGGCGCGCTCCTCCTTGCCGACACCGGCGATCTTGAGCGCGAAGCCCATGTTCTCGGCGACGGTCATGTGCGGGTACAACGCGTAGTTCTGGAACACCATCGCGATGTCGCGGTCCTTCGGCGGGACGTCGGTGACGTCGCGGTCGCCGATGCGGATCGAGCCGGAGTTGACCTCTTCCAGACCCGCGAGCATGCGGAGCGAGGTGGACTTACCACAGCCGGACGGGCCGACCAGGACGAGGAACTCGCCGTCGGCGACCTCGAGGTTGAGCTTGTCGACCGCGGGGCGGGTTCCACCGGGGTACAGACGGGTTGCGTTGTCGAACGTGACGGACGCCATTGTTTCTTCTCCTTCACCGGCAGGTACGTGCCGGACGATCCGTAGTGAGCAGAGCAAACGGTTTTCGACCGTAACAGCGTCGCGGCGAAAGGTCTATGGGCTGCTCGTTGATGATGACGTAGACGTCAGGCGGCTCCAGCAACCTATCTGTCGGCTTGTCAAGGCCCCTCCCGCGTCCCGGGGACGGCTCGTATCGTCGCCGACTCGTCACAGGATCACCGTTGAAAGGGGCCATGATGGCAACCGCAAGAGAGATCATGACCACGACGCCCGAGTGTGTCGGGGAGCACCAAACACTCGTCGACGCGGCACGGCTGATGAAGGATTTGGATGTCGGAAGTTTGCCCATCTGCGGGGATGACCAGCGACTCAAAGGCATGCTGACAGACCGGGACATCGTGGTGATGTGCGTCGCGCGGGGTGGCGACCCGACGCGCACCACCGCGGGAGACCTCGCAGAAGGAAAGCCCGTCACCATCGGCGCTGATGACAGCCTTGAGGAGACACTGGCGACGATGCGAAAGCACCAGATCCGCCGGCTGCCGGTCATCGACGGACACGACCTCGTCGGGATCATCGCGCAGGCGGACGTGGCCAGAGCTCTTTCGTTCGCGGCGACTGGTGCGACCGTCGAGGAGATCTCACAGTGACGGTCGGCGACGTCCACACCCGAGAGCGCAACGGCGTGTGGGAGAACATCGTCGAGGGTGAACTTGACTTGAAGTGGGTCTTCACCGACGCTGCCCAGGCGGTCGCGAACGGGGAACGCATCGCGGAAAACCTCGGTTCGTCGCACGTCGTCGAGTCGTCGGAAGACGTCGACTCCCAGGGGGTGGAGGTTCCTCCCTACGTGCAAGGCGCATGAGCGCTCGAGGACAGGGACCCGAGAACGCGCACACCGACTCCAGCCGGAGTTCGCGATGGAGGCCCTACCTCAAGTTTGCCGCGATGACCGTCACCGGCATGGTGGTCATGTACTGGGCAATGTTCGCGGGAACCTGGGAGTTGGGGCATGTCCGCCTCAGCGAAAGTCGTATCTTCATGACCCTCACCATGGGCGGGACGATGGTGCTGGTGATGTTCGCGTGGATGGCGGGGATGTACAGGAGCCCGCGAGCCAACGTCGTCCTCGTCGCGATCGGCGTGCTTCTTATCGGCGGCGGTGTCGCCCTGGACCGCTCACAAGCCACCGTGGACGACACCGCCTATATGAGCGGAATGATTCCCCATCATTCGCTCGCGATCACGCGATCCGAACGAGCGCATCTCGCGGATGTACGGGTGTGCGAGCTCGCAGTGTCGATCAGTCAGACACAACGCGAGGAGATCCTGGAGATGTCCTGGTTGATCGACGACATCCGCGCGAACGGACCGGCCCGCACCGCCTCGGAGGCCGCCGAACGCGAGACACCGGCATTTGCTCGCAAGGCGGAGCGGTCGTGCCATGGAGGAGACGCCCATGTGGTTCGATGACTGGCCGGGCGTGGCCCGTGTGCTTCTGGTGGGACTGGCGTCCTATGTCAGCGTTGTGGCGCTTATCCGCCTCGCCGGAAAACGTGCGCTGGCGCAGCTGAACGCGTTCGACCTCGTCGTCACGGTCGCACTCGGTTCCACTCTCGCGACCATCCTCCTGTCGTCCGATGTCGCGTTCGTTGACGGAGCAGTGGCGCTCGCGCTCCTCCTGACACTTCAGGTGATCGTGGCGTTCGCAACCAAACGGGTCCCGGCTCTTCGGCGCATGGTCACCGCGAAGCCAGCCCAGCTCGTGAAGGACGGCGTCATCGACGACGAAGCCCTCCAGCGACACCGCGTCGCGCGAGCCGATGTCCTTCAGGCAATCCGGTCGAGCGGACAAGGCGACCTCGCATCCGTCGGTGCGGTGACCCTAGAAAGCAACGGCACCATCAGCGTCATCCCCTGCGCGAACATGGGGAACGCCTCAGCACTCGGTGACGTCGAACCATCATTCGGGAACGGCGCGCTTCGCGATCGGGGCCGAAGTGGGGCCGAAGACTGATGACCCCCATCGCTCACGCCGGGCGGTTGTGATCATCGGCCGGGGTGGTTGCATTGTCTGATGACCTCGCAACCCTCCTCGAACGACCGGACGATTCGCCTTCCGCTGGGTCCCGATGAGGTCGTCATCCGCCGGAAGTACGAGGTGGCGAGCATCCTGAATGACATCCTCGTCGCAGGATGGTTCGTCATCGGCAGCATCCTCTTCTTCTCCGAGAACACCACGACGGCTGGCACCTGGTTCTTCCTGCTCGGCAGCATCCAGCTGATGATCCGCCCGGTTATCCGACTGACACGCCACGTGCACCTGCGCCGCTTCCACCGCAGCAGACCGCACGACGCGACCGGGGACTACTGAAACACGGTTGACTGTCGCCATGACCGTGTCCTCCCCCACCGCCCTCACGCTCCTCCGGCGGCTCATGCGTACCGTCTGGGTCCGGGCAGTCGTTTTCACTGTGGCGGCGATGCTCTTCGCCCTCGCCGCCGGTGTCGTCGGATCTGTCATCCCCTTCGAACTACGCGTCGAGCTCGGGCAGAACTCGGTCGACTCCCTCCTGCAGATCATTGCGACCGCCATGCTGACGGCGACGACGTTCTCGATCACGGCAATGGTCACGGCGTACTCGTCGGCCACCACCATCGCCACGCCCCGGTCGACGAAACTTCTCATCGCCGACCCGACATCGCAGAACGCGCTGTCAACCTTCGTGGGCGCATTCGTCTTCGCGCTTGTCGGGATCATCGCCCTGTCGACGGGGTACTACACCGAGCAAGGACGCACGATCCTCTTCTTCGGCACCCTCATCGTCATCGCGATCATCGTCGTCACACTCCTCCGCTGGATCGGCCACCTCGCCCGCTTCGGACGCATGGCCGACGTCATCGACCGGGTCGAGGATGCCGCGACACGCACCCTCGTCGACTTCGCGAAGCACCCGACCTATGGCGCCCGTGAGCTCAGGAGTATGCCCGCCGACGCCACCCCCATCACCGCGCTCGAGGGCGAGTACGTGCTCAACGTGGATGTCGCGGCTCTCGACGCCCTAGCCGCAAAACACAACTGCGAGATCTACGTCACCGCAATCCCCGGCACGGTTGCCGATGTCCGGCATCCGCTCGTACACATCCGCGGGAACGTCACCGACGACGTCGACAGCGGAGTTCGGAGCGCGTTCATCCTGGGCCGCCACCGGGATTACGACCAGGACCCACGCCTCGGTGTGATCGCCCTGGCCGAGATCGGCAGCCGGGCACTGTCGCCTTCGACGAACGACCCCGGCACCGCCATTGAGGTGATCGCCGCTCTGCAGCGGGTGCTCACCGCCGCACTCCAGGCACGCGAGCAGAATCGTGACGTCGAGTATTCGCGTGTGTGGACCGCACGAACGAATGTCGACGAGTTGGTGACGGATGCCTTCCGTCCCATCGCGCGCGACGGTGCCGGCTTCGTCGAGGTGCAGATCCGACTGCAGAAGTGCCTACGGGCTTTGCGCGACACGGCGCCCGACGAGGCAGCCGCATTCCGACGTATGGCCCACGACGCGCTCAGCCGCGCAGCATCCGAGCTCAACCGATCCGACCGGCGCGCGGTGCGGTCGGCGCTGTCCTAGCGCCCGCCTACACCCTCAGCCACGTCGACAACAGCGCCCTGTTCGAGGACGCCGCGAACTGACTATTGGAACCGATGACCAAGACATCCTCGAACACTCCACGAATCTCGCTCCCCGGGTCTGTCGCGCTCGGCACCGGTGTCATGATCGGTGCGGGCATCTTCGCCCTGATTGGTCAGGTCGCCGGCCTGGCCGGTGCGTGGTTCCCCCTCTCGCTCCTGGTCGGTGGTGTCGTCGCTGCGCTCATCATCCTTATTCCTTTCACCATCGTGAAGGTCCGTGACGACCCCATCGCCGTCGCAGCGGCCGTCGCGATCGCCGGGGTGATCGTGATCGCACAGACCGTTGCCGTTCCGGCGTCGGCGTGAGGCGACCGCCGACGGCTGACCGTAAGCGAGATCGGGCGAAGAGATGCAGCGCTTCACCGCACCCTCGTGAGCATCACCCGATGATGGGTCGCTCGCTCGCATAGGTGTACATGACGTTGCGATGCCGGACGGCCAGTGCGGCGGCGAGGCCGATCGGTCCGATGCGGCCGGCGAGCATGAGCACCGACAGCACGTACTTGCCGAAAGGGTCGAGTTCAGCCGACAGCCCGACGGAGAGTCCGCAGGTCGCGAAGGCCGAGATGACTTCGAAGAGGATGCGGTCCAGTGGCGCGTCGTGCGTCAGCGTGAGCAGCGTCGTCGCCGTCAGCACGAGCGAGGCGCCCAGGAACGTCACGCTGATCGCGACCCGGAGGATGCTGTCGGGGATCGTGCGACGGGCCACCCGGACGTCTTTCGTGCCCCGTGCCTCCGCGACGATCGCGAGGAAGAGGACGGCCAGGGTCGTGACCTTGATGCCGCCCGCGGTGGATGCGGATCCGCCGCCCACAAACATGAGCGCGTCGCTGAGGAGAAGGGTGGTCGTCGTCGACGCCGCGGAGTCCGTGATAGCGAAGCCGCCCGAGCGCATCATCGTCGAGGCGAACAGGCCGTGGAAGATCTTCTCCCCCGGCGACATTCCGCCGACGGTGGCTGGATTCGACCATTCGAACACGGTCCACGCCACCGCACCGACCAGCATCAGGATGACCGTGGTCGACAGGGTGAGCTTGGCGTGGAGCGTCCAGCGTGAGTGGTCCCACCGGTTCTTGATGAGGGTCAGGAACACGGGGAACCCGAAGGAGCCGACGAAGACACCGACCATGATCGGGACGAGGACGAACGGGTTGCCCTCGTAGACGCCGAGACCGCCGACATGGGTCGTGAAGCCGGCGTTGTTGAAGGAGGAGACCGCGTAGAAGACCGCGTGCCAGATACCCTCCGCCCATCCTTCCGTGACGATGAACGGCGGCGCGAGCACGACGGCGAGGACGCCCTGCACCGTCAGTGTTGTCACCACGACGATGGTCAGCAGGTTCCGCACTTCGCCGAGCTCGGGTGCCCCGATGTTTTGTTGCGCGAAGACCCGTCCCCCGAGTCCCAGCTTCCGGGTCACGGCGCGAGCGAGCAGGAGAGCGAGGGTGATGACGCCGAGTCCGCCGACCTCGATGGCCACGAGGATGACACCGAGTCCGAACGGCGACCATACGGCTGCGGTGTCCACGGTGGTCAGACCGGTGACGGTGATGGCGGACACCGCTGTGAACACGGCATCCTGCGCCGGCATCGACCGGCCGTCGACGGTCGCGATCGGAAGCGCGAGCAACGACGAGAAGATGACGGCGGCCGCCACGAAGATGGCGACCGCGGCCTGGGCCGGAGAGCGTCTGAGGAATGACTCGACAGTTCGGAGGCTGGACCTCGCCCGACCGCGGGCAAGCGCGGCATCGCTGCGCGGATCGGGACCGAGAGTCATGGGTGCTCACCGTAGCCCAGCGGATGGGTCTCGCATAGTTCTCCCGGTCCTGTCCGATAGAATGGGGAACGGCGCGTCGGGAAGCCTGGTCGACATCACCATTCGTCGACCCTCCGGAGGATCTCCTGTGACTGCGCCCAGCTCTGACCGTACCGAGCTGCGCGCGCCCCGGTGGCGCGGCTATGCCGAAGCCGCGCGAGTGTCGGCGATCCTCCGTAAAGAGGCCGTGGGGGGTGCACTCCTCGTCGTCGCAGCGGTCGTGGCCATCGCGTGGGCCAACTCACCGGCATCCGACAGCTATTTCGCGTTGCGCGACTTCCGCTTCGGCTACGAACCGTGGCACCTCGAGCTCTCCCTGGGCGCGTGGGCGGCTGACGGCCTGTTGGCCATCTTCTTCTTCCTCGTGGGTCTGGAACTCAAGCGGGAGATCGTCGTCGGCGACCTGCGACGCTTCAGCACGGCTGTCGTGCCGGTCACCGCCGCGATCGGCGGCGTGGCGGTGCCGGCACTGATCTACGTGGCGGTCGTCCGCGGCCAGGAGGGACTGGCCCAGGGCTGGGCGATCCCCACCGCAACCGACATCGCCTTCGCCGTCGCGGTGCTCGCTCTCGTCGGTTCGCACCTTCCCAGCCCTCTCCGCATCTTCCTACTGACCCTCGCCGTCGTCGACGACCTCATCGCCATCGGCATCATCGCGATCTTCTACACCGATGAGATCGCTGTGGTGCCGCTGCTCGTGGCGGCCGGTGTCGTCGCCAGCTACGGGTTCGTCGCACGGCGTTACCGGTCGCTGTTCGCGAACCGCCCCTTCGCCGCCTGGCTCGTGCTGCTCCCGATCGGATTCGTCGCGTGGGGGTTCCTGCACGCGTCCGGGGTGCACGCCACGATCGCGGGCGTCGCCCTCGCCTTCACGATCCCGGTCAAGCCCGCGCGCGGCGCGACCGACGGCCCGCGTGCCACCGACCTGGCGCATGAGTTCGAGCACCGGTTCCGTCCGCTGTCCGCCGGCTTCGCCGTTCCGGTGTTCGCGTTCTTCGCCGCCGGTGTGGCCGTGGGCGGCGCGGACGGCATCCTCCGGGCCGCGACCGACCCGGTCGCGCTCGGCATCGTCGCGGGGCTCGTGCTCGGCAAGCCCATCGGCATCCTCCTCGCGGTCCGCACCCTGACCCTCGTGACCAAGATCCGCCTGCACCCCGCGTTGCGATGGATCGACATGCTCGGCGTTGCGCTGCTGGCCGGCATCGGATTCACCGTGTCGCTCCTCATCGCCGAGCTCAGCTTCCCGGCCGGGTCGACCGAGGCCGATGATGCCAAGATCGCGATCATGATCGCGTCGGTCGTCGCCGGTCTGATCGCCTCCGCCATCCTGGTCGCCCGCAATCGTCGCTATCGCCAGATCCAGGCGGAAGAGACGATCGATGAGGATGCCGACGGCACACCGGACATCTACCAGGACGCGCCTCACGCGAAACCGAGGACAGCGGAGTAGGGTCTCTCGGGCAACGAATGGTGAGCCGGGAAGTCTGGTCGGCAGCGGTCGGACGACCGTTCCCTTCGAACGAAAGCTCGTGATGGAACACTCGGTCCTCACCCTCGGCGACACCGATACCTCCGTGGCCCGGGGAATCACCGCGCTGACCAATGCTCAGCACGCTCTCGACGGACGCGGCAGCGAGCGTCCTCGTGCAGTCCTCGCCTTCGCGGATCTGCGAGACCACACTCGGCAGAGTGGGAAGGACAGGCTCCGCGCCATCGCTTCCCTGGCGGCCGTCGAGACGAAACGGCACACCGGCATCCGTCATCTCGTCTTCGCCGTCATGCTGGCTCCACGGCACGCATCTGCGTTCAATCGCATCGCCTCGTCGCTGGGCGCGCGCGTCCACGCCGAGCTCGAACGCGACAACGCGCGCGATGTCACGGTCACTTTTCTCGACGTCAGTGAGTGCGGTGACGTGTCCATCCTCACCGAGCGTCTGTTGGATCGGTGCGATGACCCGGTGGGCCAGCACGGCGTCGTGGTCCTCGACTGGGAGGACATCCGGGATCACTCCATCCGCCAGGCAGCCCGGGACCAGTACCTCTAACGGCAGGCGGGTCGCGGGCGCTCCCGAATTGCGGCGCCGACCGTAAGTGCGATCCGCAGGGTGTTTCGCCTACGCCGTCAGTGTCATCGACCCTCATCCTTGTCTCCTCCTCTCCACTGTTTGGCCGTCGAGCTGACGCGACGTGTCGAACGTGGTTCGGGGCTTCGTGGGAGCGTAGTCGGCAGCAGTGACGGGGTCTCTTACGTAACGAGTCCGCGTTGAGCGCGACGCACAGCTTCCTCCTCTGCGGAGAGCGTCGCCGTGGTCGCAACCACGGAGCTGCGCGCGAACCGGTCGGCATCCGCTCACCGGTCGCTCCGAGGGTTATGGATGACAGCAGATAGGGGTATACAAAATGGCAGGCGTCAAAGTTGACGCCGTCTGGATCAATTTGGGGTGATTCATGAGTGCACTGTCTTATGCCGAACGCGCCTTCTACCCACCGACAACGCGACAGCTTGGCGGTCCGCAACGTCCCGTGTTAGATGCGCTCGCTTCTCTTGCGCGGTACATCCCGGCCGAAGGGTTAGCCCTATACATCGCGGTGGCCGCGTTCGCGGGAGATACCCCGTGGCTGGTCGTCGGAGGCTTGATCTTTGCTGTTGCCCTGACCTCGCTCATCATCGTGCTCACGTGGGTCGACGCTCGCGCGGTCTTGGCAAGAGACGAGCGCCCGGACATAGGGCGCTTGCTGTTGACACTGCTAGTGATTGTGGCTGCCCTGGTGATCTACGTCTCCGCGCTCGCGGACAATCCGATCACGTCCGGGCTACCTGGCGGGACCACGGCAGGTGGAGTAGCAGTTCTCGTTGCAGCTGCGTTCCTTTCGATCGTGGGTCCCCGGCTCGGCCTCGAACGCACCAGATGACGAGCTGAACGGCCGGTGCAACCACCGGCGGCGCCATTGCAGCCGCGCTGGCGCCATTGTCGAGGGCGTTTCGGCGGAAGCGGGAACGTCGGACCAACACCGCCCGCGAGGACGGTGGGAGCGGTTTGGGGGTTGAGGGGATGGGGTGGCGATGCGCCGGCTTGATTAGGGATCTGCCGCCAGGCTGGGACCACCAGCGGCGAAGAGTTTGCGGATGCGACCTGTCAGCTAGCTCTGCCTGGCGGAGCGTACGCGAGGTTCACAAATAGTGTTGCGCTGGACCGTTGCGGCCGCAGGTAATACGTGTCGGCCGCGATCGCTTCTGTGTAGACGATCCGGATGTTTGGATCAGCTCGCTCGGCAGCGTCTATCGCGCGTTGCACAGCTTCCGTCATCTTTACCCCCTTACGAGGAAGCAGCCGTGGCCCCAAACACGGACCGCTCCTGCGCCCTCCCCCACCACAATTGTTTACCCTCTTGCAAGCTTTGTCCACCAAAAGGGGGACAAAGCTTCAGGGGCCTATCGTACGTTTGACGGGCCTTGGCTGTCGACGGCGCTCGAAAACTGGACAGTAGCGGCGCTTGAAAAGTGAACACTCAACGATTGGAGAGTGATCACTTTGGAGGACTGGGCGTTGATC
>NZ_JBMWDR010000011.1:0-82933 GCF_049545525.1 Microbacterium sp. NPDC064942 | reverse complement strand
CCCGGCCCACCGGTTGAACCGCTTGTAGATCGAGTTCCACTTCCCGAACCGTTCCGGAACGTCACGCCACGGCGCACCGGTCCGGTACTTCCACGCCATCCCCTCGATAGCGAGCCGGTGATCCGTCCACGGCCGCGACCGACCGGTCACCGTCGGCATCAACGGCTCCATCACGGCCCACACCTCGTCAGAGATCTCCTGTCGCGTCACCGTTCAAGACTCACCCACCGAGGAGCGCAACCTCTTGATCAACACGCCCTAGCGCAGCCGACCCATTCGATGCCGGCGACGCCCCCGCCGGGTCCGCCGCGCCGGGACCTGCCCGTGCCCACGCCGGGAGCCGGGCGGACGATCCTCTGGATCGTGGGCATCGTGCTCGTCTTGGTGGCGCTCGGCCTCGCGGCCTACTTCCTGACCTTCCTCGGCCCCGTCGCCGCGGTCGTCGCGGGGGTCCTGGCGCTCGTCCCGCTCGCGCTCGTCCTGGTCGCGGTCCGGATCATCGACCGCTGGGAGCCGGAGCCCAGCGGCCTGGTGGTGTTCGCGCTCGCGTGGGGGGCGGTGGCATCCGTCGCCCTCACCCTGGCGGTCGACCTCGTCATCGGTCTCGTCGTCCCGCAGGTGCCGGAGACGTTGTCGGCTGTCGTGCAGGCGCCGATCGTGGAGGAGCTCGCCAAGGGCGCGGGGGTGCTGCTCGTCTTCGTCGCCGCGCGCCGCGCCTTCGACGGACCGGTGGACGGTGTCGTCTACGGCGCCCTCGTCGGGGCGGGGTTCGCCTTCACGGAGAACATCCTCTACTTCGCCGACAGCCTCATCACCGAGGGTGTCGAGAGCGCCGCCTACACGTTCTTCCTCCGTGGGGTCCTGTCGCCGTTCGCGCACGTGATGTTCACGGCAGTGACGGGGTACGCGCTCGGCCGGGCCGCGCGGATCGGGCTCCGCGGCTCCGCGGCGGCACCGCGGTGGCTCCTCGGAATCGTCGGGGCCATCGCTCTGCACGCCCTCTGGAACGGTTCCGCCGTGTTCGCCGACTTCTTCGCCCTCTACACGACACTCCAGGTACCGCTGTTCGTGCTGTTCATCGTCGGTGTCGTCCTGCTGCGACGCGAGGAGGCACGGTTGACCCGCGCGCGACTCGGCGACTACGCCGCGGCGGGGTGGTTCTCGCCCGGCGAGGTCGACATGCTGGCGACCCGCGCCGGTCGCGCGCGTGCGGTCGCCTGGGCGCGGACGCTGCCGGGGGACCGGTCCGCGGCGATGCGGCGCTTCATCGCCGAGGCGACCTCGCTGGCCGCCGCGCGGCAGCGCGTGGTGACCGGCCGCGACCCTGCGGCCGCCGTCGACGAGCGCGTTTACCTCGAGCGCGCCACGCGGGCCCGAGCCGACGTCCTCGCCCGCTGAGGGGACTGCCGGAGAAAAGACTCAGCGCCCGGTGCCGCGGCGATGCCTGCGAGTCTTCCGGGCGCTGAGTTGGCTTGGAGAAATGATCCCGCTCACTCCCGACGCTGTCAAGACCCCCGCCCGCGGCAGGTTTTTCCATTCAGGGGAATAGGATCGGATGCGGCGACGTTTTGCCCTCTCGACCGCCGGAGCACTCCGGACCCCCAGACGAAGGACCACCATGACCGACTCCACCGCGACCCTCGACATCCCTGGCTACAAGGCGGGGACCTGGATCCTCGACGCCTCGCACAGCGAGGTCGGCTTCAGCGTCCGCCACATGATGATCTCGAAGGTCCGTGGCCACTTCAACGTCAAGGAGGCGACCCTCGTCGCCCCGGAGAACCCGCTCGAGGCCACTCTCGAGGCGAAGGTCGACGCGGCATCGCTCGACACCAAGGACGAGGGCCGCGACGGTCACCTCCGCAGCGCCGACTTCTTCGACGTCGAGACCTACCCCGAGATCACCTTCACGTCGACCGGTGTGCGCGTCGAGGGCGGCGACTTCCTCGTCGACGGCGACCTCACGATCAAGGACGTCACCAAGCCCGTCACCTTCGAGGTCGACTTCGGTGGCTTCGGCACCGACCCGTGGGGCAACTACAAGGCGGGTGCGACGGCGAAGACCGTCATCAACCGCGAGGACTTCGGTCTGACCTGGAACGCGGCGCTCGAGACCGGCGGCGTGCTCGTCGGCAAGGACGTCACCATCGAGCTCGACCTCCAGGGTTCCGTCCAGGCCTGACGGCTTTGACCACGGAGAGCGCCTCGGGTTGGATGGACTCATGACTGCAGACCGCACCAAGCCCGAGATCGACGCGCCTCAGGGTCCCGCACCCGCTGACCTGGTCGTCCGCGACCTGATCGAGGGGGACGGTGCCGAGGCGAAGCCCGGCGACACCGTCACTGTCCACTACGTGGGCGTCGAGTACCTCTCCGGTGAGGAGTTCGACTCGTCCTGGAACCGCGGCGAGAGCATCCAGTTCCCGCTCCGCGGCCTGATCCAGGGATGGCAGGACGGGATCCCGGGGATGAAGGTGGGCGGCCGGCGTGAACTCGTCATCCCGCCGCACCTCGCGTACGGTCCCGCCGGTGGACACTTCCTCGGCGGCAAGACGCTGATCTTCATCATCGATCTGCTCGACGTCGCCTGATCCGACGTCTCACGTGTGGCCCGGCCGTTCCTCGGTCGGGCCACACGTGCGCCCGGGCTCTGCCCTAAGGTGAGCACCATGGGGAACGAACGCCCGCGGGCACGGTGGACGGCGGTGCTCGCCGCGGCGGTACTCGCGCTGACCGTGGTCCTGACGCCCGGCGCGGCATCGGCGCAGACCGCGGCGCCCACCGGCACGCCCTCGCCCACGCCGACCCAGGCACCGACACCCACCCCGACACCGACGGCATCCCCGTCCCCGGCGGTCACGGTCCACGGCTACTACCGCACGCCGTGGTCCACCGACCCGCGGGTCTACCGCACCCGGACGGACGGCAGCGTCACCGCGCTGTCGAGGGAGCAGTGGAAGGCCGCTGGGAGTCCCCGCATCCGCACCCTTCCCGTCACCTATGGGCGGGTGACGTGGTCCCCTCAGGTGTACGCACTGATCACCTGGCCGGACGGCACGGACGACCGCGGTGTCGACAAGGTCGTCGCGCTCGATCGGACGTCGTTCGTGAGCGCCGGCTCGCCGAAGGTCCGCCTGATGGGACATGTGCCGACGACGCGCTACTTCCGCTACCAGTCCGGGCCGTCGGACCTTTACGCGCGCACGCCCGACGGGAAGACGAAGAAGATGACGTCGGCGGAGCGGCGCGCGGCGGGTTCGCCGCGCGCGGGCTCCGTGGTGGCCGGCGGCTGGTACCGCGCCGCCTGGTCGCCCGCCGTGCATTTCGTCCGCACGAACGGATCGCACCGGGTGATCACGGCCGCGGAGTACCGGCGCGCCGGGAAGCCGCAGGTGGCGCGCGCTCCGGTCGTCTACGCCAAGACGGCATGGTCCCCGATCGTCTACGGCCTCGTCACGTGGCCGACCTCGACCGGCGACCGGAGCATCGACACCGTCGAAGCGCTCAGCGCGGCCGAGTACGCGCGGGCGGGCCGCCCCAAGACGACCATCCGCTCGCGGATCCCCGGCGATTCGTTCGTGCGCCTGTCGACGGGGTCCTCGATCCTCCACCGCATGGACGGCTATCTGACCCCGGTGACGACCGCGCAGTGGCGTTCCGCGGGGTCGCCCGCGGTCCGCACCGTCGCCCCCGGCAAGCCGATGTACATCCGCGGCATCCTGATCGTGAACAAGTCGATCCCGTTGCCGTCCTCCTACGGCAACGGGCTCCGTCCGGAGCTGACGAGCGCCTGGGCGAGGATGCGGGCCGACGCCAGGAAGGACGGCGTCTCGCTCTCGATCATCTCGGGCTTCCGCTCCTACGCCTCGCAGCAGAGCGTCTTCGCGAGCAAGGTCCGTCAGCACGGCAGGGCGGAGGCCGAACGGCGCTCGGCGCGACCCGGCCACAGCGAGCATCAGACCGGTTTGGCCATCGACGTCAATTCGATCTCGCAGTCCTGGGGCGAGACCCGCGCCGGCCGGTGGGTGGCCGCGAACGCGCATCGGTACGGCTTCATCGTGCGGTACCCCCGAGGCGAGGAGAAGGTGACCGGCTACCGCTGGGAGCCGTGGCACCTGCGGTACGTCGGCACGGGGGTGGCGACGCATCTGAAGAAGACCGGCCTCACGCTGGACGAGTACCTCGGTGTGACCTCGCGCTACTGACGGCGGGCGGTGACCTCGGTCCCCGTCGTGTAGACTCCTGTGGTTGCCGTTCGATCGGCCGCGGATAAAGAGAGCCCACGCATCAGGCGTCGGGCGCCGCGCAACGAAGAGGAAGGGGATCACCTATGGCACTGGAAGCAGACGTCAAGAAGGCGATCATCGAAGAGTACGCGACGCACCCCGGTGACACCGGATCCCCCGAGGTGCAGGTCGCGATGCTGACGCAGCGCATCAAGGACCTCACCGAGCACCTCAAGGAGCACAAGCACGACCACCACTCGCGTCGTGGGCTGTTCCTGCTCGTCGGTCAGCGCCGCCGTCTCCTGGGCTACCTCCAGGACGTCGACATCAACCGTTACCGCTCGCTCATCGAGCGCCTCGGCCTCCGTCGATAAGGCACCGCACCCAGCGTTCAATCGCGCAAAACATTCTTGAGAAGGCCGCCCCACGGTGTGGGGCGGCCTTCGTCGTTCCGGATCAGGCCCGCGCGGCGACGAGGTCGGGGTGCCAGATCGCGGCGACGTCCGGGTGCGCCCGCAGCCGCGACTTGAGCGCGTTCTCGCCGTGGAGCCCGTGGATGGGGTTGCGCGGGTCCTGCGACACCCCGCGCGCCTGCGCGGCCAGGTCGGCCGGGAGGTCGATCGCGGGCAGCTCGGCGTCGAGTGACGGGTTGAAGAAGAACGGGACCGAGATGCGGTCCTCGGGTGCCCGGGGCGAGACGACGCGATGGTTGGTCGCGGTGAGGTACCCGCCGGTGGCGTGTTCGAGCAGTTCGCCGATGTTGACGACGAAGGATCCCGGAACGGCGGGTGCGTCGATCCATTCGCCGTCGCGCTCGACCTGCAGGCCGCCCTTGCCGGGCTCGACCCACAGCAGCGTGACGACACCCGCATCCTTGTGCGCACCGACGCCCTGCTGGGGCTCGGGCGCAGCGGACCCCGGGTAGCGGACGATCTTGAGCAGGGTCTGCGCCTCGCCGAAGTGGTCGTCGAAGTAGGTCGCGGGTGCGCCGAGGGCCTCGGCCCACGCGCGCAGGAGCGTCCGGGCCACGTCCGACAGGATCGTCGTCCACTCCTCGGCGATCCCGCGGAGTTCGGGCTGGGCGCTCGGCCACAGGTTGGGTCCGACGAGCGCGGCGTAGGCGGGGGCGTCCGGGTCGGTCACCGCCGGGCGCTCCGGTCCGATGTCGATCTGCTCGCGCCAGTCCACGAGGCCCTGCGTGCGCTCGCCGCCGATACGCGTGTACCCGCGGAAGTGCGGGCTCTTCACGTTCTCGATCTCGAGCTTCGCCTCGTCGGGCAGCGCGAAGAAGGTGCGCGCGGCGCGGTGGAGGCGGGCCTCGAGTTCGGGGGAGACGCCCGTGCCGGTGAGGTAGAAGAACCCGACCTCGTGGGTGACCCGGCGCAGTTCGGCACGGAACGCGTCGGCGGCCTCGGGCCCCTGATCGAGCAGTGAGAGGTCGAGGACGGGGAGGCTCTGAGCGGACATGGTCCGAGGATAAGCAGGCCGCCCCGGCGTGCCGCCCAATGTTGCGGGTCGTTACCGGCTCAGTGGAACGGGGCGGCGACGCGATTGCGGTGGTAGTCGAAGATGATGCTCGTCCGGGTGTTCGCGACGCTGCGCTGCGCGGAGAGGTGCTCGACGACGAAGGCCCGCACCTCGCTGGAGTCCGCGACGGCGATGTGGATGAGGAAGTCGTCCGACCCGCCGAGGAAGAACATCTGGATGACCTGGGGGAGCCCGCGCACCTCGTGGGCGAACTCCGTGATGCTCTCGTGGCGCGAGCCGGGTCGCAGCGTCACGTGCACCATCGCCTGGAGTCCCGCACCGACGACCCGCTGGTCCACGCTCGCGTGGAAGCCGGTGAGGACCCCGCGCTCCACCAGCGCGCGGGTGCGGGCGTGCGCGGTCGACGGTGCCACCCCGATGCGGGCGGCGAGTTCCGCGTTCGTGAGCCGCGCATCGGCGGCGAGGGCGTCGACGATCGAACGATCGACCTCGTCGAGGTCGACGGCGGGTCGAAGATCCTTCGCCCGGTCGTGCGAAATAGCCGTCATTCCGTCTCCTTCTTCCGTCCCCAGGCCATCTTCACCGAAGGATGTTCCGTTGTCACACGTTCGTCACGAATCATCTGCAGGATGAATCCACATCACTCGCCGACGAGGAGCGTGCCGCCATGCGCATCGGGGTCCCCACTGAGATCAAGAACAACGAGAACCGGGTGGCGATCACCCCCGCCGGTGTGGACGCCCTCGTCTCCCGCGGTCATGAGGTCCTCGTGCAGTCCGGGGCCGGCGCGGGCTCCCGCCTCTCCGACGACGCCTTCGCGGCGGCCGGTGCGACGATCACGCCGGACGCCGAATCGACCTGGGGCGACACCGAGCTCGTGGTGAAGGTCAAGGAGCCCATCGCCGCCGAGTACGGTCACCTCCGGGGCGACCTCACCCTCTTCGCCTACCTCCACCTGGCCGCGGACCGACCGCTCACCGACGCCCTCATTGCGGCGGGAACCACCGCCGTGGCGTACGAGACCGTGCAGGCCGCGGATCGGTCGCTGCCCCTCCTGTCGCCCATGAGCGAGGTCGCCGGCCGGATCTCCATCACCGTCGGCGCGCACACGCTCATGAGTGCCGCAGGCGGCCGCGGCACCCTCCTGGGCGGGGTCGCCGGGACGCCGAAGGCAAAGGTCGTCGTCATCGGCGGCGGGGTGGCCGGCGAGCACGCGGCGGCGAACGCCCTCGGGATGGGTGCGAACGTCACCGTCATCGATGTCTCGCTGCCGCGGCTGCGTGAGCTCGAGAAACGGTATGCCGGCCTGCACACCCGCGCCTCCAGCCGGTACGAGATCGCGGAGCAGGTGGCATCCGCTGATCTCGTCATCGGATCGGTCCTCATCCCGGGTGCGGCGGCGCCGAAGCTCGTCACGCTCGACATGGTGGCGGGCATGAAGGCGGGCGCGGTCCTCGTCGACATCGCGATCGACCAGGGCGGCTGCTTCGAGGGTTCGCGTCCGACCACGCACGACGACCCCACGTTCGCCGTCCACGACGCCGTGTACTACTGCGTCGCGAACATGCCCGGCGCGGTGCCCGAGACCTCCACGCGCGCCCTCACGAACGCAACGCTGCCCTACGTCACGGCGCTCGCCGACAAGGGGTGGGATGCCGCATCGGCGGCCGATCCCGCGCTGGCCAAGGGACTGAACGTGCGAGCGGGGCGGGTCGTCAACGAGGGCGTCGCCGCGGCGTTCGGCCTGTCGTTCGCCCCCGCCTGACTCCTCTCAGGTACTGGGCGTCCCGCTCGGCGCGCCCGGCCGCCGCGACCCCGTCGGGTCGTTGCGCCGTCCGTCGCTCCGCGTGAGGTCGGGGTCGGCGAAGAGCCATCCGGGGCGCGGTTCGATCAGCGGGCGGAAGACGCGGCGGACCGGTCGGGACGCCAGGAGCACCGTGATCGCCACCGACAGGAGGGCGACGAGCGGCAGCCACAGCCACGTCGGATCGAGTCCGCGCAGCACCCCCGATTCCCGGAACGGGTAGAGCACGAAGGAGTGCAGGAGGTAGACGTACATCGTGTACCGTCCGATCGAGGTCCAGCGGTACTGGCCGCGGGGGATGAGTGCGAAGAACGAGACGCTGAGCACGAGCGCGAGGGCCATGAGCAGCAGTCGCACGCCGCCCGCCCACCACTGCCATCCGACGAGATCGACGTAGTTCTCCTCGTAGAAGAGCCACTGGCTGAGGTTCATCTCCTTCAGCGGGCCGACGAACACCCACGCGCAGACGCCGGCGGCGGCGAGGATCGCCGCGGCGGCCAGACGCAACGACAGTCTCCGTCGCTGCAGCAGCCCGTGGCGTTCGAGGATGCGGTGATGGCTGAGCCACCATCCCAGGGTGAAGAACGGCAGCAGCCCGAGCGTGCGCGAGAGCGACAGCGTCGCGTCCACGTTGGGGAAGTAGCCCGCCGTGATCGAGATGACGAGCGTCCAGAGCAGCGGCATCCGGAGCAGTGCGAGGTACGGCAGCACGAGCCGGAAGATGGCGAGGGCGAGCAGGAACCAGAGGGTCCACGACGGCTGGGTGAGGTTCGGGTTCGCCTGGCCCTCGACGAGGAACTTCGTCAGCGTCCACAGGCCCTCGAAGATCACGTACGGCACGACGATGTCGGTGAGGAGACGGGTCATCCGTCGTCTGCTCGGCGGGTCGGAGCGCGAGAAGTAGCCCGAGATGAGCGCGAACGCCGGCATGTGGAACGCGTAGATCAGGAAGTAGAGGCTCTGCGCGATGTCCGAGTCGTACGTCAGTCGCTGGATGGCGTGCCCGAGGACGACGAGCAGGATGCAGGCGGCCCGGGCGTTGTCCCAGATCGGGATGCGGCGGGTGCGGCCCGCGGCGGCGGTACTCATCCGGGCCAGAGTACCCGCGGGAATAACGTGGACACCACGGCGTTGACACCGGTATATTCACTTGCATGAATCGGGCGCGATCCGTCCGGGAATCGAGAGGGACACCGTGAGCGACACCAGCAGCACCACCACCTGGCCCGGGGTGCAGTTCGGCATCTTCACCGTCACCGACATCACGCAGGACCCCACCACGGGTCACACGCCGAGCGAGCGAGAGCGCATTGCGGCGACCGTCGAGATCGCCAAGCACGCCGAAGAGGTCGGCCTCGACGTCTTCGCCATCGGCGAGCACCACAACCCGCCGTTCTGGTCGTCCTCGCCGACGACGACGCTCGCGTACATCGCGGCGCAGACCGAGCGCCTCATCCTCTCGACCTCGACGACGCTCATCACGACGAACGATCCCGTGAAGATCGCTGAGGACTACGCGATGTTGCAGCACCTGTCGGGCGGTCGCATGGACCTCATGCTCGGGCGCGGCAACACCGGTCCCGTCTACCCCTGGTTCGGCAAGGACATCCGTCAGGGCGTGCCGCTCGCGATCGAGAACTACGCCCTGCTCCACAAGCTGTGGCGTGAGGACGTCGTCGACTTCGAGGGCACGTTCCGCACGCCGCTGCAGGGCTTCACCTCGACGCCGCGGCCGCTCGACGGTGTGCCGCCCTTCGTGTGGCACGGCTCGATCCGCACGCCCGAGATCGCCGAGCAGGCCGCGTACTACGGCGACGGCTTCTTCGCGAACAACATCTTCTGGCCCGCCGAGCACTACCAGCGCCTGATCGGCCTCTACCGTCAGCGCTGGGAGCACTACGGCCACGGGGCTCCCGAGACGGCGATCGTCGGCATCGGCGGTCAGGCGTTCATGGCGAAGAACTCGCAGGATGCCGTCGCGCAGTTCCGCCCGTACTTCGACAACGCCCCCGTCTACGGCCACGGCCCGTCGATGGAGGACTTCACCGAGATGACGCCGCTCACCGTCGGTTCGCCGCAGCAGGTGATCGACCGGTACGCAGGCATGCGCGACCTGTTCGGCGACTTCCAGCGTCAGCTCTTCCTCGTCGATCACGCGGGGCTTCCGTTGAAGACCGTGCTCGAGCAGCTCGACTTCCTCGGCGGCGAGGTCGTGCCGGTGCTCCGCAAGGAGCTGGCGAAGGATCGGCCGGCCATCGTCCCCGATGCCCCCACCCACGCGGCGCGGGTGGCCGCCACGTACGGTGACGGTCCGGTCCGTGAGGCCCGCCCGCGCGCGAACCGCGGCGACAACCTCTCCGGCCCGAGCCCGTACCAGGACACCCCGGCTCCCGTCGGCGCCGCGTTCGGTCTGGGCGGTGCTCGATGACCGCCCGTCGCATCGCGGTCGTCTCGGCGGGGCTCTCGAACCCGTCGTCGACGCGGATGCTCGCCGACAAGCTGGCGACCGCCGTGCTCGCGGACCTGCGGGAGCGGGGGGTGGAGGCATCCGTCGACACCTTCGAGCTGCGCGAGTATGCGCACGACATCACGAACAACCTCCTCACCGGGTTCGCCCCGCCCGCCCTCGAGACGATGATCAACACGGTCGTGTCGGCCGACGCGCTCATCGTCGTGACGCCGATCTTCTCGACGAGCTACTCGGGCCTGTTCAAGTCGTTCATCGACGTGCTCGACCCCGACGCGCTGCAGGGCAAGCCCGTCCTCATCGGGGCGAACGCGGGGACGGCGCGGCACTCGCTCGCGATCGACTACGCGATCCGTCCGCTGTTCGCCTACCTGCACGCCGAGGCGGTCTCGACCGGTGTGTTCGCCGCGTCCTCGGACTGGGGTGCCCGCGCCGACGACGTCTCGCCGCTGTCGGCTCGCATCGAGCGCGGCGCACGGGAACTGGCGGATGCTGTGACGCGGCGCCCGGCCGGCGAGACGCTCGACCCGTTCGACCCCGAGTCCTACCTCGGCAAGGGCGGCTCGTTCGGTCACCTGCTCGGTGGTCTCACGGGGGAGTGACCCTGTCAGCGTGAGCGGCGGCCCGTCCAGCGGGCCGCCGCCGCGTCGATCGTCACGCCCAGGATGATCGCAACGGCGATGGAGACGATGACGGCCAGCGCGGGGCTCCCCGGCAGGAGACCGCCGACAGCGGCACCCACAACCGCCTGGTAGAGCGCCCAGACGGTCGCCGCGACCGCGACCGCACCCAGGTACCGGGCCGCGGGCACCCTCGTCGCTCCCGCGGTGAGGTTGACCGCGAGCCGCGCGAAGGGGATGAACCGCGCTGTGAACACCACCGTCGCCGTCCCGCGCGACAGGCGGGCTCCCGCCCACTCGAACGCGGCATGGATGCGGCGGTGCCGCATCCATCCCCACCGCTCCACGCCGGCGAACCGTCCCACGCCGTAGCAGAGCGCGTCGCCGCAGAAGGCGGCGACGGCGGCCACCGCGACGACGGCGGCGAGCGGGGGCGTCCCGGTGGCGGCTGCGAGCGCTCCCGCCGCGGTGACGGCCACCTCGCCCGGGACGACGACGAGGACGGCGTCGGCGAGGACGAGGGCGAAGAGCGCCGGCAGCGCCCACGGGCCCGCCGCGACGCTCGTCAGCAGATCGGCGAACACGGCGCCTGTGTAGCAGGCGGGGGTGAACGACGCGCGAACGGGGGACGGCGCGGAACCGGTCGGTGGACGCGCGGGGAGGGGTGGATGAACACTCCGCGATCCGGGCCTTCCGCGCTGTGTCAGGGCTCCGCCGCCCGTCACCCTGGTGCTGTGAGAGTCGCGGTCGTCACCGAGTCCTTCCTCCCGCACATGAATGGGGTCACCGGATCCGTCCTGCAGATCCGGGATCATCTCGAACGACGCGGGCACGACGTGTTCGTCATCGCGCCCGCCGCCGGACGCCGGGAGCTCGGGATGCCGGGCCGCGCCGTGCCGTCCGTCCCGCTGCCGCGGTACCCCGCCGTCCGTCTCGCCGTGCCACCGGTCGCCTCGCTCGCCCGCGACCTCGCCCGCTTCGACGCGGACGTGGTCCACCTCGCCTCGCCGTTCCTGCTCGGGTGGCAGGGGCTGCTCGCCGCGGAGGCGCGCCGGCTGCCGAGCGTCGCCGTGTACCAGACCGACGTCGTCTCGTACGCGGGGAGGTACGGGCTCCCGCAGGGGGCCGCCCTGGCCGAGGCGCACGTGCGCCGGCTGCACCGCCGTGCGACCCTCACCCTCGCCCCCTCCGCGTCGGCGCGCGCGCAGCTCGAGGGGTTCGGCGTCGACCGCGTCGCGCTGTGGGGACGCGGCGTCGACGGTGCGCGGTTCACGCCGAACCGACGCGACGAGCGGTGGCGGCGGAGCGTCGCCCCCGGCGAGGTGATCGTCGGGTACGTGGGGAGGCTGGCTCCCGAGAAGCAGGTGGAGGACCTCGCCGCGCTGCGGGGGATCCCCGGCATCCGTCTCGTCATCGTCGGGGACGGGCCTGCGCGACCGGTCCTCGAGCAGCTCCTGCCGGACGCGGTCTTCCTCGGCCACCTCGACGGCGACGCGCTGGCGACCGCGCTCGCGTCGTTCGACGTCTTCGTCCACCCCGGCGAGAGCGAGACTTTCGGCCAGACGATCCAGGAGGCGCAGGCCAGCGGCGTCCCGGTCGTGGCGACGGGGGCCGGCGGTCCCGTCGACCTCGTCCGCAGCAGCGTCGACGGGTGGCTCTACCGCCCGGGCGACGCGGACGACCTGCGCGCGCGGGTCGCCGACCTCGCCGGCGACGGCGCGAAGCGGCGCGCCTTCGCCCGCGCCGCCCGCGACGCGGTGTCGGGACGCACCTGGGAGGCGCTCGCGGACCGCCTCGTCGAGCATTACGACCGTGCTGCGATGCTGCACCGGACGGATGCCGGGCGCCGGGCCCTCGCGTGGCCCCGCCCGGACGTCGCCGCCCCGGGCGCCGCGGACGGGCGCTCCTGGTCCCGATACGTCGCGCTGGGGGACTCGATCACCGAGGGCCTGTGCGATGCGTCCCGCATGCCGCGGGGAGCGTTCCGCGGATGGGCCGACCGGCTCGCGCACCTGCTGGCGCTGAGCGGCGGGGAGCGTCCTGCCTTCCGTTACGCGAACCTGGCCGTCCGCAGTCGCCGCGTCGCGCACCTCGTCGAGGAGCAGCTGCCCCGCTGTCTCGAGATGCGCCCCGACCTGGTGTCGGTGCTGATCGGCGCCAACGACCTCACGCAGGTGCGGTGCGACCCGGTCGCGCTGGCCGCGCAGGTGGAGGACGCCGTGACCCGCCTCCGCGATGCGGGGTGCGACGTGCTGCTTGCGACGGTCTTCCTCCCGGACAGGTGGGCGGCGGGCGTGTTCACCCGACGCTTCGCCGTCTACAACGCGCACCTGCGCCGGGCGGCCGCGCGCACCGGCGCGATCCTCCTCGACCTCGCGGCCCTCCCCGAGCTGTCGCGCGTCGAGCTCTGGGCCGACGACAAGGTGCACCTGCGCTCGCGGGGGCATCGCTACGTCGCCTATCGCGCCGCCGAGGCGCTCGGCATGCCCGACGCCGAGGCGCTCGCCGGTCTCGACGAGGCGTTCCACGTCGACGAGGAGCCCCCGGCCGGCTCGTGGCTGCGCCGCGATGCGCTGCCGTGGGTGTGGCGCCGGCTGCGGGGCCGGACGGCCGGGGACGGGCTGACGGCGAAGGTCCCGGACTACGTCCTGGTCGGCCGTCCCGGCGGGCGGGCCGGCGTGCAGCGCTGAACGGCGCCGCTCACTGCTTCCAGCGGTACTCCGTCTCGGGGCGACCCGGGGTCCCGTACCGTTGCACCCGCTCGACCCGGCCCGCCTCGGCGAGGTGCTCCAGGTATCGCCGCGCGGCGACCCGCGACATCCCGAGCCGGTCCGCCGCCTCCCGCGCCGACGCCGGCCCTGTCCGCAGCAGCGCGCTCACGCGGCCGAGGGTCTCGGGCGACAGCCCCTTCGGCAGTGTCGGCGCGGGCGCGGTGCGCAGGGTCCCGAGCATCGCGTCGATCTCGGCCTGCGTCGCCGCGCCCGCCGTCTGCGACACCTGGTCGCGGAAGCGGCGGTACTGCTGCATCCGATCCTGGAAGTCGCCGAACGTGAAGGGTTTGACGAGGTACTGCACCGCGCCGAGCGTGATCGCCTGTCGCACCACCTCCGCATCGCGGACCGACGTGATCGCGATGACGTCGACCGTCCCGGCTCGGGCGCGCAAGTGGCGGAGGACATCGAGGCCCGAGCCGTCCGGCATCGTCATGTCGAGCAGGACGAGGTCGATGTCGGCGGCGCGGGGACTGTCGAGCAGGGCGGCGACGGCGGCGCGTGCGCCCGTGCACTCGGCGACGACCTCGAAGCCGTCCAGCCGCTCGACGTAGTGCCGGTGGAGTTCGAGCGTGAGGGCGTCGTCGTCGACGACCAGGACGCCGATCATCCGTTCCTCCGGGGGAGGATGACGCGGAACGTCGTCGGATCGGACTTCACCGAGATCGTGCCCTGGGCCTCCTGCACGATCGAGCGCACGAGGGCGAGGCCCACGCCGCGGCCGAGCTCGCCCGCGGGTTTCGTCGAGAAGCCGTGCGCGAAGATGCGGTCCGTGATCTCGGCCGGGATGCCGTCCCCGCTGTCGGCGACCTCGACGGCGAGCTCGTCCTCCGCGGTGCGGGTCATGCGCACGTCCACCCACCGCGGCGCGGCGCCGGACGCCGCGGCATCCAGCGCATTGTCGATGAGGTTTCCGACGATCGACACCGCGTCGACGGGGGAGAGCACCGATCGCGGCGCGTCGGCGTCGATGCGCGCGCGCCACTCGACACCGCGCTCGGCGGCCTGCGACGCCTTGCCGAGCAGCAGGGCGCCCACCGTCGGGTCGCCCTCGCGGCGGGCCGCGACCTGATCGACGAGCAACTGGCTCTGCCGGGCGTCCTCCGACAGGATCTCGATCGCCTCGCTCGTGCGGCCCAGTTCGAGCAGGGCGATGGCCGTGTGCAGCCTGTTGCCGTGCTCGTGCGTCTGCGCCCGGAGCGCCTCCCCGAGGGTGCGCATGGACTCGTACGACGAGACGGCGTCGCGCACGGCGCCGGCGGGGAGGTCTCCGGTGACCCGCCGGGTCGCCCGCCGGGCGAGGATGGCTCCGGCGAGCCCCGCCGCGGCGAGGACCACCGCGATGCCGACCGCCACCAGGACGCGCGGGCCGAGCGTCTCGGCGATCGATCCGATCGTGACGCCCACCGACACTCGCCCCACGACCTCGCCGTCCGAGACGACCGGCACGATCGTCCGGACGGACGGCCCCAGGGTCCCGGTGAACTCCTCCGTGAGGGTCGCGGTGCCCTCGGGGATGGTCCCGAGGTAGCGCTCGCCGATCCGAGCCGGGTCAGGATGGGTGATCCGGATGCCGGAGGGGTCCATCACGGTCACGAAGTCGACGCCGGCGTCGGCGATGATCGCCTCGATCACGGGCTGCAGGACGCGCGACGCCGCGGCGCGGTCCCCCTGCGCAAGGGCGTCGACGACGCCGGCGCTGTCGGCGATCGTCTCGGCCACCGCCCGCGTCACCCGCTCGGCCTCCGCGCGGACGGCGCGCTGGCCCTCCCAGAGCAGGATCCCCGCCATCGCGAGGGAGAGGACGACGACGGCGGCCGAGACGGCGACGAAGACGCGGGATGCCGCGCTCGTCGGTCGGGGTCGCGCCACCCTGCACTCCTCTCGCCGTTCTGCGAACAATACGACCACAACGGCGGATGCCGGTCCGCGAGGCGCACGCTGATCCTCGTCGACACCGCCGTCGGCTCACGACAAAGACTGTCACGCAGGAGAGATCATGGCCCTCACAACCTCGTTCCGGCTCCCCGGATACAACCCCCGCCGCGGCAAGCAGGCCTGGGACAAGCACACCTGGCTGTACGTCTCGGTGATCATCGCGGTGGTCCTCGGCTGCGTCGTCGGTCTCCTCTGGCCGAACTTCGCCGTCGAGCTGGAACCGGTCGGCAAAGCGTTCGTCAACCTCATCAAGATGATGATCGCGCCGATCATCTTCTGCACGATCGTCGTCGGGGTCGGCTCCATCGCCAAGGCGGCCACCGTCGGTCGCATCGGCGGCCTCGCGCTCCTCTACTTCATGGCGATGTCGACCTTCGCTCTGGGGATCGGTCTCGTGGTCGGCAACATCATCCACCCGGGTGAGGGCCTCAACATGCAGAGCGCGACCTACGACACCGGTTCGCTGCCCGAGGCGAAGACGACGACGGAGTTCATCCTCAGCATCATCCCGACCACCTTCTTCTCGGCCTTCACCGGCGAGAGCGTCCTCCAGGTCCTGTTCATCGCTCTGCTCGTCGGCTTCGCCCTGCAGAAGATGGGCGCCAAGGGCGAGCCCATCATGAACGCGGTCAAGAACCTCCAGGCCCTCGTCTTCCGCATCCTCGGCATGATCCTCTGGCTCGCCCCGATCGGTGCGTTCGGCGCCATCGCCGCCGTCGTCGGCAAGACCGGTGTCGCGGCGATCCTGAGCCTCGGCCTTCTGATGATCGCCTTCTACATCACCTGCATCGTGTTCATCGTCGGCGTCCTCGGAACGCTCCTGTACGCCGTCGCCCGCATCAACATCTTCCAGGTGATGAAGTACCTCGGCCGCGAGTACCTGCTCATCGTGGGCACCTCCTCGAGCGAGTCGGCCCTGCCGCGCCTGATCGCCAAGATGGAGCACCTCGGCGTCTCCAAGCCCGTCGTGGGCATCACGGTCCCCACCGGGTACTCGTTCAACCTCGACGGCACCGCGATCTACCTCACGATGGCGTCGCTGTTCATCGCCGCCGGCATGGGCGCGCCGATGTCGATCCCCGAGCAGATCGGTCTCCTGGTCTTCATGATCATCGCCTCCAAGGGTGCTGCCGGTGTCACCGGTGCGGGCCTGGCGACCCTCGCGGGCGGTCTGCAGGCCTACCGCCCCGACCTCGTCAACGGCGTCGGCGTCATCGTCGGCATCGACCGGTTCATGTCCGAGGGCCGTGCGCTCACGAACTTCACCGGCAACGCGGTCGCGACGCTCCTCATCGGCACGTGGACGAAGCAGATCGACCGCGAGCAGGTCGCCGCGGTGCTCGCGGGGCAGCGACCCTTCGACGAGTCGAGGCTCACGGGTCACGGCGTCTCGGACGACACCGGCGCCGTCGACACGACGGGCCTCGGCGACGCCGCCCTCGACGAGGCAGCGGCCAAGGAGGAGCGCGCTCGGCGCCGCGCGGAGGTGGCCTCGCACTGACGCGACACGAACGCGGCGGGCCCGGACAGCCAGAAGGCGTCCGGGCCCGCCGTCATGTCGGGCCGTTCGGGCTCAGCCGCTCTTGCGTCGGAACTCGCGCTTGGTGACGGCGCCGTGCGTCCCGTGCACGGCGGAGTCCCCGTCCAGGTGGGCTTCACCCTTCCGGCTCTGCGCGTTCTTCTTCTCGAGCGCCTCGCGGAACTTCCGCTTCATGTCTTCGGATGCCGCGTCCGCGGTCTTCTCGTCGTCGCTCATGCCGCCACGATACGCACTCCGAAGGGTCCGCTGATAGGCTGGGCCGGGTTGCCCGCGGTCCTCATCGCGGCATCCGCTCAACTTCACAGTGAGCTCATGGAGCAGGCCCGGCAGGAAGCTGGTCCCCTGTGGTGGATTCCCATCCCGTTCCCGCGGATGGTGGTCTTCGACTGGTGGCCAGCGCAGGCGGTCCTCGCGGATTCTCCGCGCGCCCATATCTGCCTGTTCCTGCTCCTTCGCACGATCTCGCTCGCGAAACGCGCGTGCGAGTCTAAACAAAGAAGGAGAGACCTCTTGGAAGGTCCTGAAATCACCGCCGCCGAAGCCGTCCTCGACAACGGACGCTTCGGCACCCGCATTGTCCGGTTCGAGACCGGACGCCTCGCCCAGCAGGCGCAGGGCGCCGTCGCCGCCTACCTCGACGAGGAGACGATGCTCCTGTCGGCCACCAGCGCCGGCAAGCACCCCCGTGAGGGCTTCGACTTCTTCCCGCTGACCGTCGACGTCGAAGAGCGTTCGTACGCGGCGGGCAAGATCCCCGGCTCGTTCTTCCGTCGCGAGGGTCGTCCCTCGACGGAGGCGATCCTCGTCTGCCGCCTCATCGACCGGCCGCTGCGTCCGTCGTTCGTCGACGGCCTCCGCAACGAGGTCCAGATCGTCGTGACGGTGCTGTCCATCGCGCCCGGCGAGTACTACGACGCCCTCGCGATCAACGCGGCCTCCGCGTCGACGCAGATCTCGGGTCTGCCGTTCTCGGGCCCGATCGCCGGTGTGCGCCTCGCGCTCATCCCCGGTCACGGCGAGCACGCCGACCAGTGGGTCGCGTTCCCGAACCAGAAGCAGGTCGAGGAGGCCGTATTCGACCTCATGGTCGCCGGTCGCGTCCTGCCCGACGGCGACGTCGCGATCATGATGGTCGAGGCCGAGGCCACCGAGAACTCGTGGAACCTCATCAAGGGCGGCGCCGTCAAGCCGAGCGAGGACATCGTCGCCGGTGGCCTCGAGGCCGCCAAGCCGTTCCTCAAGCAGCTCGTCGAGGCGCAGGCGCAGATGGCCGCCGAGTCCTCGCGCGAGCCGGGCGTCTACCCCGTCTTCCCGCCGTACAGCTCCGAGGTCTACGACTTCGTGGCCGGCCGCGCCTACGACGACCTGGTGAACGTGTACCAGATCGCCGACAAGCAGGAGCGTCAGGCTGCCGACGACGCCGTGAAGGACCGCGTCAAGGCGGAGCTCATCGCGGCCGTCGAGGCGGAGCAGCTGCCCGCCGGCGCGCCGATCGAGTTCTCCGCCGCGTACAAGTCGGTGACGAAGGTCGTCGTCCGCGGCCGCATCCTCTCCGAGGGCGTCCGCATGGACGGCCGCGGGCTGGCCGACATCCGTCCGCTCGACGCCGAGGTGCAGGTCATCCCGCGCGTCCACGGCTCGGCGATCTTCCAGCGCGGCGAGACCCAGATCCTGGGTGTCACCACTCTGAACATGCTCAAGATGGAGCAGCAGATCGACTCGCTGTCGCCCACGACGAGCAAGCGCTACATGCACCACTACAACTTCCCGCCCTACTCGACCGGTGAGACCGGCCGTGTCGGCAGCCCGAAGCGTCGCGAGATCGGGCACGGCTTCCTGGCCGAGCGCGCCCTCGTGCCCGTGCTGCCGAGCCGCGAGGAGTTCCCGTACGCGATCCGCCAGGTGTCCGAGGCGCTCGGCTCCAACGGCTCGACGTCGATGGGCTCGGTGTGCGCCTCGACCCTGTCGCTGCTGAACGCCGGTGTGCCGCTGCGCGCACCCGTCGCCGGCATCGCGATGGGCCTCGTGACCGACGAGGTCGACGGCCAGACGCGCTACGCCGCGCTGACCGATATCCTCGGCGCCGAGGACGCCCTCGGCGACATGGACTTCAAGGTCGCCGGCACGAGCGAGTTCATCACCGCGATCCAGCTCGACACGAAGCTCGACGGCATCCCGTCGTCGGTGCTCGCCGCCGCGCTGACGCAGGCGAAGGATGCCCGCCTCACGATCCTGAACGTCCTGAACTCGGCCATCGACGCGCCCGACGAGATGGCGCCCACCGCGCCGCGTGTCATCAGCGTCCAGATCCCGGTCGACAAGATCGGCGAGCTGATCGGCCCCAAGGGCAAGACGATCAACGCGATCCAGGACGAGACCGGCGCGCAGATCTCGATCGAGGACGACGGCACGGTGTACATCGGCGCCGTCGACGGTCCCTCGGCCGAGGCCGCGCGGGCGCAGGTGAACGCCATCGCCAACCCGACCAACCCCGAGGTCGGCGAGCAGTTCCTGGGCACGGTCGTCAAGATCGCGACCTTCGGTGCGTTCGTCTCGCTCCTGCCCGGCAAGGACGGCCTGCTGCACGTCAGCGAGGTCCGCAAGCTCGCGGGCGGCAAGCGTGTCGAGAACGTCGAGGACGTCCTCGGTGTCGGTCAGAAGATCCTGGTCCGCATCACCAAGATCGACGACCGCGGCAAGCTGTCGCTCGAGCCCGTGGTCGAGGAGTCGGCTCCCGCCGGCGACGCGGCCGCCGAGGCGCCGGCCGAGGCCTGATCCTCCTCTGACGAACGCCCGTCCTCTTCGGAGGGCGGGCGTTCGCCGTTTCACTGCCGCCCCGCTGCGGCAACCGTTATCGAAACGTCATCGTTCACGGGGTGGCTGTGCACGTCGCGTCCGAGGGCTGCTCTACCCTCGGAGTGAGCGCACCCGGCGGCGCGTGGACGCATGTCTCCCCGAGCGCTCTGCAAGGAGACGGGCATGGCAGCGTTCGAGACGGCGGATCCGACGTCGCCGAGCGCCGCGCCCACCCTGCACCCGTCCGGTCCGCTGCCCGTCCACGGCGCTCCGGTGGGGCGCACCGTGCGCGTCCCCCTGGGCGAGACCGGGTTCTCGGTGTTCCCGCTCATCCTCGGCGGCGGCGAGTTCGGCTGGCACGTCGACATCGCGGCGGCCCACGCCATCCTCGACCGCTACGTCGACCGCGGCGGCAATGCGCTCCACACCTCCGACAGCTACGCCGCCGGTCGCAGCGAGCACGCCATCGGCAGATGGATGGCGGCCCGGCGCAACCGCGACGACATCGTCCTCACGGTCCGGGTCGGTCGCGGCGCCGACAACCCCGGTCTCGGCCCGGTCAACCTCGTGCGGGCCGTCGAGGCATCCCTCATCCGACTCGGCACCGACCGGATCGACGTGCTGTCCCTCGACGGCACCTCCGACCGCACCACCATGCTCGAGGACAGCCTCGCCACGGCGGAGTGGCTCGTCGAGTCGGGCAAGGTGCGCGCTGTCGGCGCCGCGGGCTACCGCGCCGCGCAGCTGGTGGAGGCCCGCATCCTGTCGGCGGCCGGATACCCCCGCTTCACGGTGCTCGACGTGCCGTACAACGTGCTCCGGCGCGACGAGTTCGACGGCGATCTGCGACTGGTCGCCGGCGCGCAGGGCATCGCCGTCACGCCGTCGCAGGCCCTCGAGCACGGGTACCTGTCGGGGATGCATCGCGACCGCGACCACGTCGGGGGCACGGTGCGCGGTCGCCAGTTGGCGGCGAGTATGAACCGTCGAGGCGCGCGCACCCTGCGGGCGCTCGACCGCATCTCGGGCGAGCTCGCGGTGCCACCCGCCGCCGTCGCGATCGCCTGGCTCCTCGGGCAGCGGGTCGTCGCGGCCCCGATCGTCAACGCGTACGCCGTCGCCCACGTCGACGAACTCGTGCAAGGCGTCGGTGTGCACCTCAGCCGCGCCCACCTCGCAGAGATCGCGCGAGCCACCGACTGAGGCTGGTTTAGGGTGGAGGGAGCCGGGGCAACCCCCGGCGCACCTTCGACGAAGCGAGCAAGCGGTGACGCACTATCTTTATCTGGTGCGACACGGCGAGCACCTCGACGCCGAGCACGGGCTCGCCGACGGACCGCTTTCGCCGCGCGGTCGTCGGCAGGCCGAGCTTCTCGCCGATCGTCTCTCGGGCGTCCCGCTCACCGCTGTGTGGCACTCACCGCTGGTGCGTGCGGCCGAGACCGCTCGCGCGGTCGCCGAGCGCCTGCCCGCGGTCGACCCCGAGCCCACCGCCCTGCTGTTCGACTGCGTGCCGAGTGGCATGACGCCGGACACCCCGCACGTGTACGAGCCGTTCTTCGGGGGAGTGACCGAGGCCGAGGCCGACGCGGGAGCCGCGCAGATGGCGGATGCCGGGGCGGAATTCCTCGCGCACCGTCCCCACGCGCACGAGCTGCTCATCACCCACAACTTCGTCATCGCGTGGTTCGTACGCGAGGTGCTGCAGGCGCCGGAATGGCGGTGGCTGACGATCAACCAGGCGCACTGCGGCCTGACGGTGCTGGCGCAGCGCCCGGGGCGTCCGTGGACGCTCGTCTCCCACAACGACCTCGCGCACCTGCCCGTGGAGCTGCGGACGGGTCTCCCCGACATCCTCTCGGTGTGAGGTGCTGACCGGCCCTCTCCTCGCCGAGTGGCTCCCCGTCTCCGCGGGCGCCCTGCTGTTCCTCGTCGTCGCCGCCGGTGTCGCCGGCTGGGTGGACGCCGTCGTCGGAGGAGGCGGCCTCATCCAGCTCCCCGCCCTCGTGATCGGGGTGCCGAAGGACGTCGCCACGCCGTTCATCCTCGGGACGAACAAGCTCTCGTCCTTCTTCGGGACGCTCTCGGCCAGCTGGGTCTATCTGCGTCGTGTCCGGGTCCACCTCACCCTCCTGATCCCGCTCGTCGCCGGGGCGTTCGCCGGTTCCGCCGTCGGTGCGGCCCTCTCGCGGTACGTGCCCCGTGAGCTCCTGACCCCCGTCGTGCTCGTCGCCGTCGTCGCCGTCGGCGTCTACACGCTGCTGCGGCCGCGCATGGGGCTGAACCACGAGCCGCGGCATACGGATCGCCGCGCCGTGGTGTGGCGCTCGGGCGCCATCGGGCTCGGGGTCGGCTTCTACGACGGCATCCTCGGGCCGGGCACCGGGTCGTTCTTCGTCATCCTCCTCGTCAGCGTCCTCGGCTTCGGGTTCCTGCAGGCGAGTGTGAACGCCAAGATCGCGAACCTCACGACGAACCTGGCCGCGCTCATCGTCTACGGCGTGCACGGCGAGATCATCCTCGCCCTCGGCCTGCTGATGGCGTGCGCCAACATCACCGGTGGCCTCCTCGGCGCACGGATGGCCACCCGCGGCGGCAACGGCTTCGTCCGCGTCGTGTTCCTCGTCGTCCTCGGCCTGCTGGTCGTCAAGCTCGCGTGGGACACGATCGCGTCGTTCCTGCCCGCCTAGGCTGGTGGCATGACGACGCGCGTGGCCCTCGTGGGCGGGAACGGCAAACTCGGCGGGATCATCGCGCAGGTGATCGCAGCGACCGACGGATACGAAACGGTCGCCGTCCTCGGGTCCTCGAGCGACCTCGCCGAGCTCGACGGTGCCGATCTCGTCGTCGACGCCTCGACCCCGGCCGTGTCGATCGACGTCGTCCGCGCCGCGATCGAGCGCGGCAAGAACGTCCTCGTCGGCACCTCCGGATGGTCCGCCGAGCGCATCGCCCTCGTCCGCCCGCTGGTGGATGCCGCCGGCACGGGCGCCGTCTTCATCCCGAACTTCTCGCTGGGTTCGGTGATCGGGTCCGCGCTGGCTGCGGCATCCGCTCCCTTCTTCCCCTCGATCGAGATCGTCGAGACCCACCGCGAGACGAAGGTCGATTCGCCCAGCGGCACGGCCGTCCGCACCGCGGAGCTCATCGCCGCGGCGCGGTCGGAGGTCGGACCCGTCGAGGCGCCGCACGTCGACCAGCGCGCGCGGGGCCAGCAGATCGCCAGTGTCCCCGTCCATTCGCTCCGCCGTCCGGGGGTCATCGCCCGCCAGGAGACGATCCTGTCGGGGCCGGGGGAGTCGCTCACGATCGTCCACGACACCGTGGACCCTGCCGCGGCCTACGCCCCCGGCATCCGCGTGGCACTCGACGCCGCCCGCGACGCATCGGGGATCGTCGTCGGTCTCGACGCGATGATCGACATCGGGATCCGGATGCCGCACACGTCCCGCACGGTGCCGGTCGCCGACGGGGACGTCTCGGGCCAGGTCGCCGCGACGACCGCCCGATGAGGACCCGCATCGGCGTCGGGATCGTCGCCGTCGTCCTCGTCCTCTACATCGCCCTCGTCGCGCAGCGGGCCGTGCTGCTCGTGGCGAGCGGCGATCCGGTGGGCATCGCGATGGGGATCGCCCTCGTGCTCCTGCCCGTCGTGGCGGTGTGGGCGCTGTGGCGGGAGCTGAGCTTCGGCCTGGGAGCGCAGCGGCTCGGCCGACGACTCGAGGCCGAGGGCGGCCTGCCGGAGGAGGAACTGTCGCTGCGCCCGAGCGGACGCCCCGTGCAGGCCGAGGCCGATGCGCTCTTCCCGGCGTACCGCGACGCCGTCGAGCGCGACCCCGACGACTGGCGCGCCTGGTACCGGATGGGGCTCCTTTACGACGGTGCGGGCGACCGCCGGCGCGCACGCAGCGCCATCCGCACCGCGATCTCGCGCGAGCGCGCCGACCGTCGCGGCTGACCCGTCAGACGGCCGCCGCCACGGCGTCCTCGACGGTCGGATGCCGGAACGTGAAGCCCGACTCGAGCAGCACCGCCGGGACGACGTGCGTGTCGTTGGCGAGCAGTGCCTCGACCGCGTCCTTGCCGAGCACGAGCCGGACCGCCCACAGGGGCGCGCGCAGCACGTACGGGCGGTTCAGGCGGCGTGCCAGGGCGAACCCGAGGTCGTTCGCGGTGGCGCGTTCGGGCCCCGTCAGGTTGACCGGTCCCGTGATCCCGCGGTCGATGACGTGGCGGATCGCTCGGACCTCGTCCTCGAGCGAGATCCACGGCCACACCTGCGTGCCGCGGCCGAGCGGCCCCGACAGGCCGAGCTTGGTGAGCAGCAGCAGCGGCTTCAGCACGCCGTCCCGGTGGACGACAGGGGCGGTGCGCAGCAGTGCGGTGCGGACACCCGATGCGGTCGCCGCGGACTCCCACTCGCCGCAGAGGTCGGACAGGAACGCGTCGCCGCGCGGACCCGACTCGTCGAAGGTCCGGCCGTGCACGTCGGGCGGGTAGTACCCGGTCGCCGAGGAGCTCACGAACAGCGGCGCCTCGTCCGCGAGCTCGCGGAGGGCGCGGGCGAGTGTCTGCGTCGGATGGATGCGCGACCACACCAGCGTCTTCTTGTACGAGGGCGTCCACGGGAAGCGCCCGATCGTCGCGCCGTTGAAGTTCACGACGGCCGCAGCCCCCGCGAGCACCTGGGGGTCGAGCGGCGATTCGCCCGGCGCCCAGGTGACTTCGTCGGGGGCCTGCGCCTCGTGGCGGACGAGTCGCGTGACGGTGTACCCGTCGGCCCGCAGCGAATTGACGAGCGCCCGTCCGATCAGACCCGACGCCCCCGAGACGACGACGCGGCGATCAGGCAAGCGTCGCCTCGAGCGTGATCTCGATGCCGGAGAGGGCTGCCGAGACGGGGCATCCCGCCTTCGCCTCGTGGGCGATGCGGTCGAAGTCCTCCGCCGAGAGGCCGGGCACCGACGCGTTGACGTTCAGGTGCGAGCCGGTGATCCCGGTGCCGGGGATAAAGGTGACGGATGCCGTGGTCTCGACGCTCTCGGGCGGGGTGCCGTTCTCGGCGAGGGCGTTGGAGAGGGCCATGCTGAAGCACGACGAGTGCGCGGCGGCGATGAGTTCCTCGGGCGTCGTCACCGAGGTGGATCCCTCGCTGCGCGCCTTCCAGTTCACGGCGAACGGTCCCTGGTTGGAGCTCTCGAGGGCGACCTCGCCCGAACCTTCGAACAGGGTGCCCTTCCAGCTGGTGGTGGCTTCGCTCGTGACGCTCATGGTGTCTCCTCGGTCGTGGTCGTGACGGATCGCTGCCGAGCCTAAACCTCGTCCATGAGCGTGCGATATGACTTGACGCGGCCGCAGCGGAGCGTCAGGCGATACGGCCCACGAGGCGGACGCGCTGCAGGACCAGCCACAACTGGCATCCGAGGCACAGCCCGAACACGGCGTTGAGGAACGCGGCCATGAAGGCGAGGCCCGCGGCGATCGGGAGCGCCACCGGGACGCCCATCACGTGGAGCAGCAGACCGACGGTGGTGACGAAGAGTCCGACGCCCTGGGCGAAACGGGGCGGACGGGGGTCCTCGAGGTCCGTCGGCGGTGCGAGACGCGGCTGGACGAGGCGCCGGTAGAGGACGCCCCACGGAGCGGTGCGGGGCGAGACGACGCCCCACAGGAACAACAGGGCGATGACGAGGACGGCGAGGAAGCCGGGGTCGAGGATGCGCGCGCTGACCGGCGCGAGCGAGATCGCCCAGGGGCTCCCGGAGACGAAAGCGAAGTCGCCGATCGGCTGATAAGCGAACCACCCGAAGGATGCAGGCCTCTGCGTCGAGATACCGACCAATGCCAGAAGCGTCGCAACGAGCAGCAGCACCGACGTGACGGATGCCGCGAACCGCGGCCCGCGCGGATCGATCCCGCGCACCTCAGCCACGGCCGGCTCCCGTGGTCACCCGGTCGAGCTCCATCTCGACGACCTGGCGTCCGGGTGTGCCGCCGAACCGGGAGCGCACGACGCCGTGCTTGTCGAGGATGAGGGTGGTCGGGGTCTGCAGGACCCGGAAGTGCTGCGCGATGTCGACGCGGTGGGTGAGGTCGACGTCGAGGTGGATGACCCCGTCCCGCTCGTCCGCGATCTCGCGGAGCGTGCGGTGAACGCCCGGGCACCGGCCGCACATCTCGGTGCTGAACTGCAGCAGGGTCGCCTCGTCGCCGAGCCGCTCCGCGCCCAGGCGGGTCGGCTCGACGACCTCCTGCGGGTCGAAGGGACGCGGCCGGTTCTGCCGCCACCGCAGCGTGAGACCGATGCCGACGGTCACCGCGAGCAGCGCGGTCAGCACGACGATGGCGGGGAGAAGTTCCATGACCGCTCCACAGTAATGCCGGCCGCGGTGCCGTGGCGCCGCGGCGTCATCCGGCGTCACCCCGGCGGGTAGTGTGTGAGCCGTGAGTGAGCGCGCCGACAGCCCCGAGATCGAGTTCCGCAGCGATGTCACCGTCGAGCTGGTGCGCTCGTCGGCATCCGACAGCGACGTGCTCTTCGCGGCCCGGGTCTCGACTCAGGGCGAGCAGACCCTCGAGGCCGCCGCCGAGGGCACCGAGGCGACGGGGCGCGACCGCGGCCTCATCAACTACCTCATGCGCGACCGCCACGGTTCGCCGTTCGAGCACAACTCGATGACCTTCTACGTCCAGGCGCCGATCTTCGTGTTCCGCGAATTCATGCGGCACCGCATGGCGTCCTACAACGAGGAGTCGGGCCGCTACCGCGAGCTGCGTCCCGTCTTCTACGTCCCGGCCCCCGAGCGCAATCTCGTCCAGATCGGCAAGCCCGGCGCCTACCAGTTCCTCCCCGGGTCCGAGGAGCAGGTCGAGCTCGTCGCCCGCGAGACGCGCGCGGCATCCGTCGCCGCTTTCGAGAGCTATCAGCGGATGCTGGACGCCGGCATCGCCCGCGAGGTCGCCCGCATCGTCCTGCCGCTGAACATCATGTCCTCGATGTACGTGACGGTGAACGCCCGGTCGCTGATGAATTTCCTGTCGCTGCGCACCACCCGCGAGGGCACGCACTTCCCGTCGTTCCCGCAGCGCGAGATCGAGATGTGCGCCGAGAAGATGGAGAACGTGTGGCGCGAGCTCATGCCGCTCACGTACGCCGCCTTCAACGCGAACGGTCGCGTCGCCCCCTGACCCGCTCCTAGGCTGGCGCGCATGAGTCGCACCGCCCTCGTCACCGGAGCCAGCTCCGGGATCGGCGCAGAGTACGCCCGCCAGTTGTCGTCCCGCGGCGCCGAGGCCGTCCTCGTCGGCCGCGACGCCGACGCGCTGCGCGCTCTCGTCGACGAGATCGCGGCGGCCGGAGGACGGGCCGAGCTCCTCGTGGCCGACCTGCTCGATCCCGCCGAGCGGCGGCGCGTCGAGGAGCGCGCGGCGGGTGTCGACGTGCTCGTCAACTGCGCCGGCTACGGCCTGCGCCGCGCGTTCGAGGAGAGCGACATCGACGAGGAGGCCCGCCACCTCGAGCTCCACGCCGAGGTGACGATGCGTCTCACCCGTGCCGCGCTGCCCGCCATGCTCGAGCGCGGCAGTGGCCGCATCCTGAACGTCGCCTCGGTGGCGGGGCTGGTCCCGCGGGGCACCTACGGAGCCGCCAAGGCGTGGGTCGTGAGTTTCAGCCGGTGGGCGAACGCCGTCTACGCGTCCCGCGGCGTGACGGTCACGGCGGTGTGTCCGGGCTTCGTCCACACGAACTTCCACGAGCGGCTCGGCCTGCCGCCCGGACAGGAGGGCGTCCCCGGATGGATGTGGCTGGAGGCCCCTCAAGTG
The DNA here is from genome assembly GCF_049545525.1 of Microbacterium sp. NPDC064942. Lineage (NCBI taxonomy): Bacteria > Bacillati > Actinomycetota > Actinomycetes > Micrococcales > Microbacteriaceae > Microbacterium > Microbacterium sp. NPDC064942. The sequence goes on along the minus strand of NZ_JBMWDR010000011.1, from coordinate 55,459 downwards.
GTGCGCACCTCGCTGCGCGACGCCGCCCGCGGCCGTGCCGTCAGCATCCCCTCGTCCCGGTACAAGGCGCTGGTCGCCGTCTCGCGCCTGCTGCCCGACCGCGTGGTGGTGCCCGCCGCCTCCCGCGGCCGCTGACCCGGAACACCGTTTTCGCAGCCGACACGCCGCCGGGGCGTACGTTCGCTGCGGCGTGTCTCCGGTCGACCGGTCATCTGCGTCGGGATGCCGGGTGTCATCGCCTCCTCACACGAGATCGGCCCGCTGCCGCTGTCCACAGGTGCGACGACTCCGCACCGGATCCGGGCCGGACGCCGCCACGCTCGATCGGGTGCTTCCCACCACCGTCGCCACCGTCGTGTCCCAAGGGGGAGTCGCGCGGACGCGGACCCTTCGGGACACGGGAGTGACGGATGCCGCACTCCGCGCCGCGGTCGAGGCGGGTCACCTCCTTCGAGCACGACAGGGCGTGTACGCCCTCCCGGATACCGCCCCGGCCGTTCTCGAGGCACTGCGAGGGCGGGGTCGGGTCGCCTGCCTCAGCGCCGCGCGCCATCACGGGCTCTGGACCCTCGACGGGGGACCGCACTCGCAGACCCACATGTGGGTCGATCCGGACCGACACACAGTCCCCGCGCCCGTCGGCGTCGTCGTCCACCGAGACGGCCACCGTGCACCGCGTCGCCTCGAGACGGTCGACCTCGTGCACTGCCTGAGCCAGATCGCCCGATGCGCCGGTGCGGAGGCCTTTCTCTGCGCGCTCGAATCCTCGCTGCGGCCGGGACTCCTCACGCACGGCGAACGGGAAGAGCTGCGAACCGCGGTACCCGTCGGCATCCGTCCGCTGGTCGATCTCGCGCGAGCGGATGCGGACAGCGGGCTCGAAACGCTCATCCGGTATCGGCTGCACCTCCTCGGCATCCCCTGCCTCTCCCAGGTCGCCATTCCCGGCGTCGGCAGAGTCGACCTGGTCGTGGGGGACTGCCTCATCATCGAGGCCGACGGTCGAACGCATGAAGGCGAGGGCAGGCACCGCGACCTCGTGCGCGATGCGGTCGCGGCGACCCTCGGCTTCGTGACCCTGAGATTCGACGCGGCGATGATCCTCCACGATTGGCCCACGGTCGAGTCCGCCGTCCTCGGGGTCCTCGCACGCGGCGGTCACGAGTCCGACTTCGGCCGTCGCGTCCGTGCCGCTTTCTGATCGAAAGACCGGCGACGGGGCCGGCACGCCGCTCACTCGACGGTCATCCGGGCGCGCCCTCCACCTGACCGGTCCTTTCTGCCCGAACCCGACCGCGCGCCCGACCCAGCCTCCCGACCACCACCCCGCACGACCGGCGGACCCCGACCGGTACCCTGGGAACCATGACGCACTCCGCCAATCCGTTCGGTCAGGTGCTCGTCGCGCTCGTCACTCCGATGACGGCCGACGGCGAGGTCGATTGGCCCGCGGTCGAGAAGCACATCGACGACGTCATCACCGGCGGCGCCGACGGCATCGTCGTGACCGGCACGACCGGTGAGACCAGCACGCTGACGGATGCCGAGAAGCTGAAGCTCGTCGAGGTCGGCAAGTCCGTCTCCTCGGGTCGCGCCAAGATCATCACGGGCGGCGGCTCCAACGAGACCGCTCACGCGATCGAGCTCTACAAGGCGAGCGAGAAGGCCGGCGCGGACGGCATCATGATCGTCACGCCGTACTACAACAAGCCCACCCAGGCCGGCATCCTGACGCATTTCCGCCTCGTCGCCGACGCGACGGACCTGCCCGTCATCCTCTACGACATCCCCGGGCGCACGGGTGTGCCGATCACCTACGAGACGATCCTGCGCCTCGCCAAGCACCCGAACATCCTCGCGGTGAAGGACGCCAAGGGCGACTTCAGCGAGGTCAGCCGTGTCCTCAACCAGACGGACCTGCTCTACTTCTCCGGCGACGACGCCAACGTCCTGCCGCACCTCTCGATCGGCGCCGCCGGCCTCATCGGCGTCACGGCGAACATCACGTCCGCTCCCTACCGGGTGATCGTGGATGCCGTGAACCGGGGCGACCTGAAGACCGCGACCGCCGCGCACCAGAAGCTCGAACCCCTCGTCCGCGCCGTGATGACCCACGTCCCGGGCACCGTGAGTGCGAAGTACATCCTCCACGGACTCGGCCGCATCTCCAGCCCGCGCGTGCGTCTGCCGCTCGTCGGGCCGGAGGAGTGGGAAGCCGCCCTCATCGAGGACGAGCTCGCCCTCGTCGCGGATGTCGACGGTGCCGACTTCTCCAACTTCCGACCTGACCGCAATGCCGCCGCCGGCGGCGCCCTCCCGAAGGTGCATGGAACAACTCGATGACCACTCCCGTCTCCGCCCCTGAAGCACTCGCGCCCGGCACGCTGCGGGTGACCCCCGTCGGCGGACTCGGTGAGGTCGGCCGCAACATGACGGTCTTCGAGTTCGACGGCAAGCTGCTCATCGTCGACTGCGGCGTGCTCTTCCCCGAGGAGCACCAGCCCGGCGTCGACCTGATCCTGCCCGACTTCGAGGCGATCCGCGGCAGGCTCGACGACATCGTCGGCGTCGTCCTCACGCACGGTCACGAGGATCACATCGGTGCGGTGCCCTACCTCCTCAGGCGCAAGGGCGACATCCCCCTCATCGGGTCGCAGCTGACCCTCGCGCTCGTCGAGGCGAAGCTCAAGGAGCACCGGATCAAGCCGTACACGCTCACGGTGAAGGAGGGGCAGCGCGAGCAGGTGGGGCCCTTCGACCTCGAGTTCGTCGCGGTCAACCACTCCATCCCGGATGCGCTGGCCGTCGGCATCCGCACCCCCGCGGGTCTCGTCCTCGCGACGGGCGACTTCAAGATGGACCAGCTGCCGCTCGACGGTCGCCTCACGGACCTCCGCGCGTTCGCCCGTCTCGGCGAGGAGGGGGTCGACCTCTTCCTCGTCGACTCCACGAACGCCGACGTCCCCGGCTTCACCCCGCTCGAGCGCGCCATCGGGCCGGTGCTCGACCAGGTGATCGGCAAGGCGCCGCGCCGCGTCATCGTCGCGAGCTTCTCGAGCCACGTGCACCGCGTCCAGCAGGTCATCGACGCTGCCGCCGCCCACGGCCGGCGGGTCGCGTTCCTCGGCCGGTCGATGGTCCGCAACATGACGATCGCCGAGCAGCTCGGCTACCTCCACGTCCCCGACGGCGTCCTGATCGATTACAAGAAGGCCAAGGACCTCCCCGACGATCGCATCGTCTACATGTCGACGGGTTCGCAGGGCGAGCCGATGGCCGTGCTCTCGCGGATGGCGAACCTCGACCACGCGATCGAGCCGGGCGAGGGCGACACGGTCATCCTGGCCTCGAGCCTCATCCCGGGCAACGAGAACGCCGTGTACCGCGTGATCGACGGGCTGACCAAGCTCGGGGCGAACGTCGTCCACAAGGCGAACGCGAAGGTCCACGTCTCGGGCCACGCCGCCGCCGGTGAGCTCCTCTACTGCTACAACATCCTGAAGCCGAAGAACGTCCTGCCCGTCCACGGCGAGTACCGCCACCTCATGGCGAACGCCAAGCTCGCGCAGGACAGCGGCATCCCCGCCGAGAACACGATCCTCGCCGAGAACGGCACCGTCATCGACCTGAAGGACGGGGTGGCTCGTGTCGTGGGTCAGCTCGACCTCGGCTTCGTGTACGTCGACGGGTCGTCCGTCGGCGAGATCACGGACGCCGACCTGAAGGACCGTCGCATCCTGGGTGAGGAGGGGTTCATCTCCGTCATCGTCGTGGTGGATGCCGCGACCGGCCGCATCGTCACGGGTCCTGAGATCCACGCGCGCGGCGTCGCGGAGGACGACGCGGTGTTCGACTCCGTGAAGCCGAAGATCGCTCAGGCGCTCACCGACGCCGCCCAGTCGGGTGTCCGCGACCAGCACGCCCTGCAGCAGGTCGTGCGCCGCACGATCGGGCGCTGGGTCAACCAGTCGCTGCGTCGTCGACCGATGATCGTCCCCATGGTGATCGAAGCCTGACGAGGCCGCTACCATTCGGGCATGCCCGAGTCGTGGTCGCTGCGCCCGGCCGTTCAGGCGGACGGGGTGTTCCTCGGCGACATGGTCGTCGAGGCCGCCAACTGGCGGCCCGGTGCGGCGCGCCCGCGACACGAGATCTTGTCGCATCCCGATTACAGCAGGTACCTGTCGGGGTGGATGCGGCCCGGTGACGTCGGGTTCGTCGCCGTCGCCGGCGCGGAACAGGTCGGGGCCGCGTGGTACCGGACGATGCCGCCGAACGATCCCGGCTTCGGGTACGTCGGCACGGGGGTGCCCGAGCTCATCATCGGGGTGAAACCGCTGTGGCGTTCGCACGGCGTCGGACGTGCGCTCCTGCGGCGACTGTGCGACGAGGCCCGTACCGAGGGCCGCGCGCGCATCTGCCTGTCCGTCGAGCGGGGGAACTTCGCCCAGGTCCTCTACCGGAGCGAGGGGTTCGCGGTCACGCGCAGCGGGTTCGGCCGCGACACGATGGTCATGCGCCTCGGCTGACCGCGGATACCGGCGAGGGGTCGCGTCAATCCGGGCACATGTCGGTCCTCGCGCCTACCGTGGAAGGTATGCCCAGGAGCAGCAGTCCGGCCAGCAAACCCCGCGCCTCCGCGTCGGGCTCCTCGGCGCGCGCGAAGAAAGCCGAGCCTACGCCTCGTCGAAAGGCCGAACCGGCCCCGAAGCGGTACGTCGACGACGTCGAGCGTCCCCCGGTCCTGGTCCGCGCCTGGCTGGGGCTCGCGCACGTGGCCGGCGGCATGTTCCGCGCCTTCGGCTCCGAATCGCTCGAGAAGGACCAGCGGCGCGACGGGTTCCCGTTCCTCCTCGTCCTCATGGCGATCGCCGGCGCCGTCGTCGAGTGGTTCCTCATCGGGACCGAGGTCGGCACCAACATCAGCGCCTACACCGTGGGTGCGCTCATCGGCCGCGAGGCGTTCGTCTTCCCCGTCATCCTGCTCCTGCTCGCGGGGTGGCTCTTCCGGCATCCGCCCTCCGTCCACGACAACGGCCGGATCGGCATCGGTGCGGGCCTGTTCATCCTCGCGGTCGCCGGTTTCTGCCACGTCGTCGCGGACCGACCGCAGCCGAGCGAGGGCCTCGCCGCACTGAGCGCCGCGGGCGGCCTCTTCGGGTGGGCCATCGGCGAGCCGTTGACGGTGCTCTCCGAGATCGGGGCCGGCATCGTGCTGGGCCTGCTCGCGTTCCTCAGCGTCCTCATCCTCACCAAGACACCGCCGAACCGCATCGGGCGGCGCCTCGGCGACCTGTACGCCTGGATGTTCGGCGCCGAGCGCTCCGAGGCCGACGACGCCCCGTCCCAGGGTCGGACCGGACCGACGGTCGCCTTCGACGCACCCGAGGACGAGGGCGAGTCGCTGCCCTGGTGGCGGCGCAACAAGTCCGGCCGCGAAGAGGACGCCGACGGCGGACTGGGCGCCGACGACCTGACGGCGCTCCTCGAGGCCAGCGGCGACGGCAGCTTCGACAACCCGGTGACGACGCCGACGCCCGAGGTGATGCCGGATGCCGTGACGGAGATCATCGCGCCCGCCGCGCCTCGCACGCCGGGCCGCAAACGCGACGCCGCGGCCGGGGACGTGCCGCCCGTCCCGCCGCTGCCGGACTTCGTGGCCGCGAATCTCGACTCCGTCGACCCGGATGCCGCGGACTACCGGCTGCCGTCCGCCGACGCGCTCGCCGCCGGTACGCCGCACAAGGCGCGCTCCGAGGCGAACGACGCGATGGTCCGCGCCATCATGGGCGTCTTCGAGCAGTTCTCCATCGACGCGAAGGTGACCGGCTTCTCGCGCGGTCCGACCGTGACCCAGTACGAGATCGCTCTGGGGTCCGGGGTCAAGGTCGAGCGCATCACCGCGCTGACCAACAACATCGCCTACGCCGTCGCTTCCAACGAGGTCCGCATCCTCGCCCCGATCCCGGGCAAGAGCGCGATCGGTGTCGAGATCCCCAACACCGACCGCGAGATCGTCACGCTCGGCGACGTCCTGCGCTCGCCCAACGCACAGCAGGCGACGCATCCCATGACGATCGGCATCGGCAAGGACGTCGGCGGCGGCTACGTGGTCGCGAACCTCGCCAAGATGCCCCACCTCCTGGTCGCGGGATCGACCGGCTCGGGCAAGTCGAGCTTCGTGAACTCGATGATCACGAGTCTGCTGATGCGCGCGAAGCCGTCGGACGTCCGCATGGTGCTCATCGACCCCAAGCGGGTGGAGCTCACCTCGTACGCCGGCGTGCCGCACCTCATCACGCCCATCATCACGAACCCCAAGAAGGCTGCCGAAGCGCTGCAGTGGGTCGTGAAGGAGATGGACATGCGGTACGACGACCTCGCGTCGTTCGGATTCCGTCACATCGACGACTTCAACCGCGCCGTCGTGGCGGGCGAGATCCAGCTCCCCGCCGGCAGCGAGCGCGTCCTGAAGCCCTATCCCTACCTGCTGGTCGTGGTCGACGAGCTCGCGGACCTCATGATGGTCGCTCCCCGCGACGTCGAGGACTCGATCGTCCGCATCACGCAGTTGGCCCGTGCCTCCGGCATCCACCTCGTCCTCGCGACGCAGCGGCCGTCGGTCGACGTCGTGACGGGTCTGATCAAGGCGAACGTCCCGTCCCGTCTCGCGTTCGCGGTGACGAGCGTCACCGACTCGCGCGTCATCCTCGACCAGCCCGGCGCCGACCGCCTCATCGGACAGGGCGACGGCCTCTTCCTCCCGATGGGGGCCTCGAAAGCCGTGCGCGTCCAGGGCGCCTGGGTCGCCGAGAAGGAGATCGAGAAGGTCGTCGCGCACGTCAAGAACCAGGCGCGTCCCGAGTACCGCAAGGACGTCGAGGCGATCGTCGAGAAGAAGGAGATCGACGCCGACATCGGTGACGACCTCGAGCTGCTCCTCGCCGCCGCCGAGCAGATCATCACGACCCAGTTCGGGTCGACGTCGATGCTGCAGCGCAAGCTCCGGGTCGGCTTCGCGAAGGCGGGTCGCCTCATGGACCTCCTCGAGGCGCGCGAGATCGTCGGTCCCTCCGAAGGTTCCAAGGCCCGCGACGTGCTCGTCACCCCCGACGAGCTACCCGCCGTCCTCGCCCGCCTCCGCGGCGAGGAGCCTCCGGCGGACGCGACGCCCGTGTCGACTCCTGCGGCCGACCCGTACGGGCCCGACGCGGTGACGCAGCAGTTCGAGGGCTACGAGGTCGTCGAGTCCGAGGGCGATGAGGATGCCTGGGGTCTCACGGGCCGCGACTGAGGTCGGGTGTCCGCGGCTCGATAGGCTCGGACCGTGACGATCCCGCGGCAGCTCCCGAACGCCATCACGATCCTGCGCATCCTGTGCGCGCCGGTGTTCGTCTGGATGCTCCTCGCCGACGGCGGCTCGGACGGCCCGCTCCGGTGGTGGGCGGCGGTGCTGTTCATCGTCGCGATCGCGACGGACGGCATCGACGGGTATCTCGCCCGCAAGCACGACATCGTGACGGACCTCGGCAAGCTGCTCGATCCGATCGCCGACAAGGTGCTGACCGGCGCCGCCTTCGTGTCGCTGTCCATCCTCGGCGAACTGCCCGTCTGGGTCGTCGTCCTCGTCCTCGTGCGCGAACTCGGGATCACGGTGCACCGCCTCGTCGTGGCCACCGACCACGTGGTCGCGGCCGCCTGGATGGGCAAGCTGAAGACGGTCGCGCAGGCCGTCGCCCTCTCGCTCGCCCTCCTACCGCTCTGGACGGTCGTGGGGGAGTGGATCCACGTCGTCAACACGATCACCATGAGCGTGGCCGTCGTCCTGACCGTCGCCAGCGGAATCGACTACGTCGTCACCGCGCTCCGCTCCCGCACCTCGAGGAAGCCATGATGCGCCGGACGCCCAGCGAACTCCCCGAGGAGCTCGAGCAGACCGCGGTCGCCAGCGGACCCCGCTCCGAGTCCGAGCGGCTCGTCGAGCGACTGAAGGAACTGGGGTGGACCCTCGGTGTCGCCGAGTCGCTCACCGGCGGCCTCGTCGCGGCATCCGTCGTCTCGGTGTCGGGTGCGTCGGCCGTCTTCCGCGGCGGCGTCGTCGCCTACGCCACCGATCTGAAGGAGCGGCTCCTCGGGGTCGACGCGACCCTCCTCGAGGCCCACGGTCCCGTGCATCCGCGGGTGGCGCGCCAGATGGCGGACGGCGTCCGTCGCACCGTCGGGGGCGCTGAGCCCGCCGACGTCGGCATCGCCACGACGGGGATCGCCGGCCCGGTGTCGTCGGACGGGCAGCCGGTGGGAACGGTGCACATCGCCGTCTCCACGCCCCTCGGATCGCGGGTCGAGTCGCTCCTGTTGAAGGGCGACCGGGACGAGATCCGCACGGCTGCGGCAGCCCGTGCGATCACGCTCGCCGTCGACGCTCTCTGAGGCGGGAATAGCGCTCGTTCCGAGCACGTTACGTCTCGGTGATTCCCATCCATTCCCCAGCGCTCGGGGTCTAGGGTGACATCGAACGTGTTGTACCGTGGTTCCCCCGCGAGGGATTCGGTGGATCGCAGCAGAGGGAGGGCCCACGCATGATCCTGGTTCGTCAAGAGATCGGTGACGTCCTCCGCGACTTCCGTCTGCAGAAGGGTCACACCCTCCGCCAGGTGTCCGGCAAGGCCAGTGTGGCCCTTGGCTACCTGAGCGAGGTCGAGCGCGGGCAGAAGGAGGCGTCGAGCGAGATCCTCGCCGCCGTCGCCGAGGCACTGGATGTGCCGATCTCCGCCATCATGCGCGAGGTGGGCGAGCGCATCTCCGTGCTCGAAGGCCTGCACTCGCTGAGCGACGTCGTCCCGGACGACCTCGCGTCGTTGGGAGAGGATGTCCCCGCTCCCGAGCTGTCGCTGCGCTGACCGCTCGATGCGTCACAGCGAGTTCGATCGCGCCGTCTCGGACGAGTTCGGTGCCGGGGGGTCCGCCCTCGTCTCGGATCTGGTGCTCTCCGCCGTGGGCAACAAGACGGCGCGCGAAGCGCTGGACGCCGGCGTCCCGCCGCGCGAGGTCTGGTACGCGCTCTGCGCGGAGACCGACGTCCCCGTCGCCCGCCGACACGGGGCAGGACGGCTCGATCCGCGCCGCTGACCGGCGTGTCGTATCGAAGATGCGTTCGATGCGAGCGTAGTCTCCTTCACAGCGGGTGTCGTAGAGACGTCATCCACGGAAGCAGGCGCCGGCAGATGAATGTCGGAGGGTCCTCCTAACGTGAACGACGTCAGATGACACCCCCGCCCTGTCGCAGAATCCGAACCGTCGGTGACGATCGCGACAGCCTACGGGCGACGGAACCGCGAGCACGAAGGAGCACGACATGCCATCACCTGCCGACCGCGAGAAGGCCCTCGAATCGGCCCTCGCCCAGATCGATCGCCAGTTCGGCAAAGGATCGATCATGCGACTGGGCAGCGACGAGCGCGCTCCCGTCGAGGTCATCCCGACCGGTTCCATCGCGCTCGACGTCGCGCTCGGCATCGGCGGCATCCCCCGCGGCCGTGTCGTGGAGATCTACGGTCCGGAGTCCTCGGGTAAGACGACGCTGACGCTGCACGCGATCGCGAACACGCAGCGCGCCGGTGGCATCGCCGCCTTCATCGATGCCGAGCACGCCCTCGACCCCGCCTACGCCGAGAAGCTGGGCGTCGACATCGACGCCCTGCTCGTCTCGCAGCCCGACACGGGTGAGCAGGCGCTCGAGATCGCCGACATGCTGATCCGCTCCGGCGCCATCGACCTCGTCGTCATCGACTCCGTCGCCGCGCTCGTCCCCGAGGCCGAGATCAAGGGTGAGATGGGTGACTCCCACGTGGGTCTCCAGGCGCGCCTCATGTCGCAGGCCCTCCGCAAGATCACGGGTGGTCTGAACCAGACGAAGACGACCGCGATCTTCATCAACCAGCTCCGCGAGAAGATCGGTGTGTTCTTCGGTTCGCCCGAGACCACCGCCGGCGGTAAGGCGCTCAAGTTCTACGCGTCCGTCCGCCTCGACATCCGTCGCATCGAAACGCTGAAGGACGGCTCAGAGGCCGTGGGCAACCGCACACGTGTGAAGGTCGTCAAGAACAAGATGGCGCCTCCCTTCAAGCAGGCGGAGTTCGACATCCTCTACGGTGTCGGGATCTCCCGCGAGGGCAGCCTCATCGACTTCGGCGTCGAGCACGGCATCGTCAAGAAGTCGGGTGCGTGGTACACGTACGAGGGCGAGCAGCTCGGTCAGGGCAAGGAGAACTCCCGCAACTTCCTGCTGAAGAACACCGATGTGGCAGCCGAGATCGAGACCAAGATCAAGCAGAAGCTCGGCATCGGTCAGCCCAAGCAGGCTGCAGCGGATGCCGCGACGCCCGACGAGCTGGCGGCTCGCCGCCCGGCCTGATCATGACGGACCGGAACGGGGGCGAGCGCGACTCGCTCGCCCCCGTCATCCCCCTCTTCGGACAGCGGGTCGAGCGCTTATCCGTATCCTCCGGCGATACCGAGGCCCAGCCGTGGCATGCGACCTGGATCGGCGAGCGATCGGAATCGGAGCGGGCCGCGCGTGCCGCCCATCCGGCGACGGGAACCCTTCCCGTGGTCGTCCCCGCCGAGGAGGATGAGGCCGCTGCGGCGGCGGAGCGGACGCTGCTGCGAAAACTCCGCACGCGGTCGCTGTCCGTCCGGGAGGCGCGATCGGCTCTCCGAGAGCACGACCTCGACGAGGCCGCATCCGAGGGCATCATCGACAGGTTCCTCTCGTTGGGGTACCTCGACGACGCCGCCCTGGCGGAGCAGCTGATCGACAAGGCGACCTCCCGCAAGGCGCAGGGTCGTCAGGCCATCGCGCAGACGCTCTCGCAGCGAGGAATCCCGCGAGAGGTCGTCGACGAGGCGCTCGCACAGCTTCCCGACGACGAGGCGGAGCGCGCGCTCGAGTTCGCCCGCACCAAGGCGCGCGGACTGATGGGTGTGGAGCGGGATGCCGCGCTGCGGCGGTTGGCAGGTCAGCTCACCCGACGGGGCTACGGCGCCGTCGCGCTGTCGGTGGCGCGTCAGGCGCTCGACGAGCTCAGCGCGCCCCCACGGAGCGGGGTTCGTTTCGAGCCGTGACTCCCGTGTCGACGGTGTCGTCGTGCGGCCTCGTCTGACAGACTCGGCCCCACGTGCGCATCGCACGACGGAGAGGGCGTGCAGTGGCGATCGAGGTCGAGGGACTCGTCAAGTCGTACCGGGCGGTGCGGGCGGTGGACGGGATCTCGCTGACCGTCCCCGACGGGCAGCTCTTCGCCTTCCTCGGCGCCAACGGCGCGGGCAAGTCGACGACGATCGGATGCCTCACGACGCTGCTCCGGGCCGATGCGGGTCGCGTGCGGGTGGCCGGCCGGGACGTGGCGGCCGACGGTGAGGCGGTGCGGTCCGAGATCGGCGTCGTCTTCCAGCGCTCGCTCCTCGACGACGGCCTCACAGTGCGGGAGAACCTCGCCCTGCGGGCGACGCTGTCGGGCGTGTCCCGCAGGCGCTTCGTTGTGCGTCTGTCCGAACTGTCCGAGGTGATCGAGCTCGAGGACGTCCTCGAGCGCCCGTACGGACGGCTGTCCGGCGGTCAGCGCCGCCGCGCGGACATCGCGCGCGCCCTCCTTCACGAGCCGGCGATCCTCTTCCTCGACGAACCGACGGCGGGCCTCGACCCCGCCAGCCGCGTCGCTGTCTGGGCCGCGATCGGCAGACTCCGCCGCGAGCGGGGACTCACCGTCTTCCTCACGACCCACTACATGGAGGAGACCGAGGAAGCGGATCAGGTCAGCATCATCGACGCGGGCCGCATCGTGGCCGAGGGGACGCCGACCGAGTTGCGCGCCCGGTTCAGCCGCAGCATCCTCACTGTGACGACCGACGACCCCGCGGCCGTGCTCGCCCATCCCGACGTCGATCCCGCGACGGTCGAACGCGACGGCGAGGTGCTGGTCGTCCCCGTGGCGGGCGCGGACCAGGCGCGCCGCATCCTCGCCGTCCTGGGCGACGGCGTGCGCGACTTCGAGTTCCGGCACGGGCGCATGGACGACGTGTTCCTCGCGCTCACGGGCCGACGGGACGAAACGGAGGAGGCGGCGTGAGGATCGTCGCGGCCATCGTGCGCCGCAACCTCACCCTCTTCTTCCGCGACCGCCTCAACGTCTTCTTCTCGCTGCTGAGCGGTCTCATCCTCTTCCTCCTGTACACGCTCTTCCTCGCGCGGCTGCAGGTCGACGGGCTCGAGCAGTCCCTGCCTCGCGCGAGCCGCGGCGAGATCGAGGCGTTCGTCGACAGTTGGATGCTGTCGGGCATCGTCCTGCTCACGACGGTCACCTCGGGCATCGGCGCCGTCTCGGTGTTCGTGGACGATCGGGCGACGGGGCGGTTCGGCGATTTCCTGGTCGCCCCGATCCGGCGAACGCACCTCGTGCTCGGCTACCTCCTCTCCTCGGTCACCGTCGCCGTGCTCATGTCGGGGATCATCTTCGTCCTCACCGTCCTGCACCTCGGTCTCGTCCGCGGCGCGTGGCTGCCGCCGGAGCAGATCGCCGCCGCCCTCGGGGCGATGCTCCTGTGCTGCGCGGCGTTCACGACTCTCGGGTGCTTCGGAGCGTCGTTCCTCACGACGACCGGGGCCTACTCCGCGTTCTCCACCGTCGTGGGCACCGTGCTGGGGTTCGTCGCGGGCTCGTACATCCCGGTCGGCTCGCTGCCCGAGACCGTGGCCGACGTCATCAACGCGCTGCCGTTCGCGCAGGGGGCGATGCTGCTGCGGCGCCCCTTCACGGAGGGCACGCTCCAGGCGGTGACGGGTGGCGACACGAAAGCCGTCGCCGACCTCTCGGAGTTCTACGGCATCGACATCGCCGTCGGGGCCGCGACGGTGCCCGCGTGGGCGGCCGTCACGATCCTGCTGGCTGTGGCGGTCGTCTTCAGCGCGATCTCGGCGGGCCGCATCCGTTCGCTCCTGCGCTGAGCGGCGTCGCCTCCGGTACCGCGACGCGGCTCGTAGAATGGCCTGATCATGACCAGCCCTTCCGCTGCCCCCACCCTCATCGCCCCGTCCGCCGCCGCGCTCGCCGCCGACGGCCGGCCGCGCACCTACGAGGTGCGGACGTTCGGGTGCCAGATGAACGTCCACGACTCCGAGCGGCTCTCAGGATCGCTCGAGTCGGCCGGGTACGTGCGCGCCGATGCGGGGACCGAGGCCGACGTCGTCGTGATCAACACGTGCGCGGTGCGCGACAACGCGGCGGGCAAGCTGTACGGCACGCTCGGTCACCTCAAAAGCCGCAAGGACACGCACGACGGCATGCAGATCGCCGTCGGCGGGTGCCTGGCCCAGATGGACAAGGATGCCGTCCAGCAGAAGGCGCCCTGGGTCGACGTGGTCTTCGGCACCCACAACATGGGGTCGCTTCCGAGCCTCCTCGAGCGTGCCCGCCACAACGGCGAGGCGGAGCTCGAGATCCTGGAGTCCCTCGAGGTGTTCCCCTCGACCCTCCCCACCAAGCGCGACTCCGCGCACAGCGGCTGGGTCTCCATCTCGGTCGGCTGCAACAACACGTGCACGTTCTGCATCGTCCCGAGCCTGCGCGGCAAGGAGAAGGACCGTCGCCCCGGCGACATCCTGAACGAGATCCGGCTGCTCGTCGAGGACGGCGCGATCGAGGTCACCCTGCTCGGTCAGAACGTCAACAGCTACGGCGTCGAGTTCGGCGACCGGCAGGCCTTCAGCAAGCTCCTCCGCGCCGCCGGCGAGATCACAGGTCTCGAGCGGGTGCGCTTCACGAGCCCGCACCCGGCCGCCTTCACCGACGACGTGATCGACGCGATGGCCGAGACCCCCGCGGTCATGCCGCAGCTGCACATGCCCCTGCAGTCGGGATCGGACCGCATCCTCAAGGCGATGCGTCGTTCGTACCGCAGCGAGCGGTTCCTCGGCATCCTCGACCGTGTGCGCGAGAAGATGCCGCACGCCGCGATCTCGACGGACATCATCGTCGGGTTCCCCGGCGAGACCGACGAGGACTTCGAGGACACGATGCGTGTCGTCCAGCAGGCGCGGTTCGCCGGCGCGTTCACCTTCCAGTACTCGATCCGCGAGGGCACGCCCGCGGCGACCATGCCCGACCAGGTGCCGAAGGAGGTCGTGCAGGAGCGGTACAACCGCCTCGTCGCCCTCCAGGAGCGGATCTCCCTCGAGGAGAACCAGGCCCAGCTCGGTCGCACGGTCGAGGTGCTCGTGTCCACGGGGGAGGGGAAGAAGGACGCCGCGACCCGCCGCCTGACCGGTCGCGCCGAGGACAACCGCCTCGTGCACTTCGAGGTTCCCGACGGATCGCCGACGCCGCGCCCCGGCGACGTCGTCACGAAGGTGATCACCCACGCCGCTCCGTTCCACCTGCTCGCCGACAGCCCCGACGGCGCGCCGCTGCGCATCCGCCGCACGCGGGCCGGCGACGCGTGGGACCGCGCGCAGGCGGACTCCTGCGGCATGCCCGCCCCGGCGGGGGAGGCGGGGCCCCGCGCGGTCTCGCTCGGTCTGCCGGCGCTGCGCACCGCGACGCCCGGGCTCTGACCCCGTGGGCGCGGCGCGCCTGTGGGCGATCGTCGGCGCGACCGGCACCGGCAAGACCGCGCTGTCGCTGGAGATCGCCGAGGAGCTGATCCGTCGCGGCCGGCCGGCAGAGATCGTGAACGCCGACGCCATGCAGCTCTACCGCGGCATGGACATCGGGACGGCCAAACTGCCCGAGGCGGAGCGTCGCGGCATCCCGCATCACCTCTTCGACGAGTTCGACGTGACCGAGGACGTCGCCGTCGCGGTCTACCAGGAGCGCGCGCGGGCGGCGATCCACGGGATCTTCGACCGCGGCGGCGACGCGATCCTCGTCGGCGGGTCTGGCCTCTACGTCTCGAGTGTCGTCTTCGACTTCCGGTTCCCGCCGCGCGATCCCGCCCTGCGTACCCGTCTCGAGGCGGACCTCGACGCGCACGGCGCGGAGGCGCTCCTCGCCCGCATCCGGGAGGTGGACCCGGATGCCGCCGGCCGTCTCGATCCGCGCAACGGCAGGCGCCTCGTCCGTGCCCTCGAGGTGCTCCTGCAGGGCGCCGACACGCACGGTGCCGCGCTTCCGGACGCGCCCGTGCTGTGGCATCCCGACACGACGATCGTGGGCGTGCATCTCGATCGCGGGGAGCTGGTGCAGCGACTCGACGAGCGGGTGCGCGGGATGTGGCGGGACGGTCTGATCGCCGAGGTCGAGACGTTGCGTGCGGAGGGACTCGAGTCCGGCCCGACCGCGCCCCGGGCGATCGGTTACGCGCAGGCTCTCGCACAACTCGCGGGCCGGATGACCGAGGACGAGGCGATCGCCGAGACCCAGGCGCTCACACGGCGGTACGCCCGCCGTCAGGTGTCGTGGTTCCGTCGGTACCCCGGGATCCGGTGGGTGGATGCCGGGACCCCCGGCGCCCGCCTGGTGGCGGCGGCACCGCACTCGCCGTGACCGGCGTCCGCGCCGCTGCCCGCGCCTAGACTGGTCGGGTGTCGACGATCGCATTCACGAAGGGCCACGGGACGGGCAACGACTTCGTCGTGGTCGCCGATCCCGACGGCGACCTGCACCTGACCGGTGAGCAGATCGCCGCCCTCACCGATCGTCGCTTCGGCATCGGCGGTGACGGGCTGTTGCGCGTCGTGCGCTCCTCGGCCATCGACGCCGGCGCGCAGACCCCCGACGCCGAGTGGTTCATGGACTACCGCAACGCCGACGGATCCGTCGCCGAGATGTGCGGCAACGGGGTCCGCGTCTTCGTGAAGTACCTGCTCAGCGCCGGGCTCGCGACGCTCGCGCCGGGCGAGACCCTCCGGATCGGCACCCGCGCCGGCACCAAGACCGTCACCCTCGCCGACAACGGCTTCGAGGTCGACCTGGGCCTGTGGCGACCGACGGCGGACGAGGTCCTCGTCCGCGCCCGCGGGCTCAAGGTCGCCCGACCCGGTCTCGGCATCGACGTCGGCAACCCGCACGTCGTCGTCGCGCTCTCGAGCGAGGACGAGCTCGCCGGGCTCGACCTGTCCGTGCAGCCGCTCCTCGACCCGGAGCCCGCCGCCGGCGCCAACGTCGAGTTCGTCGTCCCCGAGGAGCCCCTCGTCACCGACGGCGTCGGCGCCATCCGCATGCGCGTGTTCGAGCGGGGCGTGGGCGAGACCCTCTCGTGCGGGACGGGGGTCGCGGCATCCGCGCTCGCCGTCCGTCACTGGGCCGGCACCGGTGCGCCGGACCGTTGGAACGTCGACGTGCCGGGCGGTCGCCTGGGCGTCCGGGTGCTCCGGACGGATGCGGGGGAGCGGGTGCTTCTCTCGGGACCGGCATCCCTCGTCTTCTCCGGCGAGATCACCCTCGCCTGAGCCGGACGGCGACGTCAGGGGAGCGGGATCGTGCCCGTCGCGGGCGTGCCGTGGCGGCGCACCTTCAACACGCGGAAGCCGCGTCCGGTCGCCGCGCGGCTGACCGAGTAGCCGCGGTCCAGCGAGGCGGCGAGCCAGCGCTGCAGCGAATCGGAGCCGAGGTTGCGCTGGACGACGAGCCACGCGTCGCTGCGTTCGGCGAGCCGGGGGATCCAGGTCTCGAGCATCCCGTGCAGGACGTCCTTACCCACCCGGATCGGAGGGTTCGAACGGATCGTGCGGAAGGCGACGCCCTCCGGAACATCTTCGGGCTGTACGGCGTTGACGTTGTCGAGGCCGAGTTCCTCCGCGTTGCGGCGGACGAGGTCGAGAGCCCGCTCGTTGACGTCCACGGCCCAGACCGTGGCGCGCGGGGCGTCGAGGGCGAGGGACAGTGCGATCGGACCCCAGCCGCATCCGAGGTCGAGCAGATGACCGCCGGCCGGTGGTGGGGGAGTGTTCGCCAGGAGCACGGCCGTCCCGCCGTCGATGTGGTCGGGACTGAACACCCCGCCCGCCGTCGTCACCTCGACATCGCGACCGGCCAGGGACACACGGATGCGGCGGAGGTTCTCAGAGCTGGACGGGGACGCGCTGAAGTAATGGTCGCTCCCCATGCGACGAGCGTAGCGGAGGCGGTCCCGGGCGCGGGAAGCTAGAGTTCACGGATGGCCGCGAGGCCGCGAAAGGATCACATGACAGACACCACCACCCCTGCCACGACGGACGAACCGGTGGACCCGGTCGACCGCGTGCTCGCGCGCGCCGAAGCGCGTTCGGGGGTGCGCGTGTTCGGCGCCGCACAGGCGTTGCAGGACGAGAGCACCGTCGCTTACGGCGACACCGACGGCGAGCAATGGGACCGCGAGGAGCGCGCCGCGCTGCGCCGCGTCCCCGGCCTGTCGACCGAACTCGAGGACGTCACCGAGGTCGAGTACCGGCAGCTGCGCCTCGAGAACGTCGTCCTCGTGGGCGTCTACCCGCAGGGATCGACGGAGGATGCCGAGAACTCGCTGCGCGAGCTCGCGGCGCTCGCCGAGACCGCCGGTGCCGTCGTCCTCGACGGCGTGCTGCAGCGGCGTCCGCACCCCGACCCGGCGACCTACATCGGCCGCGGGAAGGCCGCGGAACTGCGCGACCTCGTCGTCGCCGTCGGCGCCGACACCGTCATCGCCGACACCGAGCTCGCCCCCAGCCAGCGGCGTGCGCTCGAGGACGTCGTCAAGGTCAAGGTCATCGACCGCACGACCGTCATCCTCGACATCTTCAGCCAGCACGCCAAGAGCCGCGAGGGCAAGGCCCAGGTCGAGCTCGCCCAGCTCGAGTACCTCCTCCCGCGCCTGCGCGGATGGGGTGACTCGATGAGCCGTCAGGCGGGTGGTCAGGTCGGTGCCGGCGGTGCCGGTATGGGCTCGCGCGGTCCCGGTGAGACGAAGATCGAGCTCGACCGTCGCCGCATCCGCACCCGCATGGCGATGCTGCGCCGGCAGATCCGCGACTTCGCGCCCGCCCGCGACGCCAAGCGCGCCGAGCGCAAGCGCAACACGATCCCCTCGGTCGCGATCGCGGGGTACACGAACGCCGGCAAGTCGAGCCTGCTGAACAAGCTCACGAGCGCGGGTGTCCTCGTCGAGAACGCCCTGTTCGCGACCCTGGATGCCACGGTGCGCCGGGCCCAGGCCGCCGACGGACGCGTCTACACGCTCACCGACACCGTCGGGTTCGTCCGCAATCTGCCGCACCAGCTGGTCGAGGCGTTCCGCTCGACGCTCGAGGAGGTCGGCGATGCCGACGTCATCGTGCACGTCGTCGACGGGTCGCACCCCGATCCGGCGGCGCAGCTGGCGACCGTGCGCGACGTGATGGGCGATGTGGGCGCTCGCTCGACGAACGAGATCGTCGTCTTCAACAAGGCAGACCTCATCGACCCCGACACGCGGCTCGTGCTGCGCGGGCTCGAGCCGAAGGCCCACTTCGTCTCGTCCCGGACGGGCGAAGGCGTCGCCGAGCTGCGCGCGACGATCGAGGACGCCCTGCCGTTGCCGGCCGTCGAGGTCCGGGCGCTCGTGCCGTACGACCGCGGCGACCTCGTCAACGCGGTCCACGAGTCCGGTCACATCCTGTCGACGCGCCACGAGGAGGGCGGCACCGCCGTCCACGCGCACGTGTCGGAGCGACTCGCCGCGGAGCTCGCGCCCTTCACCCGCTGAGCGCGCCCGCGGTCAGCTGAGCGTGATCGCGGGGACGCCGGGCGTCTCGAAACCGAACACCTCGCCCAGGAAGGCGAGTTCGGACTCGAGCGCGTGGATGACGTTCTCCGCCCGTCGGAAGCCGTGCCCCTCGCCGTCGTACAGGACGTAGGCGTGGGGCACGCCCTTGTCCGCCAGCGCGTCCCGGATCGCTTCGGCCTGCGACGGCGGCACCACCGCGTCGTCGGCGCCCTGCAGCAGGAGCACCGGCACGCGGAAGCCCTCCGTGTGGCCGAGGGGTGAGCGTTCGAGGTAGAGCGCCTCGGCCTCGGGCAGGGGCCCGATGAGCCCGTCGAGGTAGCGCGCCTCGAAGTCGTGGGTGTCGGTCGCCAGTAGCCGCGCATCCCCCACCCCGTAGCGGGAGATGCCCGCGCTGAACACGTCCGTCCCGACGAGGGCGGCGAGGACGGTCCACCCGCCGGCAGAACCACCGGCGATCGCGATGCGGGCGGCATCCGCTCGTCCCTCCGCCGCGAGACCGGATGCCGCGGCCGCCACGTCGTCGCGGTCGACGACGCCCCACTGCCCCCGCAATCGTTCGCGGTAGGCGCGTCCGTACCCGGTCGAGCCGCCGTAGTTGACCTCGAGGACGCCGATGCCGCGGCTCGTGAAGAAGGTGATTCGGCTGTCGGCGACGCCGCCGACGTGCGCCGTCGGGCCGCCGTGCACGAGGACGAGGTACGGCGGCAGTTCGCCCTCGGGGGCGGCGAAGTCCGGGCTCGTCGGCGGGTGGTCGTAGGCGTGGACGCCGCCGTGCGGTCCGGGGACGGTCAGCGGGCGTACCGGCGGGATCCACTCCGCGCCCAGATCCGAGGGTGTGCCGCGGACGAGGCGCGCGCGTCCGTCCGGGGCGATCTCCCAGATGCCGGTGATCCCAGGGCCCGTCCCCGAGACGAGCGCGCGCGAGCCCGCCACGTCCTCGACGACGACGCGGGATCGTGCCGGCACGTCCGTCGCGGCGACGACGCCGTCCGCCCCGATCCGCACGACCTCGTCGGCACCGTTCGTGCGGACGGCGACGAATCCGCCGTCGGCGAGCGGGGCGTACCATCGTACGCCGAGCACCCACAGGCCGCCGCCGGTGTCCGCGTCCGCGGGTGCGACCGGCACGGATCCCTCGGGCGATGCCGCGTCCTCGCGGCGGAGGTTCCACCGCCCCGTCGGGTCGTCGACGAAGACGAGGCGGCACGCGGCATCCCACTCCGGCTGCAGCGCGGCGGTCGCGCCCGACGTCACCGTCCGCCAGGTCGACACGAGGCCGTCGTCGAGCTCCGCGACGCGGACCTGCGTGCGGTCCCACGGCATGTCCGGGTGGTCCCACGCGACCCAGGCGAGCCGCCGGCCGTCGGGCGACAGGGCGGGCTGAGCGAGGAAGTCGCTCCCGGTGACGAGCTCACGCACCTCGCCGCCCGCGAGCGGGATCGCGACGATCGACCGGCGGGGGACGGGGGAATCGTCGTGGACCTCGCGGACGGCCAGGAGGGTGCCCGCCTGCCAGCGCAGGCCGCCGTGGCGGGCGCGGTCGTCGACCGGGGTGAGGGCCTCGGGCTCGCCGCCGGGGCGCAGCATCCAGACGCGCTGGTCGGTCTTCTCGACGAAGAACAGACGGCCGTCGTCGGAGGTCGTCCACGACCCACCGCCGTACTCGTGCACGCGGGACCGGGCGCTCCAGGGCGCGGGCAGCACGTCGATCGCGGTGCCGTCGTCGGCCGCGCGGCGCACCGTCGTCCGGCCGCCCTCGTCGGGCAGGGACTCGCCCCACCAGATCTCGTCGCCGACGTACCGTGCGCCGTCGAACCGCGCGGCCGCGGCGGAGGCGTCGGCGGCGGACAGCGGCGAGATCCAGGAACCGTAGGGGGCGATCGTCGTCATGGCTCCACGGTACGCGGCGGCCGGATCGAAACCGGGCGTCACATGCCCGTCACGGCGCCGACCCGCGTGGCAGCATGAGGGCATCAACAGTGGCCCGGAACCCCGGGCCCGGAGCGACAGCCGAGCCCGGCACCCGCCCGCGATGTCCCCGCACCCGTGTGTGCGGTCCGCGGCCGCCAGGCCTTTCCGTCCCGTCTCCGGAGCACCGCCATGTCGATCATCCAGCCCCCGTCGGTCACGACGGTGCCGGTCTCGTTCGAGGTCTACCCGCCGCGCAGCGACGCGTCCTACGCCGCCCTCTACGAGACGATCGACCGGCTCGCCGCCGTCGACCCCGCCTTCATCTCCGTCACCTACGGCGCCGGCGGCTCCGGCGGCGGTCGCTCCCTCGAGGTGCTCACGCACATCCTGCGCGAGACGCGCGTCGAGCCGTTGGCGCACCTGACCTGCATCGGCAGCTCGTACGCCGAGGCGACGGCCCTCATCCGCGAGTTCCTCGACGCCGGCATACGCTCCTTCCTGGCGCTGCGGGGGGATCCGCCGGCGGGAGCCGGAGAGGATGCGGCGGCGCTCGGCGACCTCGAGAGCGCGGCCCAGCTGGTGCAGCTCATCGACCGCGTGCAGGCCGAGACGTCCCCGTACACCGAGGAGCCCATCCCCGGCGTCCCCGGCGCCGCCCGCGTCGAGCGGCGGCCGAGCGTCGACATCGCCGTCGCCGCCTTCCCCAACGGCCACCCGCGCTCGCGGTACCCCGCCGAGCACATCGACGCCCTCCTCGCGAAGCAGGCCGCGGGGGCGACCCTCGCGATCACCCAGTTGTTCTTCCACGCCGACGACTACCTCGCGTTCGTCGCCCGCGCCCGCAGTGCCGGGGTCGAGATCCCGATCCTGCCGGGCATCATGCCGATCACCTCGCCCTCCCGACTGCGCCGCGTCATCGAGCTGACGGGCGAGCAGGTCCCCGGCACCCTCGCCGTCGACCTCGACGTCGAGCCCACCGCCGACGGTCGCCGCGAGATCGGTGTCCGATACGCCGCCGATCTCTGCCGGGCCGTCCTCGCGGGCGGTGCCCCCGGCATCCATCTCTACGCCTTCAACAATCACGACACCGTCCTCGCCACCCTGCGCGAGGCGGGCATCATCCCCGCGACAGAGGAGACCTCATGACCGCCTTCCCCGCCGGAACGATCCTCGGCTACCCCCGCATCGGCCGTCGCCGCGAACTCAAGCGCGCCGTCGAGGCCCACTGGAGCGGCGCGCTCGACGAGGCGGGACTCGAGTCCGTCGCCGCCGACCTGCGCCGGACCACCCGCGCCCGCCTCGCCGAGCTCGGGCTGGGTCGCGGTGACTCGTCGATCCCCGAGACGTTCTCCTTCTACGACCAGGTCCTCGACGTCGCCGCGGCCGTCGGCGCCCTTCCCGAGCGGTTCGCGCACCTGCGTGCGGAGGACGGGTCGGTGCCGCTGTCGGCCCTGTTCGCCGCCGCCCGCGGCGTGGGCGAGGCCGCGCCGCTGGAGATGACGAAGTGGTTCGACACGAACTACCACTACCTCGTGCCCGAGATCGGCCCCGAGACGCGGTTCGCCCTCTCGAGCGATCGGTTCGCGCGGCAGGTGGCGGAGGCCGTCGCGGACGGATACGTCACCCGTCCGGTGCTCGTCGGCCCGGTCACCTTCCTCGCCCTCGCGAAAGGGACGGATGCCGCGGCCCCCGGCACGCGCCCGCTGGACCGGCTCGACGACCTGCTGCCCGTGTACGTCGAGCTGCTTGCCGCTCTCCGCGACGCAGGGGCGCAATGGGTGCAGATCGACGAGCCGGCCCTCGTGAGCCAGTCGCTCGGGTACTCGGACGACGAGCTCGCGACCGCCGCCGCCCGCTCACTCGACGTCCTCACCGCCTCCGGCGACCGTCCCGAGATCCTGGTCGCCGCCGGATACGGCGCGCTCTCCGAGCCCGCCTGGCGCGCGATCGCCGCCTCCGCCGCCGAGGGCCTCGCGATCGACCTCACCCGCGGCGGCGTGCCGTCGCCCGTCGCGGGACTCGACGACAAGGTGATCGTCGCGGGCGTCGTCGACGGCCGGAACGTCTGGCGGGGCGACCTCGCCGGCGCGGCGGACGTGCTCGACGCGGTCGGCGGCCTCGGCGCCGCGGCCGTCGCGGTCGGCACCTCGACGTCGCTGCAGCACGTGCCGCACGACCTCGCCGACGAGCCCGACCTCGATCCCCGCCTCGTGTCCTGGCTCGCCTTCGCCGATCAGAAGGTCTCCCAGGTGACGACCCTGGCACGCGGGCTCGCCGATGGTCGCGACGCGATCGCCGGGGAGTTGGATGCCGCGACGGCCGCCCTCGCCGACCGCCGCTCGGCGCCCGGGGTCCGCGACGGCGCCGTCCGCGCCCGTGCCGGCGGGCTCACCCCGGCAGACCGATCCCGCACCCCGTTCGAGGTGCGTTCCGCCGCACAGGACGCGGTGCTGGGTCTGCCGGCGCTCCCGACGACCACGATCGGATCCTTCCCGCAGACCGCCGAGATCCGCCGGGCGCGCGCCCGCGCGACGCGCGGCGAGATCGACGAGGCGACCTACGAAGGGTTCCTCCGCGACGAGATCGCGCGCGTCATCGCTCTGCAGGAGGACATCGGGCTCGACGTCCTCGTGCACGGCGAGCCCGAGCGCAACGACATGGTGCAGTACTTCGCCGAGAACCTCGACGGGTTCGCCGTCACCCGCAACGGGTGGGTGCAGTCCTACGGCTCCCGCGCGACGCGCCCGTCGATCCTGTGGGGGGACGTCTCGCGCCCCGCACCCATCACGGTGCCGTGGGCGGCCTACGCGCAGTCGCTGTCCGCCGCGCCCGTCAAGGGCATGCTGACCGGACCCGTCACGATCCTCGCCTGGTCCTTCGTCCGCGACGACCAGCCGCTCGGCGAGACGGCCGACCAGGTCGCCCTCGCGCTCCGCGACGAGATCGCCGACCTCGAGCGGGCGGGCATCGCGATCGTGCAGGTCGACGAGCCGGCGCTCCGGGAGCTCCTGCCGCTGCGGACCGCCGATCAGCCGGCGTACCTCGACTGGTCGGTCGGGTCCTTCCGGCTCGCCACCGCGGGCGCCGCCGACGAGACCCAGATCCACACGCACCTCTGCTACTCCGAGTTCGGGGTCGTGATCGACGCGATCGCGGCGCTCGATGCCGACGTCACGTCGATCGAGGCCGCTCGCAGTCGGGGCGAGGTCATCTCGGAGGTGGCGGCATCCGGATTCGCCCTCGGCATCGGACCGGGCGTCTACGACATCCACTCGCCGCGCGTGCCGTCCGTCGACGAGGTGTCGTCGCTGCTCGAGCGCGCCGTCGCGGAGCTCGACGTCCGTCGCCTGTGGGTGAACCCGGACTGCGGTCTGAAGACGCGCGGGTACGACGAGACGGTCGCCTCCCTCCGCCACATCGTCGCGGCGGCTCGCGCGGTCCGCGCCGGGGTCTGACGCCGCAACGAAGAGAGGGGATGCCGCCCGGCATCCCCTCTCTTCGTTGCGCGCCGTCACACGGCGCGCAGGACCGCGACGACCTTGCCCAGGACGACTGCGTCGTCGCCGAGGATCGGCTCGAAGGCCGAGTTGCGGGGGAGCAGCCACGTGTGACCGTCGCGCTGGCGGAAGGTCTTCACCGTCGCCTCGCCGTCGAGCATGGCGGCGACGATCTCGCCGTTGTCGGCGGTGGCCTGCGAGCGGACGACGACCCAGTCGCCGTCGCAGATCGCGGCGTCGATCATCGAGTCGCCCGAGACCTTCAGCATGAACAGTTCGCCCTTGCCGACGAGCTGACGGGGGAGGGGGAAGATCTCCTCGACCTGCTGGTCGGCGGTGATGGGGACGCCGGCGGCGATGCGGCCGACCAGCGGCACCATCGCCGCGTCGCCGACGCTCGGGGCGACGTCCGCCGGGTTCTCGCCCGCCGAGCCCGGCAGGTCGATGAGGACCTCCATGGCGCGCGTCTTGCCGGGGTCGCGACGGAGGTAGCCGCTCAGCTCGAGCTGGTTGAGCTGATGGGTGACGCTCGAGAGCGACTTGAGGCCGACGGCGTCGCCGATCTCGCGCATGCTCGGCGGGTATCCGTGACGGGCGATGGAGCGCTGGATCACCTCGAGGATGGCGAGCTGCTTGTCGCTCAGGCTCTTGCGCCGACGCGTCTGCGGCTTGTCGCTCATGTCGTTCCTTTCGTCACCCCGGGGTCCCTCCGGGGGCACTCGCCTTCGAATGTCGGAAGTTGGTGATGGGCTCTGGTCATCGAAACCGTATCCGGTGTCGATCGGATCGTCCCGTAGCCGACCGCGTGTCGTCTTCGATCGATCTGCGGACAACCGCACCCTTGACAGTCTACGAACTTCGAAGATAGATTCGGAAGAGAACTTCGCACCCGTCCGTCCCGGCCGACGGGCGGGGGCGAAGATCTCATCTGACCGGGGTCACCCCGAGGAGGACACCATGAACTCGATCACCGCGACCACCAGCACCGCGATCACCATCACCACCGCGACTGCGCCTGTCGTGCGCACGCGCCTTCGGATGACCACGCGAGGTCGCCGTGTCCTCGCCACGCTCGCCGCACTGCCCGTGGTCGTCGCTCTGGGCGTCGGCATCCTCTCCAGCGGGGGTGCTCTCGCGAGCGGCGACGCGGGGGCGTCCGCGGGGTCTTTCGACACCGTGACCGTGATGCCCGGCGAATCGCTGTGGAGCATCGCGCAGGACATCGCGCCCGACAGCGACCCGCGCGACGTCATCGACGCGATCGTCCGCCTCAACGCGCTGTCGTCCTCCGCGGTGGACGCCGGTCAGTCGATCGCGATCCCGGCCACCTACTCGGCGCAGGCGGGCGAGTAAGGCCGCGCCACGTCCTACGATGGCGGGGTGAGTGCCAGTCTCGACGACCTCCCCCTCCGCGACGACCTGCGCGGCAAGATCCCCTACGGCGCCCCGCAGGCGTCGCTGCCCGTGACGCTCAACGTCAACGAGAACACCCACCCGGTTCCCGAAGAGGTCGCGGACGACATCCTCGACGGCATCGCGCAGGCGCTGCGCGACATCAACCGCTACCCCGACCGTGAGTTCACGGCTCTGCGCGAGGGGTTCGCGGATTACCTGGGCCACGGTCTCGAACCGGATCAGATCTGGGCGGCCAACGGGTCGAACGAGGTCCTCCAGCACATCCTGCAGGCGTTCGGTGGGCCGGGGCGCTCGGCCTTCGGGTTCGCGCCGACGTACTCCATGTACCCGCTGCTCACGGGCGCCACGGGCGCCACCTACGTGAGCGGTACGCGCGGCGACGACTTCACCCTGTCCGCAGCGGATGCCGCCGAGCAGATAGAACGCGCGCAGCCGGACGTGGTCTTCCTCTGCACACCGAACAACCCCACCGGCACGCCGCTGTCGCTCGAGGTCATCGAGGCCGTCTACGAGGCCTCCCGGGGCATCGTGATCGTCGACGAGGCGTACCGGGAGTTCGCCCCGCGCGACGAGCCGTCCGCGCTCACGCTGCTTCACGACCGCGAGCGTCTCGTCGTGTCGCGCACGATGAGCAAGGCCTTCGCCTTCGCCGGGGCGCGCGTGGGCTACCTCGCCGCCGATCCCGCGCTCATCGACGCGCTCCGCCTGGTGCGCCTGCCGTATCACCTCAGCGCACTCACCCAGGCCGCGGCCACGGCCGCCCTCCGCCACGCCCCGACGATGCTCCGCATGGTCGATGACATCGTCGCGCAGCGCGACCGCATCTCGGCGACCCTGTCGGCGCTCGGGTACTCGCCGTACGAGAGCTGGTCCAATTTCGTCCTCTTCGGGGGCGTGGACGACCCGGCGGCGACCTGGCAGGGTCTCTACGACCGCGGCGTCCTCATCCGCGACGTCGGCCTGCCGCACACCCTCCGCGTCACGGCGGGCAGCGAAGAGGAGTCGACGGCGTTCCTCGAGGCGCTCGCCTCCCTCTGAGCCGACTCCGTCACGGGCGCGGTCGGCCCATCATGCCTCGGTAGACTCGGGGCATGAGCACCCCTGCGCCCCGCACCGCCTCCGTCCGGCGGGCGACCAGCGAGTCGACCATCGAGCTCGAGCTCGACCTCGACGGCACCGGTCGGAGCACGATCGACACGACCGTGCCGTTCTTCGACCACCTGCTCACGGCGTTCGCGAAGCACTCGCTCACAGACCTGACGGTCCGCGCGACGGGCGACACCCACATCGACGCGCACCACACCGTCGAGGACACGGCCATCGTGCTCGGCCAGGCGATCCGTCAGGCACTCGGCGACAAGTCCGGCATCTCGCGGTACGGCGATGCGCTCGTGCCGCTCGACGAGGCGCTGGCGCAGGCGGTCGTCGACATCAGCGGCCGGCCCTACCTCGTCCACTCCGGTGAGCCGGCGGGCTACGAGTTCCACCTGATCGGCGGCCACTTCACCGGCTCGCTCGTGCGCCACACCTTCGAGGCGATCGCCTTCCACGCCGGCCTGACCATGCACGTGACCCTCGTCGCCGGCCGCGATCCGCACCACATCGCCGAGGCGGAGTACAAGGCCTTCGCCCGCGCGTTCCGCCAGGCGAAGGCGCTCGATCCCCTCGTCGCCGGCATCCCGAGCACCAAGGGCGCCCTGTGACGGATGCACCGCTCGTCGCGGTCCTCGACTACGGCTCCGGCAACGTCCACTCGGCCGTCAAGGCGCTCAGCGAAGCGGGCGCCGATGCGCGGCTGACGAAGGATCGCGGCCTGATCGCCGACGCCGCCGGACTCCTCGTCCCGGGCGTCGGGGCCTTCTCCGCCGTCATGTCGGCCTTGCGCGCGAGCCGCGGCGACGAGCTCATCGGTCGCCGTCTCGCCGGGGGGATGCCGGTCCTCGGCATCTGCGTCGGGATGCAGGTGATGTTCGAGCTGGGCGTCGAACGCGGTGTCGACACCGAGGGGCTGGGGGAGTGGCCGGGCGCGGTCACCGAGCTGCAGGCACCGGTGCTGCCCCACATGGGCTGGAACACCGTCCGCGCCGGCGAGGGGTCGACGCTCTTCGCCGGACTCGAGGACGAACGCTTCTACTTCGTGCACTCCTACGGCGCACAGGACTGGACCCTCGACGTCATCAAGCCGTTCCGCGAGCCGGTGCTCACCTGGTGCGATTACGGGGCGCCGTTCCTCGCCGCCGTCGAGAACGGCCCGCTGTCGGCGACGCAGTTTCACCCCGAGAAGTCGGGCGCGGCCGGCATCCGTCTGCTGTCGAACTGGATCGGGTCGCTTCCCGCGTCCTAGTAACGTGTCCCTCTGTGCGCGCGCCCGGTGCGCACATCGTCCCACCCGGAGCCATGAACGAATTCGCATCCACGCCCGAACTGATCCTGCTGCCCGCTGTGGACGTCGCCGACGGCAAGGCCGTCCGACTGACGCAGGGTGAGGCCGGCACCGAGACGAGCTATGGCGACCCCGTCGACGCAGCCCAGGAGTGGGCGCGCCAGGGGGCCGAGTGGATCCACCTCGTCGACCTCGACGCCGCGTTCGGTCGCGGGTCGAACGCGACCCTGCTGCGCAAGGTCATCAAGTCGCTCCGCGGGGTGAAGGTCGAGCTCTCGGGCGGCATCCGCGACGACGAATCGCTCGACGCGGCGCTCGACTCCGGTGCCACGCGCATCAACCTCGGCACCGCGGCGCTCGAGAACCCGGAGTGGGCGGCCGACGTCATCCTGCGCTACGGCGAGGCGATCGCCGTCGGCCTCGACGTCCGGGGCACCACGCTCGCGGCGCGCGGATGGACCCGCGACGGCGGTGACCTGTGGCAGGTGCTGGACCGCCTCGAGGATGCCGGGTGCAGCCGCTACGTCCTCACCGACGTGACGAAGGACGGCACGCTGCAGGGCCCGAACATCGAGCTGCTGCGCGAGGTCGCCGTCCGCACCGACAAGCCCGTCGTCGCCTCCGGTGGCATCTCGAGCCTCGACGACATCGCGGCGCTGCGCGAACTCGTCCCCCTCGGCGTCGAGGGCGCCATCGTCGGCAAGGCCCTGTACGCCGGCGCGTTCACGCTGGCCGAGGCGCTGGATGTCGCCGGACACTGACCCGCACGCGCACTCGGCGGATTCCGCCGGCGTGCCCTGGGAGGGGCGGAGCTTCCAGCCCAACCCCCACAGCGGCGACGACGGCTGCGCCGACCCCGCGCTGCTGGCCGCGCTCACCGCGTTCCACGCGGGGGAGGGGGATGCCGCGGCGGTCGTCGACGCGTATCGCACGGCACGCCTGCTGATCCCCCTCGTCGCCGAGAAGGGCGATGAGGGTGTCGGCCCGACGGGCCTCACCGTCGACAAGACGCAGGAGCTCTCGATCGTCACCGTCGCCGCGCCCGACGGCCGCCGCGTCCTGCCGGTGTTCTCGTCCGTGCAGGCGATGTCTCGGTGGGATGCCGCGGCCCGTCCGGTCCCCGCCGACGGCGTCCGCACGGCGCTGTCGGCCGCCGCGGACGACACCGACCTCATCGTGATCGACCCCGGCAGTGAGACCGAGTTCGTCCTGCGTCGTCCGGCGGTCTGGGCGATCGGTCAGGGGCAGAGCTGGGAGCCGCCGCACACCTCGCCCGAGGTGTTCGCCGGCCTGCAGGAGTCGATCGGCACCGAGCTCGGCGTGCTCGACCTGTCCGTTGCGACGGGCGACCCGCACTCGCGGCTGCGCGGTCCGGAGCTGATCGTCAGTCTCCACCTCGTGGACGGCCTGGATCAGGCGGCGCTCGACGCGATCCTGCAGCGTCTGGCTTCGCGATGGGCCGCGGATGACCGCGTCGCGGTCCTGGTGGACTCGCTGACGGTCAAACTCGTGCGCGCCTGATCGTCAGGTGACGGGGCCGGTCCACTTCTCGCCGGGCCCCTTGCCGATCGGGTCGGGGATGCTGGATGCCTCGCGGAAGGCGAGCTGCAGTGTGCGCAGCCCGTCGCGGAGGGATCGGGCGTGCATGTCGCTCACCTCGGGGGCGGCGGCGGTGATGAGGCCGGCGAGGGCGTTGATGAGCTTGCGCGCCTCGTCGAGGTCCTTCTGGGTGTCGGGGTCGTCGGCGAGGCCGAGCTTCACGGCCGCGGCGCTCATGAGGTGCACCGAGGTGGTCGTGATCACCTCGACGGCGGGGACGTCCGCGATGTCCCGCGTGGCGGACTGCGCGACGCGCTCCTGCTCGTCCCAGCGCGAGAGGCGCTCGGGGTCGTGGTCGCTGTGGTCGGCCGGAATAGTGCTCACGTGCTGCTCTCTGCTAGACTTCTGCGGGCACCGGAGTGTTCTGCTCCGTGTCGAAAGAGGATCACATCCCACCCGCGCTTGCCGCTCCAGGCTACCGGGTCCCGCACTCCGCCTCGTTCCGCGAGGTTGTCCAGGGTGCAGAACACAGAACGCCGATGCGTGCATCGTGCGGGGTGGACGTGACGATCTTCCGCCCGGCGACACATTTCCGTGTCACCGGAGGCCGTCCACCGCACGAAAGAGGAGTTCCGCATCAGCGATCCCCGCACCAATGACCGCATCCGCGTCCCCGAGGTCCGCCTCGTCGGACCCGCGGGTGAGCAGGTCGGCGTCGTCCGCATCGAGGTGGCCATGCGCCTGGCCCAGGAGGCCGACCTCGATCTCGTCGAGGTAGCCCCGAACTCGAAGCCCCCCGTGGTCAAGATCATGGATTACGGCAAGTTCAAGTACGAGGCTGCGCAGAAGGCCAAGGAAGCGCGGCGCAATCAGGCGAACACCGTCCTCAAGGAGGTCCGGTTCCGTCTGAAGATCGAGGCGCACGACTACATCACCAAGCTCAAGCGCGCGGAGGGCTTCCTCCAGGCCGGCGACAAGGTGAAGGCGATGATCCTGTTCCGCGGTCGCGAGCAGTCGCGTCCCGAGCAGGGTGTGCGTCTGCTCCGCAAGTTCGCGGAGGACGTCGCCGAGTTCGGCACCGTGGAGTCCAACCCCACGATCGACGGCCGCAACATGGTGATGGTGGTGGCTCCCCACAAGAACAAGTCCGAGGTCAAGACCGAGCAGAACGCGGCCCGCGCCGCGACGAAGCAGGCCGCCCGCGAGGCGCGCACCGGTCAGGCCGACGAGACCCCCGCCTCCGCTCCGGCGGAGTAAGCGGCCCCAGACCCCCGCCCGGCGGGAACCACAACGAAGGAAGAGATATGCCCAAGCAGAAGACCCACTCGGGCGCCAAGAAGCGCTTCAAGGTCACCGGCAGCGGAAAGATCAAGAAGCAGCAGGCGAACCTCCGTCACAACTTCGAGGGCAAGCCCACGAAGCGCACCCGCCGCCTGTCCGCCGACAAGATCCTGGCTCCCGGCGACGCCAAGGTCGCCAAGAAGCTCCTCGGCCTCTGAGCGCCGACGCAACACCCTAGGAAGTAGAAGAAATGGCTAGAGTCAAGCGGGCTGTCAACGCCCACAAGAAGCGTCGCGTCATCCTCGAGCGCGCCTCCGGTTACCGCGGACAGCGTTCGCGTCTGTACCGCAAGGCGAAGGAGCAGGTCACCCACTCGCTCGTCTACGCGTACCGCGACCGTCGCAAGCGCAAGGGCGACTTCCGTCGCCTCTGGATCCAGCGCATCAACGCCGCTGCCCGCCAGAACGGCATCACGTACAACCGCTTCATCCAGGGCCTCGGCCTCGCGGGTGTCCAGGTCGACCGCCGCATGCTCGCCGAGCTCGCGGTCAACGAGCCGGCCGTCTTCGCGTCGCTCGTCGCCACGGCGAAGGCTGCGCTGCCGGCCGACGTCAACGCCCCCAAGGCCTGATCGCCTCAGCATCCGTGAAAAGGCGTCCTCTTCGGAGGGCGCCTTTTCGCGTACCCGGATGCCGGTGCTCGCCGCGCGCCGCCCTACACTGAGAGCGTGCTCGAGAACCCACGTTCACCGCGCGTCCGCGCGGTCGCGAAGCTGACGAAGCGCACGGCGCGGCAGGAGACCGGCCTCTACCTCCTCGAGGGCCCGCAGGCCGCCCGGGAGGCTCTGCTCTGGCGGCCGGACACCCTGCTCGAGCTGTATGCGACCCCGACGGCATGGGACAAGCATCAGGACATCCGCGATGCGGCATCCGATGCCGGTGTCGAGGTGGCCTTCTCGAGCGAGCAGGTCATCGACGCCATGGCCGACACGGTGACGCCCCAGGGCATCGTGGCCGTCGCCCGCCAGGTCCCGACCTCGGTGCGCGACGTCTTCGGCGGCGAGCCCCGCCTCATCGTGATCTGCGAGGAGGTGCGCGACCCGGGCAACCTCGGGACGATCATCCGAGCAGCGGATGCCGTCGGTGCCGACGCGGTCATCCTCACCGGGCGCACGGTGGACCCCTTCAACCCCAAGGTCGTCCGCGCGACGACCGGTTCGCTCTTCCACCTGCCCGTCGCGGTGGGGGTGGACCTCGCGGATGCGACGGGGCGGGCACGCTCCGCGGGTCTGCGCATCGTCGCGGCCGACGTCGGGGGAGAGGACTTCGTCGACCACCGGGCGACCCTGGCGGAACCGACCGCGTGGGTCTTCGGGAACGAGGCGCGCGGACTCGACGAGGACGCCCTCCAGCTCGTGGACCTGTCGCTCCGGCTGCCCATCTACGGCCGCGCCGAGTCGCTGAATCTCGCGACGGCGGCGAGCGTCTGCCTCTACGAATCGGCTTTCGCGCAGCGCGCGACCTGAAGCGACCATTCTCGAGGGTTGATTACGGAACTGTAAACCCCGCGGCATCCGCTCGTTCACCGGGGCGGGCGTTGCCTAGGGTGAGTTCCATGACCACTCCTGCTGCCGATCCCGCGCCGCGCACGTCGAACATCGACGTTCGTCGAGGCGAGCCGCTCGTCGTCATGTCCGACGTGCAGAAGCACTACGGCGACTTCCAGGCGCTCACCGACATCAACCTGTCGGTGAACCGCGGCGAGGTCGTCGTCGTGGTCGGCCCGTCGGGGTCCGGCAAGTCGACGCTCTGCCGCACGATCAACCGTCTCGAGACGATCACCAGCGGCCGCATCACGATCGACGGAGCCGATCTCCCTGCGGAGGGTAAGGCACTCGCCGCGCTCCGTGCCGACGTCGGCATGGTCTTCCAGTCCTTCAACCTGTTCTCGCACCTGACGATCCTCGACAACGTGACGCTCGGGCCGATCAAGGTGAAGGGCATGAAGAAGGCGGATGCCGAGAAGCTCGCTCGTGAGCTGCTCGACCGCGTGGGCGTCGGCCACCAGGCCGACAAACTGCCCGCGCAGCTCTCCGGCGGCCAGCAGCAGCGCGTGGCGATCGCCCGTGCGCTCGCGATGAAGCCGAAGGTGATGCTCTTCGACGAGCCGACGTCCGCGCTCGACCCCGAGATGATCAACGAGGTCCTCGACGTCATGGTCGGCCTCGCGCAGGACGGGATGACGATGATCGTCGTCACCCACGAGATGGGCTTCGCCCGCAAGGCGGCTGACCGCGTGGTCTTCATGGCGGACGGCCAGATCGTCGAGGAGGCCGCACCGCAGGAGTTCTTCACGAACCCGAAGAGCGACCGCGCGAAGGACTTCCTCTCGAAGCTCATCACCCACTGAGACGTCCGCGCCCTGCACCGGCGCGACGAACGAAGCACGACACGAAACCAGGAGGATCACATGCGTAAGACTCGACTCGCCGGCACGTTCGCCGGCATCGCGATCGCGGCACTCGCGCTCGCCGGCTGCAACAGCGGCAGCCCCGCCGCTCCCGGCGCCGAGGGCGGCACCGGCGGCGAAGGCACCGAGGGCAGCGAGGCCCTCTGGGAGGTCGCCAGCGACGTGTCGCTCGACGGCAGCCCCACCTTCGACGCCATGACGGCACGAGACGGCGTGATCGTCGGCGTCAAGGAGGACCAGCCTGGTCTCGGATTCCTCGACGCCACGACGAACGAGCGCTCGGGCTTCGACGTCGACATCGCGCGTTGGATCGCGGCATCCCTCGGGTACGACGAGGACCAGATCGAGTACAAGGCGATCGCGTCCGCGAACCGCGAGCAGTCGATCGTGAACGGCGATGTCGACTACTACGTCGGTACCTACTCGATCACCGACTCCCGCAAGGAGCAGATCGATTTCGCCGGCCCGTACTTCACCACGGGTCAGGGTCTCCTTGTCGCCGCGGACAGCGACATCGCGAGCGAGGACGACCTCAGCGCCGACACGACGGTGTGCTCCGCGACCGGTTCGACGCCGATCCAGAACATCAAGGACAACTACCCCGACGTGCCGACCGAGGAATTCGACCTCTACTCGGCATGTGTCGATGCACTGATCAACGGCACCGTCGACGCCGTCACGACCGACCAGGCGATCCTCATCGGCTACGCGGCGCTGTACCCGAACGACGTCAAGGTCGTGGGGGAGCCCTTCAGCGAGGAGAACTACGGCGTGGGTCTGCGCAAGGGTGACGACGCCCTCCGTGCGCACATCAACGACCTCTTCACCGAGGGCGGCGACACCTGGCAGGCGATCTTCGACAAGAACCTCGGCGAATCCGGGATCACCGTCGAGCAGCCCGCTGTCGACGCGTACTGAATCACGCTGACACCATGATCCGGGGCGGGGGCGCGAGCCCCCGCCCCGCACCAGCCAAGGAGACGAAGTGGGCGTCATCACCGACAACCTCGATCTGTGGAGCGAGGCGCTGCGCAACACGCTGCTGCTCTTCCTCGCGGGCGGCGCGATCGCGCTCGTCCTCGGGACGCTCATCGGGGCGATGCGTGTCTCGCCGATCCCCGCCGCGCGGGCGTTCGGAACGTTGTACGTCAACATCATCCGCAACACCCCCCTGACGCTCGTCTTCTTCTTCTTCGCTTTCGGTTATCCCGCTCTGCGCCTGCCGAATCCGGGGTTCACGGTGCTGGCCATCTGGGCCCTCGGCGTCTACACCGCGACCTATGTGGCCGAGGTGATCCGGGCAGGAATCAACACCGTTCCGGTCGGTCAAGCCGAGGCCGCCCGTGCCATCGGTCTCACCTTCACGCAGGTGATGACTCTCGTCGTCATGCCGCAGGCTTTCCGATCGGTCGTGCCGCCGATGATGAGCGTCTTCATCGCGCTGCTCAAGAACACCACGGTCGCCGCAGGCTTCAGCGTCGCTGAACTGGGCGTCATCCGCGCGAACCTCAGCGAACGGGGCGAGAACGCCCTCACCGTCCTCCTCTGGGTCGCGGTGGTCTTCGTGGTCCTCGTCCTGCTGCTCAGCTGGCTGCAGCGCTATCTCGAGAACAAGTGGAGGATCGCGCGATGACTTCCGTCCTGTACGACGTCCCGGGCCCCCGGGCAATTCTCCGCAACCGCATCCTCGGCGTCGTCACCGTGGTCGCCGTGCTCGGCGTACTCGGCTTCATCGGCTACCGCTTCGCGGTGACCGGTCAGTTCGCGCCGGACCGCTGGTACGTCTTCTCGTTCAGTGCCGTCTGGATGAACATTCTGCGCGCGCTGGGCAACACGCTCGCGGCGTTCGGTCTCGCCGCCGTCGGCGCCATCGTCCTGGGCCTCGTCCTGGCGGTGGGGCGACTGTCCGACCACGCCGTCATCCGGGTACCCGTCGCCGCGATCACCGAGCTGTTCCGCGCGATCCCCGTCCTGATCTTCATGTCGCTGATGTACTACGGTCTGCCGACCGTCGGCATCCGCATGGAGCCGTATTTGGCGGTGGTCATCGCCCTCGTCATGTACAACGGCTCCGTGCTCGCCGAGGTGATCCGCGCCGGTGTCGAATCGTTGCCCCGCGGCCAGAAGGAAGCCGGGTACGCGATCGGCCTCCGCAAGAGCGGCGTCATGCGCCTGATCCTCATGCCGCAGGCGATCCGTGCGATGCTGCCCGTCATCATCGCGCAGCTGGTCGTCACACTGAAGGACACGGCGCTCGGCTTCATCATCACCTACCCGGAGCTGCTCTACTTCGCCAAGCAGCTGACGTCCCAGCCGGGTCGACCGATCCTGCAGGCCGGAATCGTCATCGGGGCGATCTACATCGCGATGTGTCTCCTGCTCTCGTGGGTCGCCACCCTCGTCGAGAAGCGTCTGCGTCGTTCGCCCGGCACGCGCGGAGGTGCCGGCGGAGTTCATCACCCCGTGGCGCCCACGACCGACACCGAATTGATCGCGGCCCAGAAGGGCGCCGGCAAGTTCGATCCCGGCAACGCACCGACACTCTGACGCTGTCCTACCGGCGGGCCGCACTCCAGCCCGCCGGTAGACTCGTCTCTCGTGTCCGACGCACCCCAGATCACCCCCGAGGCGGTGGATGCCGCCGTCGCCGAGGCGCTGGCCGCCTTCGCCGCCGCTCCCGATACCACGGCGCTCAAAGCCGCCCGTTCGGCCCACACCGCGGAGGGGTCGCCGCTCGCGCGTCTGAACGCCGAGCTGCGGAACGTCCCCAACGACCAGAAGGCCGCCTCCGGCAAGCTCGTCGGTCAGGCCCGCGGTCGTGTGAACCAGGCGCTCGCCGCCCGCGAGGCCGAGCTCGCCGCGGCCGAGACGGCGGCGAAGCTCGAGGCCGAGCGCGTCGACATCACCGCGATCGTCCCCGCGACGCGCGTCGGGGCGCGGCATCCGATCTCGCTCCTGCAGGAGGAGATCGCCGACCTCTTCGTCGGCATGGGGTGGGAGATCGCGGAGGGTCCCGAGCTCGAGCACGAGTGGTTCAACTTCGACGCGCTGAACTTCGCCCCCGACCACCCTGCGCGTCAGATGCAGGACACCTTCTTCGTCGACCCGGTGGCGCGTCACCTGGTCATGCGCACGCACACGAGCCCCGTTCAGGTGCGCTCCATGCTCGAGCGCGAAGTGCCGATCTACATCCTCTGCCCGGGACGGGTGTACCGCACCGACGAGTTCGACGCGACCCACCTGCCCGCGTTCACGCAGTTCGAGGGCCTCGTGATCGACAAGGGCATCACGATGGCGAACCTCAAGGGCACGCTCGACCACGCCGCGAAGGTCCTCTTCGGCGCCGAGGCCAAGACCCGGTTCCGCACCAACTACTTCCCGTTCACCGAGCCGTCCGCCGAGCTCGACCTGTGGCACCCGACCTTCCCGGGCGGGGCGCGCTGGATCGAGTGGGGCGGATGCGGGATGGTGAACCCCAACGTCCTCCGCGCCGCGGGCATCGACCCCGAGGTCTACTCGGGCTTCGCCTTCGGCATGGGCATCGAGCGGACCCTCATGTTCCGCAGCGATGTGCAGGACATGCGCGACATGGCCGAAGGCGATGTCCGCTTCAGCGAGCAGTTCGGAATGGTGGTCTGATGCGCGTCCCGCTCTCCTGGTTGCGCGAGTACGTCGACGTCGCGCCCGGTACGACCCCCGAGGACGTCCTCGCGTCGCTCGTCTCGGTCGGGTTCGAGGAAGAGGACGTGCACACGTTCGACCTCAGCGGACCGATCGTCGTCGGCCGTGTGGTCTCGTTCGAGGCCGAACCGCAGTCCAACGGCAAGACCATCCGGTGGTGCCAGGTCGACGTCGGTGAGGCGCACGGCGGCATCCGCGGCATCGTCTGCGGTGCCGGCAACTTCTTCGAGGGCGACAAGGTCGTCGTGACCCTGCCCGGTGCGGTCCTTCCCGGGCCCTTCCCGATCGCGGCACGCAAGACCTACGGTCATGTCTCCGACGGCATGATCGCCTCAGCCAAGGAGCTGGGCCTCGGCGACGAGCACTCCGGCATCCTGCGCCTCACCGAGCTCGGTCTCGACCCCGACGTCGGCACCGACGCGATCTCCCTCCTGGGGCTCGACGACGTGGCCGTCGACATCAACGTCACCCCCGACCGCGGCTACGCCCTGTCGATCCGCGGCGTGGCACGCGAATACGCCCACGCCACGGGAGCGACCTTCCGCGACCCGGGTCTGCGCGACTTCGAGGAGCTCCAGCAGCCGACCGGCGGATTCCCCGTCGCGATCGACGACGCGGCGCCCATCCACGGCAACCCCGGCGCGAGCGAGTTCGTCGTCCGCATCGTGCGCGACGTCGACCCCTCCCGCCCGACGCCGCCGTGGATGACCGCGCGGCTCACGCTCGCCGGCATCCGTTCCCTCGGCATCCTGATCGACATCACGAACTACGTGATGCTCGAACTCGGCAACCCGATCCACGGGTACGACCTCGACACGCTGACCGGTGGCATCACCGTCCGTCGCGCGACCGCCGGGGAGAAGCTCACGACCCTCGACGGCAAGGAGCGCACGCTCCACACCGAGGACCTGCTCATCACCGACGCGTCCGGCCCGATCGGCCTGGCGGGTGTCATGGGCGGCGGCAGGACCGAGATGGGGGATGCCACGCGCAACGTCCTCATCGAGGCGGCGATCTTCGACACCGTGTCCATCGCGCGCACGGCCCGCCGGCACAAGCTGCCCAGCGAGGCGTCGCGGCGCTTCGAGCGCGGCGTCGACCCGCTCATCCCGTTCGTCGCCGCCCGCCGTGTCGCCGACCTCATGGTCGAGCTCGCCGGCGGCACCCTCGACACGGAGACCGGCGGCGCACTGTTCGCCGAGGTGTTCATCCCGTCGATCGAGCTGCCGAAGACCTTCACCGCCGGCCTGATCGGCGTCGACTATTCCGACGACGAGGTCGTCGGCGCCCTCGAGACGATCGGATGCGACGTCGAGGACGAGGGCGAGGCC
This sequence comes from Microbacterium sp. NPDC064942, assembly GCF_049545525.1. NCBI lineage: Bacteria > Bacillati > Actinomycetota > Actinomycetes > Micrococcales > Microbacteriaceae > Microbacterium > Microbacterium sp. NPDC064942. The sequence goes on along the minus strand of NZ_JBMWDR010000011.1, from coordinate 17,237 downwards.
TGGGAGGTCATCCCGCCGTCCTGGCGTCCCGACCTCACCGACCGCTGGACGCTCGCGGAGGAGGTCGCCCGCATCCACGGGCTCGACCGCATCCCCTCCATCCTCCCGACGCCCCCGTCCGGGCGCGGACTCACGCCGCACCAGCGCGGACGCCGGCGCGTCGCGAACGCGCTCGCCGCGGCCGGGTTCGTCGAGGTCGTCGCCTTCCCGTTCACGACCGAGGAGCAGAACGACCTCCACGGCTCGGCGACGGGGGAGCACGTCCCCTCGATCCGTCTCGCGAACCCGCTCGACGGCCAAGCGCCGTACCTGCGACGCTCGCTCCTGCCCGGTCTGCTGCAGATCGCGCACCGGAACGTCTCGCGCGGCTTCACCGATCTGGCGCTCTTCGAGTCGGGCAGCGTCTTCACCCCCGACGAGGGCGTGACCTACGGCACCGACACCGTCCCGCCGCTCGCGCAGCGCCCCGACGAGCAGACCCTCGCGGCCCTGCACGGCTCGATCCCGCCGCAGCCGCGGCACGTCGCCGTGCTTCTCCACGGCAACGCGGCGGTCAAGCGTCCCGGCGGCGCCGCGGCGCCGTACGACCTCGCGGACGCGCTCGGCGCGGTCCGCACGATCGCCGCCGCGGCGGGCGTGCAGATCGACGTGCAGCAGGGTCAGCGCGCAGCGCTCCACCCGGGGCGCACCGGTATCCTCACCGTCCGCGGTGATGAGGTCGGCTACGTCGGCGAGCTCCTCCCGGCCGTCGCCGAGGCGGCCGACCTGCACGGACGCGTGTTCGTCGCGGAGCTCGACCTCGACGGCATCCTGTCGCTCGTGCGCCAACCGGAGGTTTCCCCCTCGCTGGCGACCTTCCCCGCGGCGACGCAGGACGTGTCCCTCGTCGTGCCGGCAGACGTCGCCGCCGGTGACGTGCGGGCCGCCCTCGTCGACGGCGCGGGGCAGCTCCTCGAGGATCTGCGCCTGGTCGACGACTATCGCGGTGCCGGCGTCGCGGACGGGTCGAAGAGCCTCACGTTCGCGCTGCGGTTCCGCGCCGACGACCGCACGCTGACAGCATCGGAGGCCACCGACGCGAAGCTCGCCGGTGTCGCCGTCGCCGCGGAACGCTTCGGGGCGACGATCCGCGACTGACGACGTCCCCCGAACGGCCGACTGCGGGGTCGGCCGACCGAGGGGTACGTTTCGGTCATGACATCCGCGACTGCCGGTGCCCGACCGTCCGAGGACGGCGCGCCGCTGCGCATCCCGCGCGGAGCGGTCTGGCTCGTGTTCGCCGGCATCGCAGCGATCGCCGCAGGTGTACGTGCGCTGCGTGCGCCCGCGGGGCATCGGGGCTACGCGGTGTTCCGCTCGCTCACGATCTTCGGCGCGGTGGTCGCCGTCGTGATGGCTGCTCTCGTCGTCGCGGCCTCGTTCATCACGCTCTGACCCGCGTCAGCGCGTGCCCCAGTTCCACGGCGGACCCTCGAGTCGCCCCTGACCGCTCACGAGTGTGCCGTCGGGGTGACGTTCGAGCGGTATCCGGTGGGCGTCGGGAAGGGCGTCGATGAGCCCCGCGGCGTGAGACACCAGAAGCACCTGCGTCTGTGCGGCCGCCGCGCGTACGAGGTTCGCCAGCGGCGCGAGCAGGCTCACGTGCAGGCTCGATTCGGGCTCGTTGAGGATCGTGAGCGGCGCCGGCCGGGCGGGAAGCAGCGCCGCGCAGAGCAGCAGGTAGCGCAGCGTGCCGTCCGAGAGCTCCGCGGCGTCCAGCCGCCGGAGCAGGCCCGGCTGCGTCAGGGTGAGTCGCAGGAGGCCGTCGGATGCCGCGATGCGCACCCGACTGCCCGGGAACGCCTCATCCACCGCCCGATCGAGCAGGCCGCCGAACCCCGCGTCGACCACGGTCGCCCACACGGAGGCGAGGTTCGATCCGTCGTGCGCGAGCACGGGGGATCTCGTGCCGACCTGCGAGCGCCGCGCGGGGGCGTCCGCATCGACGCGGAAGTGGTCGTAGAACCGCCAGCCGTTCATGATGCGCCGCAGACCCAGCAGCTCGGGTGCGGTGTCGCCGTCGGCGAGGTCGATGATGATGCTCTCGAAGGGGGCGAGCTTCTGGTCGAGCGAGACCCAGCCGCCGTCACGGACGCGCGTCTGGGCGCGCAGCCGGTCGATGAGGAGCGTCGACGGTTTGGCGAGCGGGCCGGCGAAGATCTGCTCGCGCTTGATCTCGGGGTCCCGCGCGAACACGCTGTCCTGCGACGCCTGCGGGATGCCCAGATCGACGAGGTAACCGAGCTCGTCGGACGCGAACCCGAGTCGCACCGCGATCGGGTTACGGCGCACCGTCCCCTGATCGCCGCCGTTCTCCGGGCCCGCCCAGAGCAGCGAGGACAGACCGCCCTCGCGGGCGACGGCGCCGATGAGGTCGCCGGTCGCGGCGGAGGCGAGCAGCCGCAGGGCGCGGTAGAGGTTCGACTTGCCCGAGCCGTTCGGGCCGGTCACGACGGTGAGCTCCTGCAGGGGGATCACGAGGTCGCGAAGCGACCGGTAACCCGAGACGGCGAGCGTGCGCAGCATCCCTCCACTGTGCCAGTCGGCCCCGACACGCGTGGTCGGGGCGGTTAGGCTCGGCCCGTGACCGACTCTCCGACCGTCCCCGCCCTGCAGCTGACCGGATTGGTGAAGCAGTTCGGCTCCGTCACCGCCGTCGCCGGCATCGACCTCACGGTCCCCGCCGGATCGTTCTACGGGCTCGTCGGCCCTAACGGCGCCGGCAAGACGACGACCCTGTCGATGGCCACCGGGCTGCTCAAGCCCGACGCCGGGAGTGCCCACGTGCACGGCGTCGACGTGTGGCGCGACCCCGTGACGGCAAAGCGCATGATCGGCAACCTCGCCGACGGCATCCGGCTGTTCGACCGCCTGACGGGGGAGCAGCTCGTCACCTACACGGGCATGATGTTCGGTCTTCCCCGAGAGGAGATCGGCCAGCGGGTGTCGGACCTCCTCGACCTCATGGACCTGCGCGCCGCAGCCGGGTCGATCGTCGCGGACTACTCGGCCGGCATGACCAAGAAAATCGCGCTCGCCTGCGCCCTCATCCACGCGCCGCGTCTGCTGGTCCTCGACGAGCCGTTCGAATCGGTCGATCCCGTCTCAGCGGCGAACATCGAGGACGTCCTGCGCGGATACACCGCCTCCGGCGGATCCGTCATCGTCTCCAGCCACTCGATGGACCTCGTCCAGCGCATGTGCGACCACGTCGCCGTCATCGCCGCCGGTCGTGTGCTCGCCGCGGGGACCGTCGACGAGGTCCGCGCCGGCGACAGCCTGCAGAACCGGTTCGTCTCGCTCGTCGGCGGACGCCACCAGTCGGAGGGACCGCAGTGGTTGCGACAGTCCTGAAGCTGCGGTACCGCGCCCTCGCGAACACGCTGGCCCGTCGGCCGTGGCAGCTCGTGGGCTTCATCTTCGGCGCGCTCTGGGCCATCGGCGCGCTCGTCTCGATCGTCGCGGGGATGGTGGCGCTCGCCGTGTTCCAACCGCTCGAGACCGCCACCGTCGTGGCGGTGCTCGGGGGGAGCGCGCTGCTGCTGGGATGGGTGCTCGGTCCGATCCTCCTGACCGGCATGGACACGTCCATCGACGCGCGCGGCCTCGCCGTCTTCCCGTTCACGCGGACCCAGACGATGCTCGCGCTCGGCGGCACCGGGCTGACCGGTCTCCCCGGCATCGCGACGACCCTCGCGGCGCTGAGCACGGTCATCCTGTGGGTGAGGTGGCCGCTGGCGGCGGTCGTCTCGATCCCCGCGGCCGTGCTCGCGGTTCTCACCTGCGTCCTCGCCTCCCGTCTCGTCGGCGAACTCTCCGGCGGACTGGGCGGCAACCGCCGCGGCCGCGAACTCATCGGCACGGTCGTGCTGATCCTGCTCGTCCTGTCGGGGCCGATCCTCACCGGCGTCCTCACCCTGCTCGATGCCGGCGGCGACCTGGTGACGCGGCTCACATCCGCCGCCGCGGTCCTGCCGTGGACCCCGATCGGCGCCGCATGGGGCGTCGCCCCCGCGCTCGCCGCGGGCGACGTCCTGTCGGCGGTGGCGCGCCTCGGCATCGCGGTCGCCACCGTCGGCGTGCTGTGGGTGGTGTGGTCGCGGGTCATCGACGCGGGGACGGATGCCGCGCCGCGCCGCGCCCGCAAGGTGGCGGCTGCCGGCCGCCTCGGCCTCTTCGGGCTCCTGCCGACCGGCGGCGTCGGTGCGACCTGGGCGCGATCGCTGAACGGCTGGCTGCGCGACCCGCGTTACCTCCGTCAGCTCCTGGTCGTACCCCTCCTGCCGATCGTGTTCCTCGTCACCGGCGGGACCGACGGGTTCTTCTTCGGCTTCTCGCCCGTCTTCGCGGCGCTGATGCTCTCCATCGCCGGGTACACCGACGTCTCCTACGACGGCACGGCGTACGCGACCGTCCTCGCCACGGGTGTGCGCGGCGTGGCCGACCGGGCCGGCCGCACCCTGGGTGCGGCGTGCGTCGGACTGCCGCTCATCGTGCTGCTCGCGACCGTGACCGCGGTCCTCTCGGGCAACCTGGCGACACTCCCGATCACGCTGGGCGCCTCCGTGGGCATCGTCCTCGTCGGTTACGGGGTCTCCGCCGTCTCGTCGGCGCTGATCATCAGCCCTGTGGCGGCTCCGGGCGACAGCCCGTTCAAGAGCGTGCCAGGCCAGACCTTCGTCAACGGACTGCTCGCCTTCGTCGTGTGGGGTGTCGTCATCGCGCTGTCGACGCCGACGATCGCGGTCGCCGCCTTCGCCTCGACCACCGAGGACGGGGTCTGGACCTGGGTCGCGCTCGCGGTGGGCGTCGTCGAGGGAGTCGTGATCGCCGTCCTCGGCATCGTCGTGGGGGGTCGCCTCCTCGACCGGACCGGACCCGACCTGCTGGCGAAGATCCGGGCGCTCCCGAACTGATCGCAGCCCGGGGTGTCGCCCGGCGGCCCACGCTGGTTCGATGGGGGCATGACCCGCATCCTCGTCCTCAGCGGCACCGGCTGGCTCGGATCCCGCATCACCCAGCGGTGGGTCGACCGCGGCGCCGAGGTGACCTGCCTCGCGCGCGGCCACCGTGCCGCGCCGGCGGGCGCCCGTCTCGTGGTCGCCGACCGCGCGGCGCCCGATGCCTATCGCGAGGTCGCGGACCGGGACTGGGACGACGTCGTCGATGTCTCCTCGGTCCCGTCGTACGTGCGGGCCGCTGCGGACGCCCTCGGCGGTCGCGCAGCGCACGCCACCTACGTGTCGAGCGTCTCGGTGTACGCCGGAGCGGACGAGGAGTGTGCGGACGAGACCGCCGAGATCGTCCCCGCGTGGCAGGACGGCGACGAGGAGGACTACGCCCGCGCGAAGGTCGCCGCCGAGCGCGCCGCGGACGGTCTCGCCGCACGGCTCGCGATCGTCCGACCCGGACTCATCGTCGGCCCCGGCGACCCGACCGACCGGTTCGGCTACTGGCCCGCACGGTTCGCCGCGGCGGCCGACCGGCCGGTCCTCGTGCCGCAGACGGAGGGCAGGGTGCAGGTGATCGACGTCGACGACCTGGCGGACTTCATCGTGGCGGCCGGCGCCCGCGCGTTCGAGGGTGTCGTGAACGCGGTGGGCGAGCCGCATCCCTTCGCGGGGTTCGTCGCCCTCGTGCAGCGGCTCTCGGGGCACACGGGTCAGGTACAGGTCGCCCCGGGCGACTGGCTCGAACGCCACGGCGTGAGCCACTGGATGGGTCCGCGGTCCCTTCCGCTGTGGCTGCCCGACGACATGCCCGGATTCGCGACGCGCAGCAACGCGGCCTATCGCGCGGCGGGCGGCCGCATCCGTCCCCTGGTCGAGACGACCGCGCGGGTCCTCGACGACGAGCGCGCCCGCGGTGTCTCGCGCTCACGCGGGTCGGGGCTCGAGCGCGCCGCGGAGCTCGACCTCCTGCGCATCCTGACGGAGGGTCCCGCGACGGCGTCGTGACCGTCGATTTGCGGGACCGGATGCCGCGGCGATACCGTCGCGGTGTGTCCTCCGCCGCGACCCTCCCCGCCTCCGCGGGTTCGCGCGCGCGTCGACGTCTGGGCGACCGCCGACGCTAGGCGACCCTCCCGCTGTGCTCCGCGTCTCGGAGTGAGCCGCAGGTGTCGCCGTTCCGGCCCCGTTCCCCCCCAGACAATAAGGTTGAATCCATGACCATCTCGGTCGCCGTCTCCGGCGCTTCCGGCTATGCGGGCGGCGAGATCCTCCGCCTGCTCACCGCTCACCCCGAGGTCGAGATCCGCAGCGTCACGGCGCACTCCAACGCCGGGCAGCCGCTCAGCGACCATCAGCCGCACCTGCGCTCGCTCGCGCACCTCACCCTGCAGGACACGACGCCCGAGGTCCTCGCGGGCCACGACGTCGTCTTCCTCGCCCTGCCGCACGGTCAGTCCGCGCAGTACACCGAGACGCTGGCGGACGTCCCCCTCGTCATCGACGCGGGTGCCGACCACCGACTGACCGACCAGGCCGCGTGGGACCAGTTCTACGGCGGCGACTTCCCCGAGCCGTGGGCGTACGGCGTGCCCGAGCTCCTCGTCGACGGGGGGAAGCAGCGGGACGTGCTGGCGGGTGCGCGGCGGATCGCCGCGCCGGGGTGCAACGCGTCCACCGTGTCGCTCAGTCTCGCGCCCGGTGTGGCCGCCGGCGTCATCGACCCGGGCGACATCGTGTCGGTCCTCGCGGTCGGCCCGTCCGGAGCGGGCAAGAGCCTCAAGACGAACCTCCTCGCCTCCGAGATCCTCGGCAGCGCGAACCCGTATGCCGTGGGCGGCACGCACCGCCACATCCCCGAGATCCGTCAGGCGCTCGCCGCCGCCGCGCCCGCCGCCGACATCCGGATCTCGTTCACCCCCGTTCTCGTCCCCATGGCGCGCGGCATCCTCGCGACCTCGACGGCGCCGATCGTGCCCGGTGTCACCGACGCGCAGATCCGGGAAGCGTGGGAGTCCGCGTACGCCGACGAGACGTTCGTCCAGGTGCTGCCCGAAGGGCGGTTCCCGCGCACGGCGGACGTCCTCGGTGCCAACACGGCGCTCCTGGGCCTCGCTATCGACCGCGCCGCGAACCGCGTCGTCGTGGTCGCCGCGGTCGACAACCTCGTCAAGGGCACCGCGGGTGCCGCCATCCAATCGATGAACATCGCCCTCGGTCTCCCCGAGTCGACGGGTCTGAGCGTGAACGGAGTAGCCCCGTGAGTGTCACGGCAGCGCAGGGATTCGAGGCGGCCGGCGTCGCCGTCGGCCTGAAGTCGACGGGAGCGAACGACGTCGCGATCGTTGTCAACCGCGGTCCGAAGAAGGTCGGTGCGGCCGTCTTCACCACCAACCGCGCCAAGGCGAACCCCATCCTCTGGTCGCAGCAGGTCATCGGGGACGGCCTCGTCGAGGCGATCGTCCTCAACTCCGGCGGAGCGAACTGCTTCACCGGGCCCTTCGGCTTCCAGACCACGCACCAGACCGCCGAGAGGGCCGCCGAGCTCCTGGGCGTCGGCGCCGGCGATGTGCTCGTGTGCTCGACCGGGCTCATCGGCACAGGGGACGAGGTCTTCCGCGCCAAGGTCCTCGACGGCGTCGAGAAGGGGGTCCGCGCCCTCTCCGCGGACGGGGGCGAGGCGGCATCCCTCGCCATCATGACCACCGACTCCCGGCCCAAGCGCGCGGTGGTCGCTCGGGGCGGCTGGACCGTCGGCGGCATGGCCAAGGGCGCCGGCATGCTCGCCCCGGGTCTGGCGACGATGCTCGTCGTCATCACGACCGACGCGGATCTGGATGCCGCGGCCGCCGACACCGCGCTCCGCGAGGCGACGCGGGTCAGCTTCGACCGGCTCGACTCCGACGGCTGCATGTCGACGAACGACCAGGTGACGCTCCTCGCGAGCGGAGCCAGCGGCATCCGACCCGACCCGGCCGACTTCGCGGCCGCTCTCACCGAGCTGTGCCTCGACCTCGCGACGCAACTGCAGGGCGACGCCGAGGGGGCGAGCCACGACATCACGATCGAGGTCGTCGGCGCCGCGAGCGAGGACGACGCCGTCACGGTGGGCCGCTCGGTCGCGCGCAACAACCTCTTCAAGGCCGCGATCTTCGGCAACGACCCGAACTGGGGTCGCGTGCTCGCGGCGATCGGGACGACGGATGCCGCCTTCGACCCCTACGACGTGGACGTGTCCTTCAACGGGGTCCGCGTGTGCACGGCCGGCGGCCCCGATCGCCCCCGCGAGGAGGTCGACCTGACGCCCCGCGCGACGCACATCCTCATCGACCTGCGCGTCGGGGATGCCGCGGCGACGATCCGCACCAACGACCTGACCCACGACTACGTCCACGAGAACAGCGCCTACTCGTCATGACCGACATCCAGCAGACCACCCCAGAAGAGGCCGCCGGCAAGGCCGCGGTCCTCGTCGAGTCCCTTCCCTGGCTCAAGCGTTTCCGCGAGCAGATCGTCGTCATCAAGTACGGCGGCAACGCGATGGTCAGCGAAGAGCTGCAGACCGCGTTCGCCGAGGACATCGCCTACCTGCACCACGTCGGTGTGAAGGTCGTCGTCGTCCATGGCGGTGGCCCGCAGATCTCGAAGATGCTCGACCGTCTCGACATCCCGAGCGAGTTCAAGGGTGGCTACCGCGTCACGAGCACCGAGGCCATCGGCGTCGTGCGCATGGTCCTGGCGGGGCAGATCAACCCGCAGCTCGTCTCGCGGATCAACGCGCACGGCTCGTTCGCGACCGGCATGTCCGGAGAGGACGCCGGGCTCTTCCAGGGGCGGCGCCGGGGTGTCGTCGTCGACGGCGCCGAGCACGACCTCGGGCACGTCGGCGACGTCGTCGCCGTCGACCCTCAGCCGATCCTCGATCAGCTGGCCGCCGGTCGCGTACCGGTCGTCTCCTCGATCGCCCCCGACGTCGACGATCCGGGCAGCTCGCTCAACGTGAACGCGGATGCCGCCGCCGCCGCCCTCGCGGTCGCGCTCGGCGCGGTCAAGCTCGTCATCCTGACCGATGTCGCGGGGCTCTACGCCGACTGGCCCAACCGCGACTCGCTCGTCTCGAACCTGACCGCGACGGAGTTGCGGACGATGCTGCCGCGCCTGGAATCCGGGATGATCCCGAAGATGCAGGCATGCCTCGACGCTGTCGACGGCGGCGTGAACCGCGCCGCGATCATCGACGGACGCCAGCCCCACTCGGTGCTGGTCGAGCTGTTCACACAGCGGGGGATCGGGACCGAGGTGGTGGCGGGATGACCGTGAAGACGACGACGACCTGGAAGGACGATGCCGCGCGCGACCTCGTCCTCAACTCCGGCGAACGCTACGCGATGCTCGTGCGCGGGGAGGGCGCTCACCTGTGGGACGACGAGGGCACGCGCTACCTCGACTTCCTGGGTGGGATCGCCGTGATCTCGCTCGGTCACGCGCACCCGGTCTTCGTGCAGGCGGTCGCCGACCAGGCCGCCACCCTCGGCCACGTCTCCAACTACTTCGCGACGCCGCCGCAGCTCGGGCTCGCCGCCCGCCTCAAGCGGCTGGCGGGCACGGGGGAGTCCGGCCGGGTCTACTTCGGCAACTCCGGCGCCGAGGCCAACGAGGCCGCCTTCAAGCTCGCCCGCCTGCACGGCGGATCCGAGCGCCCCCGCATCCTCGCCCTGAAGAACGCGTTCCACGGGCGCACGATGGGGACCCTCGCCCTCACCGGCAAGCCCGCCATGCAGCAGCCGTTCGAGCCGATGGTCCCGGGTGTGGAGTTCCTCGACTCCACGATCGAGGCGCTCGAGGCGGCGATCGACGACCGCGTCGCCGCCCTGTTCGTCGAGCCCATCAAGGGCGAGGCCGGCGTGCTCGAACTGCCCGAGGGATACCTCGCCGCCGCGCGCGAGATCACCCGGCGCCACGGCGCGCTCCTGATCATCGACGAGATCCAGACCGGCGCCGGTCGCACGGGGGCATGGTTCGCCTTCCAGCACTCCGGGATCACCCCCGATGCGATCACGGTCGCCAAGGGGATCGGCAACGGCATCCCGATCGGCGCGCTCGTCACCTTCGGCGCCGCGAGCGACCTGTTCTACCCAGGCACCCACGGGTCGACCTTCGGCGGCAACCCGCTCGCGACCGCGGTCGCGTCGGCCGTCCTGGACGAGATCGAACGAGCGGGACTCGTCGAGGCGGCCGCCGAACGCGGCCGGCAGATCCGCGACGTGGTCACGGCGATCGGTTCCCCGTTGGTGACCGGATGCCGCGGCCAGGGGCTTCTCATCGGGGTCGCCCTGCGGCATCCCGTCGCCGGAGCCGTCGTCGCCGCGGCGCAGCAGCACGGGCTCATCATCAACGCCGCGAACGACGCGACGATCCGCCTGGCGCCGGCGCTCACGATCGGCGATGTCGAGATCGACGAGTTCCAGACGCTGTTCGCTCGCGCCCTCGCCACTGTCGAGGACGCCCTGATGCTCGACGACACCCCCGGTACCGACGACACTTCTGACACGACGGAGGCCCCCGCATGACCCGCCACCTGCTGCGCGACGACGACCTGACCCCCGCCGAACAGGCCGAGATCCTCGACCTCGCGGTCGAGCTCAAGGCCGACCGCTGGAAGGAGAAGCCGCTCGCGGGTCCCCAGACCGTCGCCGTCATCTTCGACAAGTCCTCCACCCGCACCCGTGTCTCGTTCGCCGTCGGCATCGCCGACCTCGGCGGGTCCCCGCTCATCATCTCGACGGCGAACAGTCAGCTCGGCGGCAAGGAGACCCCGTCCGACACGGCGCGCGTCCTCGAGCGTCAGGTCGCTGCGATCGTGTGGCGCACCTACGCGCAGGCAGGTCTCGAGGAGATGGCGGCGGGCACCCGCGTCCCCGTCGTCAACGCGCTGAGCGACGACTTCCACCCCTGCCAGCTGCTCGCGGACCTCCTCACCATCCGCGAGCACAAGGGCGAGCTGAAGGGTCTGACGCTGACGTTCTTCGGCGACGGTCTCTCCAACATGTCGCACTCGTACGCGCTCGCCGGCGTCACCGCCGGTATGCACGTGCGGATCGCCTCGCCGGAGGCTTACGCGCCCCGGGCGGACGTGGTCGCCGACGCCGACCGGATCGCTGCGGAGACGGGCGGATCGCTCACCCTCTTCACCGACCCGAACGAGGCCGCGGCCGGTGCCGACGTCATCGTCACCGACACGTGGGTCTCGATGGGCAAGGAGGAGGAGAAGATCGCCCGCCTGCGCGATCTCGGCTCCTACAAGGTGACCCAGGAGACCATGACGCTCGCGAAGGACGACGCGATCTTCATCCACTGCCTCCCCGCCGACCGCGGGTACGAAGTGGATGCGGATGTCATCGACGGTCCGCAGAGCGTCGTCTGGGACGAGGCGGAGAACCGCCTGCACGCGCAGAAGGCGCTGCTGGTGTGGCTGCTCCGGCAGCAGTGAGCCGTGCCTGGCGGAGCTGGAACGGCCCCGCCAGGCTCCACGGCGTCGACCTCGCCCGCGCCCTCGCGGTGTTCGGGATGCTCGCCGCCCACCTGCTCACCATCGAGCAACCGCTGCGGATCGCCGACCCCGCGACGTGGATCGACGTCGTCAACGGACGCTCCTCGATCCTGTTCGCCGTGCTGGCGGGCATCTCGATCGCGCTCATCACCGGGGGACGGATGCCGCACCGCGCCCCGCGCCTGGGTGTCGACCGCCGTCGTCTCGCGGTCCGGGCCGTCCTGCTGTGGGCGATCGGTCTGCTCCTGACGCAGACCGGCGTCCCGATCTACGTGATCCTGCCGGCCTACGGCATCCTCTTCCTCCTCGCACTGCCCCTGCTGGCGCTTCCGGTGTGGGCGCTGTGGGCGATCGCGGCATCCGTCGCCCTCGTCGTCCCCTGGTTCCTGCCGTTCCTCGACGCCCTGCCGATCTGGGACGGCGAGGCGGGGGAGACGCTCTTCTTCGCCGTCGGGTGGGCCTACCCCTTCCCGCTGTGGATCGCTTTCGTCGCGGCGGGGATGGCGCTGGGGCGCACCGATCTGCGGCGGGCCGGCACTCAGGCGCTGATCTTCGCGGCGGGTGTCGCATTGACGGCGCTCGGCGCGGTCATCGGGCTCCTCGCGGACATGGCCGGCTGGGCGCCACCGGACTCCTACGCCGCGGCCGTCCTCAGTGCGGAGGCGCACAGCGGCGGGATCGTCGAGGTCGTGTCGTCGACGGGGTTCGCGATGGCCGTCCTCGGCGCGTGCCTGCTCGTGTGCCGGACGCCGCTGACCTGGGTGCTGGCACCTCTGCGCGCCGTCGGATCGATGCCCCTGACCGCCTACGTCGGCCAGGTCGTCGCCTGGGCTCTCATCGCCCTCGCGGTGCTCGGCGACACGACAGACCTGCGGGCGTTCCGCGATCTGCATCCGCTCGGGTGGTTCTTCCTGGGAGCGATCGTCCTGTGCAGCCTGTGGGCGATCCTCGTCGGCCGCGGACCGCTCGAGAGTGCGCTCGCGGCGGTGTCGCGGCGAGCGGTGCCGACGGACGGCGGGGAGCCCGCCGATAGGGTGGAGTCGTGAGCGAGAGCAAGAACGAAGCAACGAATCAGGGTGCGTTGTGGGGCGGGCGTTTCGCCTCGGGCCCCTCCCCGGAGCTCGCTGCGCTGAGCCGCTCGACGCACTTCGACTGGGCCCTCGCGCTCTACGACCTGCGCGGTTCGCACGCGCACGCGCGCGCCCTGGGACGTGCCGGTTACCTCACCGCCGACGAGGAGGCCCGGATGCACGCGGGCCTCGATGCGCTCGGCGAGGCGGTGCGGTCGGGCGAGCTCGTCGCGACCGAGTCGGACGAGGACGTGCACGGTGCCCTCGAGGCGGCGCTGATCCGCGAGGTGGGCCCCGAATTGGGCGGCAAGCTGCGGGCCGGACGCAGCCGCAACGACCAGATCGCCACGCTCGTGCGGCTGTTCCTCCTCGATCACTCACGCGTGATCGCGCGTAATCTCGTGCGTGTCATCGATGCCATCGTCGCGCAGGCCGAGGCGCACCCCCAGGCGATCATGCCCGGTCGCACGCACCTGCAGCACGCGCAGCCCGTCCTGCTCGCCCACCATCTCCAGGCGCACGCCTGGCCCCTCGTCCGCGACCTCGAGCGGCTCCGCGACTGGTCGGTCCGCGCGTCGGTCTCGCCCTACGGCGGGGGAGCGCTCGCCGGTGCCACGTTCGGCCTGGACGCGCAGCTCGTCGCCGACGAGCTGGGTCTCGCCCGGCCCGCCGAGAACTCGATGGACGGCACGGCCGCCCGCGACGTGGTCGCCGAGTTCGCCTTCATCACGGCGATGATCGGTGTGGACATCTCGCGCTTCGCCGAGGACATCATCATCTGGAACACGCGGGAGTTCTCCTTCGTCCGCTTGGACGACGGGTTCTCGACGGGTTCGAGCATCATGCCGCAGAAGAAGAACCCCGACATCGCCGAACTCGCGCGGGGCAAGTCGGGTCGCCTCATCGGCAACCTGGCCGGTCTGCTCGCGACGCTGAAGGCGCTGCCGCTCGCGTACAACCGCGATCTGCAGGAGGACAAGGAGCCGGTCTTCGATTCGGTGGCGACCCTCGAGGTGCTGCTGCCGGCGTTCGCGGGCATGATCGCCACCCTCCGTTTCGACACGGAACGCATGGCGGCCTCGGCGCCCGAGGGGTTCTCCCTGGCCACCGACGTCGCGGACTGGCTGGTCAAGCGCGGTGTGCCCTTCCGGGACGCGCACGAGATCTCGGGTGCGCTGGTGCAGGCGTGCGAGTCGCGCGGGATCGAGTTGGCGGATGCCGACGACGCCCTCCTCGCCGAGGTGTCACCGCACCTGGAACCGGGGGTGCGTGAGGTGCTCACGGTCGAGGGATCGGTGGCGAGCAGGGACGGATCCGGCGGGACGGCTCCGGTGCGGGTCTCGGAGCAGCGCGCCGCGCTCGTCGCGCGCACCCAGGAACTCGCTCGCGCCCTGAGCGCGTGACTCTGCGACCATCTGTCTTACTTATCTCCTCGACAAGATAAGCAAAACACTTATTGCCAGCTCAGCATAAGCGGCCTACCCTGTCCCTATGAGCGACGACGCAGCGGTGATCGCCGACATCGTCGGATCACGCACCCTTCCGGACCGCGCGGCGGCGCAGCGGGCGATCGTGGCGACCGCGGACCGCGTCCACGCGGACCACCCGGTCGCCGGTGCACCCCTCGCAGCGACCGTCGGGGACGAGTTCCAAGCCGTCTACCCGGGACTCGCGGCGGCGCTGACGTCCCTGCTGCTCGTGCAACTGCACCTCCCCGACGGGGTTCAGTTGAGGTTCGGGGTCGGTGTCGGCGCGGTGGACCCCGTCGACGAGTCGATCACGGACGGACCCGGATGGTGGGCAGCCCGGGCGGCGATCGACGAGGCCCACCGATTGCAGGACCGCGCCGTGCCGCGCGCGCGCACCCGCATCGCCGCCGCGGAGGGGCAGGATGCGGTCATGCTCCACCGCATCGCGTACGCCAACGCCTACCTGCTCGCGCGGGACGATCTCGTCGCGTCGATGAGCGAACGGACGCGACGGCTGACCTACGGTCGCTGCCTCGGTCGCACCCAACGGGAGCTCGCCGAGGCCGAGGGCGTCACCCAGCCCGCGGTCTCGCAGGCGCTCGCCTCGGCGGGGTCCGCGGCGCTCGTCGCGGGTTTCGCCGACCTGAGCCGGGAGCTCTCGTGATCGGCGCGGGGATCGTCCTTCTGGCGGTGGGTGTCGCCGACCTCATCCGCCTGTACGTGCCGTCTCGGGGCCGCGCCGGTGCGTACGCGGTCGCCGCTCTCGTCGTCCTCATCGGTGCCGCCGGTGCGGACGCGGTGGTGTGGGCGTTCGTCGCCGTCGCGGTTGCGGCCGTCTGGGTTCTCGCGACGCCCGGCTCCGCCGGGGGCCGGGCGGGTCTCTGGCCGCTCGTCGCGGTCGCCGTCGTCGCGTTCGTCGCGGTCGCGTTCGACGGAGTGCGCCTGGATCAAGGGCCGCTGGGCGAGTCGTGGCCCGCGGATTCCCCCCTCGGCGCCGTCAGCCTGGACGTGGCGCTGTTCGTGCTCGGCGCGGTCGTCTTCCTGAGCGAATCCGGCAACGTGGTCGTCCGCGCCGCGCTCCGCGGGGGAGACGTCGCCGCCGATGCCCCGAACGCGTTGAAGGGCGGTCGTCTCATCGGGCCCCTCGAACGCGTTCTCGTCTTCGCGCTGACGCTGACCGGCGCGTTCACGCTCCTGGCTGCGGTCCTCGCGGCGAAGGGCATCGTGCGGTTCCCCGAGATCTCCCGTGACAGCGACCTGGGTACGCGCGCCGAGTACTTCCTCATCGGCAGCCTGGTCAGCTGGGTGACGGCGCTCGGGGCCGCCTTCCTCCTCTGGTGGGGGACGTCGGTCTGAGCCGTGCCGGCACGCGGGGCCGCCGCACGCCCGCTGATAGCCTGGAAGACGTGTCTGAATCCGCTCCGAGCGCCGAACTGAAGGCCCTCGCGCCCGCCAACGACCCGTCCTTCGCCAACGTGTGGGACGAGATCGTCTGGCGTGGTCTCGTGCACGTGTCCACCGATGAGGCATCGCTCCGCGAGCTCCTCTCGGGGGAGCCGATCACGTACTACTGCGGGTTCGACCCGACCGCTCCGAGCCTGCACCTCGGCAACCTGGTCCAGCTCCTGCTCCTGCGACGGCTGCAGCTGGCCGGGCACAAGCCGCTGGGCCTGGTCGGCGGCTCCACCGGCCTCATCGGGGACCCGCGGCCGACGGCGGAGCGCACGCTCAACACCCGTGAGACCGTCACCGAGTGGGTCGAGCGTCTGCGCGGTCAGGTGGAGCGGTTCCTCAGCTTCGAGGGGGACAACGCCGCCCGGATGGTGAACAACCTCGACTGGACGGCGCCCCTGAGTGCGATCGACTTCCTCCGCGAGATCGGCAAGCACTACCGCGTCGGCACGATGCTGAAGAAGGATGCCGTCGCCGCGCGCCTGAACTCGGATGCGGGCATCAGCTACACCGAGTTCAGCTACCAGATCCTGCAGGGCATGGACTTCCTGGAGCTCCACCGCCAGTACGGCTGCGTCCTCCAGACGGGTGGCAGCGATCAGTGGGGCAACCTGACGAGCGGGACCGACCTCATCCACCGGGTCGAGGGGACGTCCGTGCACGCGATCGGCACCCCGCTCATCACGAACAGCGACGGGACGAAGTTCGGCAAGAGCGAGGGCAACGCCGTCTGGCTGGATGCCGACATGTGCAGCCCGTACCGGATGTACCAGTTCTGGCTCAACACCGACGACGCCGACGTCATCGCGCGACTGAAGGTGTTCACCTTCCTGACGCGTTCCGAGATCGAGGAGTACGAGCGGATCGTGGCCGATGAGCCCTTCCGCCGCGCCGCGCAGCGCCGGCTGGCGATGGAGGTCACGACGACCGTCCACGGGGTGGATGCCGCGACCGCGGTCGCCGCGGCGTCGGACGCCCTGTTCGGTCAGGGTGATGTGACGGCGTTGGATGCCACGACGCTGCGCTCCGCGCTGGAGGAACTCCCGCACATGACCGCGGCCGGCGGCGTGCCGATCGTCCAGGCCCTGCTCGAGACCGGTCTCGTGTCGAGCGCGAGCGAGGCTCGCCGGGCGATCGCCCAGGGCGGGGTGTCGGTCGACGGCGTCAAGGTCGCCGACGAGGAGCACGTCGTCTCCGGTTCGCTGCCCGGTGGCGTGTCGGTGGTGCGGCGGGGCAAGAAGACTCTCGCAGGGGTGTTCGTCTCCTGACCGCTGCGTTCCGAGAGGCCGTCGTCCCCGCCGTGGGGAGGGCGGCCTCTGCGCGTACGGGGCGGATTCCTGCGCGACACGCCCGGGATGCGAGCGTGATTTGCCCGACCCGGAGGAGCGGCGTAACTTATTACTCGTTCGCCCCACAGGGAAGAGCGAGAGACCGAAAGGCCTCCGGCCCCCTCAAGCGGAGAACGAAATCCATCCCAAACCTCTCCTAGAGAGAACAGGGCCTTGTGGTCTAGGATGGGGACTCCACCTCGAAGCCCCGTGGTGATGAGCCCGACACGACCTTTTGGTCGTGGCGTGCCGTCCTGTTCGGGAGTCGAGCGAAGAGTCAGTGACGTTGCCTCACTACGAAGCCCTTGCGGGGGTGGTGTGGGAGCATCCGATCCTTGAGAACTCAACAGCGTGCACTTGTCAAATGCCAAATAACCTCG
>NZ_JBMWDR010000010.1:0-94452 GCF_049545525.1 Microbacterium sp. NPDC064942 | reverse complement strand
CCTTCCCGGGTGGGCAAGCGGCTGCGCCGCACGCCTCGGGCGGGCCGGCGAGCCGGCCGCTGTCGTGGGTGGAGTTGTCGTGGCGGTGCCCGGCAGGTCCGGCTCGCTGCGCTCGGCCGGCCTCGCCTCGATCCCGAGCGCGGTCGACACCGCGGCTCCCCCGGTCAGCGGGGGTGATGGGTACGGGTGGCTGTCGCGATGCGCTCGAGTGCGGTTTCGACAGGAGTCCACGGACGCACGATCTCGTCGACGGTGTCCTGAGTGAGGCCGAGGCTCTCCATCTGCCAGGTGATGCAGAGCCGTCCGTCCTCGAGGTACATCGGTCGACCGTCGTCCCAGGTGGCGTAGCTGCCGATGACGCGGGTTGCGTCACGAGCTCGCATGCGCACATCGGTTTCGACGATCGCAGTGATGATGGCGCCGGGCGCGCACCATGAGATCTCGTGGCCGGCGAAGTCGGGATCTTCCTCGGTGGCGCCGATCGGCTCGACGGCGTAGAGGGTGCCTCGCGATGTCAGGGTGCCGGAGGGTGTGGTGATCTCGGTCTGGAACGCGAAGGCGCGAGCGAACTCCTGGCGCGTGCTGAAGTAAACGCGATCGGTGCGAGAGACGAGGCCGATTTCCGGCCGATCGCGGGGTGTGTATGAGATCGGGATGCGCGCGGCCGCGGCGTCATAGGGACTCAGGAGGCGTGAGCCGACCGTGAGGCCGGGGAACCCGCCATGCCAGAACGTGGGGCCCGTGTGCCCCTTGCTCACGGGGTCTGCTCTCTGCCGACTGCTTCTTCTGCTTCGATACCGGTGGCGAGGATGCGCAGCGCTCGAGCCTGCTGAGTGGGCGTCATTTTGAGCGGGGCGTCGACGATGTTGTGGATGCTCAGGCTGTACTCCCCGGCGCCGTCGAGCGTGATCGTGGCGACGGCGAGAAGCTCGTCCTCGTCGGGAAGGTTGAGCGGGAGCTGTCGGAGCATGCCTCTGCCGCCTGTCAGTCGCTCTGTTCGGTGGTCTTGCGGACGCTGGTGCGGGCACGCTTCCGGTAGGAGCGCAACGTCTTGCGGGGAGCCTCGTCGAGGAAAGCCTTGCCAGCGCCGCTGGCGAGCTTCGTGTTGCGCAGCTGGACTCGGTAGGGGTAGACGTCCTCGAGGAGCTCGCTACGGGCGACGATGGCTGCCCAGTAGCTCGGGAAGGTCACGCGCTCGACGAGCTCGCCGCCGGCGACGAGACGCTTGTCTGCGGCGCGGTCGCGGTCGGTGCGGGCCATGCGGACGGTGAGGACGGGCATTCCCTTGATCTTGATGATCGCGAGATCCCACTGCTCGAGGTAGCCCTTGTAGCCCCAGAGTGCGACGGCGTTCTCTGGATCGGTGGTGATCTTGGTCACGGCGCCGCGGGCGTAGACGAGATCCTTGCGCTCCTGGTCGAATGCGCCCTGTGGTGGGCGGACGAGCGAGATGACACGCTCGAGTCGACTGGCAGGAACTCCGTCGCGGATCCACCGGCGGATGGTGCCCTCCGAGACGCCGAAGGTGTCGGAGGCGGTGCCGGCGTTGACGTGGCCGAGCCGGTTGAAGCTGCCGAGGGCGGCGCCCATGATTTTGCTGAGCTTGTGGGCTCCCCAGGCTTGCTCGAGCGCATCGACGTCGGCGCTCTCGGGGGTGAACCACAAGGGTGCCGGCGTGTCGATCTCGTCTGGCATTACCTGACTCCTACTAGTGAATGTGACATTCACAGCCTAGAGGCGTGGGCGCGCTCCGTCAACCGAGCTGGTGCCGGCGCTGCGGCGAGCGCGAGGCGATCACTCGACTGCAGCGCCGCGGTAGGCGAGTACGTGGGCGACGAAGGTGGATCCGGTGTCGGCATAGAGCTTCTTGAGCGCTGGCGTCGAGACGGAGTCCTTCTCGGTGCGGGGCAGGCTGAGATCCTCGAAGAGGGCCTGCTGCAGCTGTTCGCGGCTGCGCAGGTTGATCTCGCGGCCGAGCTCGGCGAATGCGCTGTGAGCTGCCTCTTCCTGGGCGGTGTCGCCGGCGGTCTCGGTGAGGCGTCGCTGGATGAACGCGTCGGCGTCCTTCTTGCGGAACAGCGGCGAGCGCGCGGTCTTGGGTGCGACCGACTCGGGGAAGCCGGCCTTGCGCTGCTTGGTGCCGGTGGCGTAGACGCGCACCGTCTGCTGAGAGACGTTGAGCTTCTCGGCGATGTAGGCGTAGTCGACGAGCTCGGGCATGGAGGCTGCCATCGGCTGGTCCTTTCTCTGGTCGTCAGTCCGGTCACACCTGATAAAAGCGTGACATTCACTACATACAGCGTAGCGTGACGAGGCTGTGGTGCCGGGTCATTCGTGTCAGCGGAACTCGACGCCCTTGATGCCGTGGAACTGCCAACCGTCGACGTAGCGGTTGTCGTAGAGGCCGGTGAGGTAGTCGGTGGCGCCGGTGTCGCCGCCTTGCACCCAGGCGTCATAGAGCTGTTGCTGCTCGGAGGGTGACATATCGAGGTTGCTGAACCGTTCGGCGACGTACTTCTTGTCCGTGGGGTCTGCGGACGGGCCCTGCAGCGCGTTGATGCGGATGGTGCGCTGACGGGTGGGGATCTGGGATTGGATGCGCTTGGCGAGCTGACCGCGGCCGCGCTTGGTGGTGACGGACTGGCGGACGCGCTTGGTGAGCTCCTGGGTGATCGCGGCGCGGGGATTCTGCGCCCCGCGGATCCAGCGCTGCACGGTGCCCTGGGAGACTCCGAGCTTCGTGGCGGCGAGCTTCGTGGCGATCGGGAACCGGTCGCTCTGGCCGGGGAAGAGGAACTTGAGCATGGATTTGGTGTCGCGGGAGACCTCGGGGAGCTTGTGCCCGGTGAGTCCCTCGAACATCGCGGCGAGCTGCCGCGCTTGCGCTTCCTTGCTCAGTGCCATCAGATCAACTCATTCAGGTGTCGCTTGCCCTTGTAGGTGCCGTCGCCGTTGAGGAACTCGGCGTGATGCGAGAGCTGGTCGGAGCCCTCGTACTTGTACTGACCGAGGCCGCGGCCGAACCAGGACGGGTCGCCGGGCCAGGCCTCGAGCGGGTCGATGTGGTCGCTGGTGTAGACGACGGTGTCCTTCTCGATCGCGACGGGCCAGCGGCCGGTGCGCTCGGCGTTGGCGAGGACGCGGCGGATGATGTTGGCGCGGGACTTCGCGACGATCATGTCGTGGCGGTGCGGGGCCCACACGGCGAGGGTGTCGTGGTCGCCGCGGTAGTCGAGCATGCCGATCGCGGCCGCGTAGACGATCTTGAGGAGGTCACGAGCGGCCTGGTCGTCGACGTCGGTGGTGTCGAGGGTGGTGCGGGCGTCGCGGACCCGCTTGTACCAGGCCTCGAAGACCTTGGCTTTGCGGTCCCACAGCCAGGCTTCGTGGATCTCGAGCTCGAGGCCCATTTCGCTCGCGAGCTCGAGCGTGGGGGTGGTGACCCAGATCTGCGATCCGGTGAACCCGTCACGGACGATGCCTTGGGCGGCGAAGATGTCGGGCATCAGCCAGCTGCCGGGTTCCGGTGCGGTGATCAGCCAGTAGCCGGGCTTGTTCGTGGCCTTGGTGAATTGCAGCGGGCCGTCGTAGTGGGTGGGGGCTCCGACGCCGACCTCGGTGCTCGCGGCGGCGAGGTAGGAGCCTCCACGGTCGAAGCCGTGTACCCAGCGCTGCTCGAGCTCGTCGCCGAAGAGCTTGCGCTGCCAGTTGAAGTCACCCTCGGCCATCATCTGGTCCTTGACCGGGCCGGGGCGGTCCTGTGGGTAGTAGATCTCGTCGTGCTTGTCGCGGGGCAGCAGCGCGCGCATGAGCTTGGTGCCGGTGGTGCCGGCGCTGCTGCGGTAGGGGAACTTGAGCGCCGCGGTGAACTTCCCCAGGCGACGGGCGATGGTCGCGGGGTCTGGGTCGCCGTCGAGGATCGTGCTGATGAAGCGGAAGTCCTGGGCAGGGATGAGGGCGATGTGCGCGCCGATCCGGCGGTCATCCTCGCGCCAGATGTCGATGCTGCCGGCCATGGATCCGTCGCCGCTGAGCGAGAATCCGGTCTCGGTCGCCATGGTGATGAACGGGTGCCCCTTGGTGGCTTCGCGCAGCAGCTTGCCGTAGTCGGAGTCGGTGGACTCGGGCAGGGTGTCCAGCGGGAGTCCGAGAGCGAGAGCGGCTTCCATGGTGAGGAAGATCTGGCCGCGCTCGGTCTTGCGCGCCCCGTTGGTGCCCTGGTTGATGCGGGTGCCCAGGTTGAGGTCGGTGGCGAGCTGCGCGAGCTGGCCGGCGTGCTCGAGCTGACCGCGGATGGTGATCAGCTCGCCCGTGGACAGCCACAGCCCGTCCGTGTGGAGCACGCCGAGCGGTGCACGGAAGTCCTCGGCCGACGTCGCGACGGCGGGCTGTGCGGGCGCTGCCGGTCGGGGGGCAGGCGCGGCGGGTGATTCTGCGGATGCAGGCTGCTGGGGCTCGGTCACGGCGGGCTGTGCGGGCGCCTCGGGGGTGGTTGTGGCCTCGTCGACCTTGGGCGCCTCGAACAGCGACGGGATGTCGTTCTCGGGCGGCGTCTGGGGGCCTTCTCCCCCGTCCAGGCCGGTGTCGTCGTTCGGGGTGTCGGGGCCGCTGCCGGTGAGCGCGGACAGTGGGATGTCCCACACGCGGTGCTGCATCGACCGTCCGGTGCGGCGGACGACGCTGCGCTTGCCGGCGCCGTCCGCGATGAGCCAGCCGTGGGAGAGCATCGACGAGGAGAGCGAGGTCTTGGTGTCGCTGAACGCTTCATCGGCGCGCTGCGACATCTGGCGGGCCACGGCGACGGCCGTCGTCGGGAACAGGTAGAGGCGGTCTTTGTTGATGACGCCGACGCGCTGCCCGTTGGGGCGCCACTGCGGGTTCATTCCGGTGGACTGGTCGGCCCACCCCAGCGAGCTCGCATCGTCGGGGACTGTGCCGTCCATGCCGGCTAGGTGAGCGTTGCCGTTGGCGATCGCCTCGCGCAGGTACTCCATGAGTTGCTCGGCGGGGTCGGATGCGGACGAGTCCTGCAGACTGATCGCCTCGGCGATGCCCGCTCGCGCCCACCCGTAGAAGTCGCGGGCCTCGTCGTCGCTGATGACGTCGAGGTCGCGGAGCATCATCAGCATGATCATGATGCCGCGGTCCAGGACCACGGCAGACTGCACGAGGCGGTCGTGGAGGCCCGCGTGCCCGTTCTGGCGGGGGATGGCCTCACGCCAGTAGGCCTGCGTGCACAGGCGGTGCTCGCTGTCCTCTTCGGCCTCGGTGAAGTCGTCGACGAGCTGCTGACGGCGCGCGGCCGTCCACTGCACGAGCGAAGCACCGATGAGCGCGCGAGCGTGGCGGGCGCGCTTGGACTCGAGGCGACCGAAGATCACGCCGCCGTTCTTGAGCGTGGCGGGATCCAGCGGGAGGTTGACAATGCGGGAGTCGGCGGAGCCCTGGGCGGAGAGTTCGCCGGACGTGATGATGCTGGCGAGGATCGGGCGGTCGGCCTCGGCGCCGCCGCGCTGCTTGCCGCGGATGCGACCGATGCCGTTGAACACGGTGCGGCCCAGGGTGCTGATGCGGCGGATCGCGTCGCTGGCGTTGCCGTCCGGGGCGAAGTCGTCGACGATCACCGGCACGTTGCTGATCGCGGAGAGGGTGCGCTGCAGGCCGATCGCGGTGGATCCGCCGGATGCGCCGGAGATCAGGCCCTTGGTGTTGTGGGTGAGGTTCGGGGCGAAGTACTGCACGGCCAGACGGCTGTGTGAGGTCTTGTAGGAAGCGAACCCGCCCACCAGGTGCAGCAAGATCGGGCCAGGCAGGACCGGGGCGGTCCAGGAGTGGCCGAGCAGCGGTGCGATCACACGGGCGGGCAGCTCGGATTCCCGCAGCGCCACGGTGCCGTCGAGCCACGCCTGGCGCAGCTGGTCGCGGTCGGTGGTCGGCTCGGGCATCGCGTAGATTTCGGAGGTCGTCGCGACGTCGACCTCGACGCCGAGCGCGCCGTTCTTGGCGATCGCGCCGGTCGCGTGCACGAAGTAGTCGCCGGTGTCGGTGGTGCGCCATCCGACCGTGGTGTGCACGATGCTGTTGTTCCGCGGCGGCTTGATCGCGTTCATCGCATCCCATGCCT
Source organism: Microbacterium sp. NPDC064942 (assembly GCF_049545525.1). Classification (NCBI taxonomy): domain Bacteria; kingdom Bacillati; phylum Actinomycetota; class Actinomycetes; order Micrococcales; family Microbacteriaceae; genus Microbacterium; species Microbacterium sp. NPDC064942. Next base: position 88,328 of record NZ_JBMWDR010000010.1, on the reverse strand, counting down.
GATCCGCGCCGCGGCGGCTGTTCGACTCGAGGAACCCAGGCCAGGGCATCGCCTTGGACCATGACCCGTCGCGGATCTGGTCTTCGGTGTACTTGAGCACCACCGACTCGGTCTGGAACTGGCCGGTCTCCTTGTCGCGGATCGGGTAGCCGCGATCGTTGCGGACCCACCGGGAGAACTTGATCACGTACAGGTGCGGGGGGCGAGCGATCTCGTTGTCCGTGCCGTCGTCTTCGATGGCGACTGTCTGGACCTCTGCCCAGCCGTGCATGACCCGATGGTACTGGTCGTCCTCGTCGCCGGGGGTGTGCTTGATGAGCACGGTCTGCCCCTCAACCACGCCGTAGTGGTTGCCTCGGATGAAGGGGCGCTTCTCGGGCTGGTCCTCGGGGTTGTCGTTGCCGAAGAACACTCCCCCGCCGCCGCTGCCGGTCTGCGTGAGGGGTGCGGAGGGGGTGATCTCGATAGTCTCTGCCGGCTGCTGCTCGTCGACGACGGGGCGGGTTGCGACCACGGAGGAGGCGACCGCTTGGGGCACGTCGAGACCTGCGACGATGTAGGTGTCGCGGGAGATCCGCGCGCCCTCCGCGACCGCGGCCGCGTACTCGGTCAGGGCCACGCGGCCCCGGTCGCTGAGTTGCTCCGCGGTCAGGTCCGGGTTGATCGCGTGGATCCGCTCGAGGCGGTTGAGGGACTCGCGCGCCCACGCCTCGGCGTGCTGCTCGGAGGTTGCCCGGTCCTGCTGGTTCTGCTCGAGCTGGGCAGTCGCTTCCTTGAGGCACACGGCGACGCCGGTGCGGCCGTGGACGAGCTTGTCTGCCTCGGCCGCGGCGACCATGGCGCGGGCGTCGTCGACGGAGATCTCGACGAGCGTAGCGACGGTGCCGCCGGCGTCCATGTGGTCGGTGAAGTCCGACTTGCGGTCGTCGAGGTTGGGCAGGTAGATCCGTGCCGGGATGCCCAGCTCCGCCAGCTGCGCGCCGACCGCCGCGGCCCGCTGTGCGCCGGCGGGATCGTTGTCGACGACCAGGTTGACGGTGGCGCCGCGGAACTGCTCGAGCAGCTCGGCGGGGAACGCCGTGGCACCGCCGGCGTTCGTCGTCGCGGCCAGGGCCTCGGCGATCGCGCTGTCGGCGTCCTTCTCCCCCTCGAGCAGCCACACGTCGCCGCCGGCGGCGACCGCTGCGCGGATCGCGGCGAGGTTGTACAGGAGGGGCGCGAAACCTTCGGGCTTGCGCTTGACCCACCGGCCGTTGGCGCCACGGTAGCTCTGCGTGAACCTCTTGTGCCGCTGTCCGTCCAGGGTGGTCTCTTCGCGGTGCACGCGCTGCAGGACGACGCCGTTGTCGTCGACGTACTCGTAGACCTTGACCTGGCGCCATGTCGCGCCCGTCAGATCCGGAGTCTTGGGGGCGAGCTCATCTTGCGTCAGCCGCGGCGGCAGCGAGGGCCGCTTCGCCCGCGGGGTGCGCGAGCCGGTGCGGCGATCGGCGGGCAGCGGTGCGTCGAACAGGTCGCTGACGGTCAGGCCGAGCGCGCCGCACACGTCGCGGAGATCGAAGGCATCGCCGCAGCCGAAGCAGTGCAACATCACCTTGCCGCCGGTGCGGTCGTAGCGGATGCTCAGCGACGGCATCGCGTCGCCGTGCACTGGGCACAGCGCCATGTGCTGGCTTCCCTGCCGGCGGGGCTTCCACCCGCCCCGGTCCAGGGCCTCGAGAACACGATCGAGAGAGTTCGTAGCCGTCGACGTGCCGGTGTACTCAAGCGTCATCGCTGCAGCACACCCCCTCGGGTGCACGCTGCAGCGCCCAGCGTGTGCGACACGACGGCCACACCAACGCTAGACATCCGCAATATCGCGGCTATAATCATGAACATCCGATCATGGATTGACTGACTCAGCATCAGTAACTTGATCAGCCTCTGGCAGGAGGCTGTGACCCAAAAGCACTCAAGACCCCCGATGGTTGGCAGACCAGAGGGGGTTGAGTCTTTCTACGCGGACTTTGGCATGTCGAGCATGTCGAGCTCCTGTTCTGCCTCGCGCGTAGCGCGCTCGCGCGCCGCCTTTTCCAACTCGTCCTTGACGTAGTCCGGGATCTCAAGCCCGGCCTGCTGTGAGACAGCCAGCGCAAGCCAGCTGCTGAGGGGGATCCCAGACTCCGCAGCGAGGCGTTCGAGGATCGGGTCGTAGGCCTCCGGATATCGAACCGTCCTGACGGCGCGAGGGCCGTATGAACGACGTCCTGGCTTCGCTCTGGCTGGCATGCCCTGTTTCTAACACGTAGCTGATTCAGAATCACGGATTGGTTCGGTGCGTCGCGCAGACGGCTCTGAGCTCTCATGCCAGGTATAGGCCCAGCCTCGGACGCTTCGCGGACATCGGTTCCCGAAAAAAGTTTGGCTTCGCTGTTGGTACACCTTTTACGCCTCGCGCGGGCGCGCGTGTGTGAGGACTGCCGCTGAAAAGGTGTACCAGGTGTACCAACCGTGATAAAAACACTGATCAGAAGGCAAAAATGCTTGGTACACCTTGCGAATCGGCAGGTGTACCAGAGGTAATGAAACCCCAGGTCAGCGCTAATTTCGTTGGTACACCTCAATTGTGTACCACTGCGCGCGAGTCGGGCTTTGCTGTTACAGCGACGTGCGAGCAATACTGCTGCGTGTCGGGAACGGCTTGCGATGACACAACCAGGCTTTTCGTGACACACGCGGTGGGCAACGTGACATCAAGTGTCACGACACGCCGATTCCGAAGGCGGGTGCGCAGGCTTTCACTCGTTGATCGCGAAAGCCCCGCGACGATCGTCCGGATGCGCGCGCCGGTGTGTTGACTTGCGACAGCCGTTAGTCGTCAAGGTTGCGGCTTCTATGGGAGGCGCGCTGCTATGCGAAGTAGCCGCTGACACCGAGGACGAAGGTTGGGCAGGAATCGCCGAACAGGTTCGCTGAGAACGTGACAGTTCCGCCCTCTGGGATCTCGTCGGTCTGCTCAGCGAAAGTGATCATGCTGGACAAGAGGGTGTCGCCCTCGAAGCAGTAAACCTCGACGCTGTATGGCCCCGTCGTCTCGGCCCCCGTTTCGTTCGTCGCGCTGCCCACGATGGAGTCGCCGGACACGTTGGCCTCGGTTACGGTCAGCGGCGCAGTGTTGTAGGGGCTGGTGTCAGCAGCGGTCGTGCTCACCTGAAACTCGTACTCGGCATCGGCTGGGATGGCATCGGCATTGTCGAAATAGATGTAGGAAAGGCCCGCCTCGCCCGGCTGCAGCTGAGCCGGCGTCGTCCCCTGGCTACTTCCGGTCGCCGTGATGGACCCGCCGCTACGTGCGGTCGCCGTCCAGTCGACGTGCGAGATGCTCTCGCTCGTGTTGTTGCGGAACGCGAAGATCAGGGTTCCGCTTGCCGCATCGAGCGGGCCGATCTGCACCACCGAGACCTCGCCGGGCTCTCCCGCGTCGAGGTTGGGCTGTGCCGTGCCGCCGAGGTAGCCGCTGGCGTTGAACGGCAAGGGCTCAATCTCCGCAGCTGCCGGCTCTTCGGCGGGCGCCGAGGTCATCGTGTCGGGCTCACCAGCCACCGGCTCACTCGATGTCCCGCACGCGGTGAGCAAAAGCGTCGCAGCAACAATTGCCGCCAATCCCCCAGTAGTTCGCATGATCCCCACGCTATCGGTTGGCTCAGACGTCACCCGGCGCGGAGGAATGGTCGCCGACTCAGCTGGGGAACGATCAGCGGCCGAATGCGCGCGATGCTAAAGGCGTCACCGGCCGCCCATAGTATCCAAAGCATGAAGCTCAAAGCCCTCGCCCCCGTTGTTATCGTCGCGCTTCTACTGACTGGCTGCTCGAGCAACCCGGAAACGGCAGCGACAGAGAGCAGCGGAGGCGGCAGCACCGCCTCGGCTACTGCCGAAGAACAGGCTCCTGCGGCCGAGCCGCTGGATCTCACAGGTGACTGGATGCAGACGAACTCGAACTCGGCCGACTCCTACCAGGCCGCTTCGATTTCCGGCGACGTCATCACGGTGAACTGGGTCAACAAGGCGGACTCCACAACGGCGCTGTACTGGGTCGGCACGTACGAGGCGCCCACCGAGGCTGTCGAGACATTCACATGGATGTCCGCTGGCGACGTCGCACAGATGGAGACGGGGCTGCTGGCTTCAGGAGACGACTCGAAGGAGTTCACCTATGAGGACGGCAAGCTGAAGTACGAACTGACCGCGATGGGCGTGACGATGACGGTCGAGATGGAGAAGCAGTAGCTCACCCGGAGCGATCTAGTCGAGGAAGTACGTGAAGGTCTTCTGTTCTGAATCGAGAACATCATCTGCCACCACGCCGAGCGTGAGCGCTAGATCGACCGATCCGAGAAGTGCGACCTCCACATCGGGAGAGAACGCTCGCTCGAGAACCGCGAGGTAGTCGCCCATGCTTTCATCGAGCCGGTTGACGAGCTCCTGGTAATCAGCAGCGAGATGCTCGTCGAGCACCCGTTGCTCTTCGAGGTAGCGGGTGATGAGTTCCGCTTCTCGCCGGGATAGCGATGATGAGACCGCGCTGTACATGACCATGCCCACGGTGTTGCCGATCACGGCACCGAGAACTGGGACCGGGATGAGTGCTTGGCCGACGAAGGATGATAGGCCGCTGACTGCAGCTTCCAGGGAGACGAGCTCCGCCGCCTCGATGAACTCGAGCTCGTCGATCTCCCCGCGTCGTAGCTTGTTTGCCTGCTCAGCGATCCCAAACGCCGCGGTGACTATCGAGCTGGCGACGGCCGCAGAAGTCGCCGTAAAGTTCGTCAGCGAATAGATGCTGAGACCACGAACCCCGCCCCTGACAGTGCCGCGCCCCGTGCTACCGGCGATCTCCGTCCAGTCGTCGACCGTGAAGTCCTTGAGTTTCTTGCCCTCTCGGCGTTTCTCGACCACCGCGACAACGAAGGCGGTCCCGCCCTCGACGGCAGCCGCTACGAGTGTTGCTTTCGCGCCTTCTTTGAGCTTCGGTCGGCTCGCGTGGTAGGCGTGGTCGCGCTGGGTCTGGTCGGTGGAGCGGAGAGCGTCCTTCTCCGCCGCCAGCGTGGACTCGTATACGCCTCGCTGCACCTCGTGGTAGTCGAGCGTGGATGGTTCGAGTGACTCGATGCTGACCGAGCCCTTGTCGAAGAACGCCTGGACCCGCTCCCAGTCCCGAAAAGAGGGACCGTCCCCGCTACGTGTCAGCAGACTGCCGGCTTCCTCGCGCGGCATATCGTGGAGCTTTCGGATCACATCAAAGTGGTCACTGGGGATTTGGTACTTCCCACCGCTCGTCACGAAATCCGGGTACTTCTCAAGATGCTCCGTGATTGCGCTCAAACCAAAGCGCCCGCCGGCAGCGACAAACTTCTGCTGGATCTCCACGCCGCCGCGCATGAGGTCCACAGGGCCGTTGTCGTTCACCCACTGGTAGACGGCACCTTCTCCGAGAATCTGGCTCCGCGCGTTACCGACGCCCACCTCGGCAACCTCGGCAATGAAGCCGTGCATGCCCTTCACGCCGCCGCGGTTGGACGTGATCACTTCGAGGTCGATCTTTCTGATCGCCTCGTCGACGCTGGCGAGCGCATCCTCGAGATTGACGTCTTGCCGACGAAAGGCGCTCAGCAGATTGTCCAGGCGGAGTTGGTTCAGGTAATTGACCCATGCGGCGACCGCTTGCTCTTGGTTGGTTTTCGCGAGCGTCTGCGGATCACTCATCGGCGGCCTGCTGATCCACTGTGCGGCTGAGGAGCACCGCGGCCCCCTTTGCGTTGTTGACCAGTGTGGCGAGCCGGGACTGCTCAGGCGCGGACAGCGCGAGGAAGTCAGCGCCGACAAATGTGAGCGCGTCGCGATAGCGGTTCAGAAGGTGCTCGCGGAGCGAAGAGGTGCGTTGTAGCAGGTCGTCGATCTGGGCGTCGATGCCCCGGACGAGGGCGGTGTTCTGCTTGACGCCGGCGAGCGCTTCCTGCTTCGCCTCGCGGTTCTCGAACTTCTTCCTCGTAAACAGCACGACCGAGACGAGCAAAGTAGCCCCCGCCACAGTCCATCCGATGGGGCCTGCAAGTGCGAGCAGCGCGCTGCCAGCTGCAGCGCCGCCGCCGCCAGCTGCGAGAGCTCCCCCACCGAGCCACGCCAGCGCCGCGTTGGTCGCGGCAGCCCCCGACAGCGTGGAGATTGCAGTGCCGGTCGAAGCAACACCGAAGGTCGTGGCGGCCCACATGGCCGCTGTCGGCGCCATGCTCGCCACAGCAGCACCCGCCGCGAAGCCTGCCCCCGCCCCGACCGCGGACGCTCGAGCGGCCTCAAGATCCTTCCGTGCGAACTCGATGACGTCGACGAACTGCGCTTTGTGGACGTCGATCTCCTTGAAGTCCTTCTCGAATGACTTCGGCGTGTTCGCAATGCTGTTCACCAGGAACTCGACCAGGTCGATCAGGTCCGTAGAGCGTTCACGCTGGCGGAGCAGCGATAGTCCGCTGTCGTTCATCGCTGTGAACGCACCGTTGTACTCGGCGATTGCTTCTTCGTAGGGGTCCGGCTTCTTGGTGGCGAGCCTCTGGAGGGTGTTCCCAGCGGCGTCCTTCAGATCCCCGGCCTGCTCGACGACTTGTGCCGAGGTGCTCCGGGCGAGCCTCCCCATGTCATCTGCGGCCTTGCCAAATCCCGCCCGAAACTTATCCACATTGAGCGGCTCAGCCATCACGATCCCCCGTACTCCGCGCTGCGTCCTCCAGCTGACGAGAGAATATCGGCCACGAGCGACAGAGACCTTCTGTTAGGCCCCGCTAGTGTCGGGAGCCGCGCGGCAGCCGGGTGGAAAGTGTCACGGCAAGAAACGCCTCGATCGCACCCGGAGGCCCCGGCAGACGTGACATTCAGTGTCATCTCACCGCGATCCCGACACTGCGTCGACGAGGGTTGTGTGTCATCCGACGCTTCCTCGGAGTGGATTCCTCGGGTGGTGTGGCCCGTCTTCGCTCGCTGAGCTCGGCGTGTCGCGCTAGATCTCTCGATCGGCGGGGATCTTCCAGACGCGGGTGGGTTCTCCACCGATTCGCGCGGTCACGGTTCCGGTCTTGGTGCCGATCAGATGTAGCCGGCGCAGTGTCGTGGTGATCGCTTTGATGCTGAGGGTGGGGTCACCGTGCGCGGCCCGGATGAAGGGCAGCGCTTCGGTGGGGCGGATATACAGGTAGCGGTGGTCGGTGCGTCCGATCACCCACTCCTTGGTCTGGCTGGCGTTGTCGGTGAGCTCGCCGCCGTTGGCGAGCAGGTATCTGACGGCCTCGCGTAGGGCCCAGATGATTTGGTCGTCCTCGCCGAGCCATGACGTCGCGGGCTGGGCGGGAGCATCGAGGCCGAGGGTGCTCAGGATCGTGTCGCCGAGGTAGAACGCGGCGTCGAGGCGCCGGGGCTTGGCGAAGTCGGGATGTCGGGCGATGTTGATCCCATGAGGGTCGAGATCCAGGTGGGGCGCGTTCTGCTGCAGATAGCTCGCGATGATGCGTCGGCCGGCAGCGGCGGGTTCACTTCCCAGCGAGCGGAGCGGTTGAAGGCTGCGCGGACGCTGGGGAAGCTCGATGGTGATGGAGCGCTCGGCGCTGAGCGGCTGAATTGTCTGAGAGCTGGCGATGATCAGCGCGGAGGCCTTGCTGAGTGGGGTGGCGAATGAGACGAAGCTCTCGATTTCGATCTCGTCGAGCGCGCTGAGTGGTGCGCGGGGGCTGACGTGGGGGGCGCTGGTGAGGACCAGTGGCCTGCCGGGCACGACGGCACGTCGGACTCCTGCGAACGTGAGGGGGTCGATGTGTGGTCGTTCGATCTCGCCGGCGAGCTCGGCGAGTGCGTCGGCGAGCGCGTCTCGGGTTGTGGGGGTTCCCCCGATGATGAAGATCGGTGTCGGGAGGGGCTCGATGTAGGAGTACGCGATCGCGCGGACGAGCTTGTCGGCGTGGAGTGGGAACGCCTCACGCAGGGGCTCGATACCCGCAGCCCAGGCGCTTCGCGCGTGAGCTGCGGGTATCGAGTCTGCGAGTGTGCCCATGGTCAGCTGGCGTCGGTGTCGTCGGTGCGGATGGCGATGAGTTCGTGGCCTTCGGGGATCTGCGCTTCGAGCATCTCGCGCGCTTCCTGGTAGCTGCCGGCCTCGACGGTGATCCGCTCTGTGGCGGTGCTGCGGATGGTTCCGATGACGCGCATGGGCGGACCCTAGTGGTCGTCTCCGACATTCCCCGCTGTCATGCGCTGGCTTGCAGGTGCCGTTGCACGTACTCGTCGAGGGCGGCTCGGACGACGTCGGAGTCGGTCTTCATCCCCAGCTGCGCGCGCAGCTGGTCGACCTCGCGCTTGCGGGTCGGGGTGACGCGGGTGCGGATCGTCGGGGACGCGCCGGATCCCGCGGCCGTGCCGCCGACGCGGGGTCGTCCTCCGACGGCCCGTGCGACAGCCTGTGTGCTTCCGAGGGCCTCGAGGAGGAGCTGCTGCCCGATGGCTGCGGCGTCGGCGCCGTGGGCGCTCTCCCCCGGCGTTGACGCGCCGGTGGGCTGCTCTTCGAGCGCGGCGAGGGTGGCGTAGCGCTCCTGGTCCTTCTTGCTGAGGGTCATTCGTTCTCCTCCTCCATCTGTCGGCGGTAGTAGGCGCCCAGCGGCATGACGTGGTAGACGACGAAGTTGCCGCCGGGCTTGAGTTCAATGAGCACTTCGATCAGCCGATCGGTCTGTGCGTGCTGTGGGCCGATGAAGACGCGACGCTGGTTGCGGGTGTCGCCGTCGTTGATCTTGACCTTGGTGCTCGTGTAGGTCGCGTTCTGCATTGCGTAGAGAGCGTCAGCGTGGGGGATGTCGTGCTTGTCAGCTGACTCCGGCCACTCGATTCCCATATAGGTATTGTGCCACAAAACACCTGTCTGGGGAACGTGCTGTGGAGAAGTCGATGCTCGCGGCCGCGCGGGGGCGTAGCTTCGCAGGATGGTCCACGACTGGCTGGCAGCCGGCACCCAGCCGCATTGCTGCGGTGTGGTGATGCGCGATCGCCCTGCCGCGTTGGTGTGCGTGGTGTGCGGCCGTGAGGAGGCGCTGCCACAGGTGGCCTCTCCCCCGGTCTTCGTCGGCGCGAGCATCCACGGAGGATGACCCTCTGCTACCTCGAGCTGGTGATGACTTCGATGATCCGGGGGGCGATCGCGGCCGGCGCCGGCGTGATGGGGTGTTCGGCGAGCTCGGTCGGGTCGGCTTCGCGCCAGATGATCCGCCGCTCGTTGCACCAGGTGCAGCTCGCCCCCCAGTGGTACGGGTCGGCGTCGTGCAGCCTGGTGCGCAGCGGCGCCGCATAGGGGCTCTGGATACCGGCACGCCAGCGGACGTGTGGGTGGAGGTCGGCCGCGGAGAGGTACAGGCGACGCCCGATGCCGAGACCCGCGTACAGCTCCCAGCGGTTGCCATCGTCGTGCGGGTTGTCCGGGTTGATCGACGGGATGTCGTAGGGCTTCGAGAACACGTCACCGAACCCGTCGAAGGGATCGACGGCGAATCGTCCACGCAGACCGCTCGCAGCGTGCTGCAGCACGGTCATCGGGTTCCCCTCTGGCGTCGTGGTGCGCAGCAGGTAGATGGTCGGGTCGTCCACCACGCGCCTCACCCGATCGACGTTCTCACGCGCGAGCTGTTCCGCGGCCGCGGCGGTGAGCAGCGGGTGGAGCAACTCGTCGTCACCGGCCTGCAGCACAGCCTCGGCCGCGGCCTCCTCGGCGAGGCCCGGAAGGTGCTCGAGCAGTCGCGGATGCCACTCGTTGGAATGCCGGGAGGTCCGCGCCCAGGCGTTCGCGATCTCGGTCAGCAGCATCGAACGCGCCCATCGCTGTGCTGCATCGTCGAGGCCGTCGCTCTCTTCGAGCTCACGGAGCTGGTCGCGTGCGCGTCTGCGGCCGAACCAGCCCGCGGCCGCGACTTCGGTCCGCGCGCGCCTGCGCCGCAGCACGCGCCGTAGGTACTCCCCTTCGGGGCTGTAGTACTCGTCGGACATTCAGCTGGCGAGGGTGGCGAGGGTGGCGACGATCGCGACGACCAGGCCGGCGGCGATCATGTAGGGGCCGAACGGAAGGTCCGTGCTCTCGTGTCCGTGCTTGCGTCGCACCGCCGCGATGATCGCGTGGGGGAACGCGAGGACGTAGGCGACCGCGATTGCGATGAACGGGAAGTACCAGGTGTGCCACCCGGTGAGCAGCCCCACGCTGAGAGCGAGTTTCACGTCACCGAAACCGACTTGCCCGAGCAGCCCGAACGCTGCCAGCAACACCGCGAGGCCGAGTGCGCCGCTGATTGCAGAGATCGCTGCACCGCCGGCGCCGGCAGTGATCGCGAGAGCGAGGACGGTGCCCGTCAGGAAGGCGGCGAGCGTGAGTGTGAGCGCGTCGGGCAGTCGACGCTCCTGCAGGTCCGTGCGCGCCAGGAGCGCCCCGTAGACGCTGTAGACGCTGATCATGACCCAACTGCCGACCGTGAGCCCGAGATCGGGGCTCAGGGGCGCTGTGATGGCCGCTGACAGAGCGAAGCCCCCCACAGCCGCGAGCGGGTACCGCAACGCCGGGAAACGTCCCGCGCGCGCGCTTTGGGGGGCCTCACGAGTTGTGGTCATGGGTCAGCTGGCGATCGCGTGGCGCTGTCGCAGCTGAGCGATGAGGGACTGCGTCTCGGTGTCGGGCTCGTAGTCCTCGTCGACGGCGGCAAGGTTCTGCTCGAGCTGCGTGATCAGTCGCTCGACGCCGGCGTGGTCGCCTGCCTGGTGCTCGGCGCGCAGACCGTCACGCCAGAAGACCTCGTTGATGGGGTCGACCATGCGTCCGATCGCGGAGGCGAGGCGTGCGTGTCGGACCTTCCCTGTGGACAGGCTGCGGGTGGCTACCTCATGGGCGACGTCGCCAATGGTCGCGATCATTTCGTTGCGCAGCCGGTCGGCGAACACGTAGCGCTTGTCGGGGACGCCGCTGATGGGCTGTCCCTTGACGAGCTCGAGCGCAGCGAGCAGCCGGTCGGTGGGGGTGTCGGAGATCTCGTCACCGATGAGACCGAGGAAGTCCTGCCAGTCGGAGCGGACGTCCTCGTGCAGCCGGTACTCCCCCGTCGTCACGAGCGGCACATAGAGCTCGCCGTCATCGTTCTGTCCGAGCCAGCGGCGAGTCTTGGAGGTCAGCCCGTTGCGGTCGTCGTTTGCCTTCTTGCCCGAGGCGATCTGGCCGGGCCAGAACACGGCGTGTACCTGCTCGGCGGTGGCGTTCGGGTTCACCGACAAGAACGCGACCAGCTCGGTCCCCTTGCGGATTGCCGATCGCCACTGCGCGGCGGTGTTCGGGTTCACCGGCGCCTCTCCACGCGCGCCGCGAACCTCGACGGGTCCGAGCAGCTGCAGGTACGGCCCACGGTGCAGCGGTGTGATCGCCGCGAGCGGCTCGTCGTGCTCGGCCGCGGCCTCCTCGTCGACCAGGTCGACCGTGACGGTCTCCGCCGGCTCCTCGTCGACGGCGGCGGGTGCTGCCTCGTCCGCCTCGGAGATCTCCGCCTCCTTCTCGGCGGCGACAGGCTCGGAGATCTCGACGTCGGGCTCGTCGACGAGCGGGAGCTGCTCGGCTTCGACCTCGTCGGCTTCGACTGCAGCGGCGGGGATCTCGTCGAGCTCGAGTTCGTCGTCGAGCGCGACGCCGGTAGCGGCGCCCTCTGTGGCGACGTCGAACAGCGCGAGGATCTCGTTGTACTCGCGCGTGCCGACAAGCTGCGGGGTGATCGGGATGGCGACGCCGGTGCCGGGGATCTCGAGCTGAGCTCGACGGTCCTCGGTGAGTGCCAGGTTCCAGCTGCCCGTCAGGTGGCCGGCGCTGACAGCTGCGATACCGACCCGCGGGATCCGGGTGACCAGCTCGCTGATGGCTTCACGGGTGGCTTCGTCCGGGTTGTCGCCGAGGATGATGATTTCCGGCGCCCAGGCCTCCGCATCCGCTCCGGTAGTACGTGCCTGCTCGAGCCCGTCGACGCCGAGCTCAGCGAGAGCAGCTTCGACCGCCGCGGCCTGTCCGTGCAGGTTGCGCAGCAGCGTGTCGGTGTCCTCGACGTGACGCACGCGGCCGCTGCCGAGCGCGAGCGGGAGGCGATCGCCGACGCCGACGAGGGTGACCTGGACGTCCTCAGACCAGGTGTTCGCGGCGAGCTCGATCGCGATGGCGGTAAGCACGCCCTGGCGCAGCTCTCCGGTGGCGCCGGTGACGTTGAGCGCACCGATCCGTTCCAGGTCGACGAAGATGTGCCCGTTGTTGTCGTCGTGGCCGAGCATGACCAGCGCCGGGTACGGCGCGGACGGGACCGTGTCGAGAGGCTCGAGGTCGGTCAGCGCGACCATCCAAGCGAGCTTGTCTTCGGGGTCGTACTGGGTGAACGGTGCCGGAAGGTCGGTCGGCTCGTCGAGGTAGACGGCGACCGAGCTCTCATCGAGGCGGAGGGCGTACAGCGCGGGGAGCCGGCTGCCGGTTTCCTGCGCCCACACGGCCAGGTGGCGCAGGGCTGTGTCGACCGCCTCGGCGCCCAGCGGGTTCTCCACGGCGCGCAGCTCGAGCTCCACGGAGGACACCGTCTCGTCGGGCATCGCGATCCGCTGGCGGGGCTTGCGGTCGCGGCGCTGCTTGAGACGCCGCCACCCGAGGAGGGTGAGGAGGCCGGCGGCGAGTGTGGCGCCGATGCCTCCGATGGTGGCGACCTGGAAGTAGTCCTCAATGCCGCTCGTGTCGTCCTCGTCGACGTCGACGGCCGCGGCCGGAGCTGCAGCCTCGTCGACGGGCGCCTCGTCGGCGGGCGCCTGGGTGGCATCCGTGGTGAACCCCAGACCGCTTGTGGCCTCGTCCTCGGCCGCGGCATCCGCACCCGACGCGCCAGCGCCTTCGTCGGCGCCGCCGCCAGCACCCGCGGCACCAGCACCCTCGTCTGCGTCGACGTCGACGGCGCCGGCAGCGCCCTCGTCCGTGTCGATCAAGCCAGTGCTGCCGGTGGTGCCCGCCGCGTCGACGGTCGGAGTGATGGGGACGACGGTGGCCACGGGGATGTTGACCTGCTGGCCGGGGTAGATCCAGTTCGGATCGGTGATGGTGCCGCCGCCAGGCTGAACGATGTCTTTCGAGGCCTCGAAGATCTCGGGGTAGCGGGTACCGTCGCCGAGCTCCTCGGCCGCGATGTCCCACAGGGTGTCGCCGGAGACGATGGCACGCTGCTCGTAGGTGATCTCGGTGACCGTCTCCGCCTCGGCGCTGGCAGGCGCTGCCGCGACATCCGCTGCGGCTGGCACGACGGCGTCTGCCGGCAGGGTGAGCACCCATCCCTCCTGCAGCCATCCCGATGCGGTCAGCGCTCCCCCATCGGCCTGCTGCACACCGAGGTTGAGCGCGGAGATCTCTGCAGCGCGGCTGCGGTCGCCCAGCGTGCTCTCCGCGATCCGGGCGAGTGTGTCGGTACCCGTCACCACGTACTGCGGGCCTGCCTCGACGACAGGGGCCTCCTCAGCCGCAGCCTCGGTGGTCGCAACCGAGACGACAGAGGTGCTCATCGACACCGAAGGCTGTGTGGGTACCTCTGACGCAAACGCGGCCGCGGGCGAGAACAGTGCGATGACTGCGGCGAGCAGACCGCCCATGACCTTCTGCTGGACGCCGAGGCCAGGGATCCGCGGCCGCGGCACGCCGCGCAGCTGCGCGGGCAGCTCGGCGAGGAAGCCGACAGCGAAGGTCGCCCACGCGATCCACGCGACGATCGGCATGATCGTCCCGATCAGGAAGGATCCGGTGTAGTCGCGCATCGTGAACCCGGCCACGAGCTCGTCCCACGACGGCAGCGGGTTGCCGGCGAAGAACACGAGCCCGGCGGGGATACCGACCAGGAGCACGGCGAGCAGGATCAGCGACCCGAGGCCCTTTCCGATGCGGTTCATGATGCCTCCTTGGGGGTCAGGGGACGATGACCGTCTGCAGCTCGTTGACCTCGAGGTCGACTGCGCTGTTGGTGGTCAGGTTGATGGTGCCGCCGGGGCCGGCGAGAGAGGTCCACGTCACGGTCCAGTTCGTCGTGGCCGTGACCGTGAAGCGATCGCCGGGGTTCCGGCTCGAGGTCGACGTGTACTGGTAACCGCAGGTCGGCGACGTCGTCATGCCGTAGCCGACGTTGTACGGGGTGCCGGTGTTGCCGCAGGTCGTCGACGCGCCGTCGCCCATCTGCCAGCGAACGGACGTGGCCTGAGCGGTCGCCGTGATCGTCTGCCCACCCAGCGTCGCGGTCTCCGTATAGGGGCCCCAGGTCAGGGGCTCGGGGTTGTTGACCCAGAGCCAGATCGGCACCCCGACGTAGCCGCGACGGTGACCCCATTCCGGGTTGACCTCGGGAGCCATGCCGATGTCGATGCCGCGCAGGGCGAACGTGGAGATGAGCTGTTGAGCAGCGGCACCCGGAGTGAGCACCCGCAGCCCCGGCGGGACCGTCTCACTCCAGAAGTTGCTCTCCGTGCCCAGGCCCGGCGATCCACCGGGCGTCGGGTTGAACATGATGCAGCCGTAGTAGCCGGCCTCCTGCGAGTAGCCCGGCGGGCGGGCCGGCCATACGCCGTCCTTCATGAAGACGTAGCACTGCCGCGTGTTCGACCAGTACGAGTCGGATCCACCGCAGTCGATGATCGCGTAGAAGCGCTGGTAGGTGCCGCCCTCGAACACTCGAATCTGATCCTCGGTCCAGCCCAGCTGCAGAAGGCCAGACTGCGAGTTCTCGTAGTAGCAGGTCGGTGCGCCAGGGGTCCACCCGTTGCTGTCCGGGTTCGGCGCCGGATCCGAAGGTATCGAGATCGTGAGGTAGCAACGCGAAGACTCCGGGTCACACCAAACACCACCGGCAGCATTAGCAGGCGCAGCCGTGGCCATCAAGGTGCCTGCGATCAAGGCGATCGAGGCAAGGGCGGTGACTAGTCGTTTCAGCATGCGATCTCCCGAGCTACGGTCAGCAGCTCTCCCCCAGACTGATCAGGTTGTAAACCAGCCAGGTCTCGCTCTCGCTGTCGTAGACGACCTGGTAGTCGAAGGTGCTGCGAGCTTCGGGGCGCATGGCCTCCGACCCGTCGCTAGCCCAGACCTTGTACTCGCTCGCGTCCTGGCAGGCATTGATCGTGACAAGACCGTTCTCGATGCCTTCCCACTCCTGCCCGTAGGAAGCAACCGTTTCGTACTTGATCGCTCCCTCTGTGGTTGCGGGGCCTTCGACGTTCACCTGGTCGACGTTGAGAATCGGCCCCTCTGCGATGCCAGCTGCATCGTTGACAGCGACCTCGAGAGCTCGCCCGGTCGCCCACGCCTCAAGCGGCGCAGTATCGGTACCACCAGCTGCGTTGACCTCGCCCCGTGTGACGAAGTACTGGGTCAGCACGGTCTCCGCTGCGGTGATCGCCTCATCCTCGCTCGCCGGCGGCGGAACCTGTGCGTTGCTGGCGGTAGGCGTGGGGGTCGGGGTGTCTGTGGGGCTGGCGGTGGGGTTCTGGTTGCCGGTGCCCGTGCATGCGGTCAGCGTCAGTGCGGCGGCGATGATGCCGGCGATGGCGAGGCGCTTGATGCTCATGGTGGGGCTCCTATTGGGTGATCAGCTCTGCGGTGGCTGTGGCTTGGACGGGGAACGGCACGGGGAGGAAGGTTGCCGAGTAGTCGGTGTCGACGGTGACGGTGATGCGGTCGCCGCTGACGGCGACGCTTCCTCCGACGCCAGCGGCGGCGAGGTAGCCGTTGGCGGCGCTGACGGCTCGGTTGCTGTCGATCGCGGTGGTGCCGTCGATGATCGCTTGGCCGCTGACCGCGTTCGCTGCGGCTCGGGCGGCACTGGCTGCGGTGGTGTAGGCCTGCTGGTTGGCTTGCACCTTGCCGGCGCCGTCGACGACGAGTCCGACGATCGCGAGGAACGCGACGGTCATGATGACGAAGTAGATCGTCGCGACGCCCTTGTCGTCACGGAACTCGGCTTGGAGCCTCTGGATCATGGTTTTCATCGCCGCTCCCTGTAGGCGTCGACCGGAGAAGCAGCGGTGCCTGTGAGGTCGCGGGTGCCGGGGAGGCCGATCATGGCGGCGTCGCTGAGTGCGACGGTGCAGGAGACGGTCGCACTGACTCGGCCGGTGGTCCCGATCGGGGCGCTCAGGCCAGAGGCGTCGATGTTGACGGAGAGGGTGGTGCAGTTGACGCCGGACTGTTCCATCGAGATCCGCGCCATGTCTTCGGCGGCTTCCTGCGCCTCGGCTGTGGTGCGCGCGAGCGAGGCTTCGCGAGCTGCGGCTGACGCTGCGGACTCGACGGCATTGCCGGCCAGAGCGAGACGTCCGGAAGCTGCGAGCAGCACGAGCACGGCGGCGAGGGCCGGGGCGAGGATGGCGATCTCGAGGCCGGCGGAGCCGCGGTCGTCGCGGAGCTTGGCAATGAGGGTGCGGATGGTGCGCATCAGTTGACCCACCTTTCAGTGGGGCCGGTCACGGTGACGTCGATGTTGGTGGTCAGTCCGGGGACGAAGGAGGGGGCGTTGCCGGTGACGGTCACTGTCACGGTGTTGGCGCCGCGGTCGACCGCGACGGACGCGCCGCTGATCGGTGAGCCGGACTGGTTCAGGACAGCGAGGCCGGCGGTGGAGCCGTCTGTTCCGCTGGCGTTGTAGGCGCGGGCGGCGTTGTAGGCGCTGGTGGCGGCGGCGTGGGCGAGGTTGTTGGCGTGAAGGATGATGCCCAGGTGCAGGAAGACCGCGAGGACGAGCAGCAGTACCGGGGCGATGATCGTGTTCTGCAGCGTGGCCGCACCCCGATCACCGGCGAGCGCTTCTGTGAGGCGCTGCCGGTGACCGGGGTTGGTGGTGCGGACCATCTGCGGGTGGCTCTTTCAGCCGGTGGGGATCTGGCCGGCGTAGGCGTTGATCGCGGTGACGATGATCGCCACGACTGCTACGGCGGCGAGCGCGATGCCGGCGGTCCAGATGACCTGCTCGAGGGTGATGGAGCCACGTTCGGGCTCTTCGGTGAAGCGAGCTGCCCGCCCGCGCATGCGGGACAGGAACTCTCGGCTCAGGGTCGACATAGGATCCTGGTTCCTTTCTCTCTCTGGGTGGGTGGTGCTTGGTCTACTAGGTATAGGCCCCGGTTTGGAGCCTTCGCGGACATCGGTGGATAAACAAACTTTCAGAAGAAAGCGTTGAGAACGAACGGTGTGCCGAGGAGGAGCATGAAGAGGACGCCGGTGAGGGTCATCGGGATGGTCATCTTGTTGGTTGCTTTGTTCGCCTCCGTCACTTCGTCATTCAGAAGTCGGTCCCGGAGGTTCTGCCCCCGTGCCCTGAGTGTCTCATATACCGATGCTCCTTGCTCCCCTGAGAGCCTGATCACCTTGGCGATTTCACCTAGGTCGGGGACGTTGATCTCGACGGAGAGCTGCTCGAGCGCGTCCCAGGGGGCGGTACCGGCGTAGCGGGCTTCGGTGAGGGTTTGGCGGATACGGACGAAGGCCCAGTTGCGTCCGACTTGGGCTGCGGACTCGAGGGCTTTGCCGGGAGGGGCGCCGCTGATGCGTTCGGATCCGACGAGTTCCATGTAGACGGCGACCGAGCGGGAGAACTCCTTGCGGGCGGCTTCGGCTTGGTCGCGGACGAGCAGGTTGGGCAGGTACCAGCCGCCGATGGCGAGGGGGATGCCGAACAGTGCGGGGATGTAGAACGCGGTCAGGCCGAGGACTTGGAAGATCAGTCCGATCGCGATGGGGGCGATGAGGCCGAGGCCGGCGGAGAGAACCTTCTGGTACAGGAACCGGTTGACGCTCATGCCGATCAGGCGCAGATCGCGGGTGGGGATCTTGAGAGAGGGGCTGTCGCCGACGCGACGGAGGACGGCTGAGCCTACCCGGTTCTCAAGGGTGGCGGCGTAGGCGGGGTCGGCGGCGACGGTGGTGGTGCCGATCCGATCGAGCGCTGCGGAGAGGCTGGGCTGGGTGGGCACCAGTGCGGCGATGACCAGCGCGAAGCCGAGCCCCAGGACGAGGCCGGGGAGGACGATTAGTGCGAGGTTCACTTCTCACCAGCTTTCTCGGAGGCAACGAGCAGACGGGGTGCCGGCACGCCGCGGCTGATGCGTCGCATCCACAGCAGTACGAGGGCGTAGCTGACGAGGTACGCGGCGAACAGGAGTTGACCGATCGGGGTGCCGTAGGGGGCGGAGTACTGCTGGGCGAGGACCAGAAGTACGAGCAGTGCGACGGTGAAGTAGACGACGAACCTGGCCTCGTTGCGCGGGGTGGCGCGGTCGGCTTCGATCTGTCGGCGCATCTTGACCCGCTCGAAGATGCTCTTGGCGAGATCCTCGAGCGAGGCGGCGAGACCGGAGCCGCGGAGCTCGGCCTTGCGGAGAAGGTGCATCACGAGCACGTCCGCGGTCTCGTCGTTGAGATCGTCGGCAAACGCCTGCAGCGCCGCGGTGGTGGTCCACCGGGCGTTGATGCGCGCGACGAGCTGCGTGACCTGTGGGCGGATCGCTTCGGGGCAGCTGCTCAGCGATGCGGCGATGGTGCGTTCGAGGCCGGCACCGGAGACGGTGAGGCCGGCGAGGCTGCGGGTCCAGGACTCGAGGGCGTCGAGCTTTGCGATCGTGTTCTCCTCGGGGCCCTTCTGCAGCAGCCATGGCAGGCCGACAGCGGCGACGGGCACCGCGATCACGAGCAGCCACCAGCCGGTGATCAGCGCGAACACCAGACCGACCGCGGCGCCGCCGACGAGCTGGATCTGCTGCGTGCGGGTGAAGTCGCGTGTCGCCTTCCCGCGAAGTGCGCTGCGCGTGGGCAGTCCACTGGTGCTGGGCTTAGGGGCGGCGCCGACGATGACCAGGATCGCGCCGGCGACCGCGACGATGATGCACAGAGCGAGGGTTGCGGTAGTCATCTCACGCTCCCAGGTTCGCGGGATCGAAGCCGTAGAACTTGAGCTCCTCGAGGAGCCGCGGCGATGGCATGTCAGCGGTGATGAGGCTGCCGGTGGATCGGTCGAAGCGGAACACCTGAGAAGCCACAGGGCGGGAGTTGTTCTGCTCCTCGCCGGGCAGGATTTCGGCGATCTCGGTGACGACGCGGCGGGGCTTGCCGGTAGCGGGGTCGATGATCTTCGAGATCTGCACCACGATCTTGATGTTCTGCTCGATCATCCGGTAGGCGTACACGGGGGTCGTGTTGTTGCCGCGCGACAGCATCAGCGCCGACATGCGGTCGATCGAGTCGTCTGCGCTGGCGGCGTGCAGAGTGGACAGCGACCCGACACCGGACTGCATGGCCTGCATCATGGCGTAGATCTCAGGCCCGCGGACCTCACCGACGATGAAGCGCTGCGTGTCCAGTCGGAGGGTGTCGTAGACCAGGTCTTCGGGGGTGATCTCACCAGGCAGCCGCCCATCGGCGCCACGCTCCCCCTCCCCCGGCTTCGCCTCGAGCGAGACCACTCGAGGGTGGCGGTCGTTGATCTTGTGAAGGTAGAGCTCACGCTCCATCTCGATTGTGACGATCTTCTCCTCGGCCGGGATGCAGTCGGCGAGCGCGCGCAGCAGTGTGGTCTTGCCTGCGCCGGGGAAGCCGCTGGTGACGACGGAGACCCCGGCGATGACGGCCGCGCGGAGGAAGGCTGCCGCCTGGCGGGTGATGGTGCCGCGCTCCACGAGCTGGTCGAGGGTGACGTCGACGAGGCGGTGGATACGGATGACGATCGTGGGGCGGGTGGCGACGGGTTCGGCGATCGCTGCCAGGCGCGCTCCGCCGGGCAGGTCCATGTGCAGTCGCGGCCGGGCGCTCGTGAACGATCGTCCGCCCTCACCCGAGCGGGCGGCGAGCAGGTTGATCTCTCGCTCGAGCTCACGGTCATTCTCGGCGATCGGGTACTGGTACTTGACCACGCGGCCGTCCGCGTAGGAGATCCAGACGTCGTCGAACCCGTTGATGTGGATGTTCTCAACGTCGGGCTCGTCGACGAGCGGCTGCAGCCGACCCAGGCGGAACAGCTGGTCGAAGACGGCCTGCCGGATCGCGGTCTGCATCGGCGCCGGCCAGCGGCCCTCGCCGGGGCGTCGGGTCTGGTCGTCGACGCGAGCTCGGACCCGGTCAACGATGTGGTCCTGCGCTGTCTGCTCGCGCTGCTCGGCAGTGATGTCCATGGACTCGCTGAATACCGCGGCGAGCTCACGGGAGACCTCGTCGCGAATGGCGGCGATGTCAGCCCAGGGCAGATCGCTGCGCGCGTCGAGGGTGGTTTGCGGAGTGACCTCGGGTGCAGGCCGTTCGGGGGTGGAGGGCGGTGTCGGCACGATCGGAGCAGCAGGTGTCGTGGGGGCGGCTTCGGCCGGAGCGTTCCGCTGCGCCGCACGGGTCAGGTGCGCGGCGGCGTGTCCCAGGTTGCGCAGGCCCGTGTCGGCCGGTGCGGTCGTTGGTGCCTGCGGTGTTGCCGGTGCCGGCGCGGTGGCCGGTGCTGGCGCGGTGAAGAACGGGATGTTGCCCAGGTCTGCAGGGTCGGGCGTGGAGTCGCTCACTGCTGTCCCTCCCAGTCGGTGGTTGTGTATGTGCGGGTGTTGAGGACATCGCTGTAGCTGTGCAGCAGTGCGCCGATGGCCCGCGAGTAGGGGGTGCGCTGGGCACCGAGGGTGGGTGCGCCGACCGAGTAGATAGCGGCGCCCTTCGGATCCCAGGGGATGGTGCCCAGCAGGTTCATGCCGATCTGCTTGGTGACGGTCTTGAGAGGCCAGGTCTCCTGCGTGGTGGAGCGTTCGGTAACGAGGAGATCCACGTAGCTGGCGTGCCCGATCTCGTTGAGCGTGTTCAGCAGCCACTCGGGGACGGTGTTGCGGTTCTCGTCGAGGGATCGCCAGTGTGCGAGCACGGCTGCCACGGAGGGCAACGTGCGATCGGTGAACAGGGTGATGCTGTCCGCCTCGCGCAGTAGCGGGAGACGAGGGTCGTTGACGTGGAGGCGCCCGCCGTCGACGAGGATGTCGTAACCGGCGGACTCGTAGGGTCGCAGCGCGTCGAGCAGTGCCCGCCAGAAGTGGGGGCCCGCGCCGGCGGCGCCCTGCAGGCTCTTGAAGCCGGGGATGAGCACTGAGCGGGGGCTGAGCTCGACGGTCTGCTCCCAGAGCTTGTCAGGGGTCAGAGCGCCGTACTGGTCTGCGACGGCCGCTTCGGTCAGTCCGGTGCTGTGGTAGACCTGCCCGCGGATGAGTCCGGGGATGATGCTGCTGGTCTTGGTGGTGTCAGCCTCGACGAGGATCACGGGCTTGGACCAGTTGAGGGCCAGGGCGCCGGCGGCGGTGGTCACGCCGGGGGCGCCGGACGCGCTGGCAAGGAAGATGATCGCCATGCGGGGTCACTCCCCCGTCGAGTCGATGACCAGCGCGACACGGCCGGTGGCGGCACGAGCGGCGATGTCGGGTGCTTCACGGTTCGGCACGACCAGGTCGACAACCCACACCTGGGTCTCAGTGTCGTAGGTGGCGGTGAACACCGTGGCGTCGAAGCTCTTGGGGGTTTCGACGGGCGGGTCGCCCTGAGTGACGGGGGTCTCGACGACACGGACGTTGTCGCCTGCTGCGAGTTGGTAGCCGGGCATCTGCGCCTGGGTGAGCGTGACGCCCACGATCG
Organism: Microbacterium sp. NPDC064942; assembly: GCF_049545525.1. NCBI lineage: Bacteria > Bacillati > Actinomycetota > Actinomycetes > Micrococcales > Microbacteriaceae > Microbacterium > Microbacterium sp. NPDC064942. The sequence goes on along the minus strand of NZ_JBMWDR010000010.1, from coordinate 66,604 downwards.
AGGAGCCGGACGGCACCGCGAGGGTGTCGCCGGTGTTGGCCGACGTGATGAGGGTGCCAGCGGGCAGGTCGACCAGCGCGGTGGTTCCGACGAGGTCGGCGGCATCCGCGGCGGAGACGGCGTCGACCTGCTGCCCGCCGGCGAGCTGGATGGTCGTGAGGTCGTCTGTGGTGATCGTCTCCCCGCGTGAGACATCGACGCTGGTCGCCATGACGCTGACGGTGCGGGTGAGGTTCGTGGTGACCCACCACACGCCGATTCCGCCGAGGAGGACAAGCGCGATGCCGAGGGCGATGATCGCGGGGCGCCGGCGAGACTTCGTCGGCTGCAGGACTGCAGGAGTGAGTCCTTGCTTCTGCTCGCCCTGCTCGGTGGTGTCTTTCGTGCGCTTGCTCTTGCGGTCAGTGGTGGTGGTCATTGGAAGTCAGTCCTTCAACGTGGGCGGATGTGGCGTAGGTGTCTAAGCAGTTCGGGGAGTGTCTCATATACCGCTGTCGCGACAGCTGGTCTTCTGCTGTAGCTGGACACCGCACCGTCTATTCGAGAGGCGGAAGGAATGCCTCGTAGGCGGTGATGATGACGAAGTTCCGGGAGGGAGCATCGAGTTCAGCGGTGACGCGATCGAGGATCGCGCGGTACGACGGGGCAACGCGCACGGTGTGCTTGACGCGAGGCCCCGCATCAGTGACGGGGGCGGGACGCTTCTGCCGGTTGAACAGATCCGTCCAGTCCTCGTCAGTCTCTTCTCCGCCGGCGGTGGCCTGGCGGATCAGTTCAGGAAGACGCTTATAGGTGGCCGAGACGGCGTCCAGGAGGACCGTCTGGTGGCTCTTGCGCGTCTTGGCCATGTACGCCTGCAGTCGGTCGTTCAGCGGGACCGGAAGGTGGACAGGGACGCCCTTGGTCGCGGTCTCCCGCTCCTCCCCCTCTCCCCCGTCTTCGTCCTCCGCGCGGGTCGTGCGAGTCGGCTGCTTGCGCGGCGCCTGCTTCTTCGCAGGAGCGGCCGCAGGTTCGACCGCCGCTGCAGGGACGGGCTCGGTGGGCGGAGCCTGGTCGACGGTGGGCTCCACGGGTTCTGCGGGAGCCAGCGTCGGCACGGCGCGGCGGGTGAGTTTTCCGAGATCCTGGCGTGCCACGTCAGGCCTCCTTCATCTGGTTGGCCCACAGCGATGTGAGCTCCAACGCGACACTGGTGTAGTCGGAGATCGCTGCTTGGTTCTTGCGGGAATCGGTGTACTGCGTGACGACCTTGCCGTCGTAGGGAGCGTCCTCGATGCTCGCGGACAGGCGGATGTGACGCTGGAACCGCGGGAGTCCGATCTGTCCTTCGATGAACTCGACGGTGTCGAGCTGCTCTTCCCAGTCCTCGAGTCGCCGCCCGCCTCGGCGGGTGTCGATCTTGTTCAGCAGGAGTCGGTAGGGCACCCCAGTCGGGATGATGTGCTCGGCGAGCGTGTCCGCGACGGACTCGATGGCCATGGTGGCCGCTTCGAGCGGCAGGACGATGAAGTCGGCGACCTGCAGGACTGCGGTGAGAACGCCGGTGTTCTCATGGCTGCCAGGTGTGTCGACGAGGACGATGTCGTATCCGTCGAGGTCACGCAATCCCATGATGTTGTTGGGGTCGACGTCGGCGGCGAAGTCGAACGGAAGGTCATCCCCCGCGCGCTCGGCCCAGCGTGCTGCGGACTGCTGCGGGTCGACGTCGACCACGAGCACATTGTTAGCGCGGGACAGCGCGGCCGCGAGGTTCATGACGGTGGTGGTCTTGCCCACCCCGCCCTTCTGGTTGCAGACGCCGATGATTCTCACGATCGGCCTCCACGGCTGAGGGCGTTGGCAGCGGTCGCGCCAGTCGAGCGCGCGGTGTGCGGATGTGTGGCGCGGGTATGGGGCAACTGTGGCGGGTTCATGGGCGCCAGTATAGCGTCACATTCACGCCTATATGCAACAACAATCGCGCGTGGCTGGCGCGACACATGCGCTAGAGCATGTGGAGCTACGGCGCTAGAACTGTGCGATGAACGCGCTCTGTCGGTGCAAGAACAACGCAAGCAGAGCGCTTGACAGTGCGCATCATCTAAAACAAGACCCGCGCCATAGTGGCTACATACGGGCACAAGCAATGCGCAAGTAAGGGGCCGTACAGGCGACAGCCGGGCGCTCGTAATGCGCACGTTAGAGCGCAACAGCATGCGCGGGTAGGGCGAGGTAATAGCGCGAATATTGCAGTTGATATTGCGGATGGCTGGCGCGGGTATGGCGCGGGGGTTGCTCAGCGTATCGCGCAAGTGATGCGGTGATCTGGCGGGGGAGTGGCGGAGGCTATCGCGGTGTTGCTGCGAGGGTACAGCGCAGAGCATGGCGGCGGGGTGGCGCGTGTGTAGCGCGGCGCTGGCGATGGCGGGGTGCGCGGTGTCGCGAGGGCTGGTCATGGAGTCGTGGCGGGGCATCCAAACGATGGATGCGGGCGTAGACAGGCCTGTGCGGCCTGCTGAGGCGATTTCGGCCAAGAGGAGGGCTCCGAGTGAGGCGGAGGGGAAGACAGGGCCCCTGGGGGCCATCCAGAGGCCCTGTCTGTCTGGGGGGCGGAGCGGGAGTGTTGCTCCGGCCTGTGGGGAGCGCTCGACTCGTCGACTGCGCTTGCCCCCTGGATGGCGGGTTGGCTCAGCTGCGGCGCGGGGCGTAGGAGACCTTGGCCTCCATGTCGCCGCTGACGGCCTGCATGAGCTTGGTGCGGATTCGGCACACTCGGCGGTTGAGCGTCTCCCGGCTGACGCCGAGCTCGACAGCTGCTTCCTCACGCGCCACACCGGGATCACCCTCCGCGAGCTCGATGCGAGCAAGCAGCTGGACCTCGTCGCGGCGGAGGGTGCCGGAGTCGATCGCCCAGGTGAGGATCGTCACCAGATCCCGGAAGACGTCATCGCTCTCGTCGGGGCCTGCGATCTTCTCGAGCAGCTCGTCTTCGACCGGCATTGCGTCGACGCTGTGCTCGCTGCCGAACCAGACTCCGAGGTTCTTGATCGTCTCGAGGCGGATGTTTCCGGAGACGGAGTGGACCCGCTCGAGCGGGTAGGTGTGAATGACCTCCCAGAGCACGCCGATCGTCGCGGTACGGGCGTCGGCGGGGGAGTGCTGCCACAGGCTGCGCATGCTGCTGCAGCTGCTCGGCAGCCGCAGCGCGAGCGGCATGAACGACTTGAGCAGGACGCGGCCTGCGAAGGTATCGCCGGCGTGCTCGAGGGTGAGCAGCTCGAGCAGGAGCGCGTCGCGCTGTTCGGGAGCTTGCGGCTGCCGGATGAGGTTCACGGCCTCATCGCCAGTCAGCTCGCCGAGCGTTCCGAAGTGGTGAGTGGTGTGGGAGTGGAAGCTGTTCCACTCGTCGAACAGCTGGTCGGCAAGAGGTGATGTCTTCGCCCAAGCAGTCATGAGAAATGGCCCTTCGTCGTGACGTCGGTTGACGAAGGGCCACGTTCCTCAGCACCCCTGGTTCAGATCCTGGAAAGTTCCGGCCGGGCAGGAGAGCGCCCGATCGACGGATGCTGGCTTCGGTGGATCTGAGTTGCGATCCGATGCTGTAAATACCCGTTCAGGGGCGGTTTCCATGTCTCGCTGCATGGGCGCAATATCCACGCAAGATTTCTTCGATCCGCGATGTCCGCGAAGGGCCGAAAACCCGGCCTATACAGATATGCCCCCGTTGGTCGGGAGGCATCAGGACTCCGCGGAAGGGACAGAAACGTGAGCGAGAGCAGCACCGCAGACAGCGCCGACGACGCCATGTGGGAAGGATTCAAGCCCGACGCTGCACGCGCGATCCGTGCGCGCCAGGGGTTCGAGGAAGCAGTGGCGAGCACTCTCGACGCACCCTTCGACCCCTCCACGCATGGTCGCGTGGTGAAGGCGGTTGAGGAGCTTTCGGCAGCGGTGCCGGCAGCTCTGCGGGTGGCGCAGCTGCGAGTGGGAGGAGCTGCATAATGGCGCGTCGTGAGAAGACGTCGAAGCCGGCCAAGGAGACGAAGACCGTCCCGGCACAGGGGAGCAGCTGGACCCATGGTCGGCAGCTGGGCGGCAAGCTGCTGTCCGCGCTTCTGTTCGCCGCGATCGCGTGTGGGCCTATCGCGCTCTTCGCCGCGGCCGCACGTCCGGCGCCCGTCGTCGCCGCAGCGCCCGAGGCGCAGGCAGCGGGACTGAGCACGCAGCAGCAGGCTGCCGGCGGTTACGCGGAGGGCTTCGTCTCCTCGTGGCTGAGCGCGACGAAGGACGCACCGGGCGACCTGGCTACCTACGTCGACCTGGCGGCGCTGCGGCAGCTGTCGGTCACGGCCTGGGAGTACCGCGACCTGTCCGTGGTCTCCATCACGCCCGTCGACGGCTCGGACTTCGTCAACGTCGTCGTCGCGGCGAACATCAAGGAGCTGTCGGTGACGGACTCCGACGACACCAGCACGACGAGCTGGCCGCGCCGCTACTTCCAGGTGGCGATCGCGGTCAACGGGGACACGGTGAGGGCAGTCGGTCTCCCGGCCCAGATCTCCGCTCCCGTCCAGGGCGAGACAACGTCGCTGGTCTACAAGCAAACCATCGGATCCTCTGACCCGTCCGCGGAGACAGTGTCGGCGTTCCTCGGCGCGTACCTTGCCGGCTCGGGTGACCTGTCCCGATACAGCGCCCCGGACACATCTTTCGTGGCGATCTCGCCCGCCCCCTACGTGATGGTCAACGTCGAGGAGATGCGGTCAGACCTGACGCCTACGGAGTCCCCGAGCGATGGCGACACCCTCAAGGTGCTCGCGACCGTCTCACTGCTGAGCCCGCTGGACCAGCAAGTGACCTCGACGTACACGCTCACTCTCACCGCGCGTGCCTCCCGCTGGGAGGTCAGCGCCATTGATCTTGCACCGCAAGCGGTCTCCGACAAGGGATCGACAACCCCCACGCCGACACCGTCCGGTAACGGCAACTAAGGAAGGAACACCAACCATGTTCGATTGGATCAACGGGATCACCGCTGATGCGACGACTGCTTTCCGGGCGGTCGTGTTTCTCGCAGCAGCAGTGATCTTCTTCGTCGTCGCCGCCAAGGTGCGGTTCGCCATGGCGACGACCATCATCACCGGCATCGCGTGCGGCCTGGCCATGTTCCTCGCCGCCGGCGGTGGCGAGTGGGTCATGGGCCTCATCCAGACCGAGACCGTCGACGCCATCGGAGTCACGATCCATCAGATCGCAGCTCCGGCGGACGCCCTGGTGCTCAACGAGACCACCACCGCGGCCGGCGACACGGTCTACCGGCTGGTCGCGTAAAGGGGCGAACGTGGCCGATCGCGACGAAGAGAGAGAGGTTGCGCGCTTCTACACGCGCAGCCGCCGGTTCCCAAAGTTCATCGGCCGTCTCCACGACGGCACGAAGATCCCCGGGGGCCCCTACACGCTGACGCAGGGCGTCGTCCTGGCGATCGTCCTGGTCGTCGCCCTGCTGACGCAGAGCGTGTGGGGGACTGGCTCTCCGATCGTCGATATCCCCGTCGCTGCCTTCGTGTCCTGGGGAGCAGCGTGGGGAGCCGGAAGGATCCCGGCCACACGCCGGAACCTGCTGAGCATCATCACCAGCGGCCTGTCCGCGATGACCCGCCCCGCAGCCGGCCGCTACCGCGGAGTGACCATGCGGGTTCGCCCGCCCCACTTCGCAGGCGGCGGAACAACGATCGCCGAGCCGGTCGGAGCCACGCTCACCACCCCGGATAGCGAGACCACCGCACCCGCACCGGAAGCGCCCGTCGTGGCGCAGCCGGTCCTGCAGCCGCGCTCGACGCCGCTGCCGGCGCTCGCACCCGCACACGCGGTCAGCGGCGTCGAGCGCCTGCTGCAGCAAGCCCGAGGAGGCAACTGACCATGAACAACACCGACATCCCGCTCGGCATCATCGGCCGAGGCCGCGGCTACGTCATCAAGACCCTCGTGGTCAAGGCGGAGACCGCGCGTGGGCCGATCTGTGCGGACCCCGCTGCCACGAGCTACGCAGCCCTCCTCCCCATCCTCGGCGGCACGCCGATCACGGCACCCCTCAGCGGCGGTCGCGATCTGCTGCTGGCCACGCCGACCGACTGAGAAACGAGACGACGATGCAGATTCCGGCAACAGCGATGACGAGCAACCTCATGTGGACCCGCTCGGGCGTGGTCTGGGCTACGTGGCGGCTGCAGCCGCTCCCGTATGCCTACGCCACCACGGCGGCAAAGCAGCTCGTCAAGGCGCACCACCAGGCGCTCTTCCAGGCGCACCGGGGCGAGGGACTGCTGCTGGGGCTGTGCGCTGACCTGGATCCGGTGTCTGTCGTGGAGCGGATGCTGGACGGTGTTCGCATCGACGAGTGTCCGGACTGGGCGCGCGAGGTCGAGCTGACCCTGGACGCGCTCGAGCAGATCCCGCTTGGAACGCGCGCGTTCTGGTTCTCGGTCCCGCTCGCGGCCGGTTCGATGAAGGCTCGCGCGAGGTCGGCAGTGCGCGCCGCCGACACCAAGCTGCGCGACACGTTGGCTCTTCCCCGTCAGCTGCCTACCGACTCCGAGATCGCTGCGGCCGCGCGGATGGCCAAAGAGATCGAGGTTCGCATCCCGGCCGCGTTCCAGCCGACCCGTGCAACGCCGGCCGAGCAGATCTGGATCGCCCTTCACTCGCAGCAGCGCGGCCTCTCCGCAGATCTCGCCGCCCCTGTCCCGCCCGCCGAGGGTACCGAGGACGGATTCGGCGTCGACGAGCTCGCGCACTTCCAGATGCCCTCCGCGATGCCGAACCCATGGCTCGACGAAGGCGGACAGAGCGACCTTCCCAAGGGGCAGCAGTTCCTCCCGTTCAAGCGCCGCTACCTCAAGGTGCACAGCCCCTACGCGGACGAGACGTCGTCCTACCAGGTGGTGCAGGCCATGGTCGCCGCACCCAAGGCCGGCTGGGTTTCGCCCGGCGTCGAGTGGATCTCACACGTCGACCAGTTCCCCCTTGACGTCGACTGGGGGATCCGTTTCACCGTCACCGGCGCCGACGAGGTCAAGCGTCGCAACAAGAAGGCCGAAACCGCCCTCGAGGAGCAGTACAAGCACCAGGAGGGCACCGCGACGATCACCGGCGGCGGATCCGACCTCGGAGAGATCGCGGAGACGCTGGCCGCCTACCACGCCTCCCTCAACCGCTCCGATAAGGAGGTCGAGGTTCAGGCGACGGTGCTGTTCGCTGTGGGGGCAGATACCGCCGATCTCGCGAAGGCTAAGGGCCGGTTCGTGGCAGACGAGTACAAGCGCGCTGACTTCCTCCTCGAGGCTCCCCTGGGAGGTCAGGAGGAGCTTTGGTGGGCGATGATCCCCGGCACGCCCACCGGGCGCATCGTCCGTGAGCTCACCCAGATCACGACGGGCCGGGAGTTCGCGACCGGCGTTCCGCTTTCCAGCAACGAGCTCGGAGACGAGAAGGGCGCCCGCTTCGGCGAGAACATCAGCACCGCCCGGCACACCCCGATCCTCCGCGACGCGGACGGCAGTATCCAGGCCGACACCAGCGCCAGCTTCGGCGTGGTCGCCGAGCTCGGCGCCGGCAAGAGCGTGCTGCTCAAGGGAGACATGGGCGACACGGTCGACCGCAACGGCCGCGTCGTCGCGATCGACCGCACAGAGGCCAAGGAGTACGCGGTTTTCGCGCAGAGCCTCCGGCCGGACACCACGACGATCGTTGACCTGATGACCCCGGAGTACTCGCTGGACCCGCTGCGGGTGTTCGGCCCTCTCGTCGGCGCACGCATGGTGCAGTCGCTCTTCGCGGTGATGCTCGGCATCCGGGCCCGCGACTCCCGAGGCGTCGCCCTGTCCCGCCTCCTCGAGCCGGAGTACGTCGCGGCGCACGACATCACCAGCCTCGGTCGCCTGCGGGCGCACCTCAAGACGATCTCCTCGGCGGAGAGCGATGAGCTGTCGGGCCTGATCAACCTGGTCGCGTCGAAGGACATCGGCGAGGTTCTCTTCAATGACGGGCTGACCGCTGTCGACCTGAAATCGCGTGCCCTGGTCTTCCTCACCCATGGGCTGTCGCTGCCAGACAAGACCGAGCTCGAGCACGCGCACCTGTTCGAGGAGATGCCCCTGGAAAAGATCTACGGCCGCGCCATGTACGCGATGCTCATGGGGATCTCCCGCGAGGTCTGCTTCATGAACCCCGGCGAGCTCGCCGGCGCCTACTTCGACGAGTGCCACCACATCACCCAGTCACCGGAGGGAGAGCGCGACCTGCGCATCGGCATCCGCGACGGTCGCAAGCACCGCGCGTTCTTCGCCCTCGGCTCGCACGACCCCGCCGACTTCGGAGAAGCTCAGACCCGAGGCCTGCTCAAGACCCGCTACGTGATGCGCCAGACCGACAAGGAGCTCGCTCGCCGCGCGATCGAGTGGCTGACCGGCGAGCCCGCGGACCCGGCGATGGTCCAGGTGGTCACCGAAGACCTGTCCCCGCTCGGGGCGGACGGAAAGGTCGCCCCGGAGCGGCGCGGCGAGGGACTGATCCGTGACCAGCGCGGTCGAATCGGGAAGTTCCGCAAGACGCTGCCCGAGCGCCCCGACCGCCGCGAAGCCGTGCTGTCGACCCCGTCTCTGGTGACACCATGATCACCTTCTACCGGCACACCTTCGAGACTCTGGGCGGCGCGTTCTGGCGGGTCCGTTTCTGGGCGCACGATCACCCGCGGTGGAGCAAGGTCATCGCCGTCGTCCTGATCGACCTGTTCCTGGTCCTGTTCGGCAACACGTACTGGGCCTTCGCCGCTGACGGCGGCGGCTCGTCCCCGTTCATGCTCGGCGGCGACATCACTGACAGCGACGGCGTCCCGCTGACCAGCTACACGGTGCTTCCACTGGACCGCGGCGATGTGTTCACGATGGGGAAGTTCTTCATCTCCATGTGGATCGACCCGATCTGGACCGGGCATCTGGGTCTGGTGTCGTGGATGATCTGGTTCTGCAACTGGCTGCTCTCCTTCGAGTGGGTCGACATCGTCGCGGCACCGTTCGGCGCGCTGGCCGACCTCTTGCAGGACTTCCTCGGCGAGATCGCATGGATCCCGTTCGCGCTGACGATCGCCGGCGGCGTCGCGGGCCTGGCGATCATGCTCGGCCGGCACTCCACCGGGTGGGCGGAGTTGTTCATCTCTGCGTGCTGTGCGGTGCTGGCGACCGGTCTGCTCGCTAACCCGATCGCCTCGCTCACCGCCGCAGGCGGAGCATTCGACACCGCCCAGGAGTACGGCGGTCAGATCGCTGCCGTCGTCGTCACCGACGACATCAACAGCACGGAGCTCGACTCCGAGAACCTGCTGTCAGCTGCGGTCACGTCGCAGCTGGTCGACATCTTCGTGAAGATCCCTGCGCAGACGATCGCGTTCGGCCACGCTCTCGAGGGGCAGTGCGCCGCGACGTTCACCGACACGATGACCAACTCGGCGCCCATCCAGACCGGCGGCAACGAGGTCCGTGACGCGGTCGGCGGGTGCGACGAGGCGGCGAAGACGTTCAACCAGAATCCGAACTTCGGCCAGGTGCTCACGGCCGTCACGATGACCCCCGGAGCGCTCACCCTGTTCATCCTGCCGATGGCCTTCGGGGTGCTGTTCCTAGTCACGGTTCTCGGCTTCCTGATCTCCGCACTCAAGACCATGTGGAACGTCTACATCGGGATCCTCCCGGTCAACCGATACCCGCTGTGGAAGTCCCTCGCCGACACCTTCATGGGCCTGGTCGCCATCGTCTTCATGGCAGTCGTCATGGCGGCCGTCCTCAAGCTCACCGTCGCAGCGATCACCGGGCTCAGCAGCCTGGGAATCCCGCTCGTCGCGCAGATGACCTTTGCGACGCTGGTGATGATCGTGCTGCTGTTCCTCATCATCCGAGCGCGTCGCATTGCCAAGAAGACCGGCCGGTCGATCGCCGAGCAGCTCTCCAAGTACGGCATCGGCAAGGGCGCGCCGGCGCAGCGCGACGGGGTCAAGACCGTCGCGGCGATGAGCGCCGTATCCACCGTCGCGGCCGCGGCGCTGCGTCGCCCTGACAACAAGGTCGACGCGCGCTCCATCAACTTCGGCGCGGGGGCTGCGCAGGACATCGGCACAATGACCGCTACACGCCCGCCCGCGGCTCCCAAGCCGCCCTCGACGCCCTCTGGCGGCTCACCGAGCCGTCCCGCCCTCCCGTCGCCTCAGATGGGCTCTGGGGGCGGCGCTGGCGCGGGTGCTGCCGCCAAGGCCTCGAAGACCGCGGACCTGGTCTTCACGGCCGCGCGGATCGGCAAGGGTGCCGCAGCGGGCGGTGTGGCCGGCGCCGCCGGCGCCGCGGCGCTCGAGGTCGGTGGCCGAGTCGCGAGCAAGGGAGCGTCGAAGGCTGTCTCCGCGGCCGCGGCAGGCGCGAGCAAGCCGCGAGCTGCGGGCGACCCGAAGGTGGTCTCGATGGTCGTCGACCAGGGCCCGGCGCCCACGCGCACCCCGGACGGTCCTCGACGGATCGTCGTCGACTCCTCGGGCATGGGACACATCGAACGGCGCCCCTCGTCAGGTGTCGTCGACATCTCGTCCCTGCCGGCGCGCGCGCCTCGCTCTCCGCGCAGCGGTGAGATGCGCGCCCGGCTCGCGATCGCACAGAAGTAACCCCGCATGTCCGCATCGGGAGTACTCGAGCGCTCTGCCGACGTCGCCGGCGCCGTCAATGGGGGAGACGACGGGGACGGTGGTGGTTCGCGCAAGGTCGTCCTCTCGGTGATCGCGCTCGTGCTGGTGCCGGTGGTGCTCTTCGCCGGCTACACGATGTTCCTGATGATGGCGATCGCCGGCGCCTCCGGCGGTGGGTCGTCGCAGTGCACCGCGGGGTCGCTGACCACCGACAAGCTCGAGGTCCAGACCACAGGAGGATCGACCCGCACCCTCGGTGCGACGGAGCTCGGCCACGCGGCCACCATCCTCTCGGTCGCCCGCTCACTGGGCGTGTCCGCGCGGGGCCAGCAGATCGCGATCATGACCGCGCTGCAGGAGTCCGGCTTGAAGATGTACGCCAACTCCTCCGTGCCTGAGTCCCTCGATTACCCGCACGACGCGGTCGGCAGCGACCACGACTCCGTCAACTACTTCCAGCAGCGTGTGTCGGGCTGGGGCACCGTCGAGGAGCTCATGGACCCCCTCTACGCAGCAAAGGCGTTCTTCGGCGGCGAGGAGGGCCCCAACGGCGGATCGCCGCGTGGGCTGCTCGACATCCCCGGCTGGGAGGACATGGGGCTGGGGGAGGCCGCGCAGACCGTGCAGGTCTCCGCATACCCGACCGCTTACGACAAGTGGGAGCCCGCAGCACAGCAGATCATCACCGCGGTCGGCGGGTCGATCAGCTGCGACAGCAGCACTGTCGTCGGGCAGGCCGCTTTCCCCCTTGCGGCCGGCTACCAGATGACCTCCGGCTATGGGCCGCGCGACATCACCGTTCCGGGTGCGTCGAGTTGGCATGTCGGAATCGACCTGCAGCGCTGGCCAAACCCGTGCGGCGACCCTGTCTACGCGGTCCTGCCGGGCACGGTGACTCTCAGCAGCTCACTGTGGTTGTCGATCAAGCACCCCGATGGGTTCGTGGTGTCCTACCTGCATATGTACAAGAGCGAGCGGCTCGTCGACGTCGGAGACACCGTCACCGCCGGCCAGCAGATCGGTGTCGTCGGGAACGTGCCGCCCAGTGGGGGATGCCACCTGCACCTGGCCGTCAACAAGAACGGGACGACGAATCAGGCCGTCGCCGGGCTGCAGGAGGCGACCGCCCTCGGCGCCCCCTCGCAGTACGCCGGCTACGTGAACCCCGAAGAGTTCCTCCGCCTGTATGGCATCGAGATCTGTCCCACAGACGGCACTTGCCGGCGCCTCTGACCCCTGGAAAACCGCGTCAACTCGCGGCACGTAGCCCTCCTGACGGTCTGGAAACCGGCCTGTAGGCTGGGGACAGCCCCGGCCCGAAACGGGGCCGAAGCCTCCCCACTCAGACGGTGACTCGTGCCTCCAACAGATGTCAACGCCGCTGGTGACCCCGACCGACCCGCCGGGTCAGTGTCGGCCACCGGCTACCGCTCTATCGCATACTTCCTGCCCGTCGCGTTGCACGCGCGCCTCAAGGCTGCGTGGTGGTCGACTCGGGATGAGCCGGAGGGGGCGCCGGCGCTGGCCGGACTCGTCGAGGTCGCCATCGGACGCGAGACCGACCGCCTCGAGCATCTCTACAACGCCGGCTCACCCTTTCCCCCGGCACCTGACCGCGCCCAGGGCGTGAATCCAAGAGGCGCCGCGGGGTACCGCCACCAGACCTACTACCTGCCGGTCGCGTTGCACGCGCGCCTCAAGGCTGCGTGGTGGTCGACTCGGGAGGAGCCGGAGGGGGAGCCGGCGCTGGCTGGACTCGTCGAGGTCGCCTTCATGCGGGAAGCCGACCGCCTCGAGCAGCTCTACAACGAGGGTGCCCCGTTCCCGCCGGCGCCGGCCAAGGCGCGAGGGGTCAGCCGCGCTGCAGCACAACGGCAGGGCGAATGGCTGCGAGGCGAGTGGGAGCGCCGGCGGCAGGCGCAGACCCAACCGACCAACTCAAACGACTGACCCGACCCGGCGACGTGTTGCACGGGGTGTGCGGCGCAGTATGCCGCCGATGTGCGGCGCAGTATTGCGCCATAACTGCGCGGGTGTGCCTGCTGGAAATATTTCCCAGGGGGAGGGGGTCAAGCTCGATTCGACAACCGTGCCTGCGGCAGAACGCCGATCGGGCTTGATCCTATCACCCGTGTCAAGCGCGGGTGTGGCGGAGGTATTGCGCTGGTCTGCGCCGCGATGTGGCGCAATAACCCTTTCCAGCCGCCGTCGCGATCCCCTCGAGCACACTCTGGCACGAGGGACATCACGAGTGCGTCAGGCGCGGGGAGAATCCGCGATGTCCGCGAAGGAGCAGATCTCCGGCCTATACCTCGCAAGAGGGTCGTGAAGTACTCGGCCCACTCAGGAGGCTCGAATGGCAACGGCAACTCGTGTGGCATCTCGTCCGCCGGCGCGACCGCCTGCACCGGCGACGGTGGCTCTGGGTGTTCTTCCTCGGCGTCAGCTGACCGGGCTCATCCCGGCGCTGCTGTGCATCGCACTGGCGACCGCCGCTACCGGGTTGAATGCGGTGCGCCCGTTTACCAATCTGATCCCGCTGGTGTGGGTCGTGGCCGTGTTGCTCGCCGCCGGCGCGGTCGCATCCGGCGTGCGGACCTTCCAACGGGAGGGGCGGATGGACCCGGCGATCGAAGCGGTCCTTCCGATGCTCGGTGCGGCACAGCCAACCCGTGCTCTCGTCGTGCCGGTGAAGTGGACTCGTGGATGGGTGGGCCTCCCGGAGCGCATCAAGATCCGGTACGCCTCGCACGTCGATGACACCGACCCCCGCTTCGTCGACCAGATCCTCGCAGGCCTTGCACGCAGGCTTGGTGCCGAGTACCGGGTGCGCAAGCACAACTCGAGGCGGTGCGTGCTCGTCGTCGAGCTCGCACCCGTGAGTGATCCGGTCTCCCGTGAGCAGCAGCGCGCGATCGAGGTCGTCAAGCTGGTCATCGACCCGACCGCGAGCGTCTCGGTGAAGAGTGCCGATGACGGCTCGGTCTCGAAGATCGACGTCAAGCACAACGTGGGACCGAAGATGGCGATCGCGGCGCGGCGCTCCCAGGTCGAGAAGGTGGTCTCCTCGATGCTCCCTGGCCGGTGGCGTGCGCACTGGGATCTCGAGGGCGACAAGATCACGTTCGAGGTCCGACCGACGATGCCCGACATGGTCCTGCACGAAGTGGAGCCCGCGGCCGCACTCACCCACGCCGCCTACAAGGCGTTCAAGATCCCGATCGGTCCTGACGAAGACGGTCAGATCCAGTCGTGGCATCCGGCGGTCTCCCCGCATTGCCTCGTCATCGGTGGAACCGGATCGGGGAAGACCAGCTTCCAGCACACGGTGCTCACCCATCTCGCGCACGCTCATTGGCGGGTGTGGGTACTCGATGGGAAGCGGATCGAGTTCGCCGGATTCCGGGACTGGCCCAACGTCGAGCTCGTCGGCGCGCGGGTGGAGCACCAGGTGCGGATGCTGCACGCTGCGCACGAGCTCATGGAGGAGCGGTACTCGCAGCTCGAGAACGGCACGGCCCGGCTCGAGGACTTCGACCCCCTCGCGTTGATCATCGACGAGTACGCGACGTTCAAGGCGCGCGTGCAGCGCTGGTACAAGACGGTGAAGCCGAAGGGTGCGCCGGCGCAGGCCCCCGTTCTTGATCTGCTCTCCGATCTCGCCCGACTGGCACGGTCGGCGAAGATCCACATCCTGCTTGGTCTGCAGCGCCCCGACGTCGAGTTCCTCGGCGGTGAGATGCGAGACAACTTCGGCGCCCGCGTCAGCTTCGGTCGTCTCTCCCCGCAGGGCGCCAACATGATGTGGGACAGCTTCGCGGTCGGTGTCGCGATCCCTCGCAACAAGCGTGGCCGCGGTGTCACTCTGAACGCCGAATCTCAGCCCGTCGAGATTCAGGCGTTCTACACCCCCGACCCCGCCAAGCTCGACTCCACCGACAAGGCGGACTGGGATCACCTGGCGGCGCTGCGTCCCGACGCTGCGGACTACGAGCGGATGATGGTGCGCGACCCGGAAGCGGAGCTCACCGACGACGGCGAGGGGGAGGAGCTCGAGCCCGACTACTTCCAGTGGTCCTCGGCCGAGATTGTCGCTTGGGATGCATCGGTACCGTCTACGACCAAGCACGACGCGCTTCGACCCTCCAATGTCACCCCACTGGACTCCCGTGAACGGGTCCGGTTCGTGCCCGACGTCGACGACGATGCACCGGACGTCGACGCGGCTGCTGACGGCGACGGATACGGCGAATCCCTTGAGGGCCCCGCGGTGGAGCTCGAGGTCGGAGATCTCCTGCTCGTCGACGCGACTCTGGGGCTGTGGGGAGTGGTCGAAGGAGTGGAGCCCGACGTCGTCGACGACGAGTACCTCGCGATCGAGTACCGCGACCTCGACAGCGGTGAGGACGGGCTGCTGACGCTCTTCGACAACTCGGTGATCAGCTACCGCCGACCCGAAGCCGCCTGATCGTCGTGGCCGTCATGATGCTGCGGGCCCACCGGCTCCGAGAGAAGGGATGAATCGCGTGTCGAACCAGAGCGTGTCGGAAGACGACTGGATCTCGCTGCTGCTGATCGCCGTGCTCGTCCTGGCCAGTGGCGCAGTGTCGCTGGGGATGTTCCTCGATCCGCTGCGCGCGTGGATGTTGCAGTACCACTTGCTCGAGCAGGGTGAAACCGTGGCGATCCCCGTCGTCGACGGCGTCGGCCTCGGCTGGGGGCAGATCCTCGTCATCCTCGCGATCCTGATCGGTGCGATCGCGCTCATCGTGTGGCTCAAGCGCCGCGCGGCTGCCCGTGTCTGAGCTGCCCGCCATGCTCAGCAAACGAGACCCCAGGAAGGAGGAGAGATCACCCATGACAACCACACTGACGAACGGCGACAAGACGATCACGCTGTTCACCAAGAAATCATGCGTACAGTGCGTCGCGACACACCGCGCGCTCGATGCTAAGGGAATCGAGTACGACGTCGTCGACCTCAGCGAAGACGCCGCAGCGCTCGAGCAGGTCAAGTCGCTCGGCTACCTGCAGGCACCGGTCGTCATCACGGATGAGGATCACTGGTCGGGCTTCCGTCCCGACAAGATCGACGAGCTCGCGCAACGACTCGCGTGATTGATGACAGAGGCCCCACCGGCAGCTCTTCGCCGGTGGGGCCTCTGCTCTGCCCATCGGAGCGGGACATCATCTGTGCGGCATGTGCGCCGCTGCCCACCGCTGCAGCAGCTGCTCCCGCAGAGGCCCGTTCCGCTCGAGCATCATCCGAACCCCTGCCGGCGCCGCGCCTGCCGGCGCACCGGCCTCGAGGGTGCGCAGTCCGAGATGCTCGCATGCCCAGTCTGCGAGCTCGTCGAGCTCCACAGTGACGGTGGCGGTGACGTCGACGCGCTGCTGCCATTGGACCTTGTAGGCGGGCATCGGACGCTCAATCTGGGTTGCGGAAGAAGTCGATCACGAGCGCGATGGTGATGGGGACGAGGATCACCGCCGCGGCGGTGACGATGATGCGATCGAGGATCGGCGCGGCGAGGATCCCGAGCCACCCAGAGAGGACCGCGGCTGCGATGTACAGCAGCGCGATTACGAGACGGCGGAGCCAACGAGTCGTGGGCTCCGGGATCGTGCGGGGGCGGGCGGCGATGGTCATGAGATCGCTCCGCTCTGGCCGGCACGGTGCTCGCGGATGTGTGTGTAGGGGACTGTGCCGCGGTGGCCGTAGGCGTCGACGATGGTGGCGCTCTTCGGGTTGGTGCGGGTTACGGTGCACCAGGCGCCGAAGTACTTGATCTGGTCGCCGACGCTGATGGTGTCCTTGCTGTGGTCGGTGGCCGCGCCGGTCGCGACCTGCTCGGCGCGGACCTCCTGCCAGTAGGTGAGTTGATCGTCGGTCGCGGCCAGTTCCCTTTCGAGCCGTTCGGCGTAGGCGCCGGTGGCTGCAGCCGTGACCTCGACATACCCGCCAGGAAGGGTGCGGCTTGACCCGTCGAGACGTCGACGGATGCCGGCGCGATCTGCGCGGAGCTTCTCGATCCGGTTCGCTACGGTGATCGGCGCATACCGTGCATCGGTCGCCGCGGCCGCGACGTCGGCACGCACCTGGGCGCGCCGTGCTGCCGCGTCGGCGTCGATGGAGCGGCGGATCGCCGCGTCCGCCTTGCCGATCGCTCGGCGGTGGCCGGCCTCCGAGTGATGTCCGACCTTGATGGGCTCGCCACCTTCGGGGAGGCGTCGCAGCGCGCGGGCCGCGCGCTCTGCCTCTTCGGTGGCGTCCTGGTGTCGTCGATCTGCGCGCACCGCCAGGGCGGCAGCGCGATCGTTCCTGCGGTCGACCAGGTCAGCCTCGACGACGGTCGCGGCCCGGCGTTCATAGTCAATCGAGATCTCGACGCCGAACCCGGCAGCGGTGAGCTGCTCGGCGGTGCGGTTGATGATCGCGATCTTCGGTTCGCGGTCGCGGGAGTGGGGGATGTACCAAGATCCGAGCCCCCGGCTCCACCGCCAGCCGTTGGCCTTGAGAGTATCGGCCGTGCCGTCGCCCCTGCTGGTCCCTTCGATGAGGGTGCCTTCCGCGGCCGCGTGGATGATCGTGAGCGTCATGGCCGGCTCCCTTCGCGCGCAGCCGCGTCGTGCGTGAGAGGGTGACGGAATCCGATCTCCCGTTCCCAGACCTCCGCGGCGCGATGCAGGCCCTCGTACTCCTTCACGCCCAGGTGGTCCGGGGAGTCGACGAGCGGGCGGTGAGCGAACCGTCGCGCGATCGCGTCGCCGAGGCGTTCGACGAGGTCACGCGCAGGGGACTGATCCCATCCGGGGTGATGGCAGGAGACTTCGGCGAGCAGTAGACGGCTGCGCTCGATCTGCAACGCCTGCTCGTCATCGGCATGGGGGACGATCTCGGCGACCGGCTGCCATTCGTAGCGCGGTGCGGCGATGTGCTGCTTGATCGCGTAGCTGACGCTCGCGTAGTTCTCATCCCAGAGGCTCTGACCCATCCGGTCGGCGTTCTCGGCGAGCTCGCGCGGAGTGCTGCTGCGGTAGGCGGGTGTGGAAATGTAGGCGGCGGTGACCAACAGGTCGATGGTGTCGCGGTTCACGGGAAACGCGCGCATGATGACCCCCCTCAATAGGTGGTGAATGTGACATTCACTACCCTAGAATCAGTCGGCGCTCATGTCAAGACGTCGTCGTCGTCGTCGCTGTGGTGGTGGCGCCAAGCAGCAGCCACGCTGCGGACGGAGGTCGTAGTACCGGGTGCGAGTGGTCTGGCCGGATAGCGTTGGGATCGTGCCGAAGTCGTTGTCGATGAATGAGATCCGAGCCCGCGCTGCGCAGTTCACCCGTGACTGGCAGGACGAGCCCGGCGACGAGCGACAGCAAGCGCAGTCCTTCGTCCGAGATCTGCTCGGCGTGTACGGGATAACCCAGACCCGTGCGGCGTTCTACGAGAAGCGTGTCAAGCGCTCGTCGACCGGCTCGCGCGGATACATCGACGCGCTGATCCCTGGTCTCGCGCTGATCGAGATGAAGTCCGCCGGCAAGGATCTCGTCGCGGCTGAGCAGCAGGCGCTCGACTACATTGACGACCTTCCTGACCCGGAGGTTCCTCGGTGGGTAATCACGAGCGACTTCCGCCGGTTCCGTCTGCTCGATCTCCACGCTGAGAGCGAGGGTGTGCAGGAGTTCGCCCTGAACCAGATGCGGGATCGCGCTGACGTGCTCGCCTTCCTCGCCGGGTACGGTGAGCGCACCTTCGGATCGAAGGCGCAGGAGTCTGCGTCGATCAAAGCGGCAAAGCTGATGGCGTCCCTCTACGAGGCCCTCGAGGGGTCTGGGTACGACGATCACGAGGCGTCGGTGTTCCTGGTGCGCACCTTGTTCGCCCTCTACGCCGATGACGCCGGAGTGTGGGATCGCGATCTGTTCCTCGAGTTCCTCGAGACCCGCACCGCGACGGATGGTTCCGACCTCGGGCCTCAGCTGTCGTTGCTGTACCAAGTCATGGGACGTGAGCCGTCTCGTCGGCAGTCGAACCTCGACGAGCTAATCTCGCGATTCCCCTACGTCAACGGTGGAGTCTTCGAGGAATCGGTGTCGATCCCGTCGTTCGATGCCGGCATGCGTGACCGGCTGATCGCGGCTGCAATGTTCAACTGGTCGGCGATCTCGCCAGCCATCTTCGGCAGCCTCTTCCAGGCCGTCAAAGACAAGACAGCTCGGCGTGAGCTCGGCGAGCACTACACCACCGAGACCAACATCATGAAGGTCATCGGCCCGATGTTCCTCGATGAGCTGCGGCAGCGGTTCACGGATGGGTACCACGACACCGCCAAGCTCAAGAAGCTGCGTGCGGACATGGGGCTGATGCGATTCCTTGATCCGGCGTGCGGCTGCGGCAACTTCCTGGTGGTCGGCTACCGACAGATGCGAGCCCTCGATCTTGAGGTTCTGCTGCGGATCCAAGAATTGTCCGGCGAGACGGCCCGCACAATGTTCTTCACCGAGGAGCACCTCGCCGTGCGGCTGTCGAGTTTCCACGGGATCGAGCTCGAGGAATGGCCCGCCCAGATCGCAGCGACGGCGCTGCACCTGGTGGAGCACCAGGCAAACCAGGCGATGGAGCTCGCGCTTGGTTCAGCACCCGAACCGCTCCCGCTGGACAAGATCAAGAGCATCGTGGTCGGCAACGCGCTGCGCATCGACTGGGCCACCGTGGTTGAGCCGAGCGAGCGCATCCATGTCATGGGCAATCCGCCGTTCCTCGGTCACTACACCCGATCATCGGAGCAGGCCGACGATCTCAGGCTCGTGTGGCGGCGGTCGGACATTGGACATCTCGACTACGTCACCGGGTGGTACGCGAAGGCAATGGAGTTGTTCGAGCAGCCTGGCTATGACGGCAAGTTTGCCTTCGTCTCCACCAACTCGATCACACAGGGCGAGCCGGTGCCCGACCTCTTCAGGCCCGTGTTCGATGCCGGGTGGCGAGTGCAGTTCGCGCACCGCACTTTCGCGTGGACCAGTGAAGCTCCCGACGCGGCATCCGTGCACTGCGCGATTGTCGGCTTCGACCGAAGATCCAAGAGCCCAGTGGCACTCTTCGACTACGCGGGCAACCTCCGCGGCGAGCCTGTCCGACTTCCAGTCACGCAGCAGATCAACGGCTACCTGATCGACGGGCCGATCGCCTTCGCTGAAGCTCGCCGTTCACCGCTCTCGCCCGCGCTTCCGGCCGTCATGTTTGGAAGCATGGCGAACGACGGCGGGCACTTCTTTGTCGGCCCCGAGGAATATCACCAACTCGTCGCTGACCCGATCGTCGCGAAGTACCTCAGACCATTTGTCGGCGCTCGTGAGCTCATCCACGGGACCGACAGGTGGTGCCTGTGGCTGGCAGATGCCGACCCTTCCGACATCTCCCGCTCTCCTACGATCAAGGAGCGTGTTGAGGCCGTGAGGGCGCTGCGGGCGGCATCGAACCGAGCAGCGACCCGTGCTCTCGCGGACACGCCTCACCTGTTCGGTGAGCGCCGCCACCGTGATGTCACCCACCTTGCTATCCCGCGGCACGTCAGCGAGACCCGCAGGTACTGGACCGTGCAGCTGGTCGGGCCTGAGACCATCGTCGGCGACGCCAACTTCATGGTCGAGGATCCTGACGGATTCGCTTTCGGAGTGATCTCGTCGGCCGCGTTCATCGCTTGGCAGCGCGCCGTGGGTGGTCGGATCAAGTCAGACCTGCGATTCTCGAGCACCCTGACCTGGAACACCTTGCCGCTCCCGGAGCTCACCGATAGAGCGAGGGCGGGCATTATCGCCGCCGGCGGTTCCGTCCTCGCCGCTCGCGGTCTGCACCCGCACCGCTCTCTCGCGGACCACTACAACCCGCTCGCCATGACCCCGGAGCTCCTGCGGGCACATCGCGAGCTCGACTCCGCCGTCGACAAGGCGCTTGGCCTTCGGGGCCAGGTCACAGGCGACGCGCGGTTGCGCGGTCTTTTTGCCAACTACACGAAGCTCACCACTGCCGACGAACTGGCAATGCCGAAGAAGCGTCCCCGCAAGGCGACAGCAGTGAGTGCGGCATCGTGAGCTGGCCGTACCCGACCGTCCGCGTCGATGGGACCGCGACTGTCGATGAGGAAGGGGAGAATCAGGTCTGCGCCTGCGGCAATGATTCGTGGACTCAGGACTGGCGGAGCGCCGATCGCCATGGGCGGCTTGCCTTCGATACTGCTGGTTCGGCCGACCCCGACGAGTTCGCGGTCTGCCCAGTGTGCGGCCGTGTGTATCCCAACGCTGCTCTGTTCCACGGCGCCGCGGCCGCGGTGGCTCGCTATGAGATCACTAGTGCCGAGTTCATTGCTGCGCTACAGCGGTATGACCACGACGCCTACGGATCCGGCGGGTCGCTGACGAGCTGAGTCACGCGGTCGTCGTCGGCACGGGGCTGTCGGTGCGCCGGCATAGTGTTCGCTGTTGTGGTGCAGCACTGGTCTCCGATGTCTCAGCTGCAGGCGTCGCCGGAGCCGGGGATCTGGTACGTGTTCGACCACAGCAAGAGGATCGCGATCATCCGCCATGTCGAGATCCGCGGCCGTAGGCTGCTGCGTTCCGTGACGTTCGATCGCGATCCCGAGCGGCGAGTGTTGATCGGCTACTTCCCCGACGATGCAATGAGGCTCGCTGTCGAGTGCACCTGGTCGGAGTATGTGAGGGCGACTGGTCCACCGGTGAGCAATCGTCGATGATCGCGTGCCACCAGGGCAAGAGAAAACGGCACCCGGCCGGAGCGTGGAAATTGTCACATTCACCAACGATCCAACTGAGGAGGAGCCATCGCCCCGAGGGGCGGAAGGGAACCTGCTCAACAGCCGGGTGCCGCGCCTTAGTGTACCGCGCGGGGCGGTCAGAGCGGGGTGGATTGGAGGAGCTCGTCAGCGACTCGGTCGAGCAGCTGAGGGGTGAGCTGCTCGTGGCGTCCTGCGCGCTTTATGGCGTCGATCGTCGCGAGGATCGTGGTGTGCGCGTCCGGCGCGGAGGGGATGGTCTTCTGTGCCTGTCGGATGCGTGCGCTGAGCTCGAGGATCGCGGTTTCGTCGCGTTCATTGTTCGCGTAGCCGGCGGCGAGCTCGAGCGACTTGTGTAGCAGGCGGGTCTCGGTGGTGGTGAGCGGTGCGGTCATCGTGTCCTCGTGTTCAGGAGATCTGCGGTCAGTCGGGCGAAGCGTGTGTCGACGTCGCGCTGGTCGGGGAGATCGACGTCGGCCGCGATGGGTCGGGCGTCGTAGAAGTGGTGCCGGATGACGCGGCCCCGGTGGTCGACCAGGCCCTCACCCTCGCCCTCGATCGGCTCGAGCAGAGCGACGATGGTGACGGCGAGCTCGCGTGCTGTCGCGCGCTCCCGGATGAGGGCATGATCTCCGAGGCGCAGTGCCGGCCACGCAGTGAGCTCGCGGTCGGTCATGAGGGTGTTCCTTCCTTGCTCCTGGGGGAGGAGCGGCGTAGCCGCCGAGCGGATTTGGGGAGGGGTTCGTTGCGAGGCAGCTTCGCGAGGCGCCAGTCGTCGCGGACGGCGATCGCGGCGGCGAAACAGGTCATGAGCGTGGGGTGGTGGTGGTTGGCGCATCCGGCGCGGGTCTGGCATCCGAGGTCGTAGCCCTCGGGGCTGCCGTGGATGATCTGTCGAGCGACCTCGTCGGAAAGCATGGCCTGGTCCTCAGTCGAAGCTGGCGTCGATCAGGAGGTCGAGCGCGTCGGCGAGCTCACGGAGCCTGTAGCTGCGTCGACCGGCGATGACGTGGCCGAACAGGTTGACGAAGTGCAGCTCGCGAGTGGTGGTGTCGGCGACGGCGACGGTATGGACGTCGTGAGCGTCGATGTACTGCCAGCTGATGATGTAGTTGCGGCCGGCGACGTGCGCTTGAGCCCAGCGGAGGAGCAGTGCACCGAGCGGACCATCTTCGGATGCGCGGGGCGAGTAGGGGTCGGCTGGCACGATCGCGTCGACGGAATGGAAGCCGACAGAGGAGCGGGAGATCTCGTAGCTGTCCAGCGGGATGTCGAGGAAGAGATCGTTGTAACGGGTGCCGGTGTCATCGGTGATGACGATGTTGTTCAGAGTGCTCATCGTTGTCAGTCCTCTCGGGTGGGGGGTCATGCGGCGCAGCTGGCGAGCTGCGCGCGGAGCGTGGAGTAGTCGGCCGGGTTGACCGTCAGCTGGTAGGCGGTGAGGACATCGACGAAGCGCGCAGCGTAGGCGCATCCGTACTGCGCGTTCGGGGGCATCCATTCGGAGGGGCCGCGATCGCTCTTCGACTGGTTGGTGCTGCCGTCCGTGGCCTGCAGATTGAGAGGATCGTTGGCGAAGCGCTCACGCTGGGCCTCGTCCCATTCGTCGGCGCCCTGACGCCACCCCCACGCGAGCGGCACGACATGGTCGATCTGCACGAGCTCACTCGTGCCCTGGCCGCGCTCGAAGGCGATCGTGAGCCCGGTGTACGGGTCGTGAAGCGTTCCGGTGAGGACGACGCAGTCGTGTGTGCCGGGCTTGGTGGTGATGTTCTCGAGCGCGGCCGCGAGTGCGTCGTTGCGCTGGTCACAGCCGTTGCGGTCGATGTCGGCCCAGCGTTGCCCGAACGCGTCACGGTCGTAGCTGTCCTGGTCGGCTGCATCGGCCACGACGAGCTGCTCGAGCTGATCGAGGGCTGCGGCGGCGTCCGCGGAGATCTCTGCGGTAGGCACAGGCGCGGGCGCGGTGTCGCTGACGCCGGAGGGCTGGCTGGTGATCGCGATCGCGCCAGCGAGCAGGGCGACGACAACAGCGCCGGCGGCGGAGGCGAGGCGTGTGGTTCGGCGGTTCATGAGTGGTCCGTTCAGAGGAAGAGGGCGGCGCCGAGTACGACGGCCGCGGCGACCGCGGCGACGCTGAGGAGAAGGGTGACGAGGAACTTGAGGCTGCGCCGTACCGTGCGCTCTGCGCGGCGTGCAGTGTCGACGGTGACGAGGATGCCGACGAGGCCGCCGCTGCCCAGCAGAAGGGGAGCGAAGTCGCGGGCGGTAGACAGGGCGAGATCCATGGGTTCCTCCGGGGTATTCGTCTAGGGGTATAGGTCGCAGTTCGGGGTGTTCGCGGACAGAGATTCTCGGGGGCGGGCATAGGCGAGCCCGCCCCCGAGGGCTGTTACGCGGCCGCGGCCTGGTCGTCGGCGCCGAGCATGGCGTCGGCGATCGCGTTGACGGCACGGAGGACGTTGCCGGCGACGCTGCGGATGAGGTCGACGTCACCGCCGGCCCATCCTGCGACGTACCCGATCGACCACGCGGACGTGTCGAGTCCGAGGAGGCCACCGGCGCAGTACGCGACCGACTCGGCTTCGGTCTCGATCACTCCGCGGTGCTCGCGGGTGCTGCCCTCGTCGAAGTGCAGAAGTGCGTGGCCGATCTCGTGCAGGAGGGTCTTGACGCGCATGGCCGGTGCCATCTTGCTGTCGACCCGGATCTGTCGGGCCTGGCCATCGGTGTACCCGTTGAGCCCGTCCTGTGCGATGTCCTCGAGCGCGACATCCCAGCCCTGCGCGGTGATGAAGTCGGCGAGCTGGTCGAAGAGGCCTGCGACGTCGTCGCCCTCGAGGTAGATGGCCGGCTGCTCGGGGAGCGGCTCGCCATCGGTGTCGCGGACGTCGAACACGGAGAGCACCGGATAGATCACTCGACTGCTGGTGGACTCTTCTCCGGTGGCCTCGTCGACCTCTACGATCCGCTTGGTGGAGTAGCCGAAGATCTTGATCGACTTCGCGCCCTTGACGACGTGACGGCCGAGGGTCTCCCACTGGCGGTAGCCGAGGCAGTGGGTGCCGCCCTGCGCGAGGATGAGCATCTGGTTGGAGAACGAGCGCCGGCGGACGATGCGCGCGAAGCGCAGCCAGGCCTTCCAGTTCTCGCTCTCGGCCAGCGTGGCGACCTGTGCGGTGAGCTGCTCGTGGAGCGCCTCGGCCTGTGCGCGGCGCTCTTCCGGGGTGCGGCGGGTGGTGCCGCTGCGGCGGGTCTTGGTGGTCATGGTGTCCTCCCTCAGAGTGGACGAGTAGTGAATGTGACATTCACTAGTATGAGGCATTCGATATGCCCCGTCAACTCCGATTTGCTCCCGCCTGCAGCGGGGGTCTCAGCCCGGAAGGATGTCGGTGGCGGCTTTGGGGTACGCGGTGCGCGGCAGCCCGATCGGCAGCCGGCGACGCTGGGAGCTGCTGCCAAGGGGGAAGGCGTATCGGAAGTTCCCCGGATGCCTGATCTTCGTGACATCGAGCGCGGCGAGCGCCTCGCGCAGCCAGGCTCGCGGGTCTTGCCCTGCGCGGCGGATGGGGGCGCCGAGCGAGACCAGGTGTCGCTCGGCGGCGTCGGCGCCTCGCTCCTGTCCTCTTACCTTGGACAGAGATCTCTCGGAGAGCACGAGGCCGCGGCGGGGGAGGTAGTTCAGGGTGCGTGCGGTGCTGCGGCCGAGGGCGATCGCGTTGACGCTTTGGTATATCCCGCCGATGTGGCCGGGCGAGGTCTGTTCGATGCGCTCGATTGTGGTGCCGTTGTCGAGGGTCTCGGTGATCTGTCGGCGCCGTGGCAAGGGGTCGGCGAAAGAGACGACGCCGCGGATGCCCCGGTCGTAGGCGTGGCGGAAAGCGCGTGCGAGGAACCAGGATTCGGCGTTCGCGGGTGTGTCGGTGAGTACGAATCGGCCGAGCTCGATGCTCTGTTCGTAGGGCTCGAGCGTGCCGAAGACGGAGCTGAGGACTCCTCTGCTCATCGGGGTGGAGAAGGTGGCGACGCCGACCAGTGCCATCTCGTCGACCATGGCGCCGTTGATGGGGAAGCGGTCGTCGCGGGTGAGCAGCCCGATCGAGAAGCGTGCTGCGGGGAAGGATGCTGCGTAGTGCTCGTCGATGACGAATGCTCGCGCGGCGGCTTCCGTGATCGGGGCCACCTGGTATAGACGGGGGTCGAACCCGCCTTCGGAGATGTGGCGCCACGAATGGGTGCCGCGAGACCAACGCTGGCAGTAGTCGCTCGCGGGGGAGGAGGGCGGCTCGGCCGGCATGAGTACCGGCCGAGCGTTCAGGGTGGGCATGAGGTCAGATCTGCGCAGCGATCGCGCGGAGCTGCTCGTCGACGTCGGGGGCGACGTCGATCCACTCACCGGTCCTGGGGTGCAGCCCGACGATGAGCGCGGTGCTGAACAGCAGTGCGCTGCGGCCGTGCTCGGTCAGGTAGAGCGAGGCGAGCAGGTTCGGCTCTGTGACCTTGAGACCGGCTTCCTCGTCGACGAGCAGTGCGTGGCCGTTGGTCAGGCGGAGCTCTGCGACCCAGCCGCCGATCTCGCGCTGGTAGTCGGGCAGCTCGTCGATGCGGATGGTGTCGATCTCGCCAGTGGGGGTGATCTTGATGGCCGTTGTCATGGAGTCCTCCTCAGATCAGAACGGTAGTGAATGTGACATTCACTGATGGTACGCGGGCGACGTACCCTCGTCAACCGCCGTGGACTAGAGGAGTGCTGAGTCGACGCGGCAGCACTTCTGCTGCGCATAGGGGCGTTCACTCAGCGGCATCCAACCCGGTTCCCTTCGCCGAATGAGCCGGGGATGCCCGGCTTCCCCCTCCGTGGTCATGTGGGGGCCGGCGTTGGTCCAGCAGTTCTGCGCGCGCGTCTCGCACCACAGCGCGAGCCGCGCTTCGCGGGGGAGGCAGGCACGATGTGTCCACCAGGCTCGCTTCTCGCCGTAGGGTCCGAACTGGTGTCCCTCGCTGTGCGCGATCGCGTCGTGGACGGCGCGGAAGACGTCGTTGGCGAGCATCGGCGCACGCTCGCCTGTGGGCAGGGTGACCGTAACGCTGCGAGCCATCGGATGATCCGGCGGAAGGGCCCCCTCGCTGTGCTGCGAGACCTCGGTGCGGAAGTAGAACAGGTGCTTGTTCTCGCGGAGATCGGCCAGCATCGCGGCAGAGTCGGCGTAGGGCTGCTCGGTCTCGCCGTACCAGGGCTCGAAGGTGTAGCCGGCTTCTGTAAGCATGTTCCACTGAGCGCCGATGTGCTGCCGCAGTGATCGGTAGGAGCGGGCGACCTGCGGGTGCGCGGGCTCGTGCGGTGCGGCCGCGTATGCCCGCGCTGCAGCGATGTCGTCGAGCTCGGTCAGTCGGGGGATCGGCGTGCGCTGTGGGAAACCATGCGCATCGGCGTACCTCTCTCTGAGTGACTGGATCTCCTTGATCGGCTGGTGGCGACGGTAGTTGTCGTTGCCGGGCACGAAGGCAACGTGCGCTCGAGCGAAGGTGGGTTCTGTTCCGAGACGGGCGGCGATCGCGTTCACGGCGGATGCCGGCAGTGGATACTCGGCGGGTTCCGCGATCTCGAGCTTGCCGTCGTAGAGCCTGCCTCCCGGTGCGCCGGCGGCGCGGAGAATGTCGAGGGTCTCCTGGACCTGCTGCTGCGAGCCGGTGCCGGCGGCGAAGCTGTAGACCCGGTCGGGGCCGTCAGCGTCGAAGTACCCGGCCATGATGCTGTCCTGGTCATACCGCCCCGCCAGCTCGCCGGCCCAGTCGGTGACCTGCTCGAAGCTGTCAGCGTGGACGATATATGCGCCTGCAGGCTCCGACGTGCCCTCCCAGAGCCCGTCCGCGTGCTGCAGATCGGAGATCTCGATCCCGTGACGTTCCGCGGCCGCGCGCAGGGTGTCTTCGTACTCGATCCACTCGTCGGTGTCCCAATAGCTGGGGCGCGAGCTCATCCGCATCAGCTCGCCCGAGACCGGCCGGAACGGGGTCGCGCCGATGAAGGCCTCAAGCTGCTTCTCGGCGTTCCGCTCGCGCTTCTCGGCGCGGCGGCGCCGCTGCCCTTCGGCCGTCGACGACGGGCACCGCCGCCCGCCGTGGTCGATGTCGTCGCACATTGGCCTCTCCCGTTCGTCTGCTGGGTATAGGCCGGGGTTGGGGGTGTTCGCGGACAGAAATCGGGGCCCCGCCGGTCGGCAGGGCCCCGATGAGGGCGGCACGGTCAAACGTCAGCCGTTGAGCTCCTCCCACAACTGGTAGGCGCGGTGAAACTCCGGGCTGTCATCGTCGCCGTCACGCACGAGCTGGTCGAGGTACTCGTCGAGCTCAGCCTGGGAGAGCTGGCGGGGATCCTTCATGCTTCGGCTCCCGCCTCGGCAGGCGGGCAACTGCACCGTGCGCGCGGCCGCGAACCGTTCCAGTTCCCGACGTGAACAGCGCGCCCGGTCATCGTGTCCACTCGCTCGGGGACGGGATCGGGAGGTCAGGATCGCGGATCTCGTACTGCCGGTCTTCCACGTAGGCCGCGTACTCGTCTGCGAAGTCGTATGCCTCGGCTTCGCTGCGCCCTTCCTGGCGTGCATGATCGAACGCGCTCCGCCATGACTGACCGGTCGAATCGAGCGGCGGGTACAGTCGGTCGATCAGCGCCTGATTCGCAGCGTCGTCGATCCGTCCGCGAGCCTCGGCGTCGGCGATCGCTCTGGCAGTCGCATGCGTGCCGTCTCGCAGCCGCGACAGATCACTCGAAGAGGGCGCCACCCGCGCATAGGTGCAGTCGTCCCACCGGCAGTAGGTGGTCGTCTCTCCTGGCGTGAGCGGGCGGGGAGTGACGCTCACCAGCGCGGCGCCACGTCCGCACACCGGGCATCGTCGAGCCTCCGCGCTGCGGACACCAACGCCGCGGCGATGGGCTGTGTTGTTCCGGCGCTCGGTCATCGCTCGCTCCCGCTCTCATTGGGCGGGTTGGTGATGATGAACCCTGTGCCGGCGTCGGGCTGGTCCTGGCGCAGTCCGACGATCTCGGTGTCGGTCGCGTCGGTGTCATTGAGGGTCTGAGCGAGCAGGTCGGCGTACTCGTCCGCGGTGAGTGCCTGGACCGCGGCGGCGTCGGTGACGTCGACGGGCTTGCCGTTGACGTGGAAGATGCGGGTCATGGGGTTCTCTCCTGCTGATGCGTCGTGGTGTCCATCCTCGTCGTGGGTCAGCGGAGGTCGAGTTCGACGCTGTCGGCCTCGAGGTCGGGGATGGTCTGGGCGGGGTGGCTGAACGTGACAGCCGGGCCGTGGACGATTACACGGTCGCCGCGGTGGGTCGTCAGCCGGAGCATCTCGGCGAGGATCCCGTTGGCGTGGACGTTGTATGAGCCGGCGTCGGTCTCGACGCGGAACCCTACGCGCGCCTGACGGTCGGTGAGTCGGCGGACGAGGGTGAGCGGTGTGCGGACGGTTCCTGCGATGGTGACCGCGGTGCCCGTGGGGGCTGCGGCCTGGGTGATGGTCATGGCCTGTCTCCTCAATCAAATAGTGAATGTGACATTCACTGACTATACGCCTGCGAGTCTGGTAGGGGAACCCCCGTGCCTGACTGTGCGGCAGGCCCTTCTTGCTGGGTATAGGCCGGTCTTGGCGCTGTTCGCGGACACCCGAGTTGCGAAGATCGGTGAGGTTAGTCGTCGATGCTGCTGTCGGGTTCGTCGCACGCGCCACTGTTGATGGCATCGACGCCGGCTTTCGTGAGCGCCCAACCGGGTTCGACCCATGAGTAGCGCTCGATCAGGCCGCGCCTGCGGAGGGAGCGGATGGCGCCACCGGGAATCCCCAGGCCTGTCGTATCGAGGTAGCTGGCGCCACCGGAGGGGGACCGGCCATCGGCGATCATCCGCATGGTGACCCGCTGCGACCAGTTCAACGGCGGGGCCTTCTTGCGGCGGTTGAGCTGTCGATGTCAGGTGGAACGTGCGAGCTGCGCAGCGGAGGCGGTCGGCTGCAGCGCGAGGAGCCGCTGCGCCTTCGCTGCTTCGATCTCGCCCGGCAGCTCTCCCTTACGAGCGCCGGAGCGGCCGTAGAGAAGGACTTTCACGCCGGTCTTGGAGGCCTGCGCTCGGTCGGCGATCTCGAGGACGGTCATGCCGGAGGCCATCAGTTGTCGGACGTGCCGGCGAACGGGGTCAGCGGGCACGCGAGGTGCCTGCGCGGCGATGCCGGCTTCCCGCCGCCGGCGTCGCTCTTCGGCCAGCGATGCATCGGCGCAGGAGATCTCGGCAGGGCATTGATCTCGTTCCTTGCAGCCGAGCTGGTAGCCGTAGGCGGTCCCGTGGTGTTCGGCCGGGATGCTCTGCGCCTTCCGGTTCGCCATCCACTGCCGGTGATACTCGCGGCCCGCCTCGATGCACTCCGGTCGATCGCAGCCACGCGCCCGGCAGGCGTTGGTGCCGTGCGGCTGCAGCTGCCGTGGTCGGGAAACGCGAGGGGCCCGCGGTGTCTGAGGCCGCGGCATCCGCGGCCTGGCCGGCGGCGCGGGGCGATCGTGCTTCGCGAGCTCATCGACGGCTGCTTGGTGCCTGGCCGTGGCCTCCTGCAGAGCACGCTCGATCACGCCGCCGACCGATAGGCCGCTGCCGGCGGCGATGGTGGCCGTCTTGAGCGTCTCGGCCGCGGAGCGCAGCTGCGTGCGCAGATCCCGGTGTTCACTGCGCCACTGTGCGAGCTCGTCGACGTGACGATCCAGCGCCGCTTCATAGTCGTCGACCCTCTCCGCGAACGTGCTGGCACGCTCGACGGGGAGTGTCTCGGCCGCGAGGCGGGCCTTGTCGATCCACTGGTAGCCAGGATGTGTGCGTGTCCTCGGCGACTTCGGTCGCGGGGCCGCGATCCTCAGCGGCGCCGTCTTCGGCGGGCGGGCGGGCCGTGCTGTCGGCGTGCGCTTCGAGGCTTGCTTGGGTCGGCGGGGCTGCGTGGCTTCGGCCGCGGCGCGGCGCTCTTCTTGAGCGGCGATCTTGTCGCGCTGCCGGGACTGGTCGCGTGCGGCTGCGTCGCGCTCGAGGATCTCCGCAAGGGGCGTGCCAGCGTCGATGAGCTTCGCGAAGGAGAAGTCGCCGGCGTAGCGGGTGTGGACGGTGCGGCAGGGGATGAGCGCGGGGCACGCTGCAGTGCGGCATCCGCGGCGGTACCCGTCCGTGGTGCCGTGCGGGAAGCTGTCGTCGAGCAGGTCGAGGGTGGACATCACGTTCGGCCTCAGTAGCGCAGGAGCTTCGCGGTGACGAGCGACAACAGCGCCGCCCGTTGCGGAGAGTTGAGGCGGGAGAAGTGCGCGCCCAGGGTGTCCAGTGCTGCGGTGAACTCGGCAGGCAGCCCGACGAGATCCCGCTTGACGCGCCGCTCGTTCGCGTCGCGCTGCGCCTCGGCCTGATCGGTCACACGCCACTCGTCGGTGGCCGCGCGGTCGGCATAGGCGCCCGCGATCCGTGGCGCATGCAGCCCGCGGGTGTAGAGCGAGTTCGGCTCGTTGATCGGGCGAGTGATCGTGATGATCGCGCCGACCGGCGCCGACGTGTACGGCTTGTACGAGCCGAGCTCCTTGTCGGAGATCTCGCCGTCGACGAGCGTGCGGTACCAGTGCGCGAGCTTGCCATTGCCCGCCTGCCTGCGCCCGACGTAGACGACATCCTCGGTGACGGTCTCTGCCGATTCGCTCATGGGCGATCTCCTCAATCAATCAGAAGATAGTGAATGTGACATTCACTGATACTAGAGAGGTTGCAGCCTTCTCGCAACCGTCGTGTAGGGATTTTTCTAAAATGTCCATTTCGCAGATGAAGTGTCCACGTGGTGTCCATATGGACATTTCGGTCGGGTGGTTCGGGTGATCTCTCCTGCAGCAAGGGGATAGCTGCTGGGCGGGAGACGTAATTCACGCACAGGCGGCCGGTTCGAGGCGGTAGGTCTCACGCGATGCCACAAACAAATCTGAGCATGGACACCACGATTTCCTCAGTACTCCGGAATACCCTAGGGGGGTAGGGGTGTTAGGGTGGGTGTCGCCGATTCTGGCGCATCACCGACGGAAGGAAACCATCATGGCCACCAGCGAGTACCAGGTCACCGGCATGACGTGCGGACACTGCGAGATGTCCATCCGTGAAGAGGTCTCCCAGATCCCCGGCGTGGACGAGATCCAGGTGAGCGCCCAGACCGGCAAGCTCGTCGTGTCTTCCACCAGTGCTCTGGATGACGCCGCCGTGCTGGCCGCGGTCGACGAGGCTGGTTACTCCGCGGTGCGCGCCTGATGAACGCTGCGGGACGACTCAGCCTGTATGGCGCCGGCGTCGTCGTGGCTTTCGGCGGGGCGTTCGGCATCGCGGCAGCTGTCGTCCCGGACAGCGCCGTCGCCAACTGGACGGCCGCGGCTGACGACAGCTCGATGGCCGATCACGCCGGCATGACCGGCGAGGACACCGCCGAGACCGCCACCATCCCCGGCGTCTCCCTCTCCGGTTACGGATACGAACTCAGCCCGATCGCCGCGCCCACCGGAACGGGCGAGTCAGGCGAGTTGAGCTTCCAGATCCTCGACGCTGACGGGACTGCGCTGACCGCGTACGAGTCCTCGCATGAGAAGGACCTGCACCTGATCGTGGTGCGCACCGATGGAACCCAGTTCCGGCACGTGCACCCCACGCTCGACGAGGCCACCGGCACCTGGACGACCTCCTGGGAGTGGACCGAAGCCGGCAGCTACCGGATCTATGCCGACTTCGTGCCGGACGTCGCCGACGGCCCCGACAAGGTCACCCTGACCCGCACGGTCGACGTCGCGGGCGCGTTCACCCCGAACCCGGCGACCGCCACGTCGACGACAAGCGAGGTCGACGGGTACACGGTCACCCTCGATGGGGACCTGACCGCGGGGGAGAGCTCCGAGCTAACCTTGTCGGTCACCCGTGACGGGCAGCCAGTCACCACCCTGCAGCCGTACCTTGGGGCCTTCGGGCACCTCGTCGCGCTGCGCGATGGGGACCTGGCCTACCTGCACGTGCACGCCGAAGGCGACGACCCGCAGGACGGCGACACCGCCGGACCCGACATCCGATTCGCGGCCGAGGCGCCTACCACCGGCCGGTACCTGCTCTACCTCGACTTCCAGGTCGACGGGCAGGTCCACACCGCCGAGTTCGTCGTGGACGCCGGGCACGGCACCGGCGACACGGACACGGACGACACACACAGCGACACGGGCGACGGTCACTGACCGCCCCGCGGTGATCTGAGAGAAGAAGGAACACCATGAGCACCACAGCCCCCGCAGAACAGACCGCGGACTCCGCCGTCGAACTCCAGATCGGCGGGATGACCTGCGCCTCCTGCGCGATGCGGATCGAGAAAAAGCTGAACAAGCTCGACGGCGTCGCCGCCACGGTCAACTACGCCACCGAGAAGGCGAAGGTCACCATCCCCGCCGGATACGACCCGGCCCTGCTGATCGCCGAGGTCGAGAAGACCGGCTACAGCGCGGCGCTTCCGGCCCCGAAGAAGGCCAAGAACGACACCGCCGAGGGCGGGGACGCGGACGATGCCGACCCGGAGCTGACCAGCCTCCGCAATCGGCTCATCGTCTCCATCGTCCTGAGCGTCCCGGTCATCGCGATGGCGATGGTCCCCGCCCTGCAGTTCACCTACTGGCAGTGGGCGTCGTTGGCGCTGGCGGCGCCGGTCATCGTGTGGGCGGCGTTCCCGTTCCACAAGGCGGCGTGGGCGAACCTCAAGCACGGCACCGCGACGATGGACACGCTCATCTCGATGGGCACGACCGCCGCGTTCCTGTGGTCGCTGTACGCGCTGTTCTTCGGCACCGCCGGCACCCCCGGGATGACGCACCCGTTCGAGCTCACCCTCGCCCCCTCGGAAGGAGCCGCGAACATCTACCTCGAAGTCGCCGCCGGGGTGACGATGTTCATCCTCGCCGGCCGCTACTTCGAGAAGCGGTCCAAGCGTCAGGCCGGCGCCGCGCTGCGCGCGCTGCTCGAGCTCGGCGCGAAGGAAGTATCCGTGCTGCGCGACGGGGTGGAGACGAAGATCCCGGTCGAGGACCTGCAGGCGGGGGACGAGTTCATCGTCCGCCCGGGCGAGAAGATCGCCACCGACGGTGTCGTGGTTTCCGGCACGTCCGCCGTGGACGCCTCCATGCTCACCGGCGAATCCGTCCCGGTCGAGGTCGCCGAAGGCGACCCCGTCACCGGAGCCACGGTGAACGCCGGCGGACGCTTGGTAGTTCGCGCCACTCGGGTCGGCTCGGACACGCAGCTGGCGCAGATGGCCAAGCTCGTCGAGGACGCCCAGACCGGAAAGGCTGAGGTGCAGCGCCTGGCCGACAAGATCTCCGGCGTGTTCGTCCCGATTGCGATCCTCATCGCCGTCGTCGCGATGGGGGCATGGTTGGGTGCCGGGTTCCCTGTCGCTGCCGCGTTCACCGCCGCCGTCGCCGTGCTGGTCATCGCGTGCCCGTGCGCCCTGGGTCTTGCCACGCCGACCGCGCTGCTGGTCGGCACCGGCCGCGGCGCGCAGATGGGCATCCTGATCAAGGGCCCGGAAGTGCTGGAATCCACCCGCAAGGTCGACACCGTCGTGCTCGATAAGACCGGCACCGTCACCACCGGCAAGATGACCCTGGTCAACGTCGTCACCGAGCCGGGCACCGATGCGGACGAGCTACTCCGCCTCGCCGGTGCACTCGAAGACGCCTCCGAGCACCCCATCGCGCAGGCGATCGCGAAGGGCGCCACCCAGCAGACCGGCACCCTCCCCACCGTGGAAGGGTTCACGAACCTGGAAGGCAAGGGCGTGCAGGGTGTCGTCGACGGACACGCACTCATCGTCGGCCGGGAATCGCTGCTGGCCGAGTGGTCGCTGCGCCTGAGCGCCGAGGTTGCCGCCGCGAAGGCGCAGGCCGAAAGCGAAGGCAAGACCGTCGTCGCCGTCGGATGGGATGGTGCCGCTCGCGGCATCCTCATCGTCGCCGACACCGTCAAGCCGACCAGCAAGGAGGCCATCGCCCAGCTCAAGGCACTCGGCCTGACTCCGGTGCTGCTCACCGGCGACAACGAGGCGGTCGCCCGCCAGATCGCCGCCGAGGTCGGTATCGACCAGGTCATCGCCGAAGTCCTCCCGAAGGACAAGGTCGATGTCGTCACCCGCCTCCAAGGCGAGGGAAAGGTCGTCGCGATGGTCGGAGACGGTGTCAACGACGCCCCCGCGCTCGCGCAGGCCGACCTCGGCTTGGCGATGGGAACCGGCACCGACGTCGCGATCGAGGCCTCGGACATCACCCTGGTCCGCGGCGACCTGCGCAGCGCCGCTGACGCGATCCGGCTGTCCCGCAAGACCCTCGGCACTATCAAGACCAACCTGTTCTGGGCCTTCGCCTACAACACGGCCGCGATCCCGGTCGCAGCCCTCGGTCTCCTCAACCCGATGCTCGCCGGTGCCGCCATGGCACTGTCCAGCGTGTTCGTCGTGGGCAACAGCCTGCGTCTGCGCGGATTCAAGAGCATCGCCCGCTGACCGGGCAACCCGGCAGCACCTACCACCCACATCGGAAGGAACACCACCCATGTCCAGCTGTTGCAGCACCAGCGCCCCCGCCCCCGGCGGCCGTGAGAACCTCCTCGACGCCGCCGGTGGCGCCGACATGACCACCTGCCCCGTGATGGAGGGCACCCCGGTCAACAAGGCCACCGCCGTGGCGGCCGGCCTGTTCCGCGACTACGAGGGCGAGCGGTACTACTTCTGCTGCGCCGGCTGCGGTCCCGCGTTCGACGCGGACCCGGCCCGCTACGCCGCCGCCATGGCCTGAGCCTCACTCCCGGTGCCCACACACCCCGTGCGGGCACCGGGAGACCGGACCCTTCATGACCTCCACCATCGCGGCCGCCCGCGAACCGGGCTACATCACCGACCCCCGCACCTACCGGAACCGGCTGCGCCGTCTGGAAGGGCAGATTCGCGGGCTCACCGGGATGATCGAGCAGGAACGCCCCTGCATCGATACCCTCACCCAGATCTCCGCCACCCAACGCGCGCTCCAGGGTGTCGGTCTCGCCCTGCTGACGGACTACCTGCGCCACGCGCACGCCACCGGCACCCTCACCGACGACACCGTCCTTGATGCCGCCTCGACCGCGATCACCCAGCTGATCCGGTCCTGACCCTGCCCTCCTCGCAGCGCCGCGACCCCCGTACCCCGGAAGCGAACTGCACCTCATGCCCACCCACCATGTCCTCATCCTCGGGGCAGGAGCAGCCGGCGTCGCCGCCGCAACAGCCCTCGCCCGCCACGAGGACATCCACGTCACCCTGGTCGGCAGAACCCACGAGACCCCGTACATCCGGATGCACATCACCGGCGTCGCGTTCGGTCCCACCTTGCCCGAGACCATCCACGCGCCGCTCCCGCCCGTCACCGTGCTGGCAGACACCGCCACCCACCTCGACCCGATCAGCCGCATCGTGCACCTCGCCTCCGGCGCACAGTTGCGCTACGACGCGGTCATCATCGCCACCGGCAGCCGCCCGGACACCCTCACCCCGGGCCTGCCCGGGCGGCACACTCCCGCTGCACGGCACCAGGTCGTCACCCTGCACAGCATCCAGGACGCCCAACAGATCCGAGAACACCTCACCCGCACCGCCGGGCCGTCCCGGGTCGCGATCTACGGCGGCGGATTCACCGGCGCGGAGACCGCGTCCGCACTCCACGCCGCCGGACATCACGTCGCCCTCATCAGCCGCTCCCGCATCCCCGGGCGGGCCTCCTTCGGCGCGCAGATCGCCGCCCACATCACCGGCATCCATCGCGGCAAAATCACCACATTCCTGGGCCGCACGATCACCGCCGTCCGTGACAGGAGCCCGCTGCTGGGGATCACCCTGGATGACACCACCACGCTCTCCGCCGACCTGCTCATCACCGCCCTCGGCAACGCCCCCACCGCACCGGGACCGTTCTCTTCCGGGGTGCCTGTCGATGACCGGCTGCGGAGCACTGCCCCGCACGTGTACGCGGCCGGCAGCACCGCCATACACCGCGACGACCACCTCGGGATCTGGCGCCTGGATCACTGGGCCGACGCGGCCGCGCAAGGACAGCACGCCGCCGCCGCGGTGCTCCACGACCGCACCGGCGCCGCCGACCCGGGACCCTACCGTCCTCGTAGCTCCTACACGTCACTGATCCACGGCACCGCCATCACCGGCATCGGGTACACCATGACGCCCGCCACCGAAGGACAGGGCCCAGGACCCGGCACCCTCGTCACGCACACGCTCAACGGTGCTCTGGTGGGGGTGAGCGGTGTCGACGCGGTCGCCACCGTCCACGAAACCGCCCAGCACCTGCACGAGAGCGCCGCATGACCGCCGCCACCCCTGTGACCCCGGCCACTCGTGCCCGCGGCGGGTTCTGTCTCGCCGTGACCGGCACCGTCGTGCTAATGGCGGCCGCGTCGGCGCCTTCCCCGTTCTACCCGCAACTCACCGAGCAGCTCCAGCTGCCCCCGGTGGCCACCACTCTTATCTTCGCGATCTACGCCATCCCGCTGCTGCTCGCACTGCTGACGCTCGGGTCGCTTTCTGACCGGGTCGGGCGTCGCGGCATCCTCACCGTCGGATCGGTGGCCCTGTCGGTGAGCCTGCTGATGTTCTGGGCCGCCGATTCCTTCCTGCTGCTGCTCGCCGCCCGCGCCCTGCAAGGCCTGGCGGCGGGACTGCTGGTCCCGGTTCTGAACGCCATGATGGTCGACCACGAACCCTCCCGCTGGCTGGGGGCGGCCGCGCTGGCCAACACCGTGGCCCCCATGGCCGGTCTCGGGCTCGGGGCGCTCACCGCCGCTGGACTGCTGGACCTACCCGGCATCGACGCGGGCACCATCTTTCTGCTCCTCGCCGCGGTGTTCCCTCTCCTCGCCGCCACCGCCTGGACCATTCCCACCCCACCCGTCCTTCCCGGGGACGCGGGACCGGACCCACGGGCCCGGCGGGTCTCGGCGGCGACGCGGCGGATCATCGTCTCGGTCGCCCCCGCCATCATCGCCGGGTGGGTCACCAACGGTCTGTTCCTCGCCCTGGGACCGGGGATCATCGCCACCCGGTTCCACGCCGACACCTACCTGCACCAGGCCGGGTCCATCATCATCCTCGCCGCGGCCGGGGTGGTCGCCGCCACCGC
This sequence comes from Microbacterium sp. NPDC064942, assembly GCF_049545525.1. Lineage (NCBI taxonomy): Bacteria > Bacillati > Actinomycetota > Actinomycetes > Micrococcales > Microbacteriaceae > Microbacterium > Microbacterium sp. NPDC064942. The sequence goes on along the minus strand of NZ_JBMWDR010000010.1, from coordinate 28,870 downwards.
ACTGCAGGGGGCCACCGCCCGGCGGATCAGCGTGTTCGGGGCCGTGTCTCTCGGCGCAGGCACCGTGCTCAGCCTCGCCGCGCTGGCCGTGCCAACTCTGCCCGGGTACCTCGCCAGTGTCGCGGTCGTGGGTGCCGGGTTCGGGACTGCCTTCATGGGCGCGATGCGCACCCTGCTGCCGCACGTCGACCCCGGGCAGCGCGCCACCGTTATGGCCGTGATCTACACGATCTCCTACCTCGCGATGTCCGTCCCCGTCGTGCTGGCCGGCTTCCTCGTCCCCGCTCTCACCCTCCCTGGAGCCGCGGCCGTGTTGGGGGGAGTGGTGGTGCTGCTCAGCATCACCGCCACCCTCACCCACCTGCGCACCCCCACGGAGCTCACACCGCCCGCCACGCAACATCGACCGAAAGGGACCCGCCGACCATGACCGCCCCCGCGCCCCGCCGTTCCCCCCACCTCACCCGGCGACGCTTCCTCGCCCTCGGCGCCACCGCCGCCGCGGTTGGAGCTCTGGCCGCCTGCACCCCCACCCCCGCCTGGGTCAGCCCGACGGGAGCGGCCGTCGACCGCACCGAACGGGGCCGTGGCGGCACCGGCCGCGTGGTCACCGCGACGCTGACGGCGGCGGCGGCGACCCTCGATCTGGCAGGAACACCCGCGTCCACGTTCTCCTACGGCAGCATCCCCGGGCCTGTCCTGCGCGTCCAGGCAGGAGACACCCTGCAGGCCACCCTGCGCAACACCCTCCCCGTCGACACGTCCGTGCACTGGCACGGCCTGGCACTCCGCAACGACATGGACGGCGTCCCCCCACTCACCCAGACCGCGACCCGCCCCGGCGAGTCGTTCCAATACGAGTTCATCGCCCCCGACCCCGGTACGCACTGGTTCCACCCGCACGTCGGCGCCCAGCTGGACACCGGCCTATACGGGGTGCTCATCGTCGAAGACCCGAATGAGCCGCTGCGCTACGACGACGAATGGGTCATCGTCCTCGACGACTGGCTGGACGGGGTCACCGCCACCCCCGACGCGGTGCTCGAGCAGCTGCGAGAAGGAATGGGCGACATGGGCGGGCACGGCGACATGTTCATGCGGATGGGGAACATGCTGATGGGCGCCGACTCCGACCTACTCGGCGGCGACGCCGGCGACGTGTACTACCCGCACTACCTGATCAACGGCAAACCCGCCGCCGACCCCGCCCAATTCACCGGCACGCCCGGCACGCGGGTACGGATCCGGCTGATCAACGCCGGCGGCGACACCGCGTTCCGCGTCGCCATCGGCGGGCACCGGCTGACCGTCACCCACACCGACGGGTTCCCCGTCGACCCGGTCGCTGCCGATAGCGTCCTGGTGGGAATGGGGGAACGCTACGACGTGATCGTCACCCTGGGCGACGGTGCGTTCCCCCTGGTGGCGGAGGCCGAAGGCAAGCGGGAACGCGGCTTCGCCATCATCCGCACCGGCAGCGGACAGGCGCCCACCCCGGACGCGGACATCGCCGAACTGGGCGAAGGCCGCGTCGTCGCGGTGGCGAGCATGCTCTTCGCCGCACCCGAGGTCACCCTCGACCGTCGTGACGTGGACCGCACCCTCGACCTCACCCTCACCGGCAGCATGGCCAATTACGACTGGGGGTTCAACGGCACCCAGTTCGACATGCACAACCCGTTGCGCGGCGCGCACGCACTGGTCGCGGGGGAACGGGTGCGGCTGCGGGTGACGAACGACACCGACATGTGGCACCCCTTCCACCTGCACGGCCACACCTATCAGCACGCCGGTGGCGGCCCCCGCAAAGACACCTCCATCGTGCTGCCGAACCAAACCCTCGACCTCGAGTTCGACGCCGACAACCCCGGCCAATGGATGACCCACTGCCACAACATATACCACGGCGAAGCCGGGATGATGACCGTGCTCGCCTACCGCCCCTGAGCACCAGCAGTCCAGGGAATACACGCCACACCCCACCTGTTGTCATACCCGTACGGGGTATAGCCTGGAGGGGTTCGGACGCAGACAAACGAGGCAGCGACGACGGCTGCCGCCCCGGACCCACATCACGGAGAGCAACGGATATGAGCCACGACCATCACCACGAAGCACCCGCCGGCACCCCCGCCGATGACATCGTCACCTGCCCGGTGATGCCCGGCAGCACCGTCAGCAAGAGCACCGCGGAAGCCCAAGGCCTCTACCGGGACTACGACGGGCAGCGGTACTGGTTCTGCTGCTCCGCCTGCGGCCCCCTCTTCGACGCCGACCCCGCCAAGTACGCCACGGCCGCCTAACCGACCACAGGCCGGGGATACCGGTCACCAGCCCCCACATTCGCGAGACGCAAGGAGCAACATTGTCACCCCAGAAGGTCCTCATCCTGGGAGCCGGCGCCGCCGGCGCGGCCGCGGCGCGCGTTCTTCACGGTTCCGGCACGGTGAGCGTCACCCTCGTCGACCGCACCGGACAGGCCCCGTACAACCGCACCCTGGTCAACAAGGGGGTCGCGATCGGGCTGCTCACCCCGGAACAGGTCGTCACCCCCGGGGTGGAGGTCATCAGTGACACCGCGGTCGAGGTCGACCCACAGGGAAAGACCGTGCGGCTCGCATCCGGCCGGATCGAACCGTACGACGCGCTCCTCCTCGCCACCGGCAGCACCCCCCGCTTGCTGCCGGACACGCTGCCCGGCCTGACCGCCGCCACGGAGGCAGGACGGGTCACCACCCTGCACTCCCTGGAAGACGCGGTCGCCGTCCGCGACCTCCTGGGCACGCTTGGCCGCCCCGCGCAGATCGTCATCTCCGGTGCCGGTCTGGTCGCGGCCGAGACCGCCACGCTGCTCCGCGACCGTGGACATCAGGTCACCCTCCTCGCCCGCGCGACCACCCCCGGGGTCAGCGTGTTCGGCGCCGGCGCCGCGGAGCGCCTCGCCGCCGCGCACCGGGAGCACGTGGACGTCGCGTTCGGCCGCACCCTCACCGCCGTCACTGACACCGGCACACAGCTCGAGCTCGCCTTGGACGACACCACACAGCTGACGGCGGATCTGCTGATCATCGCCCACGGAACCACCCCGACCGGCCCCGCCCCTTGGGAAGACGGGGTCATCGTGGACGGGAAGCTGCGCACCGCCACCCCCGGCGTCTACAGCGCCGGCGGGGTCGCCGCACACTATGACACCACCCTGGGCGCCTGGCGCATCGATCACTGGTCGGACGCGGCCGCGCAGGGTGAACATGCCGCACGCACCATGCTCGCCGACCTCGGCGCCGGCACCCACCCGGGCGACTACCAGCCCCGCGCCCCCTTCACGGCAACCGTGCACGGCATGATGGTCGCCGGTGCCGGGATCACCGGGGGTCACACCTCCGCACGCATCGACACTACCGACCCGCTCCTGGTCGTCCACGAGCATGACGGTGTCCCCGTCGGGGTGCTCGGGCTGGACGCCGTGCCCGCGGTGTTCGGGTGGATGCCGAACCTTCATACTCCTGCCGCGACCGATCCGCAGGACCTCGCCTCCGCGGGAACCGCGACGGCAGACTCACACCAACGCTAGGCACAGGGAAGTGAACCGATGACTGACCCGCACGCACACCACACCGACCACCCCACCGGCAAGGCCGCCACCGCCACCGGGGGAGACACCCGCCACGGCGACCACACCCCCGAGCCGCCCACCCAGCACGACACCCACACCGGCCACGGCACGCAGGCCAGCCACGGGGACCACGCAGGTCACGATGGTGGTGGCCACGGCGGCGGGCACGGTGGGCACGGGGATCACGTCGGCCAGTTCCGGCGACTGTTCTGGATCAACCTGATCATCGCCGTCCCGGTCGTGGCGTTCTCCCCGATGTTCGCGATGATCCTCGGCTACACCGTCCCCGACTGGGCACTGTTCATCGCCCCCGTCCTCGGCACCGTCATGTACGCGTGGGGCGGGTGGCCGTTCCTGACCGGTGCGGTCAGCGAACTCCGCTCCCGCAAACCCGGCATGATGCTGCTGATCGGTCTGGCCATCACGGTCGCGTTCTTCGCGTCCTGGGGCGCCACCCTGGGCCTGCTGCACCACGAGCTGGAGTTCTGGTGGGAGCTGGCGCTGCTGATCGTGATCATGCTGCTCGGTCACTGGATCGAGATGCGCTCCCTCGCCCAGACCAGCTCCGCGCTGGACACCCTCGCGGCGCTGCTCCCGGATGAGGCAGAGCGCGTCGAAGGGGACCAGATCGTCAAGGTCTCACCCGCCGACCTGCAGGTCGGGGACGTGGTGGTGGTCCGCCCCGGCGGCAGCGTCCCCGCCGACGGGAAGATCGTCGACGGCCGCGCCGACATGGACGAGTCCATGGTCACCGGTGAATCCCGCCCCGTCGCCCGCGGCACTGGCGACCCCGTTACCGCGGGCACCGTCGCCACAGACTCCGGCCTTCGCGTGGAGGTCACCGCCACGGGGGATGAGACCACCCTCGCGGGTATTCAGCGGCTGGTCACGGAGGCACAGAACTCGTCCTCTCGGGCGCAGCGGATCGCCGACAAGGCGGCGGCGCTGCTGTTCTGGTTCGCGCTGGGCGCCGCCGCGATCACCGCGGTGGTGTGGACTGTCGTCGGCAATCCCGATGCGGCGGTCGTGCGCACCATCACCGTGCTGGTCATCGCCTGCCCGCACGCGCTGGGCCTGGCGATCCCGCTGGTGGTGTCCATCGCCACTGAGCGCGCCGCCCGTGGCGGGGTGTTGGTGAAGGACCGGCTCGCGCTCGAGAGCATGCGCACCGTCGACACCGTGCTGTTCGACAAGACCGGCACCCTCACCAAGGGCGAGCCCACCGTCTCCGCCGTGGAACCGGTCGGTGACCTGGACGCTGACCAGGTGCTCGCGATCGCCGCGGCGGCCGAGGCCGACAGTGAGCACCCGCTCGCTAGGGCCATCGTTCGCGCCGCGAAGGACAAGAACCTGACCCTGCCGAAGGCGACCGGGTTTTCCTCTTCCCCGGCGGTCGGTGTCACCGCGACCGTCGACGGTGCGGAGATCCGTGTCGGCGGTCCCCGTCTGCTCGAGGACGTCGGTGCCAGCGAGGTCGACACGGCGGACGCGTGGCGTAGCGAGGGCGCGATCATCCTGCACGTGACCCGGGACGGAAAAGTCATCGGCGGGCTCAAGCTCGCCGACGAGATCCGCCCCGAGTCCCGTGAAGCCGTCGATGCCCTGCACAAGCTGGGTGTCCAGGTGGTCATGATCACCGGCGACGCCGAAGCCGTCGCGAACGCCGTCGGCGCCGAGCTGGGCATCGACCGGGTCTTCGCGCACGTGCGCCCGGAGGACAAGTCCAGCAAGGTCGCCGAGCTGCAGAAGGAGGGCCGCAAGGTCGCGATGGTGGGCGACGGCGTCAACGACGCCCCCGCCCTCGCGCAGGCCGACGTCGGCATCGCGATCGGCGCCGGCACCGACGTCGCGATCGCGTCCGCCGGGGTCATCCTCGCGAGCTCCGACCCGCGCAGTGTGCTGTCGGTGATCCAGCTGTCGCGTGCGGCGTACCGGAAGATGAAGCAGAATCTGTGGTGGGCTGCCGGGTACAACCTGATCTCCGTGCCGCTCGCCGCCGGCGTGCTCGCCCCCATCGGGTTCGTCCTGCCGATGTCGATCGGTGCGATCCTGATGTCCCTGTCCACCGTCGTGGTCGCCCTGAACGCGCAGCTGCTGCGCCGCATCGACCTCAGCCCCGAAGCCAGCACCCGCGCAGCGCTGGACAGCTAAACCCGAAGGAACCCGGCCATGACCACACCCGCACCCGACACCGCTCACGCCCCCCACGGGTACATCACCGACAAAGACCGATACCTGAACCGGCTCAAGCGGATCGAAGGTCAAGCGCGGGGCATCTCGAAGATGGTCGATGAAGAGAAGTACTGCATCGACATCCTCACCCAGATCAGCGCTCTGACCAGCGCCCTGCAGGCCGTGGCCGTCGGGCTGCTTGACGACCACCTGAAACACTGCGTGCTCGACGCGGCGCGCATGGAGGGTGACCAGGCGGAGCAGAAGATCAAGGAAGCCAGCGACGCGATCGCCCGTCTGGTCCGGTCCTAACCGGACCAGACGGGCGATCCCACGCTGCTGCGTCCACGTCCCCGGTAAGGGGACACTCGGTGCCTTGGCCGAGCGGTCAGGCAACGGCCTGCAAAGCCGTCTAGACGGGTTCGACTCCCGTAGGCACCTCGCATACGGCCCGTCGCGTGCCCGGCGGGCTATCCGGGCAGAATCGTGATGCCGCTGGTCTCGTCGACGATCACGATGCGGCCCGCGGCGTCCATACCGACCGCCTGCACCCGGCCGTCCACGCGACCTGCCGGCTCCCAGCTCGCGGCACCGGCTCCGGTCACCCAAATCTGCCCATCGGTGCCGACACCGACCACCTGAGTCCGGTCGGCCGCAGCCCCCAACGTGTACAGCAGCGGCGCTTCGGGCCACGCCGCGAAGGACGCACCGCCGTCCGTGCTGATCTGCACACCCTCTTCGGTGGCCGCGATCACCCGTCCGCGACCGTCGACGGCGAGACTGGCCGCTACCAGATCCGCACCGGTAGGTTCCCAGGTCAGCCCGGCGTCGTCGCTGCGGATCACGTCGCTGACGTCCGTGGCGATGGCGTACACCGTGTCATCGGCGCCGGCGGCGAGGGCGTGGAAGTCTTTCTCCCCACCGAACACCACCGACTCCCAACTCACCCCTGCGTCGGTGCTGCGCATCACGCCCAGGTTCGGTGCCCCCCACTCGGCGGGGCTTCCGGGGCCGGGGTGACCGGACGCGATCAGTGTCTGCGAAGTGGCGGTGAGTCCCATCGCGTCGAAGCTGTCCGTGCTGACCCGGCCACCCCACTCCCCGGTGTCGGTGACCTCGTAGATGCCTTCATGCGTTCCCAGGAGAAGCTGGTCAGTGTCCGGGGCGACGACCACCGCGTGGACATGGCTCGGTACCCCGGTGCGCCCGTCCCCAGCCGGCGGCGACGTCGGAGTGTCCGCGCACCCCGCCAGCATCAGGAGGGCGGAAGCAGCGGCGCCCGCCGCCAGTGTCTTCGTATGGACGTGCATACGCGTACCTCCGCGTTCGAAGAGTGGGGGCACCGCGCATGGCAGCGGCGCCCCCACTCGACGGATCGGGCTCAGAGCTGGCCGAGCAGATCCTGCATGGTCTCGATCTCCGCGGACTGTGTATCGACCACGGCTTGCGCGAGCGCCAACGCGTCCGCGTTCTTCCCGTTGGCGAGTTCGGTCTCGGCCATCTCGATCGCCCCCTGGTGGTGGGCGATCATCTGCTCCAGGAACAGGGGTGCCGCCTCGGCCCCGGACGCCGACTCCAGCGCCGCCATGTCCTCGTCAGACATCATCCCGCCGCCGTGCTCCATCTCACCCATGTCCATGTCGTCACTGGACACGCCCCACTCGGCGAGCCATCCCTGCATCGTCTCGATCTCCGGCTGCTGGGCGTCCTTGATCTGCTGAGCCAGATCCAGCACCCGCTGATCAACGTCGCTCTTGGCGAGGATCATGTCGCTCATCTCGACGGCCTGCTCGTGATGCGGGATCATCATCATCGCGAACATCGAATCCGCCATGTTGAAGTCCGCCTCCGCCGATTCCGACGGGGCCGACGACGACCCACCATGATCCATTCCAGGCATGCTGCCTCCGTTGTCCGCGCAGCCGGCCAGGAACAGCACCGCTGCCAGCGGTACGGCCGCGACCGCTGCCAAACGCATCTTCTTGTTCATCATCAGTCCTCTCAAACACTCGTGAAACCCGCGTACGGGCAATGAACCTCACCCCCGCCCCAGAGGGCAGGGACAGTGCGTGTCACGTTCGGCTGATCGACAGCTCCAGGAGTGAGGGAGGCCGGTCCGGGGCCGGCCGGCACCGCGTCACCGGCGGACGCAATGCATGCCGCTCCCACACAGACGACCATGCGGCGCGGGGGACCAGCAGCACGAGGGCGGCTGCCAGCAACGCCAGCACGCACATCATCATCAGAACGTCATGGCCCCCGCTCGGGCTGCACGACGCGCACGCCTCCGCATCCTCATCGCCGGTCGCGGGCGCCGACGAGTGGTGAGGTGCCCCGCCCGGCATCTCGACATTCTCCGAGGTCGTAGGGGCGGTGTGTCCCGAGGAGATCGTGTGCATCCCCATCAACCCGACGATGACCGCTGCAGCGAAGCACACGGCAACCAGCCACCGCACCGGGTGCGGCAGCCGCAGGCGCAACGCGGACAGGCCGATCATCCCGTCCAGCCTACCGTCCGTACCATACCCCCGCACCGTAACCCAAGGGGGTCGCCGGCATCCGGAACAGCGACGTAACGTAACCCCCTCACCGATTCAAAGGAGAAGGCCGTGACCGTCACCGCCCAAATGTTCGACACCCACCCCCGAGCCAACGACATCGCCAACCGAGACGCGCTCCTGGCCTGTATCGACGCGTGCCTCGAGTGCGGCCAGGCTTGTACGACCTGCGCCGACGCCTGTCTCAGCGAGGAGATGGTCGCCGATCTGACCACCTGCATCCGTCTGAACCAGGATTGCGCCGACCTCTGCGACACCACCGCGCGCCTGCTCTCTCGCCACACCGGCACGGACACCACCGTGCTTCGTGCCGCGCTGGAGGCGTTGCGCGCAGCGTGCGCCGCATGCGCCGCCGAGTGCGACACCCACGCGGACATGCACGAGCACTGCCGGGTCTGCGCCGACGCCTGCCGCCGCTGTGAACAGGCCTGCACTAACCTGCTCGCGACGCTCTGACACCCTTCCTCCGCCGACCGCTACCGCGGCGCTGGGGGGCCCGGCTCAGCGGTGGCGGACAAGGGCTGGCTCGTCCTCGGTGAGGTGCGCGGTCTCGATCTGGAAGGTCGAGTGCTGAATCGACACCGGGAAGTGACCGGCCACGCATTCGCGTACCTCGTGCAACACCTCCGCGGCATGCCCGTCGGTGAAGCACTCATCCTCGACCACCACATGCGCGGTCAGGGTGGGCAGGCCAGTGGCGACCGTCGATGCGTGCAGGTCGTGCACGTCGGTGACGTGTTCGAGCTCAAGGATGTGCCGGCGTACCTCGTCCAAGTCGAGCCCGGCAGGGGTGAACTCCATGAGCACCCGGGTGGTGTCGCGCATCAAAATGATCGCGCGCGGCACGATCAGTCCCGCGATCAGGAGCCCTGCAATCGCGTCGGCCTGCTGGAACCCGGTCGTGGCGATCACAATCGCGGCCACGATCACCCCGAGCGAGCCGAGTGCATCGTTGATCACCTCCAGGAACGCTGCCCGCATATTGAAGTTCGCGCCGCGGCTCGAGGAGAGGATCACGATCGCGATCACATTCGCCGCGAGGCCGACGATGCCGAACACGAGCATCTCTCCCGCGGCGACCTCCGGCGGCTCGAACAGGCGTCGGATACCTTCGACGGCGGCGTAAGTGCCCACCACCAGCAGCAGTGCGGCCTGCCCGAGTGCGGCGATCACCTCGATGCGTCGGAATCCCCAGGTCCGCTTCGGATTAGCCGGCCGCAGCATCAGCGTCGCCGCGATCAGCGCGACCAGCAGACCGGACGCGTCGGTGATCGCGTGTGCGGTGTCCGTCAGCAGCGCCAGGCTGCCGGTGACGATGGAACCGATCGCCTGCGCGATCACGATCGTCGCCGTCAGGCCGAACGCGATCCACAGTCGTGCTCGGTGATCCCCGGGCGCTCCTGCCTCGGTAGTCGGTGCACCGTGGTTGTGACCCGCACCCATGTCCCACTCCTTACTTGGTCAGTGACCAATTTCCTTGATCGGTGACCAAGCTACTACAGTGTTGGTCACTGACCAAGCTCGGAGGAGAGACCTGTGGCCGACCGACTATCCGGCCGCGACGTCATCCACGCCGCCTTGGCCCTGCTCGATCGCGGCGGGGCGGACGCCATCACCCTCCGTGGGATCGCCCGACATCTCGACGTTCACCTCAACTCGGTGTCGCTGCAGGTGGGGAGCAAAGCGCGCCTCTTCGACCTGATGGCAGACGCCATTCTCGGCGAGCTCTCCTTCGACGACCTCCCACACCCGCCGATCGACCGGGTCAAAGAGATCTTCCGCCGCTACCGCCAGGTCCTTCTGAACCACCGCGACGGCGCACATCTCGTCTCGGGTACGAGGGTCTCCGAAACCAACACCCTGCGGCTAGGGGAGGCGGTGATTGCCGCGCTGCTCGATGCCGGCGTCGACCCCGACCTCGCCGTCACCACCTTCTGGAGCCTCAACTACCTCGTGGTCGGACTCGTCCACGAAGAACAGACCACCCCCGAGGACGGCGCCCACCGCTTCGAGCAGGAACTCGCCGCACATTCGTTCCCCGCACTCACCAGCGTCCGCGATCTCTTCCTCGACGACAACGCCGCCGCACACCTTGAATTCGGCATGGACGCGCTCCTGCACCGCGCCCGCCACCTCGACTGAGCATCATCGTCAGCGGCGAGCCATCCCTCCATATGGAAGAATCTGCGTATGAATGCAGATAACGTGACATGCGGCCGCGACCCCGACAGCCTCTACGTAGAGCTCGCCGTCGAGGTCTTCGCGATGCTCGCTGACGCCACCCGCGTGCGGATCATCCTCGCGCTCGAGGGAGCCGGGGAGTTGTCCGTGAACCACATCGCCGACATCGTCGACAAGTCACCCGCCGCCGTCTCCCAGCATCTCGCCAAGCTGCGCCTGGCCCGTATGGTCACCACCCGACAAGACGGCACCCGCGTGTTCTACGCCCTCGCCGACGAACACGCGCGCCAGCTGGTCACGGACGCGATCTTCCAAGCCGAGCACTCCCTCGGTGGCGCCGCCCCGTACCACCACGCCGGAGCCGACGCCAGCCGCCCTGTGGCGCCATGATCACCGTCTTACGCAACGGCACCTACCGGGCGCTGTTCTTCGCCCAGGTCATCGCCCTTGTCGGCACCGGCCTGCTCACCGTTGCCCTCGGACTGCTCGCGTTCGAGATCGCCGGAGATGCCGCCGGATCGGTGCTCGGCACCGCGTTGACGATCAAGATGGTCGCCTACGTCGGCGTCGCACCCCTGGTTGCAGCGCTCGTGGACAGGCTCCCCAAGAAGGCCGTTCTGGTCGGCGCCGACGCCGTTCGACTCGCGATCGCGTTCACCCTGCCCTTCGTCCAGGACACCTGGCAGATCTACGTGCTCGTGTTCGTGCTGCAGTCCGCGTCCGCGACCTTCACCCCCGCCTTCCAATCACTCATCCCGAGCGTGCTGCCCGACCCCCAGCAGTACACTCGTGCCCTCGCGCTGTCACGCCTCGCCTACGATCTCGACTCGATCCTCAGCCCCGTCATCGCCGCAGCCCTACTTGCCGTGATCAGCTACAACAACCTGTTCGTGGGCACCGCCGTCGGCTTCGCCGCCTCCGCCACCCTCGTCCTCATCGCCCGCCTTCCCGCACACGTACCCGATGCGTCCACCGGCACGTTCTGGGAGCGGCTGCCAACCGGGCTGCGCGTGTTCGCCCGCACGCCCAGCCTCCGCTTCCTGATGGCCGCCAACGTGGTCGTCGCGGCCGGCACCGCTATCGTCCTGGTCAACTCCGTCGTCTACACCAAAGGCGTGTTCGACCTGGATGACACCGCCCTCGCCCTCGCCCTCGGCGCGTATGGGGTCGGCTCCCTGATCATTGCCCTCAACGTCCCGTGGATCGTCGACCGCATCGGTGTCTTGTGCGCCATGAGCATCGGTGCCTGGACGCTTGTTTCGGGTCTGATCGCGGCCATCGCGATGACGATTATCGCCACGACCACGGGAGAGGGCTGGTGGATGCTGCTTGCCACCTGGGCGTTGCTCGGTGCCAGTACCTCGCTGATTAACACCCCTTCGTCACGGCTTCTAGCCGACGCGTCCACCCCCGCTAACCGCAACCTGGTATACACCGCACAATTCGCACTTTCGCACGGCTGCTTTCTGGTTAGCTACCCGATCGCGGGCTGGCTCGGTGTCATTGGACTGCCCATCGCGGCTAGCGCGCTGCTCGGATTCGCCATCGTCGGCGTTACCGCCTTGGCTGTGCTGTACAAACCAGCAGGTACCGTCGTCACCACTCTGTAAACGATGAGCTGCGAGCACATGTTTCTGGCGGGTGTCGTCAGCTCGAACCGCGATGGACAACTCGAGGAGTAGACACACGCGTTGGACGCGGACACTTTAGCCGCGATTCCTCGGTCTCGTCGAGTCGTCGTGGACATCTCTGAGCGGTTCCTACACGTCGTCGCCGAGGAAGGTCGAGAGCGCTGCCTGTCGGCGGGCACGGTGCGCATGGGCTCATCACGAGGCGCTTCGATCTCGAAGCCGCAGGCGCCGCAGCTGTGCAGTCCGACGCCATCGACGTCGTCGGAGGGGATGTACATGGTGGTGGGCTCTTCGCACATCAGGCAGCGCATGGTGATCTCCGATCGTGTGGTCAGGCGGTAGCCGCCGGGGTGATCTGTTGGACGGTGGCTGAGTAGCCGCGGTGGGAACCCCAGGCGGCGGCGATGCGGTCGGCGACGTCGCGGTCTTCGCCGAGATAGGGGCGGTATCGCTTGCCTCGCGAGTCGGTGATGACGACCTGGACGACGCCGGAGGGCTCGCGCACGGTGACTCGGGCAGCAGGGATTGGGTGGGCGTGGACGCGGCCGGCGATGATGAAGGTCGGGTACAGATCGCGTGCGAGCTCGGGGGAGCGGAACACGTCGTGGACCCATGCCGTGATGGCGATCGCGCCGGCAGGACTGAACCCGATGAGGCGGGCGGGGAGCTGCTCGAGCCCGGAGCGGACGAAGTAGTGCTCGTCGACGAGTATCGGCGCCGGCGGATGCAGAGACCGCTCGTCGTGGGCGGGGTAGATCGTCAGGCTGGTGCGGCTGTTCATGAGGCGCTCGTTCATGCGGTGCGGCGGATGCCGGCGGCGATGATGTGCGCCTTGGTGGGACGGGAGTAGAAGCCGAAGCTGTCGTCGTCGTCCGAGGCGGAGACGGTTGCGGTGAATGCGACGACGTCGCCGCGCGTCGCGGTGGAGATCTCGGAGGGCTTGGTGCCCCACACGCGCCAGCCTTCGCCCTGGATGAGGATCTTGACGGTGATGCCCCACTGGGTGTCGGTGGTCTTGGTCGCGAGGATCTCACCCTGGATGAGGGTGCGTCCCGTGGGGACGGGGCGGCGCGCTGCCAGCTCGCGCTCGAGCTGCTCGAGCAGCTCGTGGGCAGTGCGGACCTCATCGGCGTCGAGGGTGCCGGTGGAGTCCTCGAGCGAGTCGAGGAGGTAGCCGATCTTCTCGCGCAGCGGGTTGCCCTCCCGGATGCTCAGGTGAGCCTCGGTGAGCTGGTCGCGCAGGCCGGGGTGCTCGGCCTCGAAGGCTGCACGGCGGGCGGTGATCGCGCGCGTCGTGTCGATGTGCTCGGCGTGCGCCTTCGCGTGGGCGCGGGCGGTGGCGCGAGCGCTGCTGACGAGCCTGCTGCGAGTGCCAGTGCCGCGGCAGTCGAAGCAGATCGGGCGACCGTGGCCATCGGTGAAGTGGGTGGGCCCGGTGTACAGGCCTGTGCCGATGCACTTGCCGCAGGTGTCGGTGATCCGCTCGGAGCCCTTGTGGCCGGGGAAGGGGTCGACGTAGAAGTCGTGCCAGTCTGCCGGGGCGGTGGCGGTGATGCTGTCCATGGGATCCTCCGATGCGTCTGTGGGTATAGGCCGCGGATCGTTCTCTTCGCGGACATGAAGGGGAAGGTGCGGGGGCGGCTATGTCACGGAGCCGCCCCCGCGGCGGCGACCTGGTTGGGAGGACGGCGGTCGCCGTGAGGGACGGAGCGAAGAGCGCGGCGAGCGCTCGTCAGGCTGCGATGTGGCGCCTGTCCCTGGGAGGGGAACGGCGTTGCGCGGTTCCCCTGGCTGTGGGTCTGTGGGGTCTCCCTCTACTCAGTTAGTAGTGAATGTGACATTCACAGAGTAGGGGGTTTCTGTGTGTGGGTCAAGCGCCGATCTGATCGCTGCCGGCCGAACTCAGTCCGAGGGGGTGTCGCCCTCGCCGGCGGGGCCGAGGCTGTCCCAGAGATCGGGGCGGTTCTCGCGGACCCAGGCGCACACGGTGGCCCAGTCTGCGACGCCGGACGGGTACTGGGTTGTGGTTGTCATGGTGTCCTCCCGGATCGACTGTCTAGTGAATGTGACATTCACAGCCTAAGGGAGGCGTCGGACATCGCTCGGGGACATCGCGAGTGCGTCACCGGGCGGCGGGGGTGTGCCGCCACCCGGTGCGATTAGTGCATCTGTCGCGCGATCCCGGCGGCTGCGCTAACGACGCGGCGCGGGATGCCGAAGAGGGTGGGGGGCCCGGATGTGACGCCGTTGGTCCACACCTTTCCGACGCGCCAGCCGATGGGGAATCGGATGGCGGTCGTGGTGTAGACGGCGCCGGATTCGAGGGGGCCGGCGATTACGCCGAGGGGGCTGACCTCGACGTACCACCGGCCTACCGTGCGGGAGCCGCCTGTCTCGCCCGTCATACGCCGTCCCCCTCGAGGGACACTTCGTCGTGGGTGGGGAGGTTCCCGGTCCATCCCTGTTCGGCCATGAGGCGGGCGAGCTTCTCGTCAGAGAGCTTGGGGAGCTTGCGCGGGCGCGGGAGGGCCTTGGGCTTCCACTTGGGGTCGTGCTTGCGGGTCATGAAGTCGGCGACGCTCTCGCGGGGGACGCGGGAGGGTGTCGGGGCGAGGTCGACGACGTCGTAGGTGCGCTCCTCGGCGAAGAGGTACGTGACGACTTCGATCTTGCGGCCGCGGGGCCGCTCTTCGGTGACTGGGGAGCCGAAGCCGACCGTGACCCGTGGGGTGGGCTCACTGCCGGTGCGGGCCCATCCCACGGGTCGACGCTGGATGCCCACGACGACGCCGATGCCGTCAGGGGTGATGACGTGAGAGTTGATGCGGGGGAAGGTGGCGACCGAGTACATTGCTGCGCTCCTTGATGGATAGTGAATGTGACATTCATAGGCTACGGTGGGGGTCCGACATTGTGTCGATGGCGTCGGGGATCTCCGTGTCCGCGAAGACGCCGTCACGCGGCCTATACCCCTCAGACGGGCACGAGCCCGCGATGAGAGGAGGAGCGATGCCGAGTCGCGAAGAGGTACAAGACGTCCTGCAGCGTGTGGGGCTGGCGGCGATCTCGTACTACCCAGAGATCCACGTCGACGAGCCCGACTACACCGTCGACGGAGACGTGGACTGGTGTCTTGAGCCGGTGACCGATCTGACCGCCGAGCAGCGCACGTCGCTGCGGGAGGCGGTCGGGCTGGCGATCACCAACCCGACCGCTCATCGGTACGCCCTGTTCCAGTCCTTGCTCGAGCTGGCGCCCGCGGATTCGTAATGCCCGCCGGCGTCGACGATGAATCGGCGCGAGCGGTTGGCGGGGCAGCAGACCCACACGCGGCATGGTTGCGTGCGGGACAGGCACGCCAACAGGCGAAACGCGCCGAGCAAGATCAGGCGGCTGCGGCGAGCGCTGCGGCCGATCGGAAGCGGGACTACGCGAAGAGGTACCGCGAGGAGCATCGCGAAGAGATCCGCGCATACCGGGCGAACTATCACGCGAAGAACCGCGAAGAGGTGAACCGGAAGAACCGGGAGTACATGCGTGAGCGGCATCGGCGGATGCGCGTGCAGAAAGAGCGACGGGAGAAGGATCGGCAGCGTGCGGCGCGGTGGCGGGAAGCCAACCCGGATCGGGTGCGAGAGCGTCAGCGCAGATGGGTGTCTGAGAACCCGGAGAAGGTGCGCGAGTATCAGCGCCGACACTATGAGCGGAATAGGGACGCGCGGCTCGCGCAGGCGAGGCGGAGGCGCGACGAGAACCCGGAGAAGGTGAAGGCTGCAGCGCGTGACTGGCAGCAGCGCAACCGGGAACACCTGAGCGAGTGGCAGCGGCAATACCGGGCTGAGAATGCGGATGCCTACGCGCGCTCGCTCAAGTCGAATCGGGACTCGAAGCGGCTGGCACGGCGGCTCAACTCGTTGGGGTTGCCTGCGAAGCGCGTTCATCGTTCACCGGCTGCAGAGCGGCGTGCGCATGAGGCGGAGTCGCAGGAGTTCTTCGACCGTCAGCCGGCGGCGAGCGCGAGGAAGCGGCTGATGGACGAGTACAAGCCGCTGGATCAGTCGGCGATGGATGCGTGGTCGTCGCGGTCGGCGCTGGCGCGTCGCCGGGATGCGCAGCTGTCGCGGTTCCGGCGGCAGCTGGCTGCAGGCGCGTCGCGGGTGCCAGCGATTCGTGAAGAGGTTCGGATGGATGCCGTGGCGCGGCGGGTCGGTGGGGATCGGCTTGACGCGGCCGCGGAGCTGCGCCAGCGAGTCTTCGACGCGGCAGGGGGTCGGGAGTACCTGGCCGCGGGCGGGGATCGTCACACGGCCGCGCTGATGCTCGAGGAGTCGCTGGACGGGTTGGCGAAGCCGGTCACGCGCCCGGACGGTCGTGGCCTGGTGTGGGTGCCCGAGCACACCCGCGCCGGTCGGGAGATTGCCGGGCACTGGCGCCGGCGACCCGGCGAGTGAGCAGCTGCGCGGTCGGAGTGCGGGGCGTCCCTGGGGTGGGGCGCCCCGCACTTTGTTCAGCTGGCGGCGAGCGCGTAGCTGCGAGCGCGCCAGCGGGGGATGCGGACCCGCTGGCCGTGGTGGTCGATCACGCGGAGCACGTCGCGCCCTTCGACCTCGAAGACGGTCTCGGGGGTCGTCTGCAGTCCGCCTCCGAAGGTGAACGGCTCAGCGAAGCGGATGCGGTCGCCGCGGTGCACGCGCGGCTTGGCCTCCTCGAGCTCGAGGTTCGCCCAGCAGCGAGCGCGCCACTGGTTCGCGTACTCGTGGTCGGTCGGGGTGAGCGCCTCGAGCACCCGGCGGGGAGCGTGGACGGCGCCGGGCCCGACCGTCTCGTCCATGTCCTTGTACGTGAAGTTGTAGTAGCTGGACGGGGCGACGGAGTAGAGCACGACGAAGGCGAAGACCTCCCCGGCGTGGGGGTGGCCGTCGTTGTAGCGCACCGCGGCGTAGAACTCGTAGGGCCAGTCGTAGCTCCCGCCGACGTAATCGGGGTCGCGGCGGGTGCCGCTGGCGATGATCGTGGCGTTGGTGAAGTAGTCCGCGAAGTAGTCGCTGACGCTGACGCCGGCCGTCTTGTGAGTGGATGTGGCACCCATGGTGTCCTCCTCGATTGCTAGTGAATGTGACATTCATAGGCTACGAGGGGCCTCGGACATTGCCGGCCCTCGATGGCGGGTGACCGTGCAGCACGGCCACCCGCCGGGAGGTCAGCTCTGCAGCGTGACGGCGAGCGCGGCGAGGATCTCGCCCGCGTACTCGTCGGTGTCGCGTGAGCGGTCGTCGTTCTTGGCCTGGTTGATGACCGTGCACACTGCCGCGTACTGGTCCCAGCTGGCCTCTCGGGCGCGCGTGACGGCGTAGATGAGGTCTGTGCGGTATTGCGCGGGGGTGCGGATGATGTAGTCGCGGTGCTCGTCGTAGGAGGCGATGATCGTGTCGGCGATGTGGGCTGCGCTCGAGGTGTCGTGGGCGGGCATGGGTGTTCTCCTGTCTGGCATGTGGGGGCGGGGCAGGCGGTGTGCCCGCCCCGCCGGTTGGGTTACTCGCGCTCGCAGTCGGTCGCTTCCGCGTCGATCGAGTCGGCCACGTAGTTGTCGGATCGGAGCGACTCGATCACGTCTTCGACGGTGTACGTCTCGATCGCGAGGTCTTCCGCTTCGTCCGTCGTGCGGGCGCTAACGGAGACGGTGACGCGCTGCGTCAGAGTGACGGAGAGCGTTACCTTGAAGTCGCGCTCGCGCGGGGTGCCGCCGATGGCTTCCACGAGCCGGTCGTACTCGGAGCAGAAGCCCTCGTCGTTGGCGATCTGCTCGCCCCTCTCCCAGATCGCGGCGAGGCGATCGTCGGCTGCGTTGGTGATCGGCAGCTGCAGTCGTTCGATCTCGCGCTGCTGTCGCTCGACGGTCAGCGCGAGATCCGCGGCCCGTGCCTCGGCTTCGGCGAGTTCGGCCTGAGTGCGGGCCATCTCTCCGGCGTAGCCGCCGCGGCGGTCGGTGACCGGGGCGGGAAGGTCGAGCTGCCCCTGAGCGAACTCGATGGTGGTGGTGGTGGGTGCCATGGTGTCCTCCTTGGAACGTAGGCGGTGAATGTGACATTCACAGGCTACGGGAGGCCTCCGACATTGGCTCCGGCGAGCGCGACGGTGCCCCGCCGGACGATCCCGGCGGGGCGTTGAGGGGGGGGCGGGTCAGCTGGTGGTTGGGGTGAGTGCTGTCAGGATCGCTCTGAGCGCGTCCACGGCCCCGTCGCGGGCCTCGAAGACGGCATCCATGGTGTCGGCCTCGGTGGAGCGCTCGGCGTCCTCGATCGCTGTCAGGGCGGCGCCGGCCAACTCGCGCAGCTGGCTGGTGTCTGCGGCGAGCGCGAGCGGTGCCGCGTGCTGGTGGATGTGCAGCGTCCAGCCGTCGTCGGTCGGGGTAGCCCAGACCGTGGCGATCGTCTGGCCCTCGGGGTTGTCGAAGTCGACCTTGCCGAAGTCGTCGCCGTGGTGGGCGAGGATGCGGGCGCGGTCGTCGACGGGCATTGAGTGCAGATGCGAGTTGCTCGGCGTCCAGGTGGACGGCTCCGCGCGGCTGCCGGTGTCGTAGGGGGTGAGTGCGGTGGTCATGGTCGGTCCTTTCGTGCTGAGTGCCGGGGCGGGCGTGGTGCCCGCCCCGGCGGGATGTCAGCGGGTGATGATCCCGGCGATGATCTGGTCGACGGAGTCCGCGGAGACCGTGATCGCGCACGGGATGCAGACCTCCGTGCGGGTGTGGCGGATGTCGTCGTGGTCCAGGATCGTGACGACGTAGTTGGTCGCGTCCTGTGTGCCGCACTCGGCGCAGGCGTAGCCGACCGGCTCGGCCTCGGGTTCCTCGTCGATGTCCGGAACGTCGAGCCCCTGGCGGGCCAGCTCGACAGCCTGACCGACCCAGTAGGCGACGGCCTGGTCGTCGATGACGAATGCACCGTCCTCGATCGCCTCGACGAGCGAGCCGCCGTGGTTGCTGGTCATCCGCTCGAGGATCGTTCGCGAGATCTCGTCGACGGTGAGGGGTGTGGTTGCCATGGTGTCCTCCTTGGAACGTAGGTGGTGAATGTGACATTCACAGGCTACGGGAGGCCTCCGACATTGGCAGCGGCGAGCGCGACAGTGCCCCGCCGGGATCTCCGGCGGGGCACTGTGTAGGGGGTCAGTCTTCGCCGGGGAGGGCGATGATGATGCAGGCCTGGCCGGTGAGGTTGTAGCCCTCGATGCTCACGCGGAGTCGCTGGCGGCTGGCGGTGGTGGCGGTGCTCGGCTTGCCGGAGCGCGTGCTGTTCGGCACGCGCAGCACGTAGGTCTCGCGTGGGATGAGATCGCCGGCGACCTGCCGGGCGGTGGGGCGGATGACGTTGAGGACGTCCCAGAATCGGGCGTCCTCGCTCTGCCAGCTGCCCTCGCGGGTCCACTGCACCGCGGCCGCGTAGGCGGCGCGGGTGAGGAGCACCGTGAGCCGGTATCCGGCCTCGAGGGCGGTGGCGGGGTTGAAGTGCAGCAGGAGCCCGTCTGCGACGGCCTCCTCTGCGGTGTAGACGGCGATGATCTCTGCGCCCTCGAACGGGTTCTCGCCCTGCTCGGTCATGGTGTCCTCCCGGATCGCTTGCTAGTGAATGTGACGCTTACACTCTAAGCGAGGGGTCAGACATTGGCCCGGCGATGAGCGCAGAGCGATGGGGAGACAGCGGCACGCATGACTGAGACGTGGATATATGAGCACACGGCGGACAACTCCGCGCGATTCGTGCTGGGCACGGTGGGCGATAACCCTCTCGTGTGCGTCGGCGTGAATCCCAGCACCGCGGCGCCGGGAGACCCGGATCGCACCGTCAGCAAGGTCATGGGGTTCGCGGCCCGCAACGGATTCGACAGCTGGGTGATGCTGAACCTCTACCCGCAGAGATCCACAGACCCCAAGGGCATGCACCTGGTGCACGACCCGCAGCTGCAAGCCGAGAACGAGCGACACATCGCGGATCTCATCGGCGGGCGCCAGCTCACGATCGTCGCCGCATGGGGCGAGCTGATCCAATCCCGCACCTACCTCCCGCGGATGCTTGAGGGCATCGCCTCGGTGACGGATGCCTCCGGTTGTGACTGGGTGTCGATCGGCGATCTGCTCAAGAGCGGGCATCCTCGGCACCCGTCACGCGCCCGCTACGACTGGCCGCTGCAGAGCTTCGACGTGGCGAGCTATCTGGCCTAGACGATGACAGGCGCGACGGTGCCCCGCCGGTTGATCCCGGCGGGGCACCGTGTGGCTACCCCTCGTCCTCCGGCCATTCCAGGCGGGGGTCGAAGTGGAACCGCTCGCGGCCCTCGTTATGGGCGAGGTCGTCGCTGCGGGCCGCGTATTCATCCTCGCTGAGCCGGGAACCGTGGCCGTTGGCCCAGGGCAGCGGGTCGCGATCGCCGTCGCTCTCGGCCAGCCAGGTCTCGCGAATGATGTGATCGGCGGTGCCGGTGCAGCCCAACTCGTCGAACAGGTCGGCGAGGATGCGCCCCTCGGTCATGTTGATCGAGCCGAACACGTCGTCATGCCACCCGCCGATCATGTCGGCCGCGGCCGCGACGACGGCGAGGTCGGGGATCGTGCCGCTGCTCATCGCTGCACCTTCCCCAGTCCCCAGTCGGCTCGTTCCTCGTCGGCCATCCACACCGCCCGGTCGAGCGCGTGGTGGATGTCGATGCCGCGGGTGTCGGCCAGGTGCACGAGATCCGTGAGCACGTCCCGGATCGCCTGGTCCGGCTCGCTCGGCTCGTCGTCGTACCACGCCGCGATCAGCGTGTTCATGCGGAACTGTGCCCGCCCCAGGGTGTCGGTCGTGGTGCGGTTGTCCAGCTCGCGGCTCATCTCGAGCTCGAGCTGAGTGATGGGGTTTGCCATGGTGTCCTCCCGGATCGGTGGCTAGTGAATGTGACATTCACAGTCTAGGGGAGGGGTCAGACATTGGCTGCGGCGAGCGCGACGATGCCCCGCCGGATGATCCCGGCGGGGCATCGGGTGGGTGTCAGCTGCGGATGCCGCGCGCCCAGTAGAGCGCCCGCGGCAGGTCGAACCGTGCCGCGATGCCGTCGTGGGCGATGTGCAGCGCGCTCGCCGCGTACCGGCGTGTGGGGAGCGGCTGGATGCGCTGCGGGTGCACGTCTCGCTCGGGAGCCTGATGCGGGGTGCTGCCGGTCAGGATGCGGCGGGCCGTGCCCTGGTAGGCGCGGTCGGCGTGACAGGTGATGATCTGGAAGGCCACGAAGCCCGGCCCGCCCCACGGGGCTGCGTACTGCGTGTCGAACAGTCGCCACGTCTCGGTGATCGTCCTCGCGGCAGGATCGAAGCTGCGCGTGTGGATGACCGCCTCCGGGTCGTCGGGTCGCTCGGCCTCGATCGCGTCCAGCGCCGTGCCCAGCCGGTCGAGCACGCGGCGAGCGCGGGCGATCTCGTCGCGGCTGCTGATCGCGTCGTGGTCGCCGCGGTCGATCGAGTGCACCCACTCGTCGCAGGCCCACGCGGTGAGGGGGAACGTCTCAAGGCAGGCCCATTCGCGGAACGCCTCGACGATCGGGTTGCGCCGGGTCGCGCTCGCCGCGGTCACGGTGCCACCACCCGCAGGGAGCGCAGCCAGTCGACCTCTTGGGCGTCGAGAACGTGCCCGGCGGTGATCCAGTCGGCGGCATCGTCGGTGCCGTCGAGATCGCGGAGGGTGTACACCTGGCCGGGGGCGTCGTCGCGCTCGGGGTTGCCGTCGTAGATCGTGCCGTCGTTGAGGAACACGCGGATGCGGCCGGTGCTCTCGGTGGTGTCGATCTGTGCGACGGCCGCGCCGTCGATGAGGGACACGTACCCGTGCACGTCGATGCCAGCGGCCTCGCCCGCGTGGTCGGCGACGGCCCGCTCGGCGGCGCCGGTCGCGAGCGCGCGGATCGCGTCGGCGTCCACGTCGCCCTGGCCGAGCGCCTGGGTGAGACCGTCGATGTCCTCGTAGTTGAGCGCGATCGTCTCGGCGACGATCTCGCTGATCGGTTTGGTTGCCATGGTGTCCTCCCGGATCGTTGGCTAGTGAATGTGACATTCACAGTCTAGGGCGGGGGTCGGACATCGGCGCGTGCTCGTCGCCGTGAGGGTGGAGCGCTCGCCGATGTCCGGGCGGCTACATCTGCCCGACATCCCGCGCCATGCGCTCGCGGAACGCCGCGCACGCTGCGTCGATGACGGCGGCACGGTAGGCGCTGCTGTCACTCGCGGGGAGGGCGGCGAGCGCGTCTCTGAGCGCGGTTCTGGTGCTGTAGTGCAGGGCCTCGGATGCTTTGTGTGCCGATCGGGTGCTGATGTCGTGGGTGATCCGCTCGATGATCTCCGGCACGGTGAGCGGGGGCAGCTCGAAGCGGTAGCCGGCGAGGTCGGCCAGGATGATCTCGCGCTGCCGATCGGTGAGCGGGGTACCGTACCCGCTGCTGGGGTACAGCTCGAGGTCTCCGCTGCGGCCTGCCCGGATGTTCACGCGCACGTAGGGGCGCTCGGCGCGTCCGATGCGGACGTTGCTGATGCGCTCGCCGCTGTCGGGGTTGATCGGGCAGAGGTCGGCGCGCGGCTCGCCGAGGGTGGGGCCCGGCTCGTGGCTGCGGGCGTCGGAGACCTCCCAGGTCAGTCCGGCTGCGGTGAGTCGGTCGCCGAAGGTGAGGGGTGCGGTTGCCATGGTGTCCTCCCGGATCGTTGGCTAGTGAATGTGACGTTCACAGCCTATGGGTGAGGTCGGACACTGCGGCGAGCGCGGCAGCGCCCCGCCGGTCGGTATCCGGCGGGGCGCTGCGGGTGGGGTCGTGCTCGTTGCCTACTCGGGGGAGAGTGCGCTGGTGACCTGAGTCTTGATCTCTTCGGCGGCGAGGATCATCGCGCCGTCCTTGTGGGACTCGCCGTAGGCCGCGATCACGCCCGCGATCGCGCCCCATGCGGCCGCGGGCAGGCTTACGGAGATCGGCGTTGGCTGCGATCCTGCGGGTGATCCGTTCTGGCTGGTCATGGTGTCCTCCTGGGTGTCAGGTAGTGAATGTGATGTTCATAGTCTAGGGAGCGGGTCGGACATTGCGGCGAGCGAGACAGCGCCCCGCCGGTAGATCCCGGCGGGGCGCTGTCGGTGGGTCAGTAGCCCTCGTCGGTGCGGGCGAGGGTGTCGATGATCCGCAGTCCGTCGTGGAGGGGGACGGTGACGGTGGACAAGAGCGCGTAGCCCTGTGCGCC
The DNA here is from genome assembly GCF_049545525.1 of Microbacterium sp. NPDC064942. Classification (NCBI taxonomy): domain Bacteria; kingdom Bacillati; phylum Actinomycetota; class Actinomycetes; order Micrococcales; family Microbacteriaceae; genus Microbacterium; species Microbacterium sp. NPDC064942. The sequence continues at coordinate 5,470 of NZ_JBMWDR010000010.1, read as the reverse complement.
GTAGGCGTTCAGGTCTTCCTCGCGCTGCTGGCGAGCGCGGTTGCTGGCGACCTCGCCCACCGCCTCGGTGTACTGGCGGGTGTCGATGGTGATGAATCGAGTGCGGTTTGCCATGGTGTCCTCCCGGATCGTTGGCTAGTGAATGTGACATTCACAGCCTACGGGTGGCCTCCGACATTGGAGCTGTCCACGGGTATAGGCCTCGGCTTCGGGAGTTCGCGGACATCGCAGAGCGGTGCCCCGCGACCATCGCCGCGAGGCACCGCCGAGGGGCCGGCTACCCGCCGGGGCACTCGGTGTCGATGTCGTCCTGGTCGAGCGGCAACAGTCCGCACGCCTGGCAGGTCGTCGTCCCGGTGAAGCGAGCGCTCTGCCACTGGTGCGCGAGCGGCGCGGCGGGCGCATCCTCTTCGTCGGTGTCCATGGTCGCGGTCGCGCCGCAGTCCAGGCATCGGGCGGCGACGTCGCCGTTGAGCGTGACGACGACGCCAGGGACGCCCGAGAGCCATTCGATGTTGGTGTGGGTGCAGTCGGTGGTGACGGTGGTGGTCATGATGTCCTCCCGGATCGCTTGCTAGTGAATGTGACATTCACAGTCTAGGGAGAGGGTCGGACATTCCCGGCGAGCGCGCGTGCGACGGTGCCCCGCCGGTCGTCCGACAGGGCACCGCGTGCGCTTAGGCCGCGTCGAGCGGTGTCCAGTCCCGCTCGTGGGCGGGGGTGTAGTCGATCAGTGCGGCCAGGCGGTCGCGTGCGGCCTGTAGCGCCTCGATCTCGGCGTCGTTGCTGTCACCCTCAGCCGCGGCGAAAGTGTCCTCGATCAGACCGGCGATCTCCTTCTGCGCCGCCTCGTCGATGAGGGTGAGGCGGGCGATCTCGCCGTCCGGGTAGCGGGCATCCAGCGGCGCGGCGTCCTGGTAGTCGAAGGCCCACTGCTCGCCGAGGATCGCGAACGCCGCGGCGATGTCGCGGCCGCGGTCGCCGGTGCTGATCGCGACGTAGCCGCGGTTCAGTCCCGTGCCGACGTGCGGGTGCAGGTCGGCGTGGTCGGGGCCGAAGGTGATGTACGTGGTCATGGTGTCCTCCCGGATCGCTTGCTAGTGAATGTGACATTCACAGTCTAGGGCGGGCGTCGGACATCGCAGCAGATGGTCGGTGATGCCGCGCGTGAGCGCCCGGCAGAGGCGCGGGGCGCTCACGTCGCTGGGGTGCGGCTACACCTTCCAGACGCCTTCCCAGCCTTCGGGGAGACGCACGCCGTGCTCTCCGTGCTCGTCGGTCTGGTGCAGGTACACGAGCACGTCGCCGGGGTCGGGGTCGGCCTCGTACTGCGGCACGGTGCGCTCGATGGTGTTGATCTGGCCGACGCTGTTGTAGCGCACGTCCACGTCGATCGCGCGCAGGTAGCCGTCCTCGACGTTGACGTGCTGATCGCAGCGCGGGCACCACAGCACGACGCGCTCGCCGTAGTCGGTCGGCTCGTCGAGCTCGACGATGCGCAGCGCGGGGAAATCGGCTGCCTCGATGTCGTGCATGAGACTCCACAGCCGGTCGATCAGGTCGTCGGCAGGGATGCGGGGTGCGGCTGAGGCCGCGGGTTCGGTGGTGGTCATCGTGTCCTCCTGGGGACGGTGAAGGCCTGCGGCGAGCGCGGGCGGGGGATGGAACTCGAGGTGCTCCCGCCGAGGGGAGGGGCGTGTAGCCGGCTCCCCTCGGGATGGGGTGGTGCTCGCCGCCGCCGGGGTAGGTGTGCACCCGGCGGCGGCGAGGGGGGTCAGACGGCTTCGACCAGCCCAGGGCTGACGCGCCAGCCGTTGGCGAGCGTGTACGACTTCGGGTTGGTGCGGACGATGAGTGTCTCGACTCCGGCCAGCCCGTCGCGGGTGGTGCGCGGGTTGGCGACGATGCGCACGCGGGTTCCGGGGATCAGGCTCGGCAGCGCGGCCGCGGTGGCTTGCAGGGCGGCGGCGAGCGCGTCGTCGCTGTGCCCGGTCGGCTCGATGGTGGCGGTGCGGGCGAGTGTGTAGACCTTGCCGGGTTCGGTGAGGGCTGCGATCTTCGCCTTGGTGCGGGCGAAGTCGATTAGCACGTACTCGGTGCCGCGGAAGCAGAACGTGTCGCCGGGGGTGCGGGTGATGAGGGTGGTGGTGTCGGTCATGGCGTCCTCCTTGGACTCTCGACGGTGAATGTGACATTCACAGGCTACGGGTGGCCTCCGACATTGGCCGGAGCGGGTGGCGCGGTCTGCGCGCCCGCTCCGACGTGGGTCACTGGGAGGCGATCGCCGCGGTGATCTCGGCGGTGACCCGCTCGCGCTTGGCGTCGGCGTCGCGCCCCGGCTCGAAGTGCCCGAACGCGGTCAGGTACGCGTCGATCTGCCCGCGCAGGTACTCGGTGTTGCTGGCGTCGGAGTTGAGGCCGATGATCGCGTAGCGCGCTGCGCTCGCCGCGGCCCGCCAGCCGCTCTGCGTGAGGCCGTGGGGGTCGCCTTCGGGGAGCGAGTAAGCCTGTTCGATCTGGCCGTCGTGCGCGGTGTACTTGGTGACGGTGCGCTCGGTGACCACGACGGCATCCAGATAGTCGGGGTCGCCCTGCCCGCCGAGGGGCACCCACACCTGGGGGTCGTCGTCCGGGTGGTCGGCGTCGATGCGAGCGAGCAGGGCGGGCATTGCGGGGTCGAGGGTGAACGGGTCGCTGAGGCTGTAGTCGTCCCAGGCCTGGCGCAGCTCGTCCGGCTCGATGGTCGTCCATCCCTCGTCGAACTCGGCGCGCAGCGGCGCGTGGAAGCGGATCGCACGCTCGACGGCTGCGCGGATGTCGTGGACGTTGTTGATGGTCTCGGTCATGGTGTCCTCCCGGAACGATTACCAGTGAATGTGACATTCATAGGCTACGGGTGGCCTCCGACATCGCGCGGGGACATCGCGAGTGCGTCACGGGGGAGTGCCCGCCGGGGTGACCGGCGGGCACTCGGTGACGCTCAGCGGGCGAACGCCCAATCCGGGAGCACGGCTGCCGAGCAGAGGGTCGCGACGATCTGGCTCATGCCGTGGTCGGGGTCGATCGCGAGGGCGCGGTCGGTGTAGACGGTGGCGTGAGTGGATCGCCCCAGCGCCCAGGACAGCCAGGCGGCGGCGGCGAGCAGGTTGGGGCGCTCCTGGTCGTCGGCGTAGGCGGCAAGGTGGCGCACGAGCGCGAGGCCCGCCGTCAGCCGGTCGGCGTCGGGGCGGTCGCCCTGTCCGTAGAGGGTGCGGGCGATGCTCTCGGGGACGGGTGCGCCCATGATCGAGTGGCCGATCTGCGCGGCCAGGGCGCGGGTGCCGTTGTCGCGGTCGGTGGCCCACTGGATGAGGGCCACGTCGCGCCACAGCGGGATGCCGATGCCGGTGAGCAGGATCGCAGCCTGGCGGGTGTCGAGGTCGGCGGGGTCGCCGGTCAGGGCGTCCTCCGCGACGGCGACGAAGTCCGCCAGGGCGTCGTCGTCCATCCGCGCGGCCGCGAACGCGATCCGGGCGGCACGCGCCGGTTCGGCGTCGGGGATGCTCGCCCCGGCGGTCTGGGATGCTGCGACCTTCTCGCGCAGCGCGTCCGGGGTCGCGATCTCGGCGACGGGTCGGGGTGCCTCGCCGGTCAGGTGGCTGCCGTAGCCGTCGCTGGCGACATAGAGCACGTCCACCAGGTGCAGTCCCTGCCGGTCGGCGACATCGGTGATCCGCTGGCCGAGATCGCGGGTGCTGTCGGCGTCCTCGGTGGCGTAGATCACGGCGGCTACGCCGGTCACGCGCGGCACTCGGCAGACCAGGCCGAGGCCGGTGTGCGCGAGCGTCGCGGCATCCGCGTCGAGGTCGAGTCGCATCGCCCCGATCGTGCGCGCCGCCTCGAACGGCACGAGCACGAGCGAGTCCTGCGGGGTGAAGCCGAGCAGCGCGGGCACGAGGCCGAGGAAGTCGCGCGGGGTGCCCGCCTTGATGGTGGTCGGTGTGGTGGCCATGGTGTCCTCCCGGAACGTTGGCTAGTGAATGTGACATTTACAGGCTACGGGAGCCCTCCGACATTGGTCGATGCACGCCAGAGCGCCCCCGCCGGTAGGTGGCGAGGGCGCTCCGAGAGTGGTGTCAGTGACCCGAGCAGCCGCAGCAGTCCAGGCACTCGGTGTGGATGTTCGGACAGGCGATCTCGTCCATGTGCGGGGTGCTGCACAACCGGCAGACGGCCGGGACCGGGGTGCCGGTCATTCGCTGTCGCCGTCCGTTGTGCCGTCGCTCCACGCCACGGTGAAGTCGAGGCTCAGCGCGTCGATGATCTGGTCGAACGGGATCGAACCGTTGCCGTCGTCGTTGCCGTGGATGGAGAGGAACCCGACGCGCTCGCCGTTCCAGAACGGGATCACGTAGGCGTCCCATCCGCCCATCCACTCGGCGGAGTAGACCGCGTTCGTCGCGGCCTCGGCGTGCTCGATCCAGCGGTGCACGATGGGGCTGATGTCGGCCTCGCACGCGACCCGGCGGTCATCGTGCCATCCGGTGGCGGTGAGCAGCTCGTCGCCGTGACGCTCGGTGACCTCGCTGTAGTCGAACGCAGCGGCGAACAGGTCGCTGTAGTCGTGGCCCCACTCGTCGGTCACGGTGACCGTCTGCACCCGGCGCGGTTCGGCGGGTTCGGTGGGCACCGGAACCCGCGTGCCGTCCAGACCGTCCGCCAGCCACCGCGCGGCAGCCGCGAGATCACCCGATCCGTCCAGCGCTGCCCGCAGCCGCGCGATCGACTCGGTGAGATCGTCGGGCACCAGGCCGCTCTCACGGTCGTTGCAGCGCTGCCCGCCGATGTAGGAGTACTCGATCGAACCGGCCTCGTCGGCATCCCGCGTATCCCACTCGATCCGCACGCCCACGACCACGCCGGGGAACCGACCCGACACCGCCTCGGCGAAGTCCTCCACGCCCTCCGGCTCGTACTTGGTGTTGCCGTCCAGCGCCCAGCCCGCACCCGTCACCGGGCCGTAAGAAAGATCGCTGATGTTGCCTTCCAGATGACGCTCCACAGCCTCATCGAGCAGACGGCCCGCGACCCCGCCCGCATCCTCGATGCCGACCGAGACGGTGATGTAGTGACCCATGGTGTCCTCCCAGGGTTGTTAGTGAATGTGACATTTACAGGCTAGGGGGAGGGTCAGACATCGAGGCGCGCAGCGCCGACCCCAACGTGACAGCCCCACCCGAGCCAGCCATCCGAACCGGGGGAGAGGGGATGAGCCGGCTTCGCCGGCGGGACCGCCAGGAGCCCGTCAGCGCCCCGCAGAGGCACCCGACCCGGCCCACGGCACACCGACACCAGCCGCCCCGAAACCGCCAGCCAGAGGCACGCACACCGCACCCATCGGAGGGTCGCGCAGCGGCCCGACCCCGCGCGCAGCGCCCGGCCTGCCGGGCGCCCGTCCCTGCGAGCGCAGCGAGCGGGGCACTCGGGAAGG
>NZ_JBMWDR010000009.1:0-99383 GCF_049545525.1 Microbacterium sp. NPDC064942 | reverse complement strand
GACAAGGGGTACCCCTCAAGGGCGAACCGCGCCTGGCTCCGCGACCGGAGGATCGCGGCGACCATCCCCGAGCGGGACGACCAGATCGCGCACCGTCGCAAGAAGCCGGGCCGGCCGATCGCTTTCGGCGACAAGCAGAAGGAACGCTACAAGGGACGCAACGTCGTAGAACGCTGCTTCAACCGTCTCAAGCAGTGGCGCGGCATCGCGATGCGCTCGGACAAACTCGCCCGCAACTACCGAGCCGCCGTCAGCCTCGCCGCGGCGCTGATCTGGATCAAGACCGATCTCCGCTGAGCGCTTCGCGCTCCTGCAGCGTGCGCTCAAGCTGTCCCACCGTCGGCGCACCCGCAAAGCCGCGCTCGGTCAGATAGACCCTGCACGCCAAGTCGGCAGTGTTCCCCTGGGACGGGAACAAGTCCTGACCGTCCAGAAGAATCGTGGGCGAGCCCGCGAAACCAGAGCTCACCGCCTCAGCCTCGGTGCGGATCAACACGAACTCCACCGGAACATCGCCCCGTCCGATCGAGTCGAGCACCAGCCGTACTCGATCGCCCGCCTCCTGCCAATTCGGGCAATCCTCGATATGCAGCACCTGGATCTTCACACGCCCATTCTCCCGCGCAACTCGCGGCGGCTGGCCACCCCGCACCTTCTTGATCAACACGCCCTAGCGGCGACGGGAACGACATGCGCTCAGCCTAGGGGCGGGCGCGCACGAGCCGCCGCCGCGCACGGGAACGATAGCCTGGGAGCATGCGCTTCGCCCACGTTGTCCCCGACGGAGTCGACGAGCCGCAGCTGATCCTGGTCGAGGAGGATCGCGCGACGGTGGTGTCGCGCCTCTTCGACAGTGCACCCTCGCGCCTGCAGCGGCTCATCGAAGGAGGCGACGCCCTCCTCGCCCACGTCCGGGACGCGGCCGCCGACCCCGAGGTCGAGTGGATGCCGCTGGGCTCCCCCGTGTTCGCGTCCGCGATCCTCGACACGCCCGTCACGATCGCCGTGGGCTTGAACTACGCCGCGCACTCGAGCGAGCTGGGACTGAAGGCGGACGCCGCTCCGACCATCTTCACGCTGTGGCCGGGGTCCCTGGGCGGGCACCGCCAGACGACCACCTGGCCACGTTCGCTGAGTCAGTCGGTCGACTACGAGGCCGAGCTCGGTGTCGTGATCGGCCCAGCGGCCCGCGACGTCGCGCTCGAGGACGCACTCGACCACGTCTGGGGCTACACGGTCGTCAACGACATCACGGCCCGCGACATCCAGTTCTCCGAGGCACAGTGGTCGCGGTGCAAGTCGTTCGACGGCTTCACCCCGACGGGCCCCTTCGTCGTGACGGCGGACGAGATCCCCGACCCGCAGGATCTGCACATCTGGGCCGTCGTCGACGGGCAGACGGTGCAGGATGCCTCGACGGGCCAGATGATCCACCCCGTCGCCAAGCTCGTCTCCTACCTTTCGCGGTCGGCGACCCTGCTCCCCGGCACCCTCATCTCGACCGGCTCCCCCGGTGGCGCGGGCTACTCCCGCGATCCGCAGATCTTCCTCCGCGACCGCTCGACGGTCACGGTCGGCATCGACGGCATCGGTGAGCTGACGACGTTCTGCCGGATCACCGACTGACCCGCAACGACGAAGAGCCCCGGATGCCGCGCATCCAGGGCTCTTCGTCGTTGCGAAGCTCGGATCAGTAGCCGGACTGCTCCAGCAGCTCCTGGCAGGTGTAGGTCATCCCCTGGTACGTGACCGACCCGGTCGGGTCCTCCAGGCAGGCGTTGACCTGTGTCATCAGATCGCCTCCGACGCTCGCCGCAAACGAGACGAGGGCGATGATGATGATGATCCCGATGATCAGCAGCACGACGCTCACGATGATCGCCGCGATCGCCAGACCGTTCTTCACGCCGGCCTTGCGGCTCTGCACGAGAGCCACGATGCCGAGGATGAGACCGATCACCTGGGTGCCGGGGATGATGGCGAGGATGAGGGCGACGATCGCCATCGTGCGGCCGGGGGTCGATCCGCCCGAGGGGGCGGCGTTGTACTGCGGCGCGTTGCTGTAGGCGGGCGCTTCATAGGCCGGCGGTGCCGGGGGGACGTTCTGGGAGTTCGGCTGGTTGGGATCAGTCATGGAAGTGTCCTTCTGGTCGGTCATCGGCCGGGATTACGACCCCGACGCTAGCGTTCACCGTTCTCCCAGACAACCGGCAATCAGTGCTGCTCCACGTCACCCGGTTTCGTGATAACGGGGATGGCCCGCGTGACCGCCTGCAGCCCCGACAGGCGTGCCGGCGACAGCTGCTTGTCCACCTCGTCGCGCGACATCAGGCCGGCCTCGACGACGAGGTCGCCGACGTTCCGCTTGGTGAGCAGCGCAGTCTTGGCCAGGGCCGCGGCGGCGGTGTAGCCGATGAAGGGCGTCAGTGCCGTGATGACGCCGACCGACGACCCGACCATCGTCCCGAGGCGTTCGCGGTTGGCCGTGATGCCGTCGACGCAGTTGACCCGCAGCGTGCGCATACCGCGACGCATCCAGGTGATCGACTGGAAGATCGAGTGCGCGATCACCGGCTCGAACGCGTTCAGCTGCAGCTGCCCGCCCTCGACGGCCATCGTCACCGTCAGGTCGGCGCCCGCGACGGCGAAGGCGACCTGGTTGACGACCTCGGGGATGACCGGGTTCACCTTGCCGGGCATGATGCTCGAGCCGGCCTGTCGGGGCGGGAGGTTGATCTCGCCGAAGCCCGCCTGCGGGCCGCTCGAGAGGAGCCGCAGGTCGTTGCTGATCTTCGAGAGCTTGATGGCGTTGCGCTTGAGCGACGACGAGAACGACATGAAGGCGCCGGTGTCGCTCGTCGACTCCACGAGGTCCTCGGCGGTCTCGAGGTCGAGACCGCTGATCTCGCGCAGGTGGCGGAGCACCGAGCCGGAGTAGTCGGGGTGCGTCGTGATGCCGGTGCCGATGGCCGTCGCACCCATGTTGATCTCGTAGAGCAGGTACGCGTTCTCGCGGAGCCGGTGGTAGTCCTCCCCCAGCGTCGTCGCGAAGCCGTGGAACTCCTGCCCGAGCGTCATGGGCACGGCATCCTGCAACTGGGTGCGGCCGACCTTGAGCACGTCGTGGAACTCGTCGGCCTTCTTCAGGAAGGCCTGCCGCAGCAGGTCGAGCTCCTCGAGGAGGGACTGCAGGTCGAGGCCGAGGCCGACCTTGATCGCCGTCGGGTAGACGTCGTTCGTCGACTGACTGCGGTTCGTGTGGTCGATCGGCGAGAGGAACGCGTAGTCGCCTTTCTCACGGCCGGCCATCTCGAGCGCGACGTTGGTGATGACCTCGTTCGCGTTCATGTTGGTCGAGGTGCCGGCCCCGCCCTGGATGACGCCCACGACGAACTGGTCGTGGAACTCGCCGTCGATGACGCGCTGCGCCGCACGGTCGATGAGGTCGGCGCGGGATGCCTCCAGCACGCCGATCTCCTTGTTGGCGCGCGCGGAGGCCTGCTTGACCATCGCGAGGGCGACGACGAGGTCGCGGTAGACGGAGATGGGCCGCATCGAGATCGGGAAATTCTCGAGCGCTCTCGCGGTGTGGATGCCCCAGTAGGCGTCGGCGGGGATCTCCATCGATCCCAGGGAGTCGGTCTCGGTACGCGTCATCGCGTCAGGTGCCATTGCGGTGTCCTTGTGGGTCACAGGGTGCGGGGATAGGACGAGCCTATCCCCGCACCCCGCCGACCTCAGCGGTTGACGCTCGACATGTCGGCGTAGCGGTCGCCGACCGCCGGCGCGACCTCGCTCAGCCGGCGCAGCTGGTCGTCCGAGAGCGCGAGCTCGGTGGCGCCGATGTTCTCGTCGACGCGCTCGAGCTTGCGCGTACCCGGGATGGGCACGATGTCCTCGCCCTGCGCGAGCAGCCAGGCGAGCGCGACCTGAGCGGGGGTCGCGTCCACCTCGCCCGCGACGCCTTCGATGACGTCCACGATCCGCAGGTTGGCGGCGAGCGCCTCGTCCTCGAACCGCGGGTTGTTCCGACGGAAATCGTTCTCGTCGAGCTGGTCGACCGAGCGGATCCGACCCGTCAGGAAGCCGCGACCGAGCGGCGAGTACGGCACGAACCCGATGCCGAGCTCGCGCAGCGCGGGCAGCAGCTCGGCCTCGGGATCGCGGGTCCAGAGCGAGTACTCGGTCTGCACGGCGGTCACCGGGTGCACCGCGTGAGCGCGTCGGATGGTGGCGACGGATGCCTCGGACAGTCCGTACCCGCCGATCTTGCCCTCCCGGACGAGGTCGGCCAGCACACCGACCGTGTCTTCGATCGGGACGGACGGGTCCATGCGGTGCTGGTAGTACAGGTCGATGCGATCGGTCTGCAGCCGGCGCAGTGAGCCCTCGACGGCGATCCGGACGTTGTCGGGACTGCCGTCGATGCCCGGCTGGTCGCCGTCGGCGTGGCGGATGGTCCCGAACTTGGTCGCGATGACGACCTCGTCGCGGCGGCCGGCCTCTGCGAGGGTGCGACCCAGCAGCTCCTCGTTCGTGTACGGCCCGTACATCTCCGCCGTGTCGAGGAGGGTGACGCCGCGGTCCAAGGCGCCGAGGATCGTCCGGGCACCGCCGGCGTCGTCCTGTCCGGCGCCGGTGTAGAAGGCGCTGATCCCCATGAGTCCGAGGCCGATGCGGCCGACCCGGGGCCCGTTCTGGCCGAGTGCGGTGGTCTTCATGATGCGGTGATCTCCTTGTCGTAGATGTCGATCTTGTGGTCGATGACGGCGAGACTCAGCGTGACCTCCTTGAGCCGGCGGCGGACGACCTCCCGGTGCTCGACGAGCAGTCGACGCCGTTCCGCGATCGTCGCGTCCCCCTCGCGCACGAGCTCGGTGTAGCGACGCATGGTGGCGATCGGCATCCCGGTCCAGCGGAGCCGCGTGAGGAAGCGGATCCAGGCGAGGTCCGCGTCCGAGTAGCGCCGGTGGGTCGAGGATGTCCGGTCCACGGGATGCAGCATCAGGCCCGCACGTTCGTCGTAGCGGAGGGTGTGCGCGCTGACTCCGGTCGCGTCCGCCGCTTCGGCGATGGAGGCGCCGGCAGAGGTGGAGAGGAGGGACATGCCCTCACGGTAGGACTTCGAGTGCGCTCGAAGTCAAGAGGCTCAGGCGGGCTTCCGGGAGAAGGCCTCGAGGCGCTCGTCGGGCGTGAGGGCGGCCATCCGCTCCACCCACTCGGCCGAGAAGTAGTCCCCCGTCGGCGCCTCGACCACGGGGACGACCGTGTGCGTGATCGTGTCGTCGTAGACGTGGACGAGGTGGAAGGACTGTCCGGCATCCATGCCGTTCACCTCGGTCGCCGGTCGCTGCAGGTTCATCGTGTAACAGGTCGCGGAGGCGACGCTCACGGGGATGCCGGCGAAGGTGCCCGAGGTCGAGTAGTGCAGGTGACCGGCCAGGATGCCGCGCACGTCGGTGCCGGCGAGCACGGCCGCCAGCTCGTCCTGCTCCCGGAGCTCGAGGATGTCGAAGAACGGGATGTGGCTCGGGATCGGCGGATGGTGCAACGCGAGCAGCGTGCCGAGTGGCGCCGGCTCGGCGAGCACCTCCCGGAGCCACTCGCGCTGCGCCGCATCGACGAGGCCGTGATGCCAGCCGGGGACGGTGGAGTCGAGGACGACCAGTCGCAGCCCGCCCAGGTCGTGGACCGCGGTGAGCGGCGCTTCGGAGCCCGGCTCATCGAAGAGCCCCTCCCGCAGGGCGGGTCGCTCGTCGTGATTGCCCGCGACCCACACGACCGGCGCATCCAGCTGCTCGGCCATCGGTTCCACGAGCTCGCGCAGCCGGCGGTAGGCGGCGGGCTCTCCCAGGTCGGTGAGATCGCCCGTCACGACGATCGCGTCGGGGCGGATGCCGGTGCGCTCGACGGCTGCGAGGGCCGCCGCGACACCGCCCGTGGCGTCGTAGGCGCCACCGAGCGGGCGATCGCCGGCGAGCAGATGGGTGTCGCTCAGATGGACGATCGTGCGGACGGCGGGCGCATGGCGACCGAAGGAGACGGGCTGCATGCCGCCCAGCCTATTGACGCCTCCGGACGCGCGGCGATCAGTGGTTGAACAGGATGAGCAGGAGCCCGCCCAGCACGACCAGGCCGCAGACCGCGAACGCGGCGTACGCCCCGACGAGGGCGATGCGCTTCTGCGCCGGGCTCAGCGGGTTCTTCTTGGCGGCCTTCCTGGCGGCCTTGGCGGCCCGCTTCTGCTCTTTGGGCGTCATCACGGTCAGCGCGTCGGTGAAGGTGGCCGGGATGACCACCGGCACCCGTCCCGCCCGAACGAGCAGACGCAGACCGATCGCGTAGAAGGCGACCACCGTCGCGGCGGCGAGGAGCGCCGCGACGAAGACCTGGACGAAGGCGAGCCAGTTGACGTCGACGCTCATCGGGTTCCCTCCTCGTCGGATGCGGCGGCGGACTGCGCGACGCGCTGCTGACGGCGTGTGGGGGGCGGTTCCTCCGTGAGACCGACGGCGGCACCCGAGTCGGCCACCTCGCTGCTCATCGCGTTCGCCGCGGTGACCTCGTTGCGCCGGGACCGCAGGAAGATCGCGAGCACGACGGCGACGGCCACGACGGCGCCGATGATGACGCCGATCAGCTCACCCGGTCCCTCGCCGAAGAGGTTCTCGAGTCCGACGATGAGGAGGGCGGCCAGTGCACCGACGATGCCGGCGGCCGGAAGCGTGAGGACCCACCCGACCGTGATGCGCCCGACGGTGCGCCAGCGCACGCTCGACCCGCGGCGACCGAGGCCCGACCCGATGACGGACCCCGAGGCGACCTGCGTCGTCGACAGGGCGAAGCCGAGCGCGCTCGAGGCGAGGATCGTCGACGCGGTGGATGCCTCCGCCGAGAAGCCCTGTGCGGGCTTGACGTCGGTGAGGCCCTTGCCGAGCGTGCGGATGATGCGCCACCCGCCCATGTACGTGCCGAGAGCGATCGTGAACGCGCACGCGAAGATGACCCAGAGCTCGGGCTCGGACTGCGTCTGCCAGCCGACCGTGATGAGGGCGAGGGTGATGACGCCCATCGTCTTCTGCGCGTCGTTGGTGCCGTGCGCGAGGGCGACGAGCGACGACGTGAAGATCTGACCCCAGCGGAAGCCGTCGCGGCCGTCCGGCTTGTTGTCGTAGCGGCGGGTGACGGCGTAAGCGATCTTCGTGGCGGCGAAGGCGATGATGCCGGCCGTGAGGGGGGCGATGAGGGCGGGGAGCACGACCTTCGACAGGACGACACCGACGTTGATCGCGCTGACGGACGCGCCGACGATCGTCGCCCCGATGAGGCCGCCGAAGAGTGCGTGCGAGGAGCTCGAGGGAAGGCCGAGCAGCCAGGTGAGCATGTTCCACGTGATGGCGCCGATCAGCCCGGCGAAGATGATCGCGGGGAAGATCGAGGGGGAGAGCTGATCCTCGCGGATCATGCCGCCCGAGATCGTCTTGGCGACCTCCGTCGACAGGAATGCGCCGACGAGGTTGAGGATGGCAGCCAGCAGCACCGCGACCTTGGGCTTGAGTGCGCCCGTCGCGATCGGCGTCGCCATCGCGTTCGCCGTGTCGTGGAAGCCGTTGGTGAAGTCGAAGAAGAGTGCCAGTGCGATGACCAGGACGACGATGAGTGCTGCGGTCTCCACAGTTCGCTTTCCGTCGGGAATCGGGGGAACGGGTGCCGCGGCGATCGGCGTTGCGAACGAAAAGTTCACCCAGACGTCACCAGGGGTTCAATCGGGCCTGGGAAATCCTCGCACACGATCCGCCATGGCATAACCCGCGCGCGCCCGCGAGGGTCGGTTAGCGTGGTCGGGTGACCTCCGTAGCCGTGACACCGCCCGTCGCCGACCGCCGCCCGTTCACCCGCACGCACCACGGAGACGCCGTCTCGGACCCCTATGAGTGGCTGCGCGCGAAGGACGACGAGACCGTCATCGGCCACCTCGAGGCGGAGAACGACTACACCGACAGCCGTACGGCGCACCTCGCCGGCCTCCGCGAGCGGATCTTCGAGGAGATCAAGGGCCGCACGCTCGAAACCGACCTCTCCGTCCCCTCGCGCCGCGGGCGGTGGTGGTACTACGGCCGCACCGTCGAGGGCAAGCAGTACGGCATCAACTGCCGCGCCCCCATCGCGGACGTCGCGGACTGGACGCCGCCCGTGCTCTCCCCCGACACCGACGTCCCCGGCGAGCAGGTGCTCCTGGACGGCAACGTCGAGGCCGAGGGCCACGACTTCTTCTCCCTCGGCAGCCTCGACGTCTCGAACGACGGCACCCGGATGCTGTACGCCGTCGACGTCGCCGGTGACGAGCGCTACACCCTCCGCGTCCGCGACCTGGTGACCGGCGACGACCTCGCCGACGTCATCGAGAACACCTTCTCCGGCGCGGTCTTCTCCCCCGACGGTCGTCACGTCGTCTACACGACCGTCGACGACGCCTGGCGACCCGACACCGTCTGGCTGCACGAAGTGGGGACGGATGCCGCATCCGACCGCGTGATCTTCACCGAACCCGACGAGCGGTACTGGGTCGGCGCCGGCTTCACCCGCAGCGACCGCTTCCTCGTCATCGGGGTGGGGTCCTCCATCACCTCGGAGGAGTTCCTCGTCCCGGCCGACGACCTCACGGCGGAGCCCCGATCGGTGTGGCCGCGCCGCGAGGGCGTCGAGTACTCGCTGACCCACGCGGTGATCGACGGGGACGACGTGCTCTACATCCTCCACAACGACGGCGCGCTGGACTTCGAGCTGGTGCGGGTAGCGGCATCCGACCCCACCGGGCAGCGGCACGTCGTGCTGCCGCACCAGCCGGGTCGGCGGTTGCTCGACGCGTCCGCCTACCGCGACTGGGCGGTCGTCGAGTACCGCCGCGAGGGCCTCGCGCGCGTCGGGCTCCTCGACTACGCCACCGATGAGGTCACCGAGATCGCCTTCGACGAGCCGCTGTACGCCGCCGGGGCGAGCGGATCGTCGGAGTGGGCGCCCCCGGTCATCCGTCTCGGTTACGCCTCGTTCGTGACGCCCGGCACGGTGTACGACTACGTCGTGGCGACGGGCGAGCTCCTGCTGCGCAAGAGCCAGCCGGTCCTCGGCGGGTACGACCCGGCCGACTACGGTCAGGAACGGGTCTGGGCGACCGCCGACGACGGCACGCGCGTCCCCGTTTCTCTCGTGTGGAAGCGGTCGTTCGGCGAACCGGGAGCGGCGCCCCGCCCCCTGCACCTCTACGGCTACGGCTCGTACGAGCACTCCATCGAGCCCGGATTCTCGGTCGCGCGCCTGTCGATGCTGGACCGCGGCGTGATCTTCGCGATCGCTCACGTCCGCGGCGGTGGCGAGATGGGGCGCCAGTGGTACGAGGAGGGCAAGCTGCTGCACAAGCGGAACACCTTCACGGACTTCGTAGCCGTCGGCCGTCACCTCGTCGCCGAGGGGTACACCTCCCCCGACGGCCTGGTCGCGGAGGGCGGCTCCGCCGGCGGTCTGCTCATGGGCGCCGTGGCGAACCTCGCCCCGGACCTGTTCGCGGGCATCCTCGCCGGAGTCCCGTTCGTCGACGCGCTGACGACGATCCTCGACCCGTCCCTCCCGCTCACCGTGATCGAGTGGGACGAGTGGGGCGACCCGCTGCACGACGCCGACGTGTACGCCTACATGAAGTCGTACACCCCCTACGAGAACGTGCAGGAGGGCGTCCGGTACCCCCGCATCCTCGCCGTCACCTCGCTCAACGACACCCGGGTGCTCTACGTCGAGCCGGCGAAGTGGGTCGCGCGGCTGCGCGAGGTCGGTGCGGACGCCCTGCTCAAATGCGAGATGGTGGCGGGGCACGGTGGCGTCAGCGGGCGGTACAACTCGTGGCGCGAGCGCGCGTTCGAGCTCGCCTGGCTCCTCGACGTCCTGGGACTGGCCGACGCGGACTGACACTGTAAGCGGGGCCGTGGGTACGATGCCCCCATGGCACCCGTTCCCCGCTACCGCGCGGCGGTCCGCATCGATCTCGACCTCGTCTGCGCGCACCCCGACGATCTCGTCGGCGGCATGGATGACGCGTCACGGATGTCCGCGTCGTCGATGGATGCCGAGGACGCGCTGCTGTCGCTGATCGAGGTGTCGGTGGCCGACGGCGCGCAGCAGCTGGTGCGCATCGAATCCACCAACTCCTCGATCGTCGACTCGGAGTGGGAGGGCACGTCGGGCGAGGTTCCGGAAGGATCCTCCGACACCGCGCGGGTCGCCCGGGCGGGTGCGCGCCTGGCGGGGATCGACTGGGCACTGGACGAACTCTTCGGCGGACCGACGACCGAGGCGACGGCATCCGAGCTGCGCCAGCGGACGATCATCAAGGGGCTCGTCTGGAACGCCTCCGTCCTGGTCGTCGACTGCCTTTTCGACGATGTCCGCCAGCTGGCGGACGCGGCCGACACGCGATCCGCCTGGCGAGAGACGCACGTGATCTCGCAACTGCCCCCGCAGTACGCGACGCACTACGACCGGGCGTTCGCGCAGAAGTTCCTCGCCGCCACGATCGAGGTCACCTCCCGGCTCAGCGCCTCACCCGTGTACCCTCCCACCGTCGCCCACGAGCTGGCGCTGAAGCTCGTGCTCGACGAGGCGGCGCGCAGCGCCGAACGCCTCACCGGCGACCTGCCGGAGGGCTGGCGCGAGCACCTGGACACCGTGCTGTTCCAGGATCTCGACGCGGAATCCCTCTTCGTCGAGCAGGATGCGATCAGCAAGCGGGATGCCGCCGCCGCGACACCTCCGCTGGACTTCGCCAGCTGGTTCATCCCGTACGCGCACGCGCCGGCGCCGGCGCCGTACGCGAGCGACGATCTCAAGGAACCCTCCCGCGGCTAGCAGGCTCGGCCGCGTCAGGCAATTGTCAGTTTTGCCCGCGCCGATCCCGTAACATTTTCAGTCCCAGGGGGAGTACTCCACGACGGTCGGTTCGTCATTACGGATGTGAAGGTGCATCCCGGACCACCGGTCCCGATCACTCGGGATGGAGAAGACTCTGGCGTCCTTTCATCACGCCATTGAGGAGACTCCTGTGGAAATCACCCCTCTCGTCTGGGGCATCACGATCGCCGTCACGATCGCCTTCTTCGTCTACGAATTCTTCGCGCACGTCCGCAAGCCGCATGAACCGTCGATCGGCGAGTCGGCGCGCTGGTCCGCGTTCTACATCGGTCTCGCGCTGATCTTCGGTGTCGTCATCGGCCTCATCCCGGGCTGGGGCTGGGTGTACTCGGGCGAGTACTTCGCCGGGTACCTGACCGAGAAGGCGCTGTCGATCGACAACCTCTTCGTCTTCCTCATCGTCATGACCGGGTTCGCGGTGCCGAAGAAGTACCAGCAGAAGGTGCTGATGATCGGCATCGTCATCGCGCTCATCATGCGGGGCGCGTTCATCGCCGTCGGCGCCGCGCTCATCGAGAACTTCTCGTGGATCTTCTACGTCTTCGGCGCGCTGCTGCTGTTCCTCGCCTACCGTCAGGCGTTCGCACACGGTGAGTCCGACCCGGCCAACGGCAAGTTCATGCAGTTCGTCCGCCGCATCCTGCCCGTCAGCGACGAGTACAACGGCGACAAGCTCACGGTGAAGAAGGCCGGTAAGCGCTTCGTCACCCCGATGCTGCTGGTGATCATCGCGATCGGCTTCGTCGACCTCATCTTCGCGGTCGACTCGATCCCCGCGATCTACGGTCTCACCAACGAGGCGTACATCGTGTTCACGGCCAACGCGTTCGCCCTCATGGGTCTGCGTCAGCTGTACTTCCTCATCGGCGGTCTGCTCGAGCGCCTCGTGTACCTCGCACAGGGCCTGGCCGTCATCCTCGCCTTCATCGGTGTGAAGCTCGTCCTGCACGCCATGCACGTCAACGAGCTGCCGTTCATCAACGGCGGCGAGCCGATGCTCTGGGCTCCCGAGATCCCGATCTGGTTCTCGCTCCTGTTCATCGCCGCCACGATCGTCGTCGCGACGGTGGCGAGCCTCGCCAAGACCCGTCGCGACCGCGAGCGCGAGCTGGACGCCGGCGCACCGACCTCGACCCCCTCCCCCGCAGAAACGAAGGAGCACCGCTGACCGATGGACAGCGATCATACGATCCCGCCCACCACTGAGACCGACGGCATCGAGGTGACTCGATGAACGATCTGGCCCTCAACATCGCCCTCGTCGTGGTGTTCGTCCTGGTGGGCGGGGTGTTCGCGGCGACCGAGATGGCGCTGGTGACCCTGCGGGAGAGCCAGATCAACGCGATCGCCGCGCGCGGCAAACGTGGGCAGAAGGTGGCGGGCCTCGCCCGCAACCCCAACACGTTCCTCTCGGCCGTGCAGATCGGCGTCACCGTGGCGGGCTTCGCGTCCGCCGCGTACGGCGCGACCTCGATCGCCCCGTCGGTGGCGCCGCTCATCGAATCGTGGGGCGCAGACCCGGGCTTGGCTCTGACGATCGCGACGCTGATCCTCACGCTGCTCATCGCGTACCTGTCGCTCGTGCTCGGGGAGCTCGTGCCGAAGCGTCTCGCCATCCAGCGGAACACGCAGTTCGCCTACGTCGTCGCGCCCGTCCTCGACGGGTTCGCCAAGGTGATGAGGCCGGTCATCTGGCTGCTATCGGTCTCGACGAACGCCCTCGTGCGCCTCCTCGGCGGAGACCCGCACAAGACGGGTGAGGAGATGACGGATGAGGAGGTCCGCGACATCGTCGCGAGCCACGAAGGTCTGCCCGAGGACGAGCGCCGCATCCTGGAGGACGTCCTCTCGCTGCGGGAACGACAGCTGAGCGAAGTCATGCGACCGCGTCCCGACGTCACCTCCCTCGACGACAGCGCGACGATCGGCGAGGCCATCTCCGCCGTGCACGAACTGCCGTTCTCGCGGTACCCCGTCGCCGACACGTCCATCGACGACATCGTCGGCTTCGTGCACGTCCGGGATCTCTTCGAGGCGGCTGCGGATGCGGCGGCCCCCCTGTCCAGCATCGTCCGGCCGATCCCCTACTTCCCGTCGACGGCGCGCGTCCTCCCGACGCTGACGAAGATGCGGGCGGAGGGGCACCAGATCGCGGTCGTCGTCGACGAGTACGGCGGTACGGACGGCATCGTGACCCTCGAGGACCTTGTGGAGGAGGTCGTCGGTGAGATCTTCGACGAGTACGACGACGCCGTCGCCCCCGTGGGTGATCGCGAGATCATCGACGGGCGCCTCAACCTGCAGGACTTCTCCGAGGCGACGGGGATCACGCTCCCCCGCGGCGCCTCGGACACGGTCGCCGGATTCGTGACCGAGCAGCTCGGTCGCCTCGCGGTCGTGGGCGACACGATCGACGTCGACGGCGCGACGATCCAGGTGACCGCCATGGACCGCCGGCGCATCGCGGAGGTCCGCGTCACGCCTCGTGAGGCCGAGACGCCGGTGGCGTGAGCCGAAGCTACCCGCTCGCTCGACCCTCGCGAAACGTCGTGCGAGCGGGTAGCGTCATGCCCTAGACGGGCTGAGCGCGGTGGGGACCTGCGCTGCTCGCGACTTCTTGGGGGAAGACATGACGAGTGCGTCGACCGTCTCGCGCGCGACCGATCCGGCGCTCGCCCGCACCATCCCGTCGCTGGACGGGATCCGAGCGCTCGCGGTGCTCTGCGTGATCTGGGGGCACGGCGCGGCCACGCTTCCCCAGAACGACGTCGTGGTGTTCCTCCGAGCGAACCTTCCCGGCGGATACTTCGGCGTGCAGGCGTTCTTCGTCCTGTCGGGGTTCCTGATCACGACGCTGTTGCTGCGCGAGCGCGGCAAGACGGGTCGCATCTCGCTCTCGGCCTTCTACCGCCGTCGGGCGTACCGCATCCTTCCCGCGCTGTTCGTTTTCCTCGCGGTCGTCTCCGCGCTCGCGGTGACCCGGGTGATCGACGGGCTCGGCCCTCGCGACATCATCAGCCCCGCCCTGTTCCTCCGCGACTACTGGCCGCTCGACGGCTCGTGGTGGACGGGGCACACGTGGTCGCTCAGCGTCGAGGAGCAGTTCTACGTCCTCTGGCCCCTCGCCGTCATCCTCATGCCGCGCCGGGTCGCGGTGAAGGTGCTCGTCATCGGCGTGCTCATCTCGCCGTTCGTCCGGATCGGGACCTACCTCCTGCCCTTCGTGCCCGAGGGCGGGGTGACCTACATGTTCCACACTCGCGCGGACGCGCTGATGATCGGATGCCTGTTGGCGTACGGCGCGGGAGAGCGATGGTTCGAGCGCCTCACCGATTGGATCTTCGCGCGTCACCTGCAGTGGGCGGTGGTGGTGTGGCTGCCGCTGTCCTGGGCGCTCACGTCGAGGTTCGAAGGCGTGTGGATGTACACGGTCGGCTACGTCGGCGATGCTCTCGCGGTGGCGCTCGTCATCGTGTGGATGATGCGGGCACCCGCCTCGCCGTTCGGACGATTCCTGAACTGGCGACCGATGGTCCACATCGGGCTGATCTCCTACAGCCTCTACCTCTACCAGCAGCTGTTCCTGACCCGGCACAACGAGACCTGGTTCGGGGGGCTCACGATCGGCGGACTCCTGGCACTCCTGCTCGTCGCGGAAGCGTCCTACTGGTTCGTCGAGCGTCCGTTCCTGCGCCTGCGCGTCCGACGCGAACGGGCGAAAAGCGACGCAGCGGCTGTTCCCGTGAGCAATGTCGGCTACAGGACGTGAACCTGCAACCCCCGTTTATGGGATGCGGTTAGTGGTGAGTCGTGGGGAATGGTGACTTCCGCGTGATTCCGCGGCTTGACCGGGGCCGGGTGGCCGTCGAGTGGTGGCTAGTAGTGGACATTCGTGACTCAAAACGGCGAGTAAACGGCGGATCACGCGGCCCGCTGCTGACGCCTGCGACGCGCGTCCGCGCGATCCCGGAGACGCCGCAGCCCGTGCACCAGGATCGGGTCGAGCTGCTCCGCTTCCGGCTCGTCAATGACCCGGCCGAGCAACTGGTAGTACCGCGCGGCGGTCACGCCGAGCTCACGTTCGATCGCGAGCTGCTTGTCGCCAGGGTGGCCGGGATGGCGCACCTCGAAGGCGAGTAGCTGGGATGTCGTCGGGGTAGGCATCCCCACGAGGGTCGCATCGACCACCGACATCGCAGGTGGCTGGCATACTGACGACGCACACGCACGTCACATCGATTCACGGGGGCTCGTTGGAATGAAAAGGATCGTCACTACGGCAGCCATGGCCGCGCTGCTGATCGGGACAACTGCGGGCTGCAGCGCTCAGTCGGCGCAGCCGCAGGAGACCGAGCAGCAGGAGCTCGGCCGCATCTCCACGATTGACGAGCTGAAGGACGCGTTCATCGACGCCGGCGGTGTCTGCAACTGGAAGCAGACCGACGTCGTCACGGATGCGACCGCCTCGGGCGAGTGCTCCGATCAGACCGTCCTGATGCTGTTCGCCAACACGGACGAGAAGGACGAGCTGGTCTCGTTCCTCAGCGAGGGGACGATCAGCGAGCCGACCCTCCTCGTCGGCGAGAACTGGGTCATCAACTCCCCCGAAGCCGAGGCCATGCAGGAAACGCTCGGAGGCGACTGGATCGACTGACCCTCAGCCTCCGCGGATGCTCGGAGCGTCGTCGCCGTTGCTGGGGCGCTTGATCCAAGGGACGTCCTGGAACCATCCGCACCCGCCGCACTGGTAGCCGCCGTCGGCGTCACGCATGACGGTCCCGCAGGCGGGGCAGTTGGGTTGCTCGCCACCCTCGAAGGGGTCAGCCGGGAGCCTCATGGGGACGATCCTATGTCGGCGTACGATGGCATCCTCGGCCGGAGGAAGGATCCCGGCCACCCGTGACGAAGAATCGCCGCTACGAGGCGCACTACGACAGCCTCAACGACGCTCGCATCATGGAATCGGCGAACGTCCGCGGCGCGACGACGCTCCCGCAGCAGGCGTTCGGCCCGCAGCCGTTCGAGTGGACCAACCGCGGCGAGCCGGTGTGGGCATGGATCTCCTGGGCGGAGGGGCCGGCGACACGCATACCCGCGATCGCGACCGGGTGGAACGACCGGGTCGTGTGCGTCGAGTGGGAAGCGCACGGGGGCCGTCGGTCGGTGATCGTCTGGCGGAACGCGGTGAGTCGTCGGGCTTGATCGGGTAGTCGCCCCCGGCGTCCTCTGTAGACTCCGGCGGGACTAGCAAGGAGACGCGCATATGGATGAGACACCCGAGGTTCTGACGCGTGCCCAAGAAGATGCGATCGCAACCCGGGGCGTCATCGAAGCAGAACTGCCCGCCGGCGCTGTCCGGCGTGACATCAGCGGCGCACTGGACCGTGCGCAGCGCTATCTCGAAATATGCAGGCGGGTTTTCTTCTCGGGCGCCGTGACTCCCGCGCTAGTTACCCGAATCGTGACGAGCGCCTCCCAGATCGAGAACATGCTCTACGAGCTGAGGTCCAGCCTGGCTGGTGGAGGGGATGACATCTCGCCCAATGGTTTCGTGGTCGACAACTACATCAGCTCCTGCGGCGAGGATCTGGTCAGCGAGATGAATCGCATCATCGAAGCCGACGGGCCTCCGCCAGAGGACGACCCGCCCTCCACACTGGATCACCTGCTCTCACAGGAGGTCGAGGACCTCAACTTCCTCCTGAGCGAACGTGCGCAGGTTGATCGGGAACGCTCCTACATGGCCGACATAGAGAGGCTGCGGGCCACCGCCGCCGACGCTGCTGAAGAGGCGACCCGATTGGCGGAGGTAACAGCAAAGGCCGCAGGCGTGAGTGGGATCGCGGGCGAAGCGGAGGCACTCTCGATCTACGCGAAGAAGCAGCTACAGGCGGCCGAGTTCTTCCGATGGTTCGCGGCTTCCTTGATCGCATTGACCTTGCTCGCCGCGATCGTCGTGCCTCATCCTGCGAGCGACGATGTCGCGGGCGCCATCTATCGCTTGGCGATCATTGCCGGTGCTGCTGGCCTGGCGACCTATTTCGGACGGCAGGCCGGCATGCACCGCCGCAACGGCAACTGGGCATCGGCGTTGCTGGTCCAGCTCAAGACCTTCCCCGCTCTTGCCGAGTCGATCCGGGACGAGGAACTGAAGGGCCGCCTGTTCGAGAGCTTCGCGCAGCGGCTTCTGCTGTCCGCGCCGGAGCACGGGAAGCCAACTTCGGACGAGACCGCGTCAGTGCAGTCGCTACTGGAGGCCATCCTCAAGCGTCTCCCGGCTTCCGGATCTTGACCAGCACGCGAAGTTCTTAGGCTGGTGGTCATGTACATCGGCACGATCCGCCCCGACGAGACCCGCACCGCCGAGCTCACCGGCAACTCGCTCGAGGAGATCCATGCCGCGGCGATCGCGCAGCTTCCCGACGGGTTTGAGCTCGCGGCCGCGCCCGTGCAGATGATCAAGGGCAGTACCGCGCTGACCGCGACCGCGACGTACCGGCGCGTCGACGGGATCCGCGAAGTCGAAGCCGACGATCGTGGCGCGCTGCTCGCGAAGGTGCCGGACGGCTGGCGGCTGCTCGAGGTGCGCGAGGTCTGAGTCGGTGGCCGGCTATAGGCTCCCGGCCATGACCGAACAGCCCTCACTGCCGACCTGCTACGTCCGCGACTGCGCCGAGCCGGCGACCGTCGTCTGGAACTTCCCCGGGGACGGCCCCGTCCGTCAGGCGGCAGTCTGCGACTTCCACGAGCAGGCACTCAACAGCGAAGCGCCCTTCGCGGTGGAGGGCCACGAGATCATCATGGGCAGCCACCTCCCGCCCGAGCTCTTCTCGTTCACCCGACACGGCGGCAATAAGGGCAACTACTTCGAGCTCATCATCGGTCACGACCGCGTCGAGGAGTCGCGCGTCAGAGTGCGCGTGACGAAGGAGCTGCTGCAGAGGATGCTCGACTGGGCGTAAATGCAGCGTCACCACCTCCCATAGAATCTCGCGCATGGGTGGGAATCGACGACGCCGCAGGCGACGGTCTCGTAGCAACGTTTGGTGGCGGCAGCAGTACGGCGGGATGCCCGTCTGGGGCCTCGGCCTCGCGCTCGTCGCCCTGATCGCTGCGGTCGCGGTCGCGGTGCCGGCCGCCCTCACGCCGCCGCAGCGAAGCGAAGCTGCACCTCGCCCGCTCCCGTCGATGTTCGTCCCGGAGAAGAAGCCCGTCGCGGCGTTCATCGGCGACTCCTACACAGCCGGCGCGGGCAGCACAGACGGCGGTTTCGTCAAGCTCGTCGCCGCCGAGCAGGGTTGGCTCGCGAAGAACCTCGGCCGAGGCGGCACGGGTTTCATCACCCGCGAGAACCTCGACCCCGAGCTGGCGCGGAAGGGGTGCGGGAAGGACTACTGCGAGTCCTACGTCGAGATGATCGATGCCGCAGCGAAGCTCCAGCCCGCGGTCGTGGTCGTCAGCGGTGGCCGCAACAACGCTGGCGACGATCCCGAGGCGCTCCACGCGACGATCGACTCCTTCTTCGCCGAGCTACGTGCGGAAGTTCCCGATGCCAGGATCATCGTCACCTCACCCCTCTGGGGCAGCACCGAGCCGCCCGCCATCCTCGCGGACATGACTACCTGGGAGCGAGACGCAGCCGCCTCTGTGGACGCTGAGTTCCTGGAGATAGGGCAGCCCCTCGGAGGCCGGGACGAGCTGCTCTCCGACGACGGCGTGCACCCCAATGACGCAGGCCACGCCGCGATCGCGGAGGCCATCAACTCCGAACTGTCGCAGTAAACACAAAAGCCCCCGGCCGGCATCTACGGATGCTGGCCGGGGGCTTTTGTGGTGCGCGGTGTTCTAGGGGGTCCAGGTCGCCGGGTTCGTCCAGGTGTCCCCGGCGTAACGTCCGCCGGGACCGAATGCGGCCGCGTGGGCAGCCGCGTTGATCGCCTCGACCTGGGCGTAGGTCCGGCCGCTGATGGTCAGATCCTCGATGTACGCCAGGTAGTAGGCGCGCGAGCGGTGCTTCCCGTACGTGGCGCCCCCGCCGTTGTAAGAGTTCAGGCTCCCGTACGGACCGGTCAGCATTGCGTGCACGTTCTGGATGGGGCTGGTCCCGGTCTGATCGTTCGTTCCGGCGGATCCATAGGTGGCGACGTTGACCTGGTTGACCGGAAGCTTGGAGCCGAGGTCGGCGTTCTCGTTCGAGTTCGGCCGCAGACGGACGAGGAAGTTCCCAGAGGCCGCCGTGTTCGAGATCGCGTACATCATGTCGTCGTAGGACGTGGATGCCCCACTCGGGATGTACGTGTCGATGAACCATGTCGTCCAGAAGAAGGAGTCGGTCGCTTTGCGCGCCTCCAGGAACGCGACCAGCCCGCCCGCTGCCCCCGTGAAGCGAAGCTCCGAGTGAAGCTCCGCGAGGCCCGTCGTCACACTCTCGTCGGCGGGCCGGATAAGGGTGTGGAGGCCTCCCTTGGCTGTCCGCTCGATCTTCCCTCGAGTGGCTCCGTCCGCCAGGAACGACCCGTAGTAGAGCTGGGGCGAGACCTTGAGTTCGTCCGACCCCGGGATAGCAGCAAGGGCCTGAGCAAGCGCGATGTTCTTGACGTAGTTGTTGCTCGGAGGAACTACGCCCGCAGTCGGGAAGCCGAGCCCACCCGGCGCACCGGGCTCGACGAGGAGCAGCGCGCCGCCGTTCTCTGGCAGGAGCGGATGCAGCGTGTTCACCTTGGGCCGTGTGCTCGGCGGGTTGACGCCGGTGAGCGGGATGAAGCGTCCCATGTCAGATCATCTCCAGTTCGCGCATGCGCGGGTAGACGAGCCAATCAGCGATTGCCTGCTGAGCGGCCGCGGTGTGGTGGACGGAATCGGTGCGGAGCTGCGTCGGGACTCGGCCCGCCGCGATGTCGGCCAGGTCGGTTGACGTCGGCGTGAGGCCGAGCAGAGGGAGCGCGTCGTCGATCAGGAACCGGCGCACGTTGAGGTAGCGGCGTCCCCAGCGGTCAGCCATCCTCTTCTCGAAGTCGGTCCAGCCGGTGTTGTCTCCCGTCGGCTTGGTCATGAAGAGGAACTGCGAGTCCGCCTTCTTCGTCCACTGCTCGAGCGCCTGAAAGCCCGCGTAGGTGGCGTCGTCACTCGGTCCGTTCTGCCCGAGCCACGCAAGGATCTTGTCGCCTGCGCGAGCTTGCCCGTACTCAGGCATGAACGGCTCGGGACGCTTCAGCGTGATGGCGCTCCCGGATCCGTCGCGGGTGAGCTGGTAGATGTCGCCCGCGCCGTGCGACGGGTAGGCGACCGCCGAGTCCTTCACGCGGATGCTGAGCTTCACGCGAACACCTGCAACGGTGCCCCAGAGGTCATCCCCCGCGACGCCGTCTCCCTGCAGAAGCGGCCATGCGTTGCTGCCACCCGAGTGATACCAGGACGCGAAGGTGACATCGACGGACCCGCTCGCGGGAATGACCATCCCGGCGGGGCTCATGAGGAACGGCCACACGCCGAGACGCGCGAGGATCGTCGTCGTCGTCTCGCCGCCAACGCCCATGTTCCGGACCGTGCGACCCGTCAGGGTTGCGAGCCGGTTCGCGACACCCCCGGCGGCGGTGAGCGAGTCACCGACGCAGAGAATGTCAGGGCCGGACCGGATCATGTCCATGTTGAGCTGCGTCGGCGGCGTAGCGCGCGCGTACCAGCGCTGGATGATCTCGGGCGGGACGTCGCCGGAGAGATCGACGCTGAGCTCGGTTGCCCGCCCGTTCTCGCCGACGAAGCCGCCGCCGTACCAGGGCGACTCGACCAGCCCGGACAGGAACCCGCCCGCCGCGCCGATGCGCGGCGCCCACCGCGTGATGGTCTCCGGGATGACGTCACCGTTCACATCGACGAGGAGGTCCGTCGCGCGACCGTTCTCGCCCATGAAGCCACCCGCGGCGGATGCCGGGAAGCCGTTCGCCGCATCGACGAGGTCGCGGCCGGCGATGTCCTGCGTGACCGCGTCCGCAACCAGCTCGGGGATCTCCGCCGCCGCGTCCTCCACGACCTGCTGCGCGGTCAGGACCTTCGAGTACCAGGCCGGCGGCGTGAAGTCGTCGCCGAGCACGACGAGGTCAGCAAGCTTGTGCGTGCCGGACGCCGGGACGATCGCGACAATCTCGCTCGACTTCCAGTAGCCGTTGTCGACCTCGAACTGGAAGACGTACGGGGTCTCGGCGGGGAGCGCGTCGAGGGTGACGGTCGCGGTGCCGCTGGCCGGGTCGAGCTCGACGCGGTCCGGGACGGGCACGATCGTCTTCCCCGCCGACGTGTTCACCACGGTGCGGGGGGCGTACAGCACGTACGACTTGCCCCGCCCGCCGCTCGAAGGGGGCTGCCCACCTCCGATGCGAACGTCGACGTTGATGGTCGTCATGATCAGCCCTCCGGGGTGGTGAAGCCGTCGCTCTCCGCCGCCTCGTTGAGTGCCGCCTCGACGTACTCGCCGGGGACGCCGTTCGAGACGATCGACAGGTACGACGCGAGGCCAGCCGCCGGCGGCGATGCGAGGGTGAGCGCGATCGTGATGCCGGCGAGGAGCCAGCCGGTCGGGTCCTGGATGACCGCGACGATGACAGCCGCCGACGGGAGACCCGCCGACAGGGTCGCGGCGTACGCCTGCGCGGTGGTGCGGACGAAGCCGCGCTTAGCGGCGAGCTTGGTGCTGGTGGGGACGATCTCGGTGCTCATGGTGACTCCTTGGGGTCGATGGGGTGGGTGTCTTCGTCGAGGTGCTCGGCCGAGCCGAGAGCGCGAGCCCGCCACCAGTCGCGGTCCTTCTTCATCTCTTCGAAGGCGCGATAGTCGATGTCGTCGCCGGGGGGCGGCGCGACGGCGGGGATCCCGACTTGGGGGGCGGGGCTGGTGTCCTTCTTGCGGAAGGCGGTGATGAGGTCGGTGATCGCCTTCGTCATGCCGGCGAGGGCGAGGATGAGGGTGGCGACCACCCCGAGCAGCACGCCCCACTGCTCGACCGTCCACATCAGGTGTCCTTCGGCTGGGCGATCGCCTCCACGCTCGTGGTGCGTCCGAATCGGAGGGCGCGGCGGTACTTCCACAGGTCCCAGACGATCTGCCCCACGCGGCCCGCGGCGGCGAGTCCGAGCCCGCCGACGAGGAGCTGGGTGAGGGGGTTGGCTGCGAATCCGTACTCGTCGACGAGGGCGTGCCAGAGGAACAGGAAGCACAGCGCGACGAGACCGGTGGCGACTGCCTCGACCCGGACGACGGCGCGCATGCGGCTGCCGTCGCCGAGGGCGAACTGCATCACGAGCGAGGCGGCGAGGGAGATGGTCGCAGCGACCAGGAGCACCCACTGCCAGGCGTCGGCGACGACGATCCCGATCGCCTCAAGGGCGACCGGCTGGTAGATCTCGACGACCGACAGGACGGGGATCAGGAGCGAGATGATCTGCGCGCCGGTGGCCCAGGCGTTCGTCGTCGAGGACCAGCGGACGGGCTTGGTGTCGCTCATCTGCGCTCCTCTCGGGGCACGAGGCACGCGAGGCCCGCCGTCAGAGTGAGCAGCGAGATCATGCCGTAGACGATCGGAGCAGACGGGGCGAAGCCGGGTGACAGCACGATCGGGACGACCCACAGCACCCAGACGGCGCCGAGCAGGAAGGTCGGCACGGCGGCCGCGGCGCGCGAGTGAGCCAGGAGGCTCAGCATCGCGACGCTCACGGCCAGCATGACCAGCCCCCACCAGTGAGGAGGGACGATCGCGAACGCCTGCGCGAAGGACGGGATCTCCTGGTACCGCGCGGGCATGGTGAGGATCGTGATCGCGAAGACCCCGGATCCGACGCCGAGGATCGCGGTGAACAGCTCGGGCACGTACAGGTGCGCAAGCTTGTCTCGCCACGCGGCGGGGATCACTTCAGGAACCTCGAGTCGACCCATCCGGTGCGGGCGATCCCGCGCACGGTGACGCGGACCTTCCACCAGCGGGCGCTGTCTGTCAGACCCTGGACCGAGAGGACCGTCACCTTCGTGCCCTTGCGGAGCCCGGTGATGATGGTGCCCTTCTCCGAGGGAGTCTTCCGGAGGTTGAGGCCCTTGTCAGACGCGACCGTCTTCCCTCGCACGACGATGTAGTCGCCTCGGATGTAGCCGGTCTTGGTGCCCCACTTGACGGGGTGCCAGCCGTTGATGGCTGCGCCGTTCTTCACGACGGTGGCCTTCGGGACTACACCAAGGATCGCCGCCTTCGTGCTCGGCTCGGCTCGGAGGTTGACGTCTGCGGTGGTCACCTGCTCGCCGTAGTAGGTGATCTTGGTGGGCTTCGGCTTGCTGACGCCGGCGGGCTTCGGGGTGGGCTTCGGCTTGTCGACGGCGGCGAGGGCCTCCGCGATGAATGGGCGCGGATCGTACTCGGGCCGGTTGCGCCAGGCGCCGTCGATGTAGTCGGAGATGCCCATGTGGTCGTGCGGTCCCGACCACGCGGTGCCAGGGTTCTCGTCGGCAGCGGCGTTTCGGCAGAGCTTCTGACCGGCGCCGACCTTCTGGTTGATCTTCACGACGGGGACGGCGTTGTGGGAGTGCCACTCGTAGCGCCCTCGACGGCGGCCCGTGTCGACGACGATCGTGAGCTCGATGAGGTCGTTGGGGCGGCCGATGTAGACGACCTTCCCGGCGGACAGCGAGTGCACGTCGGTCACCACGGAGAACCGCCGAGACGGGTCGAGCTTTCGGATGTCCTGAGCTCGGTGATACCCCTTCATCGTGTAGACGTCGGGGTCGCGGTAGCCGTACTTCCGGCCCATGCGGGCGGGAGCGTAGGACTCCTTGATGTTGGCGAGCGACATGCTGGTTCCTCCTCAGGAACGACGAAGCCCCCGCCGGTGGCGAGGGCTGAGATGAGCGGTGCGGGTCAGGACTGCGGTTCGGGCTCTACCCACGGCTCCCAGTGGAGGACGTCGGCCGGATCGATGGGGCGGCCGTCAGGGGTCCGCCACCCGAAGGCGGGCGAGCCGAAGACGTGGCACGGCTCGGTCGGGTTCTGCGCGAGCCACACAGCAATGTCAGCCATCCCGTCGGGCATTGCCGGGTCACCACGGCGGATCAGCTCGACGCTCCACCCCTGCGCCGTGTCGAGCGCCCCGAGGGGGGAACCGTCGAAGGCTCCCCCCTCGATCGCGGTGACCGTGTACTCCGTCGTCACGACGTCGTCGCCGGCGCTCTTGCGCGCCTGCACCCGGTCGCCGACAACGATCGTGAACTCCATGAGCTGCTCCTACTGGTAGGTGACCTTGAGCTGCGGCCGCACAGAGCTGCCGGCCGCGTTGGAGGACGGGTAGCCGTCGAGGATCACGTAGTCGCTCTTCCCGACGTTCACGTTCGGACCGCCGAACTGGAAGCCTCGGATCGAGCCCGACGCGACCGCCGCCCACAGCGACTTCGGCACGGGGATCCAGTACGTCTGCCCTCGCTTCACCCGCTTGGTGAACTGGTTCGCGAGGTTCGGGCTCCCACCCGATGGCGGCTCCGTGTTCCCGTGGGTGCCGATCCGGAGCGTTGCCTCGGTGAGCCCCGTGTGCCGGACTCGGACCTTCAGCCACATGCCCTTGATCGTCTTGCCGGAGATCCCGAGCGCCGGGAAGCCAACGCGACCCGCGCGGCCGTCGCCAATCGACGAGCCACCGCCCTGCAGCATCCGGCCGTCGTCGTAGAGGTTCCCGCTCCCAGGACGGATCGACCCCGATGGCCCCCACAGGACCGACCAGGTGGCGTTCCAGACCTTCGTGACGGTCTTCGGGGCGGCCGGTGCGGTCGAGCCGCTGCTGCCGCCCGACGATGCGACGTAAGCCCGCGTGCTGTAGTCCTCGAGCGCCTCGTCGACGCGCGCCCACGCCTCGATCGGCATGAGGTCCACCGTCTCGATGCGCGGCGGGTTCTGCGGGTAGTCACCCGGGAAGAACGCGAACGCTCGCGCTGACGGGTTGGTGAGCGAGACGAGCACGTTGTAGGTGTCGTCGGTCGGGACCACGAACTCGCGGAACGCGATGTACGGGTAGGTGAAGTCCAGCCCCGCTTCGGCGCCCGAGTTCAGGATGCGAGCGTGCGACCAGCCTCCGCCCGCGGTCTGCGGGTTTACGATCGACTGCGTGTTGGTCGACCAGTGCACCTGCATCGAGAGCTGCTCGCCGGATCCCGGCTCCATCCACTCCGAGACGATGTTCCCGTAGAACTCGAACCGGTAGACCCGGCCGGCGCGAAGGTCGACCTGGAACGATGCGAGCCCGGCACGCTGGTGCGTGACGTTCGGGTAACCGCTGGTCCCGATGTCGCCGACGGCGACGACGCCTCGAGCGAGGCGGTCGAACATAGCGACGTCGGAGAGGTCGACGCCGTTGGTCTGCGAGTCGGCGAAGGTACCGATCAGCGGAGCGCCCTGGAAGAGCGCGTCCACCGAGACGTCGAGGTTCTGGAACGCGGCGTCACCGTTCTCGTCGATCACCGCGACCGCGACGGCCTGGCCCTCGTCGTTGCGCTGGCTGATCGTGAGGACGTTCGCGCTCGAGGTGGTCAGCGACACCACCGGGGTGTCGTCCTCGTCGAACAGGACCATGCCCGCGCCGGTCAGCTCCATCCGCTGACCGGTCTCCCCCACGCCGACAGCGAGGTGCATCGCACGGATCGCGCCGGCCATGATGTGGTTCGTCGAGACGCTGCCGAACTCCATGTCCGGGCCGTCGATGCCGACGACCTCGACCTCGACGACGTCGGACGGTGCCGACAGGACGCCCTTCGTGTTGATCGCGCGGAGGCGCACGTGCACGAGGTTGCCGAGGACGGCGCCGACACGGGATGCCGGGAAGGTGATCCCGCCGCGCTCGAACGCCTGGCCCACCTGGACCCACGTCGACACGTTCGCGCGCTTCGCCTCAGCGATGACTCCGGCGAAGCCCTCCCCCGGTGCGCCGGTGGTGAGCGTGCGCCCCCAGCCGACGGTGATCGTCGCGAGCATGGACGTCACGGACGGCGGCGTCGGCGGCGCGAGCACGCCTGCAGGTGGTGTGGTCGTCGACGGGATCGGGCGGCCGATGGACGTCGGCCCGGATCCGAGTGACAGGGATGCCGTGCGCGAGGCGAGCTTCGCGGCGAGGGTGCGGAAGATCTCGCCGAAGGTGAGCCGCACCGTGACGGCGTCGCCCTTCGTGACCTGGATGCCGACGAGCCGGTAGACACCGTCGTGCACGTCGAAGTCGTCGCCGACCTGGAAGTCGACGAACGGGCGAGCCGGGAGGCTCGCCGCGTCGTAGTTCACCGTGATCTGCCGCCGGACCTTCGCCGCCGCCTTGATCAGCGGATCCGCCATGCGGAGCGCGATCTGCGGCGTCGTCGCACCGGCGACGGTGACGACCGCCTCCCGGGGTCCTGCGCCGAGCTCGGGCTTGTAGACGATCTGCGTGTCGACCTCGGTGTCGGTGACGACGTAAAACTTCGACGCGGTCTCCGTCGTGTCCTCGTCGACGAGGATGTCCTTCGCCGGCGGGTCGATGCGGATGTTCCGCTTCACGCCCGTGCCGGTCTTGCGGAGCACGAGCTTCGTGCCCTCAGACCACCAGGTGCAGAACGCCGCCGCGGTGAGCGCGTCGAGGATCGCCTTGCCCGACGCGAACTGGCCGGCCTTGTGGTCGGCCTTGTCGGCGGTCGGCCACGCGGCGCCGGCGCTGTCGACCGCGGCGGTGAAGTCCCGGGTGATCCCGGTGCCCGGGATGCGGGACAGGAAGTCGGCGAGCACACCGCCGGCGGAGGCGTTCAGCCACGCGACCTCGCCGTCGCCGAACTCGGTCGGGTCGAGCTTGTGCGCACCGAGCCGGTCGGCGACGTACTGCACACCGGAGAGGTCCTTGATCGCGGCGAGGTCCTTCTGGTTCCCCGCGCGACGGTGGAAGGTGAACAGGTCATTGCGGGGCTTCACCCATCCGCTGGGACCACGGACCTCGATGCCCGCGTAGAACGGGGTCGGCAGCGTCCCGGCGATTGCCTCGGGGACGGTGAGGGTCAGGACGGATGCCTCGTCGGCGACGTCGGTGAAGGTGATCTGCGCACCCTGGATGACTCGACCGCGGCTCGTCGGTGTGTTGTACCGGCGGACCCGGATCGAGAAGTCAGACAAGGTGCGCTCCCCTCCCCCTCAGCTCGACACGGGCGCCGGCGGCGCGGGCGGTCGACGCGACCCTGAGCCGTGCGATCGATTCGAGCGGCGTCGGCCGCCACGGGTAGATCCCGAACTTGTCGCCCGGCCCATCGTCCTCCACCGCCCCGGACACCTCGGTGCCACCGATCCAGGTGTCCGTCGTCGTGACGAACGCCCGGCCGGTGGCGCACTCGTACCGGAAGTACGAGCCCGAGGTCAAGGTCGGCGAGTACTCGACGTACGCCGAGCTGGAGATGAGACGCAGACCGGTCGTCCCACGGACCCGGATCACGGCATCCGTGA
This sequence comes from Microbacterium sp. NPDC064942, assembly GCF_049545525.1. Taxonomy (NCBI): domain Bacteria; kingdom Bacillati; phylum Actinomycetota; class Actinomycetes; order Micrococcales; family Microbacteriaceae; genus Microbacterium; species Microbacterium sp. NPDC064942. The sequence goes on along the minus strand of NZ_JBMWDR010000009.1, from coordinate 71,953 downwards.
CGAGCCCCGTCATCCGCCACGCGTCGGCGACGACCGAGTCGCTGGTCAGGTCCGTCGTGAGCGTCGTATCCTCGGCGTCACGCCAGAACACCCCAGGGAGGCGCACAACCGCGGTGACGTCGATGATGGCGTCAGCGTTGCCGTGCCCCTCGTAGGAGGTCGTCAGCAGCTCGTACTCGGCCTGCTTCTCCGGACGGTCCGTGATGGACAGCACGCTCCCGGCGCTCAGCAGCGCCAGGACGTCCTCGTACGCCGATCGAGGGGTCTGGACCACGAGCATCAGCGTCGGCGCGTCCAGCGCCTCCAGCGTCTTCTCCACGCCCGCCACGACACCGGGGAGACCCGGCACCCGCAGCGACGTGCGCTGCACCGTCAGATCCGAGAGCGGCTTCGACGGGCCGCGGAACTTCCAGCCCATGCCGGGGTTCTGCAGCGGGACTCCGTCGACGCTATACACCTTCACCTCCGGCGGCCGCGGCAAGGATCTGCGCGGTCTCCCACGCGTCCTGCTCGAGGTTCTTGACGATCGGGTTCACGAACTGTGGAGCGACCGTGAGCTGCCGGTTGACGGCCGGCGATGCCGCGACGGGGACGACCTTCGTGATCATCCCGTCGAGCTGCCCGCTGACCGCGGCCTTCCGCATCCGGGCGACGGCCTGGTGGCCGCCAGCGCCGTCAACCTCCGCAGCGGACCACATGTGCTCGTCCGTGGACGCCCACATCGGGATGCTGTCGGAGGTGCGAGTGCCGGGCCCGAAGATCGGCCCACCGTTCGCGCGCTTCTGCGCCGACCCGTAGCCGGAGGCGAGCGCCCGGATCACCTTGTCGGTGAGGGTGGACAGCTTCGCCTCGATCCGGTCCTGGTTCCGCTCGTCGAGGGCGAGCTGCTTCTCCGCGGCGTCGACGAGCTCGCGCATCGTCTTGCCGTTCTCGGTCTGCGCCTCGGCCGACTGGGTGCCGGCGAGGTCCGAGAACTTGCCGGCCTTCTGGTACGAGTCGTTGATCGACTTCACGTCGTCCTTCGACCCGCCGAGCAGCGCGTCCGCGACGGGCTCACCCGCCTCGGATCCGAGCATCGCGATCTCCTCGACGAGCGCGGCCGCGTACCCCTTGCCCCGCATCTGGGAGAGCTTCTTCTGGAAGCGCTCGATCGCCTGCGCCTTCGCCTTCGCGTCGGCGCGGATGCTCTTCGCGGTGAGCGGGACATCCTTCGTCTGCGCTGAGGTGATCGCGACCCCGTCGACCATGCGAGTCGACGTGACCTGCCGGGTGCTCGCCGTCCACTGAGAGACGTCGAACGTCCGCCGCAGCGAGTTCGACACCGCAGATGCCATCGACGCGATCCGGTCCTTCAGATCCGAGAGTCGACTGCCCGACTTCTCGACGCTCTCGCTTGCGCGCTCTGCGGCCTTCTCGAGGGAGAGGTACTGCTTCTCCATCGACGCGGCCTGCGTGCGCATCCTCGGCCCCTGCTTGCCGCCGAGTGAGTACGACAGCTCGGTGAGCTCGTCGATCAGCGAGAGCCCGCGGCCGTTCATGCCGGCTTCACGGTTCTCGCCGCGACGCTGCGCGGTGTTGAAGTCGAGGTGCTCGCCACGGATCGACGCGCGCGTCGACTCGAGCTGCTCCTGAGCGCGCTCGAGCTCCTCGGCGGCACGCTCGCGGACGTCCTTCTTCTTCCCGCGGGAGGCGCGCACCTTCTCCTCGGCGCGGCGAACCATGAGCCGCGCGTGCGACAGGCTGATCTCGCCACCTGTCGCGTATCTCAGGCGCTCCCGGAGTGCACCGGATCGGATCGCCTCGCGGAGGCGGTAGATAGCCCCGTGGCCGCCGGCCTTCATGACCTCGTCGGCGGTGAGCATGTGCTCGCCGTTCGACGCCCAGATCGGCACGTCGTCGGACGTCCCCGAGCCGGGGCCGGTGATGGGACCACCGACGGCCTTCGAGGTGGCGACGTGGCTCGACCCGAAGAAGACGACGCGGGACTCCTTGGTCACGACGTTGAGCGTGATCCGGCGTCCGTTGTTCGCAGAGATGAGGCGGTTGATGGCGTTCGACGCGGCCGCGGTGTTCACGTCGAATGTGAGCTTGCCGCGCGCGCCGGACTTGACCGTGTCGATGAGACGCTTCGCCTCATCACGGGTCATCCCCGTCGCGACCATCTGGTCGAGCAGGGCATCCGTGCCCGCCTTGTAGCGCGCGTTGAGGTCGGTGACGTTCTCCCCCGTCGCCGCGGCCGCTTCTCCCTCGTCCTTCAGTGCCTGGAGCGCCGCACGCACCTGGTCCTCGACCCGGCCCGTCTCGTCGCCGACCTGGCCGATGGACTCGGCGAGTCGGCGCTGCGCGTCGTTGAGGTTCGCCATGGCCACTGCGGGCTCTGCGAACTCGTTGAGCTTGGTCCGGGCCTCGTCGATCTTGCCGATCGCACCGTCCGTGTAGTCGGTGAACTGGCGCATCCCCTCGGCGAGGTCGTCGAGCTCCTTGGGTCGCCCCTCGTTGCCGTTGAAGACGTCGATGATGCCGGCGACACCAGCGACCATCTCGGCCAGCGGGCCCGAGACGAAGGCACCGATCCCGTCGGTGGCGGTCTCGGCGAAGTCGAGGGCCCCGTTCGCGAGGTCGACGAAGAACTGCAGCAGCGGTCCACGGTTCGAGGACACCCAGTCGGCGAAGTCGCCCAGCGGCTCGGAGAAGGCGACGGCGAGGGCGCCCTGCATGGAGCTGACCGCGACCTCGATGTTGCGCTGAGCGCCCTCGAGCTTGGTGGCGTCGTTGTCCGCCATCGTGTCGAACATTCGGCGCGCGGCGCCCTCGACGCCGTTGAGCTGGTCGACGGCACTGGTGAGATCCATCGCGAACAGCGCCTCGCCGAGGTCCTCCGCCTTCGTGCCGAAGAGCGCGACGGCGGCCGCGTTCCGGATCACGGGGTCCTCGGTGTCGCGCAGTCGGTCCAGGACCTCCTGCAGTCCGGCGCGGGCGTCCTTCCCGCCGCGGGCGATCCGGGCGGTCATGTCCTCCGCGTCGAGCCCGAGCTGCTTGAAGCCGTCGGATGACGCCTTCGACCCGTCAGTCGCGCGGATCTGGAACTCCTTGAGCGCGTCCGCCGCGACGTCGCTGTTGCGCGCGCCGGCCTCGAGTCCCTGGTTGATCAGGCCGAGCATTTCCTGCCCGGTCAGGCCGAGCCGTGCGAGGACGACCGGGTACTCCGTGAAGGTGTCGAGGAGATCCTCGGCGCGGTTCGCGCCTTCCCGCTGACCGGTGGCGAGGAGGTCGAATGCCTCCTGCGCCGACTTCGCCATGCCGGTCTTCAGCAGGGTGGTGACGGCGGTCGCGGTCGGCTGCACGTCTTCGCGGAGCACGTCGGCGATGCCGGCGAGACCCTCGATGGTCTTCTGAGCTGCCGACGTCGTGTTGTCCTCGTCGATCAGGTCGAACTGCAGCGCGAGGCGCGTGGTGTCCATGTTGGACTCGATCGAGTCGCCGAAGACGTTCGCGTACGCCTCACCGGCAGCGCGCGCCAGGCGGGCGGCTGCGGCCTCGCTGATGCCCGTGAGTGCCTGGAGGTCGTCGCGACCCTTCTCCTGCGCGAGGCCAGCCTGGAACGAGTCGAGGAGGGCCTGCGCCGCGGCCTTGCCGACGCCGATGACGGCGCCCGCGATCGGGATGGATGCGAGTGCGCCGACGATGCCGCCGACCAGCGCGGCGCCACTGCGGCGGCCGCCGTCGTTGCCCGATTCCTCGGCGACGTCGGCGACGTTCTTGAGCTTCTGCTCAGCGCCACCCTCGTTGACGTCGACGACCATCATGGCGCGCGCGCCGTTCAGGTCACGGAGCGCGGCCTCGGCGCCCTTGAGACGGTTCTCGGCGCGAGCGATGTCGGCGTCGACCTGCACGGTCGGGGACATCGCCCGGAAGTACTCGATCTGGGACTTGAGCTGCTCGACGCGGGCCTCCGCGCTCGAGATGTTCGCGTTGACCTGGAGGGCGGTCTTCATCGTGACGAGACGCTTCGCGGCGTCCTCGACCTGCGCGACGCCGGCGAGAGCGTCGGCGGGGTCGGCCTGGACCTCGATCATGTTCCGCGCGGTCTTCAGCGCGGTGAGGTTGCGGGTGACCTTCTGAAGCTGCGCCTCGGCGCGCTTCGTCTCGGCGGTGACGTCGAGCCCGCCAAGGGCCTTGATGCGCAGCGCCTCGAGCTGGTCGTTGATGCGCTTGACGGATGCCTCGCCGCGGCATACGTCGGCGTCGAGGCGGACGACCTGGTCCTTGGAGACGAGTCGCTTTGCCTGCCCCTCGACGCGGTCCATGGCGCCGAGTGCGCCCTTCGCGTCGGCGTCGATCTTCGCCTTGATGGGCTTCGACTCGATGCGCTGTCCGGTCTGCTGGACCTGGCGCTCAGCCTTCTCGATCTGGTCGACGTTCGCGGTGAACAGGGTCTCGAGCTCGGCTACGCGCATTGTCGGTCACCTCCGGATGAGGGCTGCCTGCAGTCGGGTCTCCGAGTACAGAAGCGAGAGCACGTAGCCGCGGATGTGCGGCCACGGCTGAGCGAGCACGGCGGGCGAGTGCATGTCGATCTGGAAGCGTTCGCGCATGTCGACGATGACGAGATCCCAGTGGAGGACGAGTCCGAGGGTGGTGATGTCGATCGTGACCGTCTGCGATCCCGGGTTCTCGGGCTCGGATCCCGTCGCCTTCGCGTCGACGGCGGCTGCTTCGATCGCCGCTCGAGGCGGCCGGTAGTCGGCGAAGATCGGCAGCCCGGCATCGTCGTGGTCGATCGGCTCCCCTACGCCGTACTGGACCCAGTCTTCGGGCGTGAGGAGCGCGGCGCTTTTGGGAGTTCGTCTGCCGCCTTCGCCGCGGCCTCGAGCGCGATCTCTCCGGACCACATCAGTGAGGCGACCATGTCGGCGTACTGCTTGCCGCGCGCCCAGTAGAAGACGGCGTAGTAGGCCATCCGGTCGATGGTGGTCTTCGCGACACGGTCGGCGACCATCTGCTCGTACACCCGGTTGGTGAGGGCGAAGTGGTCGTCGGGGCGCACCGCGGTGAGGATGCGCTGAACCTCCTCGGATGCCTCGCCGCTGACGAGCCCGAGTCGGATCTCGCCGAGCGCGGCCGCGGCGAGGATCTTCTTCGCGTCGATCGTGCACGGCGGGGGGACGCGGTACTCGTTCCCCTTGATGGTGAGGACGAGGTCGGGTGCGGCCCAGTCGTCGAAGTCGACAGCGGTCATGGTGGTCCTCTCTCGGGTGAGGGGGTGGGTGGGGCACTTGTGACGGAGTGCCCCACCCGAGGCGGCGTTACGCGCCGCGCGTGTAGGGGAAGTCGGTCGACGTGCCGGCCGAGTTCTTCACCTTGATGGGCGCGGACCCGGCGGATCCGGCGGGGACGATAGCGACGATGGTGCTCGAGTTGAGGACCACGTAGCCGGTCGCGTTGACGGTGCCGAACTTCACACCGTCGGCGGCGGTCACACCGTCGAAGCCGGTGCCGGAGATCGTCACCTGCTGACCAGCGAGCGCACCCTCGGGGCTTGCGCTGGTCACGTTCGGCTTGGTGACCTCACCCCACCCGCTGAACGGGTTGGCGATCGGGACGTAGGAGCCGACGCCCGTGAGGGTCCAGTTCCACACCTCGACGGTGCCCTCGGGGCCGGTGTTCTGCCGGGTGTATGCGACGGTCGCGACGCCCTGGCCGGCGTCTGCCGGGTTGGGGGTGCCCGTGGCCGGCTTGTGGTACCACCGGACCTCGATCTCCGCGAGGGAGCCGACCGAGGCGGGCAGCGTCCGCTGACGAAACGCCTCGACCTCGGGCAGGTACTGACCGGACGACGCGGACCGGTTGACCTGCGAGGCGAAGGCAAGCGCCCATGCCCACGCCGTGACGAGGCTCGCGGTCGAGCCCTTGTCGTCGTAGGTGGTCGCGTCCTGCGTGGTCGGGGTGGGTGTGAAGTTGAAGTTGAACAGCCGTCGGAACGGGATCCAGTTGGGGGACGCGTGAGTCCCGATGTTGACGTCGAGGCCGTACTCGAAGCTCTTGCCGAGCTCGGTGCCGGCCGGGAGCTGCACTGCGTTGGTCATGATGACTCCTGGTTATCGAGGGTGATCGTGTAGTTGTCGGTCCGCTCTTCACGGCCGTTGTTGTCGGCACCGAGGAGTGCCACGGATGCGCGACGGGCGTCGCTGATCCCTCCCTCGCGGGAGAGCGTGTGCTGGGCGGAGAAGATCGACCACGCGATCTCGTCCGCGTCGGTGAGGTCGTGGCGGCGGCCGCGAATCCGGAACTGAACGCGACGCCAGTGGAGGAAGCGGATGTCGTCGTCGGTCCAGAGGTAGATCTGCACGGCGATCTCGCGATCGCTCGTCTCGTCGATCTGGCCGTAGACGACTGTGAGCGAGTCCGGCGAGTAGGTCGCGCCGGTCTCGTTCCACTGGCCGCCGGCGACGGTCGCGACCCAGCGGCAGATGAGCTTGTTCAGTTCGGCGTCGTTGCGGAGGTCAGCCACCGAGAGCCGCCCTCACCTTGGCTGCCATGACCTGCTCGACCTGCGACTCCATCTCGGCGGCCGCCTTCTCGAGGAACTTCGGCTCCCCGCCGCGCGGGTGGTTGTAGTCGAGGACCTCGTGCTGACGGAGGGAGACGAACGACGTGTAACCGACCTGCGCGGTGAGGTCGTCGACGTCCACGAAGCCGGACTCGTCAGACTCGCCCGTGAGAGTCGGGGACAGCGCGTTCGAGCGCTCGAGCGTCTGCTCGGCGACCTCGCGGAGGCCGGCCTGCGCCGCCTGCTCGCCGATGCTGAGGATGGGGACGAGCATCTTCATGCTGCGGGCCTCCTCACTTCAGCGAGAGCACCTGGTGGGACCGCAGCCCCGGGGTGTCTCGGTTGTCGTGCCGCTCGATCGCGATCACCTCGGCCTCGCGCGTCGCGCCCGGCACACCCGGCCACACGGTCACGAGCGAGCGCAGCGGGACCACTTCGTCGAGAGGGACGGTGACCTGCGTTGAGGAGACGACCTCCGCGCCGTTCGTGTCGCGAACCATCCGCTTCTCGTCCTTCACCTCGCAGGCGACGTCGCGCGCCGCCTCGTACGAGTAGCCCGTGCCGGTTCGGCCGGCGTAGGCACGGACGGAGACGGTGTGCGGCGAGAAGAACTTCGCGAGCCAGCTCACGGGTACCGCTCCTCTGGCCACGAGCGGCTCGCTGCCGAGCGTTCGGGGAAGCGGCCACGCGGTAGCCCTACCTGCGCGGCAGAGCCGCACAGCGCCCGGAGGGAGACGGTGGCGTCGCCGTCGAACGCGGAGGAGATCTCGGCGAACGAGGCGGACGAACCGTTCCGGCTGACCGTCCGGAGCCGGGCTTCCCCCGCAGAGGGGAGCTCGGCGATCACCGCCTTGATGATGGCGATCGCGGTCTTCCCTTCCTCGCTCTCCTTGTCGAGAGAGTCGAGGCAGGGGGCGATGACGCGAGCACGCGCCAGTACCCGGCGGCCGAGTTCTTCGTCCGCGGTGATGTCCGTATGCGTGATCGGCATCATCGCCCCCTTCTGTCAGGACTGCTTCGCGGCGGTCTGCTTCGCGGCGGGAGCCTTCGCCTTGGCGGCGTCGAACTCCTCCCGCTCCTTGGCGAGTTCGGCCTTCTCGGCGTCGAGCGCTTGGCGCTCCAGCTCGAGCTCGGCCTTCGCGTCGGCGACCTTCTGCGCCGCGGCCTCGACGAGCTGCGCGGCAGCTTCGACGTCGGCCGCGGTGAGCGCCTGGTCCTCGTCCTCTTCGGGCAGCTCGGGTGCGTCGTCGACGAGACCCATGCTGCGGGCGTGCTCAACGCCCTTCTCCGTGAAGGCGTCGGAGTCGACGATGGCGCCCTTGTAGAAGTACTGCTCGCGGCCGTCTGCGGTGGGCAGGACGGCGACGGCACCCGTCACCAGGAGGCGAGCCATCAGAGGCCCGTGTTCGTCAGGGCGACGCCGGCCAGCGGCTCGGTGACGACGGGGACGGTGACGCGACGCGCGCGGAGGGTGTAGCCCTCGGGCTTCTCCTCGCGGATCGTCTTCGCTTCGACGCCGAACGCTTCGGTCCGGACGTAGCCGGGGCCGCCGAGGTTCTCGTCGGCCATGCCGCCGAGCTGGTCGCGGTCGACGAGCAGCGGGTTCGCCCCCTGGAAGTGCGGGGTCGTGGCCCACGTCAGGCCGAGCGCGTTGACGGGCAGGTTGCCCGCGATCGCGGTGTCGCCGGATTCGCGCGGCAGCGCCTTGTCGTCGATGAGGAGGCGGATCACCTTGGCGTACTGCGCCGGGCGCAGGACGACGGTCTCCAGGTCGATGCCGAAGCCGAGCGCCGCGCGCTCCGCCTGGATGGTGGTGATGGCCTCGACGGCGCGGCCGGCGCTAGTCCAGGTGTCGAGCGACGCGAACGTGCTCGTCACGCGCGACGCGATGACGGCCATCGCGACGGAGTCGACGTGACGGACGACCGTGTTGACGAGGCGGGTGATGCCGCGGTTGACGTAGGAGATCCCCTGGCGGGAGATCTTCTCGTCGCTGACCACGGAGTCGAGGCCCCACTTCACGGTCTTCGCCGAGACGACCTCGCCGGACTCGAGGGTCACGGTCGGGTACTCGCCGAGCGGCGAGATGGCCTCGGGGTTCTCGCCCGCGTAGATCTCCTCACCGGTCTCGTAGAAGACGCCGCCGCCCTGCGCCGAGAAGCGGCCCGAGAGCAGGAAATCCGCGATGAACTTCTGGTCGGCGAGCTCGGCCACGCGGTGCGCGATGACGGTCGGGTTGGACAGGAGGAGGTGCAGCTCCTCCGTGGTGAGCGTCCCCTCGGGGTGCTTCACCGGGTAGGTGTAGGACACGTCATCTCCCTCAGATGAACAGGACGTCGATGACGTCGTTGTCGGCGGCAGCGGCCTCGAGGGCGATGCCGATGGGGTTGGCGCCGGCGCCGATCGTCGCGACCTTGCCGGCCGTTGCCGAGATCACGCGAGCGCCGACGGCGATGGCTCCGGATGCCGTGAGCCGGTGCACGCCGCCGGAGCGGGCGAACACGGTCACGCGCTCACCGGTCTTGGCGTCCTGCGCGGCGACGCCGAGCACCTTCGCGGAGTCGGCACCCGAGGGGACGATCGCGTTGGCCGTGGACACCTCGACGAGGCGGCCGCCGACGACCGGCGTTGCGCCGACGGTCAGCGGCACCTGAGCGCCGGGGTTGAACTTGGGCAGGTAGTCGGACACGTCAAGCCCCCTTCTGGGTCTGGCCCCAGCCCGCCTTGGCGGCGAGGCGCTGGTTGTCGGTCACGGCCTCGGACTCGGAGTGACCGAGCTCGGCGACCGGGATTGTCCCCTTCGGGAAGGTCGCGAGCGCCGCGGTCGTGCCGGCCTCGTCCTTCCCGAGGAGTGCGAGGAAGTGCTCGCGCGACGCGGGGGCGATGCGGCCCTCGTTGATCGCGGCCTGCACGATGCCCTCGCGACGGGCGGTCTCCTGCGACGCGTGCGCCGACGCACCGAGCGCAGCCTGACGCTGCAGCTCCGCGAGAGCGCCAGCCTCGACGAGCACGGCGCCGTCGGTGACGACGGGTGCGGTCTCGGCAGCGGGAGCGGGGTTGGTCTCGGCGCGCTCGGCGAGAGACTCGTCGAGAGCAGCGAGCAGCTCGTCGTCCGTGAGGGTGGTCTCGGTCACACCGAGCCGCTCGCGGAGGCCAGCCGTCAGATCTTCGTAAGCCACGAGATCGTCCTTTCGGTTGGGTTCACCCGGCTCGGTCGAGACCGGGAGTTCAGGGAGCGCGGCGCGGGGCGTGCGATCGCCTCGAGCTCGCGCGAAAACGGACAGGTCGAAGCGGGCGCGCGCGGCGGGCGCGTCACCCTCCCCCTCGATGCGGTCGGCGAGGTCGGACTCGACGGCCTCCTCGGCACTCATGAAGCGGTCCCGGGGCATCTCGGCGAGCCAGTAGTCGACGGTCTTCCCGGACTTCTCGGCGTAGATCGTCGCGAGATTCCGGTCGAGGCGGTCGAGGTCGTCGGCCGCGGCGCGCATGTCCTCCGCGTCACCGGAAGCCCAGCCCCAGGCGTTGTGGATGTAGACCTCGGAGTTGCGGGCCATGACCATCTCGTCGCAGCCGGCAGCGATGAACGAAGCTGCGGATGCTGCGATCCCCTCGACGATGGCGACCACCCGCGCAGGATGCTTCCGCAGCGTGTTGAGGATGGCCATGCCGTCCCAGACCTCGCCGCCGGGCGAGTTGATGAGCAGGTGGATCTCCGTCGTCCCGTCGGGGAGCGCGTCGACCGCGGCTGCGAACTCCTTGGCCGAGACGCCCCACTCCCCGCCGTACGAGTCGATCGGGTCGTAGAGGCGCAGCGTCACCGTTCCGCCGCCGACGTCGATGCCCTGGGGGATGGAGGCCAGGACGGGCGTGCGCGGGCCGGTGCGCGGTGTGCGGAACGGGTTCATGCTGCTTCCTCCTCGGGAGCGGTCGACGACGGTTCTGGGTCCGCCGGATCAGGTGCTGCGTCCGGGTCGATGTCCGCGCCGGCGCGGCGCACGAGCTCCCGGATTTCGCGGCGGCTCAGGACCTTGCCGACGCCGAGGTACGCCTTCTGGAGCGTCTCGGCGGCGAAGCGCGCTTCCTCGGCGTCCGTGGCATGCGCGATGGTCCGCGCCAGCCCCTCGGCGGCCGCCGGCGTCACGCCGCCCTCCGGGTCGGGGATGACCTCGGCGAGCCGAGCGGGGAGCCCCATGAGCTCGCGGACGTGACCCTCCAGCGCCTCGTCCGGGGTGAGCGCTCCGCAGTCGACGAGAGCGCGGATGGCGTCAGCGGTGACCGGCGTCTCCGAACCGATCCGGGACACGACCAGGCGCGGCGCGGGCTCGTCGAGACCGAAGTTCAGGTCGACAAGGTCCTCGATGACGTGCTGCTGGGTCACGTCGACGAAGTCCGCAGCGACCGAGTTCAGCGAGTTGGTGAAGATCGATTCGAGGGTGTCGCCGAGCGCGTAGGACCCCGTGCTGTCGTCGCCGCCGAGGTTCAGGACGTGGGCGAGGACCGCTCGCGCGATCTGCTCGTCGAAGTAATTGAGCGGCCGGTCGGTGTCGGGCAGCTTGCCGGTGAGGGCGAGGAGCTCGAGCTTCGCGCTGTTCGGGATGGAGGCTCCCGAGTCGTCGCCGGCGCGGAAGTCCTGCGCGATCTGCAGGCCGGCCTCCCGCTCCGACTCGACCCACTTCTTGTGCTCGTCGACGTCAGCACCGTCAGGCACCTCAGCGCCGGTGTAGACGGGCACGCCCAGACCGTTGCGCTCGATCGACATCGTCTGGACGCGCAGCACGCGATCCTTCAGGAGGCACATCTTCCATGCCGATCGCAGCAGCGAGTGCCCGATCCAGTTCGCGCCCTCGCGCTCGTTGACGTGGACGACGAGACGGTTGATCGGGATCTTGACCGCGCCGCGCTGCCCGTTCAGAAGACCGTGCTGCGTGATCGCTTCGAGCCCGCCGTCGGGAGCGACGAGGAACTGTGAGATCGTGCGCGGCGGCCGCCACGCCAGCTTCTTGAGTCGCAGCAGGCCGAACGCGTCGGGCTCGTACACCTGCTCGAACACCGAGTGGCCGTAGACGAGGCACAGCAGCGACAGCCGGAGGTACTCGCGGAACGAGAAGCGCCCACGGGTCCGCGTGGGCGGCACCGGGTCGCGGCCCTTGATCGGGATCCCGAGGTCGGCGGCGATTCGTTCGACGACCTCGTCGCCGGCCTCGCCCTGCTCGAGCTGGAACTTCGCCGACAGGATCGGAAGCATCACCGCACGGAGGACCGACACGACCTGCGGCTCCTCGCGGCGCATCTTGTCGTAGGCGTCGTTCGATCGCGGCCAGACGAGCTGCGGGTTGGTCTCGTGCGCCTGCGCGCCGAACGCCCCCCACGTCGGGAGGTGTGCCGTCTGGTAGCCGATCTCATTCGCCACGAGGGGCCTCCGTTCAGAACTGCACGGTGCGGAGGTTCTCTCGGCTTCGTGCGATGAGGCCGCGTGCGCGCTCGAGGGTCACGGCGTGCGGCGGTGGGGGCGGGACCGGCTTTTTGGGCGGCGGGACGAACGACTCGAGGCCCACGAGCGCGTACGTCAGGGCGACGACGGGAGCGATGTCGACGGGTGTCGCGTCGCGATCCCAAACCGGCATGCCGCCGAGCTCGCGCGTGGCACCGTTCGCGATCGCCATGTCCAGGGGTCCCTGCGCGCGGTGCCTGACCTTGTCCTCGCGGAGACGGTCTGAAAGACGGCCCGCCGCGATCAGCAGGGTCGTGGCGGAGATGTCGACGATCTCGAACCCCGCGTCCTTCAGGAGCGAGACGAGATCTGCCGCGTCGCATCCCTTCGTCTGGATCGCGATCTGCGTGATGCCGGTCTTCTCTCGGACCGCCTTCGCATGATTCACGACCCACGTCATCCCGGTTCGCTGGGCGATCAGCTCGAGGTGGATGCGGCCGTCGGTGCGGTAGCCGGCGACGCCGATGCTCGATCGTGTGAGTCGCTTCTCGCGGTGCACGTCGATGCCCATGACCATGCGCGAGCCGGCGGCGATCTCCGATCCGAACCGGACCGGAACACCGTCGCTGTCGAGCTCGGGCGCGTCGGCGGCCTGCTCCCACGACGCCGCGTCGATGTACGGCTCGACCCGGGAGAGCACCCACTGGCACAGCACCTCGGTGCGGTAGCCGGCATCCGTCATGCCTCGGATGTCAGCGAGAGCTGACTGCACGGTCATCTCGCCGTGCCCGATCGACGGGTTCGCTTGAAGGATCCCGTCGACGTCGTCCTTCTCGCAGCCCTCCGGAGCGGACCACTCGAACAGTCCGAGGGAGACGTCGTGCGTGTTCGCGTACTCCTCCGCCGACATGAGCCCGGCTTCGACGTACGCCGCCCACGTCCCCAGGTCTTCGATCCCCGCGGCGCGCTGCGTGTGCAGCACCACGGCATCCGCCGCGCCCGCGTTCGAAAAGCCGATGAGCATCCCGTTGAAGAACGACTTCGTCGTCTGCGACACCGCGTTCCAGGCCGACCAGTCCTTCTGCTCGCGCATCTCGTCCATGAGGACGCGCGCGGCGGGCTTGCCTCGGGCGTTCTTCGCGGCGCGGATCTCGTAGTGTGCGCGGGTGCGGGCAACGATCGAGAGCGCACCGTTCGTGTCGACGACCTTCGCGGTCCGTCCCTGCAGCGCGGGGATCGCGAGCTCGGCGTCCTCCTCGGTCTCGGGCTTCGGGTCGCACCAGGTCTTCACGACCTGCCACGGTTCCTTCGCGATGTCGAGGTTCTGCGCGACGCCGACGACCTTGAACTTCAGCGGCGGCACCCGGTCCGGATGCCGCTTCGAGTCGACGAACAGCCACCACGCGGCGAGCACCGACGCGAGCATCGTCTTCCCCTGCTGCCGCGCGACGAGGACGATGATGCGCTTGTACCGGTAGGTCCCGTCGGGGAGCAGCTCGAGCGCGTGGATCAGCAGCCACCGCTGCCACGGGTAGAGGGTGACGCCGAGAACGGTGAGGGCGAAGTCGATCACCTGGAAGCCGAGCGACGTCTCCGGCGTCAGGTCGCGGAGCGGCTTCGTCCAGAGGCGGGGTTCCGTGCGACCGAAGAGCTTCGCCACACGGACCTCCCGAGGACTACGCGAGCCCGTGCTTCTGCTCGAACTGCAGCAGGTTGTCCGGCACGCCAGCCGGCGACGCCGGCTCCGGCTCTTCGGCCACCTTCTCCGCCGGCGCCTTCGTCCCCCGGACCGGCTTGGCCGCCGCGTTCAGCACCGCCCGCGCATCCTTCAGCGCGTTCCGGTACTCAATCCGAGGCCGCGAACCGCCGCCGTTGTCGATCTCGTCGGCGAGCGAACGGAGCAGCTCGACAAGGGGCGCCTCATCGGGCATCTGGGCGAGACCCGTCGCCCGCAACATCCGCGTCAACGCGGCACGGTGCGGGCGCTGCGACTTCCTCGGCGACATCGGCACCCCCTGGTAGAAATCGAGCGTCATCGCCCGGGGAGAGAGGAAGACTCCCCCGGTGGTGGTCCGCCCCCATGCCTCTTCGCTGGATTTTCGAGGGGGTGGGGGTCTGTGGCTCTACGGTTGACGCCATGGTGAGGACGATCGACCAGTTGCGGGCTGCTTCGGACGAGGAGCTCATCGCGGAGCACGACAGGCACGCGAAGCACACCTCCGTGGGCACGGGGTACTACATGGAGGAGCTGGACCGCCGTTCGCGTGAGCGGTCCACGGAGGCGGCTAACCGTCTGGCTGCGGAGTCACACCGGCTCGCGAAGCAGTCGCAGCGTCTGGCGGTGGCGAGCACCGTGCTGTCTGCGATCGCGACGATGGCGGCGATCCTGGCGCTGTTCCTGCGCTGACCTAGACCCACTCGCGTGAGGGTGGGCCGAGGTCGACGACGGGTGCACCGTTCCCCCGGTCGCGGTTGCACCCTGCGTGGGAGGGCCGCTTGTTGGTCGGGTCGTCCTGCAGGTGGGGGTGGGTGGAGACGGGCCAGAAGTGGTCCTCTTGGAACCGGTCGTCGTTGGTCCAGTCGTCCCACGCGGCGGCGTAGTCGATGGGCAGGCCGCAGAGCCAGCAGGGCGCGTTGGCGGCTTCACACTCGGCGCGGTACTCCTGCCGCAGCTTGTGCTGCCGGCGGGTGTTAGTGCGGGTTCCGGCCATGGTGTCCTCCAGTGGCGGGGATGCCTCAGCCGGGAGGAGCTGGCGTGTGCGGGACACCCGAGGTCCTGCTGTCGCGGTCTGCTCGACTCCCGGCTGAGGGGTCTGTTGGTGGGTGGGCAGGGCGCGATATTGGTGCTCTGGGAGCTATACCGGCCCTGCGCGCGTATAACTCCGTTACCTAGTAACTAATCAAAGAGATTTCATCATTGGGAATATCGCGCCCTATCGCGCCCTGTAGGGGGTAGATCCGCGGAATCATGCGGCTAGGTGAGGGTCCGATGGTCGTTTTCGATCGCGCCCTGATCGCGCCCTGTCTCGAATATCGCGCCCTGTGGTCTGGTGGGCAGGGCGCGTTTTCAGGGCGCGTTTCTTGGTGGGGTGTTCGGGCCGGGAGGAGCGATCCGCCGGGGCCGTTCCACGGGCGCCGTCGGCGGTGATGGGCTCGTACTCCCGGCCCGGGTCTGTGGGCTGGTCAGATCCAGCCGTCGGGGTTGCGGCGCATACGCCATCTGACGAACAGGATGAACAACCAGATGACGCCGACGGCGCCGAGGAGCCCGCTAAGTAGCTGGAGCGCGCCTGGCCATGCTGGTGTCGACTCGTACCGGTAGATGCTGTGCCCGTTTGGTCGGGGCTCGTAGTAGACGAGTTCGGGGGTGTAGCTCTGGGCGGCGAGCCCTAGGCCGAATGAGATCACGATCAGAGCGCCGGCGATGAGCCATGGGCGGGCGATCTTGAACCGTTCGCTCAGGGTGCTGGTCATAGTCGGACGATAGCGCCTCGGTGGTGTCCCGGGTGGACGACGAAGGCCCCGTGAGTCGGTGCTCGGCGGGGCCTTCGTCGGTGTTCTCGGTGTGTGAGAACTGTCTAACGATGAATGTAGGGGCGGCAAGTACTCAGGTGTCAACATCGCCGGTTCGGGTCGGCGTGTCGTGGGGGTCAGGCGAAGAGTTTGGCGAGGACGGCGCGGGCGTCGGGGCCGGTGTGCAGCTGGTCGTCGGTGTAGATCCCGGTGGTGCGTTCGGACTCGTGGCCGAGCTGGTCGCGGGCGGCGGTGATGCCGAGTTCGTCGCGGACGACGGTGGCGACGGTCTTCCGGAATGAGCGGGGCGTGAGGCCCTTCCATTCGGTGTCGGCGAGGGCTGCGCGCCAGACGGTGCGGTAGTTGTTCGGGTGGCGGAAGGTGCCGACGCTGGAGGGGAACACGAACGCGGAGTAGGACGCGACGCGGCGTCGGAGCAGCATGTCGACGACGTGGTCGGGTAGGTGGAGGACGCGTTCGCCGGCTTCGCTCTTGGGGAAGTCCTGGACGAAGAATCGTCCGTCCTCGCTCTGCGCGATGGTGCGGGTGATGGTGACGGTTTTCTGCTCGAGGTTGAGCTGCTCCCATTGGAGGGCGAACACTTCGCCGGTGCGCATGCCGGTGCCGATCATCATGTCGGCGGTGTCGAGGAGGTCGGATGCGCGGGGCCGGCGGCGGCGTCGGTCGCCGTCGGGTCGGGGTTCGGTGCCGGCATCCCATTGCTCGAACCGGGTGCGGATGCCGCGGATCTGCTCGGGCTTGGGTGAGGCGGGCTTCTTCTTCCGCTTGGGCTTCTCGGGGCCGGGGACGTCGGTCATCGGGTTGGGGCGGACGGCGCCGTGTCGGGCGGCGAGGGTGAACATGCCGCGGAGGACGACGTGCGCGGTGGTGGCGGTGCCGAGCCCGGAGGTGGTGGCGAGGGTGCTGATGAACCGGTCGAGACGGGGCACGGTGATCTCGCGGAGCCGGATGGAGCCGAGGCCGGGGGTGATGTGGGTGGCGATCGCGTTGCGGTAGATGCGGCGGGATCCGTCGGCGAGCTTGGTCTTCGTGTCGAGCCACTTCTCGGCGAGCTGCTCGATGGTGCTGTCGGGGGTGAGGTCGTCGGATGCCGGCGCGAGTCGCTTCTTCAGCGCCTTGATGAGGTTCCGTTCGGCTTCGGCCGGGGTTTTGCCTTGGCGTTGCATGCGGCGGGTGACGCCGTCGGAGTCGCGGTAGCGGGCTTCGGCTGCGGGCATCCCGTTGACGGTGGTGCGGTTGATCTTGCCCCACGTTTCGAGCTCGAGGTGTGGGCGGGCCATCAGCGGGATCCTCGTCGCGATTGCTTGGCGATCGCGTGGACGGTGAGGAGTTCGTCGGGGTAGCGGGTGTGGAGGCCGATGACGACGCCGGTGTCTCCGCCGGCCTGTTCGAGGATGACGCGGTCGCCGATCTGGGGTGGCTGGTCGAGCGGCCAGGCGTACGCGTAGCCGGCGGTGAGGTCGGTGGGGTCGACGGTGGGTGCGGGTTGCTGGTGCCGGCGGTAGGCGACACGGACGATGGGGTGGCCGTCTTGCTGGGTGCGGATCGGGGTCGGGTCGACGCTCACGCGATCTCCTCGCGGTGCGCGTACATGCCGGTGCCCATCTTGGGTTGCACGTAGGTGGTGTCGCCGAGGCGGAGGAGGACGCGCTGGTAGGCGATGACGATGCTGCGGAGGACGCCGAGGTCGAGGGCGATCGCGCCGGCGTGGCCGTGGTGGAGTTCTTCGAGGTGCCGGTAGTCGTTCATGTCGATGAGGCGCAGCGCTGCCCACTCGTCGGCCATGCGTTCCTGCTTGGCGTGCACGGGTCCGAACCGGGACGGGACGTGCGCGAACGCGGCGTGCGCGAGTTCGTGCGCGAGGACGGAGCGGTGCTTGCGGGCGCTCATGCCGGGGCGGAGTCGGATGAGGTTGCGGGCGTGGTGGTATTCGCCGTCGCGGCCGTCGCGGATGCGTCCGTACTCGATGGTGATCCCGGCTTGGTCGACGAGGTCGGCGAGGTAGTGGTCGGCTGGGGTCACGGCTCTTCGTCGGGCTCCGGGTCGGTGGGGCGGGCTACGGCGTCGAGCTCATCCTGGGCGGGGGTTCCGACACCGAAGCGGCCGGTGACCACGTTCGAGGGTGTTGTCGCGGCGCGCTGCGCGGTTTCGATGAGGGTCGCGGCGTCGAGGTCGAGTGCCGCGGCGATCGCGAACAGGTCGGTGACGTTGAGGGTGACGCGTTTCCCGGTCTTGGAGTTGCCGCCGTCGAGCCGGTCGCTCATGTATTGCGACGACTTCCCGATGAGGCGGCCGAGGCCGCGGGAGGAGAGGTCGCGGCGGCCCATCTCGGCCTTGATCTCTGAGACCAGGGCGTCGGAGAAGTTCTGCGGGTAGTCGGTATCCACGGGAGACGAGTCTGCCCTACTGCATGAATTCTCGTCAATATGCATGGTGAAGTTGACACCGCATGAAAGTCCATGCAATCTAGCCGCATGGAACTTCATGCAAGCGACGAAGAGGTCGAGCGACAGGCGTCGCAGGCCGAGGCGCTGCGGATCGCGCAGTGGATCGCTGGGGACCTTCGGGCTGAGATGGCGCGGCAGAAGCGCACCGGCGGGGAGCTCGCCGAGGTGCTCGGGATCTCCGCTCACACCGCGGGTCGGCGTCTGAAGGGTGACATCCCGTTCGATGTGATCGAGCTCGCGGCGGCGTGCGACTGGCTCGGCATCAGCCTCGTCGACGTCGTCCGCCGCGCTCAGCTCCCCCAGGTGGTCGCATCATGACCGCGCCGGCTGCCGCCGCGGTGGGGAGCGGCCCCGTGTGGATGACCGAGAAGGAGGTCTCGGCGCACACCCGCATCCCCGTCGACACTCTCCGCTACTGGCGCCGTGACGGCGCGGTCCGGGTCCTCCCGTTCCACAAGATCGGCCGACTGGTCCGGTACGAGCGTCACGAGGTCGACGCAGCGATCGAGGCATCCCGAGTCGATGTGAGGGCGGCATCGTGAGCGCACTGGATAGTCGTCCTCCGCTGACGCACGAGATCGTCGTCAAGCACGTCACAGGCAGCGGGGTGACTGTGGTCGCGGTGGCGCAGGACGAAGCGATCGCCCGGAAGATCGCCAAGTCCCTCGAGTCCGTCTACGGGCGGGGCGTCACGAAGGTTCGCGAGGTGGCCTCATGAGCCGCGCGACGGAGGCGGCGCTCGCGAAGGGCGAATGCGTCGTGATGAGCCGGCACGACGAGCCGATGATCCGCACGTCGGATGCCACGGAGGCGGAGCGCATCGCGCAGCGCGTCAGCGGGTACGTCGTCTACCCGAAGGTGGTCGCCGCATGATCCGCCGGACCGTCGCGATCGTTGCCCTGTTCGCCGTCGTCGCGCTCGTCGCCCCGAACGCGGCACAGCCCGGCGTGAACAGCGCGGACCTCATCTGCGTCGCCTCGCCCTTCTTGTTCCTGGCGCTCGTGATGCGCCGCACCCAGACCCCCGCCGGGGACGCTCCGTCCCCCCAGGAGCCGGCCTCCCCCAGCGCCGAGTCCCCGGCGGGCTCCCCCTTCTGACGCGACCACGCGCGTCCCCTTCGTTCCACACCCGCACACCAGCTCTATCTGGAGACCCCTGATGACCCGAAAGCTTCGCGTCCGGACGCCGCTCAGCGTCCGCCGCCCGGTGCCTGCGCGGCGCGTCGTCGTCGACGATCAGCCCGCGGAGTACTCCCGCGAGGGCCGCGTCCTGAGCGTGCTGCACGTTGCGACGATCGTGACCGGGGTCGTCGCGTTCGCGGCGGTCGTGGTCGGTCTAGCGGTGATCCCGTGATCGTCGTCGGTATCGACCCGTCGCTGTCGTGCACCGGGCTCGCCATCAGCACGGATGACAGCATCTCGACGCGGCGTGTGAAGTCAGCAGCCGCCGGCACGACGCTGCTCGCGAAGCGGAACCGGATCCGGCAGGTCGTGAGCGGCATCCTCGCCCCCATCCCGCCGCGCGTCGACGTCACGGTCATCGAGGTCCCGAACTCCCGGCAGCAGTACGGGGCGCAGAACGAGCGAGTCGCTCTGTACTGGTTCCTCGTCGACCAGCTGCTCGCTCGCGGCCCGGTTGTCGAGGTGACGCCGTCGCAGCGCGCGAAGCTCGCGACCGGCAACGGCCGCGCCGACAAGGCGCAGGTCTTGGCGCACGTCCGGGCGATGTTTCCCGACGTCGCGGTGCTCGACGACAACGTCGCCGACGCCCTCGCCCTCGCCTGGGCCGGCCTCCGCTGGGCCGGTGCTCAGCAGCCCGATTACCTCCCGGGCCAGGAGCAGGCGCACGCACGCCTCGACTGGCCCTCCCGTTCCACGACCACCCACTGAGAGGACCTGAACCGCCATGACCAAGCTGTCCGCGAAGCTCCCGAAGGAGTACGACGACAACGGTCTCGAGTCGAACACTCGACACCTGCTCGCCGCCTACCCGAAGCAGGAGTACCTGCCCGTCGTCGGCATCGTCCGCACGAAGGACTACCAGAACACCGAGGACTTCGAACGGGTGCCCCGCATCGAGTTCGTCCGCATCGAGATCGCGATCGAGCCCGACGATCAGGAGGCGCTGCGCGGTCTGGTGCAGCGGCTGCACGACGAGCGCGTGGGGCACATGAAGCAGCCCCTCGACCTTCCAGACACCGAGCAGGCTGCACCGGCGCCGCTCGAGCTCGAGGCGAGCAGCGGGATCTACAGCATCCGGATCGTGGACGAGCCGAAGGGCAAGTTCACCGTCGTGCTGGTCGCCCCGTCGGGTGCGGAGGTCACGCAGCGGCACGCGCTCCCCCGCGCGGAGTACGGCGAGCTGGAGCCGGGCGAGTACCCGCTGAGCGCCATCACCGGCGAGATCCTCACGCTCGCGCAGGCCCTCATCCAGGACTACGAGTCCGGATTCGTCACCGGCGACGTCATCGACGCCGAGCTCGTCGACGACGAGACCACCACCACCGAGGAGGAGGACTGACCATGTCCGCTGAGCACGCCCCCGTCACCCCCATCCGCGACATCGTGCCGGCCACGCCGGCGACCGAGATGGAGCTCGTCGACGAGCGCGCCTCGTTGCAGGCTGACGTCGAGTTCATCAAGGAGCGCATCGCGCAGATCGACGCACAGCTGATCGAGCGGCTGCCCGTCGGCGTCACCGAGATCGGTGACACGAAGGTCGAGGTCCGCGAGTACTCGCGTCTCGACACGAAGTGGATCGAGGAGAACTACCCGGTCTCGCAGTACCCGCAGCTCTACAAGGTCACTGCGCCGGCGGTCGACGCGGCCGCGGTGAGGAAGCAGTTCGCGCCGGCCGTGCTCGAGGAGCACAAGGTCCGCGGCGCGAAGTCGATCGTCATCCGCTGACGCTCCGCCGCGACGGCATACACGCCGGGTTCGAGTCCCGGGGCGGCACGCACGTTCCACACCACCCAGGCACGAAAGGACACACCATGTCGAAGACCGACACCGTCGACCAGGTGCTCGAGCGCGTGCAGCTCGACGAACTCCTGATCGACATCAACGTCCGCACCGACGTGAAGCTCGATAAAGACTTCATCGCGTCGATCAAGGCCCACGGCATCCTGCAGCCGCCGATCGGATGGCGCGGCGAGGACGGCAAGGTCCGCATCACCGCCGGCCAGCGCCGCACCCTCGCCGCCATCCAGCTCGAGCTCGGCTCGATCGACGTCATCCTCAAGCCGCAGGCAATCGCCGAAGCGGCCCGCATCGTTACGCAGCTCGCTGAGAACGACCAGCGCCAGGAGCTCACCACCTCCGAGCGGGTTCACGGCTACAAGCAGCTCGCGATGTTCGGGGTCTCCCCCGAACAGATCGCGCGTCGGACGAACAAGCCGAAGGCACAGGTCGTCGTCGCCCTCGGCGTCGCAGAATCGGCGATCGCGGTCGAAGCCCTCGACTCGCTCCCGATCACCCTCGAGCAGGCGGCCATCATCGCCGAGTTCGAGGATGACGCAGAGGCGATCGACCGCCTCATGCAGGTGGCCTCGAGCTACCCGACCAACCTCGCCCACGAGGCGCAGCGACTGAGGGACGATCGCGAGTACCGCGCAGCGAAGGCTGAGAAGGAGCGCGAGCTCGCGGCGACTGGCATCGAGGTCATCTTCGAGGCGCCCGCCTACAACGACTCCTCAATCCTCAGCCTGAGCGCGCTCTGGCGCACAGGGGATGCCACGCGCACGACCCCCGAAGCAGACCCGCAGGTCATCCGCGGGCTGGTTGCGCGCGTCCACCAGGCGGGTTACTACGCGCGCGAGAACGGCGACGTCGTCGGTGTTACCTACTACGTGCGCGACTGGGCGTCGCAGGGCCTCGAAACGTTCAGTCACTCCACGCCGAAATCCGAAGCCGACGTCGCGAAGGAGAAGGAGCAGAAGAAGGCGGAGCGTCAGCAGGCCGCAGATCTCCGCTCCGCGACGAAGGTCCGGCGTGAGTGGATCCGCACCGATCTGCTGCAGCGCCCGGCGGGCCGCCGCGGATCCGAAGCAGCGAAGCTGATCGCGGCTGCGCTCGTAGGCGCTGACACCTCGGCGTCGGATGGCCGCGTCTACCCGATCGCGGCCGAGCTGCTCGGTATCGAGTACTCCGAGCCCGCGAAGGGCACCTACGACAATCGCTCCCGCACCGCCGTCGTGGAGGCGCTGCGAGCGGGCGCGGATCCGATGCGCCTGGCGCTCGGCGTCGCGATCGCTCGGACCGAGAGCGTAATCGGCGACCCGGCCGGCTGGGTCCAGTCTCGCGACTCCGCGATCACCGTCGCCTACTACCTGCAGCTCGAGGAGTGGGGCTACACGCTCAGCGACGTCGAGCGCGCGATCGCCTATCCGAAGAAGCGACGGGGGGCGAAGCGATGACCGGTCAGGACGCGGTGCGAGCGACGGTCTACCTGCAGGTGCAGCCGGAGTACTCGTGGCAGGCGAAGCAGTACCGCCAGTTCGACACACCGGGCGCGATCCAGGGCGCGAAGGTCGTGGGGTCCACGCAGGGCAAGTCGCAGAAGCCGAAGCCTGGGACGGTCGAGGTCAAGGTGACTATCGAGATCCCCAAGGGTGCGTTCCTGCCGCTTCGACCTGAGGCGATCGTCGTCATCCCGGAGTCCCTCACGGCGCCGCACCCAGTGACCGTCGAGGCCGAAGACGCGAACGAGCACGACGCATGACCGCGGTGGAGGACCTCTACCTCGGGGTTATCAAGGACGGCATCACCCGGCATCCGCGGTCGCTGCAGAAGCGCATCGGCCCGTCGGAGATCGGTAAGCCGTGCGACCGGTGGATCCTCCACAAGCTCAACGGCGACGGCGAGCCGGACCGCGGTCCCGCGTGGAAGCCGGCGGTCGGCACTGCGGTGCACGACCAGCTCGAGCGGTGGTTCGACGCCGCGAACCGTCCCGGTGGTGGCGACGTCCGCAACATGGAGTGGGTCACGGAGTGGGAGGTGACCGTCGGCGCGATCGGTGGCCAGTGGATCACCGGTCACTCCGACCTGTTCCACGTCCCGACGGGCACGGTCATCGACCACAAGATCGTCGGCCCGAAGCAGCTGTCGAAGTACCGCCTCCACGGCCCCAGCCAGCAGTACCGGGTCCAGGCGCACCTGTACGGCGCCGGGTTCACAAACGACGGCGGGTGGGGGCCGGCGCGGACCGTAGCGATCGCGTTCCTCCCCCGCGACGGCGAGCTGTCGAACACCGTGTTCTGGTCGGAGCCGTACGACCCGCACCTCGCGGCATCCGCGATGCTCCGCGCCGAACGGCTCAACACCATGCTCCAGGTCGTCGGGATCGACGCTGCGCTCGCCGCGTCACCGCTGTGCGACGACGAATGGTGCACCTGGTGCCGGAAGGAGAAGCGGGCCGCGCAGCGCGCCGCCGGCGGGTCCCTATTCAACCTCGGCGAGCTCCACGTCGTGCCCACGCCGGCACCGCAGCTCGCACCGCTCACCATCGGCTCCGCAGTCCCGAAGCCTGCCGCGCCGGCACCCGAGCAGGCTGCGCTGCCCGCACCCGTGCCGATCCGCCCGGCCGCGGTGACCTGCAACGTGTGCGGGATGCCGCTGCACCCCTCGGTCGCCGCCGGCGGCTACTCGACGCACCCGACGTGCGACACCACCCAGATGTCCGGCCCGACGCCGGTCCCCGCGACACCGCAGCCAGCGGCGCTCGCACCCATCACCAACCTGTTCGACCGCTGACAAAACCAACCAGGAGAACCCCTCATGTCCCTTTTCGAATCGTCCAGCAAGGGCGTCAAGTTCGACACCGTCGGCGCCAGCATCACCGGCACCGTGAAGGCCGCGCCCCGCGAACGGCAGCAGACGAAGTACGGCACCCAGGAGCCCGACTTCTGGCCCAACGGCGACCCGAAGATGCAGATCCTCGTCGACCTGCAGACCGACCGCCGCGAGGACCCGAACGACGACGGCGAGCGCACCCTCTACGTCGCGTCGCCGAAGATGCGGAAGGCGATCGGTGAAGCGATCCGCGCGGCGAACGCGTCCGACATCCTCCCCGGCGGCACCCTGACCGTCACGTTCATCGGCAACGACCCCGCGTCGAAGAACCCCGCGAACCCGGCGAAGCTCTACCAGGCGCAGTACACCCCGCCGGCATCCGGCTTCGCGCAGCCCGCAGCGGCGGCTCCGCAGGTGCAGCAGGCGGTCGCCCCGCAGGCGCCGACCACTGCTGGGCCGACCTTCCAGCCCGTGCAGGCTCCGCTGCCCGCGACGCCGCAGCCGGTGCATCAGGCGCCCGCTCAGCAGGTGCAGCCCGGCGGCATGACCGAGGACCAGGTGTCCAAGGTCCTGCAGCTGCGCAGCGCCGGCATCGACGACGGCGTGATCGCGACCGCTGTCGGCGTGAACGCGGAGCAGCTCGCCGCGATCCCGTTCTGAGCTTCGGCTCACCCGCCCTCGCCGCGACAGCGCGCGGTCCCATCGAGAAGGACCGGGGGCACATGACTGAGAGAGACAACCCCACCGTGACCGCGGACACCCGCGTCATCGTCTGGACCAAGCCGTCCTGCCAACAGTGCCGGATGGTGAAGTACCGGCTCGAGGCCGCCGGCGTCGAGTACGACGAGCTCGACATCACCGCCCCGGAGCACGCGCGCGACCTCGCCTACTTCCAGGGCCTCGGCTACTCATCCGCGCCGATCACCGAGTACGGCGGCTCGGCGGTGCCCGGGTTCATGCCGTCCGAGGTCGACCGGATCATCGCGTCGTGGCGTGAGCTGCACCCCGCGGGAGCCGGAGCGTGACCGTCAAGGATGCCGCGGTCGGCGCGATCTGCCCCGACTGCGGCGCCGGCATCCGGCTCGGCCAGCCCGTCATCCGCGACAGCCCGTTCGCCTCCTGGCGCCACGTCGCGTGCCCGCGGACGAAGTTCGACTACGACCCAGCCGACGTCTGCCCCGACTGCTTCACCGTCCGCACCACCACCGGAGCCTGCGCCTGCCCATGAGCACTCTCCTCGCCACCGCCCTCAACCTTCACGCCGCCGGGCTGTCCGTCGTGCCCGTCGCGGCCGACGGTTCAAAGCGCCCGCGCATCGCGTGGAAGGAGCACACGACCGTCGCGGCCGACGAGGCGCAGTTGCGCGCCTGGTTCGAGACCGACCAGGCGCAAGGCATCGGCCTCGTCACTGGGTACGCCGACGTCGAGCTGCTCGAGGTCGAGGGCGTCGCGATGCAGCTCATGCCGGCCGTGCTCGAGCTGCTCGATGGGACCGGGCTGCGGCCGCTGTACGACCGCCTCGTCGTCGGCTGGTCGGAGCAGTCACCCTCGGGCGGGCTGCACCTCCTCTACCGGGTGGAGGGCGGCGCGGTCCCCGGCAACCAGAAGGTCGCGCAGCGCCCGAAGGCGGAGGCCCCGTACCGCGAGACTCTCGCGGAGACCCGCGGCACCGGCGGCTTCGTGGTCCTCGCGCCGTCGACCGGCGACGTGCACCCGTCCGGGCGGCCCTGGATCCGCCTCTCCGGCGGGCCCGCAAGCATCCCGACCATCACCGCGGACGAGCGCGTGCAGCTGCACGCCGTCGTGCACGCCGCGCTCGACACGCTCCCCGAGGATGCGGCGCCCGCCCCGGCTAGCCCCGTCGACGCGAAATGGTCGACCACCTACCAGTCGATCGCGGGCGACATCACCCCGGGTGACGACTTCGAAGCGAAGACCGACTGGTCGCAGATCCTCACCGGGTGGACACACGTGTTCAGCCGCGGCGCGACGAAGTACTGGCGGCGTCCCGGGAAGGACGACGGGGTGTCCGCGACGACCGGGCACGCCGGCGATCGCGACCGGCTGTTCGTGTTCACCTCTTCGACCGAGTTCGAACCGGAGGTGCCGTACACGAAGTTCGGCGCGTGGACCCTGCTGAACCACCGGGGCGATCACGCGGCCGCGGCGAAGGCTCTCGTCGACGCCGGGTTCGGGTATCGGGCGCCGCGCGAGCTCGCACCGGCCGCTCCCTCGCGCACGACGTCGACGGGCACGCAGATCAGCGCTGTCGGCAACACGGCCGCCGCGACGGCGCCCAGGGCGCAGATCGGCTCGGACAGCGCCGACCTCACCGACGACGGCAACGCGAGGCTCCTGGTCGCCGAGTACTCGGGGACGCTGCGGTACGTCGAGGACGCGCAGAAGTGGGTCACCTGGGACGGGAACCGGTGGGTCTGGCACCCCGACGACGGGCCCGCCATCGAAGCCGCCCGCGACGTCATCCGCCGCATCCCGACCGACAACCAGCAGCTCGCCGCGTGGCGGCTGAAGTCGATGCGGGCGCGGGCGATCGGTGATGCAGTCCGGCTGGCGCGCGCGACGCCGGCGATGCGGATCCGGGCCGCGCAGTTCGATCAGCACGCGTGGCAGCTGAACACCCCGAACGGTGTCGTCGACCTCCGCACCGGCGCGATCGCCGCGGCGACACCCGCGCTGTTCCACTCGAAGCAGACCAGCGTCAGCCCCGACCCGGAGATGCGGACGCCGCTGTGGGACAGGTTCCTGAAGACCACGTTTCAGTCGAACCCGGACATGGAACGGTACATGCAGCGCCTCGCCGGGCTGATGTTCATCGGCGAGGTCATCGAGCACATCTTCCCCTTCGCGCACGGCAAGGGCGGCAACGGTAAGGGCGTCTTCGCCGAGGTGCTCTCCGCGATCGCCGGGGACTACGCGACCGCCGCGCCGCAGGGGTTCCTGCTCATGGGTCGCGACAAGCACCCCACCGAGCTCGCACTGCTGCAGGGGCGCCGCCTGGTCACCCTGTCGGAGATCAACGCGAAGACCACGTTCGACGAGGCGAAGCTCAAGTTCCTCACCGGCGGGGACACCATCACCGCCCGCTTCATGAACAAGGACTTCTTCGACTTCACCCCGTCGCACACGTTCCTGATGCTCGCGAACGATCAGCCGCAGGTCGAGACCGGTGGTGACTCCGTGTTCCGACGCATGCGACTCATCCCCTTCACGCACAGCGTCACCGACGAGGAACGCATCGAGGACCTGCAGCGACGCCTCGTCGACGAGGAGGGCCCCGGGATCCTCGCGTGGATCATCCAGGGCGCCGTCGACTACGCCGTCGACGGGCTCCGAACTCCCGCCGAGGTCCTCGCCGCGACCGATGCATACCGGGCAGAGGAAGACCACCTCGGCCGGTTCATCGATGACCGTGCCCGCGTCGGCGGTGGCGAGAACGCCCGGGTCGAGATGAGCGAGTTCCGGAAGGCGTACGACGCATGGTGCCGGGAGCAGCACGAGGACGCGCTGTCGTCGCAAGCGTTCGGCCGGCAGCTGCGGCAGCGGTTCGACGTCGACACGGCGAAGTCCAACGGGCGCCGCTTCTACACGAACGTGGTGCTCTACGCGCCCGAGGTGCCCGACGACGAGGGCCAGGGCGAGCAGACGAGCTGGTGGGACCGATGAACGCCAAGGCTCCGCTCGCCGCCCGCTGCGGCCGCTGCGGCAGGGACGTGCTCGAGGCACGCGACGACTGGCACCAGGGCATGCTCCTTGCCGACCCGCGCATCGATCCTGTCAGCCTCAGCGCCGACCAGGTGCTCGCCTGCGTGATCGCCGGCATCCAGGTGTGGCAGCTGCATCAGGTCGCCGGCCGGTGGGTCACCAGCCTCCGCTCCCGCTACTGGCCACGCCGCCCCGTCAACGGGCCGATCGCTCCCGCTCATGACTGCGACCGCGCCTGGGCGGCGCCGCGCCTGCAGCTCGCCCCCGACGTCACCCACGTCCCCGACACCTGCCCCTTCTGAGAGGACCGACCATGTCCATCACCCGAACCAGCATCACCACCATCGCGTCCGTCGACGTCGACGACGACGGCCAGGTCGAGCTCACCGTGAGCGCCGGCCGCACCGAGCGCACACGCATCACGATCACACCGAACGAGGCGCGCGAGTTCGCGCACGAGCTCGTCCTCGCCGCGAACGAGGCCACCGCCTATCTCGCTGAACGGACGAACCGATGAGCGCCTTCGACCTCCTCGACGACACCTTCCCTCACGGCACCGTCGAGGGTCACCGGCGCGGATGCCGGGGTGCGGTCTGCCCGGCCCCGCTCGCCTGCCGCGACGTGAAGCGCCGCTACGACGGCGACTACGGGTTCAAGCGGCTCGTCGACGCCGGGATACCCATCGACGAGATCCTGCGCCGCGACGCCGCGGAGCGCGACGGGATCGAGAAGCGCGACCGGGATGCCGCGCGCGCGGCCGCCGGCAAGCCGCCCCTCGCCGCACCGAAGCAGAAGACCGCCGCGAGCGCGCGCCCGAAGCGAGACGCTGCGCCGCGGCCGCAGCGGGAGACCCCGAAACCCGCCCCCGTGAGCGACCCGGTCGCTGAGTTCGAACGCGAGCGCGACGAGTGGCGCGCACGCCGTCGCGAGCTGCGCGCCACGGTGCGCGATGCGGAGCGCTCGATCGCCGCGGCGCAGCAGCGTCTCGCCACGGCTCGCGAGCAGCTCGCCGCGCACCTCGAGCTCGCGCCGGTGAAGCCGACCCCGTCGTCGACGAAGACGCGCGTCTCGCGGTCCGACACCCGGGCCGCGGTCGCTCGGCTTCACGCGCAGCAGATGACGGATGCGGCGATCGCCGCGGAGCTCGGCATCACCCGCAACTACGTCTGCACGCTCCGCAAGGAGCAGGGCCTCGAGGTGCACCGGGCACCGCGCGCACGTCGCACCACGGTCCCGCGAGCACTCCGTGAGCCGAAGCCGCGTGAGGTCCTCGGCCACGGCACGAACGCGTCCTATGCCCGCGGATGCCGCTGCGACGAGTGCAGGGCAGCATCCCGTGAGTACCATCGGCAGTGGATGGAGAACCGTCGTCACGCCGCCGACACCATCCCCGCGGAGACGCACGGCACCCCGTACGGGTATCAGCTCGGATGCCGCGGCCGACACACGTGCCCCGCCGAGATCTCCTGCACGGACGCGTCGCTCGCCGAGGAGCGGCGCCGGCGGCGAGAGGCAGGGGCCCCCGAAGCGCCACCGCGGGTCGACGCCGAGCCCGTCCGCCAGCACGTCCGCGCGCTGATGGCCGCGGGCATGCCGGTCCTCACGATCGCCGACGTCGCCGGCGTCTCGAAGACCGGACTCAAGGTCCTGCTCTACGGGCGCTCCGGCGAGCGTAAGGGCGAGATGCCCGCACAGATCGAAGCCGACAAGGCACGCCGCATCCTGGAGGTCACCGCAGCATGACTCATCTCGTTCCCCTGGATGCGATCGACCCGGATGCCGCGTACGAGCGGTGGAAGGAGCGCTACCTGTGGCACGCGCAGCAGATCCCCCACGTCATCGACTACGAGGGTGGCAGCGTTATCGTCTCCATCGGCCGGCTCAAGTCGTCCCGCTTCGACCAGGTGCGTGTCTCCGGCGGCGGGTACATCGACAACCTTCCCGTCGCTGACGGTCCCGGCAGCCGTGACAACGCCGCGATCTGGAACGCCCTCCGCACCTACCTCACCTGCGCCGCCGGCCACCTCGGCATGGAAGCGCCCGTCCTCCCGCCGGCGATCCCCGCCGAGCTCGGCCTCGCGCGTGAGTGGGCGTACGCGGTCAGCGGGTGGCTCGTCGACGCCGCCGAGTTCATCGGCGCCTGGCCGGACCTTGACCAGTACGAGGACGGGCTGTTCCGCCTCATCCGCCGAGCACGCCGCCGACAGGGCGACCGCGTCGCGACCGTCGCCGCGCTCGAGCTGTGCCTCGTCTGCGGTGAACGGGCAGTCCGGGTCGACTGGCTCGACGGCGCCGGCGGCATCCCGGTTCTCACGAAAGCCTGCGCGGTCTGCGGGCACACCATCAGCGAACAGGGAGCAAGGTCGTGATCGAGGCCCGGGCCACGTTCAGCGTGCCCGACACGCTCGTCGGCCTCGCCGTCATCTGGACGGAGGACGACGGCAGCGTCTCGGCGCGGTGGCAGGACCGTCTGAACGGCGTTCCCGCCGAACGCCGCCGCGTCGCCGCGGCATTGCGCGTGCTCGCGGGCGCGCTCGATCGGCGCGCGGAAGAGGTCGGAGGGTGACCCGCGCGGACCCGCCGTTCGAGCCGGCCACACGACCCCGAAGCGCACCCACGGATGCCGACATGCTCGCGGCCGGTCGAGCAGCGCTTCTCCACTTTCGCCACCACGATGTTCCCGGCTCGCTCGCCGACCTCGACGACGCCCTTCACGGCAGGAAGCTCCGATCTCGATGACTTATCCGAAGCGGATCCAGATGTCTCGCCAGCGACCATGGCGGGCAGCACACCCGGACGCGGTGATCGTCGCGCGCCCATCGAAGTGGGGCAACCCGTTTCGCGCTGGGACCACCATCGACACGGGGCACGGCGACTATTTCATCGCCGACCGGGAGGACGCCGTCCGGCTCTTCGCGAACTGGCTCAGCAACACGGTCCGTCCCGATGGGACCTACTGCGACGGGCGCACCGACTACTTCGGCGCCCAGGCATCCGCGCGCCCCTCGATCGACAGCATCCGCGCCGAGCTCGCCGGCCGCGACCTCGCATGCTGGTGTCCCCTCGACCAGCCTTGCCACGCCAATGTTCTCCTGCGGATCGCGAACTCCTGACGGATGCCGAACCTGACATACCGCGAGGCGGCGAAGATGGTGCGCCGGTCGCCGCGCACGATCCGCTACTGGCGGCAGCGCGGCATGCCGATGAGCTGGGAGGTCCGGCAGGGTCAGCGGGTGCGCGTCGTCGACCAGGTCGTGCTCCTCGCATGGTGGCGGGAGCGCATGCAGAACTGGCCGCCGCACCAGTACCGGATTCGCCGGCATCTCGCGGAGCTCGCGGCCAACCAAGTCCCCACACCCGCGCCGCAAAACGGCGAGTAAACGGCGAAACGCCCCCGCATCCTCAGAAGGAGCGGGGGCGTTTTCTGTGTCTGATGTGGGTTAATTGGTGCCGGCTACAGGACTTGAACCTGCAACCCCCGTATTACAAGTACGGTGCGCTACCAATTGCGCCAAGCCGGCAGGTGGCCCAGTCTATCCGGGCCGCGCCGGTCACTCCGCAGGCGCGGTGGGCGTCGGCGTCTCCGCCGGTGCCGTCGGCGTGGGGGTCGGGGTCTGCTCGGTGTAGAACGCGTCGCTCGCGCTCGTCAGCACGAACTGGGAGAACTCCGCGGCGTCCGACAGCGCACCCATGTAGGGCTGGCCGTTGACGAGGATCATCGGCGTGCCGGTGAGCTCCAGGCCGTCGGTGTCGGGGATGCCGGCGATCGCGCGCTCCGTGGCATCCTTCGCCCACTCGATGAAGTCGCCGTCCTCGATGCACGACCGCAGCTTCTCGGGGTCGCTCGCGCCGACGGCCTGCGCCAGGTCGGCGAGCTCGACGTCGGAGAATCCGTCCGTGTCCATCGCCGGCTGACGCGTGAGCAGCTCGGTGTTGTACGCGAAGAAGACGCTTTCGTCGTGGGTCGCGACGCAGGCCGCCGCCGCGGCGGCGCGCAGCGAGTACTTCGTGCCGTTGGACTTGGCCGTGAGCATCGACACCGGATGGTAGCTGAGGGTCGCGGCTCCCTGGTCGACCCACGTGGTGAGCTGGTCGACATTGGCGAGCTGCCATTCGCGCGCACCCGGCGAGAGGTAGTCGACGTAGACGCGGATGTCGACGGGAGCAGCAGTCGGGGATGCCGTCGGTGCCGGCGTCGCCGCCTTGTCCGACCCCGGGGTCGCCTCGACGGCGCTCTCGTCGATCGCGCCCTGGTCCGCCGCGACGCCCGTGACCTCGCTGACCGCGAAGCCGTCCGATGATGCGGTGCTCGGGGTCAGGTCGCGTCCGCCCATTGTCGACGTGACCGACCACACGACGACGGTCGCGACGGCGGCGACGGCCGCGGTCGCCAGGACGCCGAGCGAGATGCGACGAGCGATCCGCGCGCGCGACTGGCGGATGTGGACGCGCTGCGCCTTCTCTCGCACGGCCTCGCGGCGGTCGGTCGCGGATGACGGAGTGTCGCCGGAATCGGTGGACATGAAACCTCGGGAAGATCTGTGGTGGCCGTAGGGCCCGGCGCTCGGGGGTGGCGCACGGTCGATGTTAGTCAGACGCGCTGGAAAAAGGCTGACGAGACCGCATCCCCTCTCGCGGCCCTCCCGTGCCATACTGAAGACGCACCCGATGGCGGGTGTGCGGGGTCGTCCCCGCTCGCTTCACTACGGATCGTCCGGCACGTACCTGCCGGTGAAGGAGAAGAAACAATGGCGTCCGTCACGTTCGACAACGCAACCCGTCTGTACCCCGGTGGAACCCGCCCCGCGGTCGACAAGCTCAACCTCGAGGTCGCCGACGGCGAATTCCTCGTCCTCGTCGGCCCGTCCGGCTGCGGTAAGTCCACCTCCCTGCGCATGCTCGCGGGTCTCGAGGAGGTCAACTCCGGCTCGATCCGCATCGGCGACCGCGACGTCACCGACGTCCCGCCGAAGGACCGCGACATCGCGATGGTCTTCCAGAACTACGCGCTGTACCCGCACATGACCGTCGCCGAGAACATGGGCTTCGCGCTCAAGATCGCCGGCGTCGGCAAGGAGGAGCGCGCCGCCCGCGTCCTCGAGGCCGCCAAGCTCCTCGACCTCGAGCAGTACCTGACCCGCAAGCCGAAGGCCCTCTCGGGTGGTCAGCGTCAGCGTGTCGCCATGGGTCGCGCCATCGTCCGCCAGCCCCAGGTCTTCCTCATGGACGAGCCGCTGTCGAACCTCGACGCCAAGCTCCGCGTCCAGACGCGCACGCAGATCGCGTCGCTGCAGCGTCGCCTCGGCGTCACCACGGTCTACGTCACGCACGACCAGACCGAGGCCCTCACGATGGGTGACCGCATCGCGGTCCTCAAGGACGGTCTGCTCCAGCAGGTCGGCACCCCGCGCGACCTCTACGAGAAGCCGAACAACGTCTTCGTCGCCGGCTTCATCGGCTCGCCTGCCATGAACCTGTTCCCGGCGAGCCTCGCCGACGGCGGCATCCAGTTCGGCACCGAGGTCGTCCCCCTCGACCGCGACACCGTCGGCCGCGCCACCGGCAGCCAGGTCACCGTGGGTGTGCGCCCCGAGGACCTCGAGGTCGGCCCCGCCGACGGTCGCGGCCTCGCCGTTCAGGTCGACCTCGTCGAGGAGCTCGGCGCCGACGGCTACCTGTACGGTCACGTCGACATCGACGGCAAGCGCACCGACGTCGTCGCCCGTGTCGACGGCCGCAACCACCCGAACGCGGGCGAGACGGTCACGCTGGCCGCCAAGCCGGGCCACGTCCACGCGTTCGACATCGAGTCGGGCGAGCGCCTCAACGACAAGCCGGTCGTCTCGGCCTGATCGTCATCATCAGCAGGACCGCGGCGCGGGAAGGTCTCCGGACCTCCCGCGCCGCGGCGCGTCAGCCGGAGGTCACCGCGTGGTCCATTCCCTGAGCATCACCGCCAGCAGCGTCGACGCAGGGCTCCTCGCCCTGCCCTGGTCGACCCCGCTCGGCGAGTGGCCGAGCGACGCGATCGTCTCGCTCCCCAAAGGCCTCTCCCGCCACCTCGTGCGATTCGCGAGCCTGTCGGGGCGGGTGATCGCGGTGAAGGAGACGACCGCCGAGATGGCGCGCCGGGAGTACGAGATGCTCGGCTCGCTCGGCCGGCTCGACGTACCCTGCGTGAGTCGGGTGGCGGTCATCGACGGGCGGCGGACGCCCAAGGGCGAGCCGCTCCCGGCCGCGCTCGTCACCGCGCACCTGCGCTTCTCCCTCCCCTACCGCGCCCTGTTCACCCAGGTGCTGCGTCCCGACACGGCGACGCGGCTGGTCGACGCACTGGCAGCCCTGCTCGTGCGCCTGCACAACGTCGGCTTCTTCTGGGGCGACGTGTCGCTGTCGAACACGCTGTTCCGACGGGATGCCGGGGCCTTCGCCGCGTACCTGGTGGATGCCGAGACGGGCGAACTGCACGAGGGCGGCCTCACGCGGGGTCAGCGCGAGCACGACCTCGACGTCGCCCGCACGAACATCGCCGGCGAGATCATGGACCTGGAAGCCGGTGGCCGCCTCGAGGGCGGTGTCGATGCCGTCGCCATCGCCGACGGCATCATGTCCTCGTACCGCTCCCTGTGGAGCGCGCTGACCGAGACCGAGAGCTTCGCCGCGAACGAGACCTGGCGCATCACCGAGCGTGTGCAGCGGCTCAACGGTCTCGGCTTCGACATCGGCGAGATGTCGATCGACGAGACCGCCGACGGCACGAAGGTCCTCATCCAGCCGAAGGTGGTGGATGCCGGCCACCACCAGCGACGTCTGCTCCGCCTGACGGGGCTCGACGTCGAGGAGAATCAGGCGCGGCGCCTGCTCAACGACATGGACGAGTTCGCCGCCCGAGTCTCGCGCCTCGGCAGCGACGAGGAGATGGTCGCGCACGAGTGGCTCACGCGGGTGTTCGAGCCGGTCGTGAAAGCCGTCCCGTGGGAGCTGCGGAGCAAGCTCGAGCCCGCCGAGGTGTTCCACCAGGTGCTGGAGCACCGCTGGTACATGTCGCAGGCGCGCGGCAAGTCGATCCCGATCGCGGAGGTCCTGTCGTCGTACATCGACGACGTCCTCCGTCACCGCCGCGACGAGGCGACCGTGATGGGGCCGCCGACCGAGACGATGGCGGTTCCGGTCGTCACCGCCGATCTGCCCCTCCCCGACGAGGACGACGAGGAGCAGGTCGACTGGCGCGACCTCGTCTGAGCGGGCTCAGTACCCGACGGTGAACCGCTCGTTGCGGTGCTTCGGCGACTCGATCTCGTCGAGGACGGCGATCGCGAAGTCGGCACCGGAGATGAAGGACTCGCCCTTGTCGTCGGTGACGATGACGTCGCCGCCGTCGCGGTACGAGCCGGTGCGCTCCCCCGGCGCCCAGGCGCCGAATCCGCCGGCCGGGTGGATGTAGAACCACTCGCGGCCGGTCGTGTCGGCCTGCAGGTCCTCGAGGATACCGATGGCTTCCATCGCTTCGGGCTTGATCTCGTCGGGGAAGCCGCTGTCGATCACGCGGGGCCCACCCGGGGCGACGAGGCTGCCCCCGGCGCCGCCGACGACACCGACCCGCACGGACAGCGGAAGCTCGCGGATCAGCTCGGTGACGGCATCCCGCATCTTGCCGGCCATGTCACCGCGCGGTGACGTCGCGAACACGACGACCTCGACGCCCTCCAGCTCGGCGACCAGAGCGGGCGCGTCGAGGAGCGTGCCCTCGACGTAGGTCGCACTGTCGACGCGTTCGGCGGGGAGCTTGCGGGCCACGGAGACGACCGTGTGGCCGCGCTCCGCGGCCTCGGCGACGATGTGGCCGCCGGCGTAGCCGGTGCCACCGATCACAGCGATACGGGTCATGGGATGCGTCCTTTCGCAGTCGGTGACGTCAGTCTGGCGCGCGTTCCTGTGCCTGGGCTCTCACTCGGACGCCGCGCGCAGCGTGGCGACCTGATAGAGCGCGACGGATGCGGCAATGCCGGCGTTCAGGGACTCCGTCGCCGCG
Organism: Microbacterium sp. NPDC064942; assembly: GCF_049545525.1. NCBI lineage: Bacteria > Bacillati > Actinomycetota > Actinomycetes > Micrococcales > Microbacteriaceae > Microbacterium > Microbacterium sp. NPDC064942. The sequence continues at coordinate 36,447 of NZ_JBMWDR010000009.1, read as the reverse complement.
TTGATCGGGATCGACACGATCTGATCGCACGTCTCGGTGACCAGGCGCGAGAGACCCTTGCCCTCGGAGCCCACGACGATCACGGCGGGGCGGTCGGCGAGCTCGAGCGCGGGCAGGGAGACGTCCCCGCCGCCGTCCAGACCCAGGATGAAGACGCCCTGCTTCTTGAACTCCTTGAGCGTGGTCGTGAGGTTCGGCGCGATGGAGACGGGGATGCGGGCGGCCGCCCCCGCGCTCGTCTTCCACGCGGCGGAGTTCACGCCCGCCGAGCGGCGCTGCGGCAGGATGATCGCCTGCCCGCCGAACGCGGCGGTGGAGCGGATGATGGCACCCAGGTTGCGGGGATCGGTGACGCCGTCGAGGGCGACGAACAGGGGCAGCTGGCCGCGGTCGATGACCTGCTCGAGGAGGTCCTGCGGGTGGGCGTACTCGTACGGCGGCACCTTGAGCGCGACACCCTGGTGCACACCGTCGAACCCGGCCATCCGGTCCAGCTCCTGACGGGTGACCTCGAGGACGGGGATGTCGCGGTTGGTCGCGATCGAGAGCATCTCCTTGACGCGGTCGTCCATCTCGACGCGCTGCGCGATGTAGAACGCGCTCGCGGGGATCTTGGCGCGGAGGGCCTCGAGCACGCTGTTGCGCCCGGTCACAGTCTCGGTGTCGTCACCGGACTTCGCCTTGGGCGCGCGACCGCCCGTGGTCTGGCGGATCTGCGGCTTGCCGCCGGCGGCGATGAACCGCTCCTTGGCGGCCTTGCGCTTCCCGGCGGGGTGCCAGGCGCGGTCCTCGGCCTTGGGGGTCGGGCCGCGCCCTTCGAGCGAGCGCTTGTTCTTGCCGCCGGATCCCTTCGTGGGACCCTTCTTGCCGCGTCCGGCGGACGGGTTGCCTGGCTTAGCCATTGTTCAAACTCCAATGGGTCCCTTCGGGACCGTCTTCGAGGACGACGCCGGCCGCCGCGATCGCGTCGCGGATGCGGTCGGCTGCCGCCCAGTCTTTCGCCGCGCGGGCCTCCGCACGCTGGTCGATCATGGTGGTGATGAGGGCGTCGAGGGCGGCGTCCGCAGCGGCGCCGTAACCGACCGCTGTCGCGGAATCGTCTGCGGGAAGTCCGAGGACCTGCAACATGGCGACGACGCTCCCCCGGTGCGTGATGGCGGTCGCCAGGTCCCCCGCATCGACCGCCGTGTTGCCGCGGCGGACCGTGTCGTGCAGGACCGCGAGAGCCTGCGGCACGCCGAGGTCGTCGTCCATGGCGACCGCGAAGGCCTCCGGGATGCTCCCTGGCTGCAGGACCGACGGCTCGGAACCCGCCGCCCGGAGGACGCGCTGCAGGAACGAGTCGATCCGACCGAGCGCCGCCTCGGCCTCGGCGAACGTCGAGGCGGAGAGGTCCAGATTCGAGCGGTAGTGGGCCGCGAGCAGCGCGTACCGCACCACGACGGGGTCGTTCTCCTCCAGGACGTCCTCGGCGAGCAGGAAGTTGCCGAGCGACTTCGACATCTTCTGGTCGCCGACGGTGACGAGGCCGTTGTGCACCCAGTACCGCGCGAACGGATCACCGGCGGCGGTCGACTGCGCGAGTTCGTTCTCGTGGTGCGGGAAGCGCAGGTCGAGACCCCCGCCGTGGATGTCGAACTCGGGCCCGAGGTAGCGCCGGCTCATCGCCGAGCACTCGATGTGCCAGCCGGGACGGCCCGATCCCCAGGGTGATGCCCATGCGGCATCCGCCGGTTCGCCCTCCTTCGCGCCCTTCCACAGGGCGAAGTCGCGCGGATCGCGCTTGCCGCGCGGATCGGCGTCAGCGGCGGACTCCATCGCGTCGACGGACTGGCGGGTGAGCGACCCGTACGGCGGCCAGGACCGCACGTCGAAGTACACGTCACCTGCCGCGGCGTACGCGTGGCCGGCCTCGATGAGGCGTTCGATGAGTTCCTGCATCTGCGGGATGGATGCCGTCGCCCGGGGCTCGTACGTCGGGGGCAGGATGCCGACCGCGGCATACGCGCGCGAGAACTCGAGTTCCATCCGATACGCCAGCGCCCACCAGGGCTCGTCGTCGGTCGCGTTCGCGAGGACCTTGTCGTCGATGTCGGTGACGTTGCGGACGAACGTGACGCGACCGAACCGGTGGGCGAGCCACCGACGGAGGATGTCGAAGCTCAGCGCCGCGCGGACGTGGCCGATGTGCGGCCCCGACTGGACGGTCGGCCCGCAGACGTACATCGTGACGTTCCCGGGGTCGGCGGGCGCGAAGTCGCGCAGCGCCTGAGCCTGGGAGTCGTAGAGCCGAACCGTCACCGGTCCATGCTACCGGCGGGTGGCGGAGGCACCCGCGTCGAGACGATAGAAAAGGAGGGTGCTGCATCTGCTCGCCGTCCTCGCCGCCGCGCTGCTGTTCGGGACGACGGGAACCGCCAACGCCCTCGGTCCGGACGACGCCTCGACGCTCTCGGTCGGCGTCGCGCGGATGGTGGTCGGCGGCATCGGGCTCGCCGCGCTCGCGTTCCTCCTCGCCGCCCGGTTCCGCCGGCGGACGCCCGACCGGCCGCGCCCCGCGCTCACCTGGCGCCCGCTCGCGCTCATGGCGGCCACGGGGGTCGCGATCAGCCTCTACCAGCCGCTCTTCTTCCTCGGCACCGAGACCAACGGCGTCGCCGTCAGCACCGTGATCGCGCTCGGGTCCGCTCCCGTGCTCGCCGGCATCCTCGAATGGGCGATCTCGCGCCGGGTGCCCTCCGGATTGTGGATGGCGGCCACCGCCCTCGCCGCGGTGGGTGTCGTGCTGCTGGGGATCGGCGGCGGGTCGGGCACGGGTGGTGTCGACGGCGCGGGTCTCGCCGCCGCCGTCGGCGCCGGCGCCTGCTTCGCCGTGATCGCCAACGCGCAGCGGCGCCTGCTCGACGCGGGATGGGACGCCTTCACCGTCGTGGGATCGATGGGTGTCGGGTCGGCCGTCCTGTGCGCCGCGGCGATCCCCTTCGTCGACCTGAGCTGGGCGGCGACGCCGTCCGGGCTCGCGATGGCGCTCTGGCTCGGTCTCGCGACGATCTCCCTCGCCTATGTGCTCTTCACGTGGGGCCTCCAGGGGCTGACGGCGGCGACGGCGGCGACGCTGACCCTCGGCGAACCCCTCACGGCGACGGTGCTCGGCGTGACGGTGCTCGGCGAGGGGCTCTCCCCTCTCGCGGTGACGAGCCTCGTCGTCCTGGCTGCCGGTCTCGTGACGCTCGCCTGGGGGTCGCGGCGACCCCGCGACCCCGCCCCGTTCGCCGTGGAGGCCTGACGTGCCCGCTCCCCTCGACATCCGCCTCGACGACCTCACCGGGCCGGCCAGCACCGCCCTCGTGCGGCAGCACCTCGCCGGCATGCACGCGCAGTCCCCCGCCGAGAGCGTGCACGCCCTCGACGTCGGCGCGCTGCGGCATCCGTCCGTCACCGTCTGGTCGGCGTGGCGGGAGGGCGAGATCGCCGGGATCGGAGCCCTCGCCCGTCTCAGCGCGACGGATGGCGAGCTGAAGTCGATGCGGGTCGCCGACGCCCATCTCGGCACCGGCGTCGGCCGCGCGATCCTGCGTCACATCCTCGCCGCGGCCCGCGCCGACCGCCTCACCCGGGTCTGGTTGGAGACGGGGTCGGATGCCGCGTTCCTCGCCGCGCGCACGCTGTACGCGAGTGAGGGGTTCGTCGAGTGCGAGCCGTTCGGCGACTACCGCCCGGATACCGCCTCGACGTTCATGACGCGAGAGCTCTGAGCCGCCGGGTCACGCCGGGACGACGACGGCGACCGCGAACGCCGCGACGCCCTCTCCGGTACCGGTGAATCCGAGCCCGTCCGTCGTCGTCGCCGAGACCGCGACGGGGGCGCCGAGCGCCTCGGACAGCACCCGCTCCGCCTCCGCGCGCCGCGCGGCGAACCGCGGCCGGTTCGCCTGCACCTGCACGCTGACGTTGCCGATGCGCCATCCCGCCTCTCCGGCGAGCGCGCGGGTGCGGGCGAGGAACGCCGCGGCGTGCGCACCGGCGTACTCGGGCTGGTCCGTGCCGAAGTGCGTGCCGATGTCGCCGAGCCCCGCAGCGGCCAGCACCGCGTCGACGATCGCGTGCGCGACGGCATCCCCGTCGGAGTGCCCGTGGAGTCCCGGCTCCCCCGGCCACTCCAGGCCGGCGAGCCACAGCGTGCCGTCGCCGCCGAAGGCGTGGACATCGGTACCGATCCCGACCCGCGGGATCGCGACCGGCGCCGCGGGGACGACCGGCGGGATCGGCGAGACGAGCCCGCGTGCCCGGTCGAGGTCGGCCGACGTCGTGATCTTGAACGCCCGCTCGTCGCCGGGGACGGTGCGCACGACCGTGCCGGCGGCCTGCAGCAGGGCGGCGTCGTCGGTGTGGTCGGCCGTGGCATCCCGATACGCGTCGTCGAGGACGGCGCGACGGAAGCCCTGCGGGGTCTGCGCCGCGGCGAGGACCGACCGGTCCACCGGCTCGACGACCGTGTCGGCGTCGATCCGCTTCAGGGTGTCGACGACGGGCAGCACGGGGATGACGGCGTCCGCCCCCGCGGCGACCGCGTCGATCACGCGGGCGAAGACCTCGGGCGGGGTGAGCGCGCGGGCGGCGTCGTGGACGAGGACGATCTCGACGTCGGGCCAGACCGCGGCCAGTCCCGCCGCGACCGACGCCTGCCGGGTCGCGCCGCCGGCGACGACCGAGACCAGGTCACCCCGATCACCGGCGGCCTCGTGGGCCTCGGTCGTGGCGTCGCCGACGCGGTCGGCCGGTGTGACGACGACCACCTGGGCCTGCCGAGCCGCGAACACGCCGCGCAGCGCGTGACGCAGGATCGTGTGCGCATCGATCCCCACGAACGCCTTGGGCGCGTCGGCCCCGAGCCGGGTGCCCGACCCCGCGGCGACGACGATGACGGTCACACGGGGAACGGGGATGATGCTCATGCCTCCGAGCGTACCGACGCGTGTGCCAGCGGGCGGCGCCGCAGGAGGAACACGGCGACCGCCAGCAGCACCGCACCCCCGACGGCGATGGGCAGGTCGAGGAACCACTCCATCACCGCGAACGGCGGGACGAACGCGCACACCCAGGCGAGGGCCACGACCGCGCGGGGCGGTGTCGGCCCGAGCGTGCCGAGGGCCTCCCACCGTGCGATGGCGAGGGAGAGCAGGAGCAGGACGGCCAGCACGACGACGAAGAGGATCGGCCGCGACCACCACCAGGCCTCGGACGCCGGTGCCGGGGCCGCCCCGGGGATGAGCAGGCTGACGCCGGTGAGGGCCAGCATCACCGGCAGGTGCCAGAGGTAGATCGTCATGAGCCGGGACCCGAGGACGAAGACGGCCCCCTGCATCGCGCGGAGCGACATGAGGCGCGCGAGAGCCGGCTTGAGCAGTCGCAGCAGGCACGCCTGGGCGATCCCGAGGACCACGAGCGGCACCGTCGGCGGATTGAGGTTACCGAGCATGCTGGTCGAGTACGGTCCGACCGCCGTCAACGGCCACAGGAGCAGATAGCAGGCGGCCGCGATGCCGGCGAGGGTGAGCGGATGCCGCCGGTCGAACCATCCGTCGGCGTACCAGAACCCGAACTGCTGCACGAGGGGCCAGACGAACAGCAGGTTCAGCAGGCCGACCTCTTCGACACCCGACGAGAATCGCACCACGTCGACCGCGATGACCCCCAGGGCGAGGACGACGAGCGTCGCCGCCGGGCGGCGGGCGTGGCAGGCCGCGAGGAACGGGACCGCCGCCTGACAGAGCAGATACGCCGCGAGGAACCACAGCGGCGACCCGGCGCCCACGGCGGCATCCGACACGAGCTGCGCCGGCAGACCGGCCGCCGTGGCGACGCCGAGGACGACCGCGAAGAAGACGAAGAGGGGCAGGGCGGGCTGCGCGAGACGGAGCGTGCGCGTGCGGATGAAGCCGGCGGCATGATCTGCCCGATCCACGTCGCCGCATCGAACCACGGCTGCTGTTCGGCGGGGCGGGATGCGACGAGACCGCCGTCGGGTCCGGGTCCGATGCCCACCTGCACGAGGTGCACGACGATGACGAACAGGACGCAGACGACCCGGGCGAGATCGAGGGTGAGGTCCCGCCGCGACAGGTCGACGGCGGCGGGTGCGGCGCGGGCGGTCACGGCCTCATCATGCCGCGCATCGCCGGGACGCACGCATGCCGTCCCGCGGCAAACGAAGAACGGCCGGCTGAGCAGCCGGCCGTTCTTTCGTGGTCTCAGGAGGCGAGGACCTCGTCGAGGACGCTGGACGCCTTCTCCTCGTCGGCCTTCAGTGCCAGCGCGATCTCGGAGATGAGGATCTGCCGCGCCTTCGCCAGCATCCGCTTCTCACCCGCGGAGAGCCCGCGGTCCTGGTCGCGGCGCCACAGGTCGCGCACGACCTCGCTCACCTTGATGACGTCACCCGACGCGAGCTTCTCGAGGTTCGCCTTGTAGCGACGCGACCAGTTGGTCGGCTCCTCGGTGAAGGGTGCGCGCAGGACGTCGAAGACCTTCTCGAGCCCGTCCTTGCCGATCACGTCGCGGACGCCCACGAGATCGACGTTGTCCGCAGGGACCTCGATGATGAGGTCGCCCTGGGTGACGTTGAGCTTCAGGTATTTCTTCGTCTCTCCCTTGATGACGCGATCCTTGACCTCGATGATGGTCGCAGCGCCATGGTGCGGATAGACGACGGTTTCGCCAACCTCAAAAAGCATGCAGTTGTGTCCTTTCGGCAACCTCCAGAATACCACAGGCGACATACGCTAGAGTTCGCCGCCCCCTCCGCCCGGTCCCGCCGTCGTGACCCCATAGGATGAGAGGGCCGCCGTTCGTGTCATCTGGAGGATCCGTGAAATCGCGTCTCATCGCGTCCCTCGCCCTGGGCGCCGCCGTCGTTCTGGGAACCACGGGCTGCAACATGCTGGCCCCGCAGGCGACGACCATCCAGTACTCGGCGTCCGACGGCGTCAACATCCCCGAGTCCGGGCCGCTGAAGGTCCGGAACGCCATGATCATCGCCAACGAGGACGGCTCGCTGGGCAACCTCATCGCCGGCATCGTCAACGACACCGATGAGGACCTGGTCCTCAACGTCACCGTCGGCGACCAGCCGCAGCGCGTCGACGTCCCGGCGAACAGCACCGTCAGCCTCGGCGTGACGCAGGCTCCGCTCCTGTTCGACGACACCGGCAAGCCCGGCTCCGACGTCGAGGTCTCGTTCCAGTCGGGCGAGGGCGAGGGCGTCCGCGTCGCCGTCCCGATCCTCGACGGCACGCTCCCCTACTACACCGAATTCGTCCCGACGCCCGCCGCGACGGCGACGACCACCGGCTGACACCCCTCGACGACGAAGGCCCCCACCGCGAGGTGGGGGCCTTCGTCGTCGAGGGGGCGCTCAGGCCTCGAAGCGGTAGCCGAGTCCGCGGACGGTCAGCAGCATGACGGGGTCGCTCGGGTTCGTCTCGATGCGCGAGCGGATGCGCTTGATGTGGACGTCGAGCGTCTTCGTGTCGCCGAAGTAGTCGCTCCCCCACACCCGGTCGATGAGCTGCCCGCGCGTCAGCACGCGGCCGGCGTTGCGCATGAGCAGTTCGAGGAGCTCGAACTCCTTGAGCGGCATCGAGATCTCCTTACCGTCGACGGCGACCGTGTGCCGGTCGATGTCGAGGGTGACGCGACCGCCCTGGATGATGCGGTCGTCGACGTCGAGCTCGTCGCTGTCCGCACGGCGCAGCACGGCGCGCATGCGGGCGAGCAGCTCACGCGAGGAGTAGGGCTTCGTGATGTAGTCGTCGGCGCCGAGTTCGAGCCCCACGACGATGTCGACCTCGCTGTCCTTCGCGGTCAGCATGATGATCGGCACCTTGGACGTCTGCCGGATGACGCGGCACACCTCAGTGCCCGGCATCCCGGGCAGCATGAGGTCGAGCAGGACGATGTCGGCGCCGCGCGACGTGAACGCGTCGAGGGCCAGGCCGCCGTCCTCGGCGATCTCTACCTCGAACCCCTCCCGTCGCAGGAGGTAGGCGAGGGGGTCTGCGAGGTCGGGCTCGTCTTCGACGATCAGGACTCGGGTCATGAGGCTTTCCTTCTGCTGGGCGCCTTCGCGCCGATCTTCTTCTTCTTGGGCTTGCGGGTGGTGGACGTGTCGACGGCGGCGAGGGGCAGGCGGATCGTGAAGGTCGACCCGCGGCCGGGGCGCGACCAGAGGTCGACCGACCCGCCGTGGCGCTGGACGGCGTGCTTGACGATCGCGAGCCCGAGTCCCGTGCCACCGGTGCGCCGGGACCGGGCCTGGTCGGCGCGGTAGAAGCGCTCGAAGATGCGCTGCTGGTCCTCTTCGGGGATGCCGATGCCATGGTCGGCCACGGCGATCTCGACCGCGCCGTCGGCCTCCCGCACACCGACCCCCACCTGCGCTCCGGGCGGCGAGTAGGCGATGGCGTTGGCGAGCAGGTTGCTGACCGCCTCGGTGAGGATCTGGCGGTCGCCGCGGACGAACAGGCCGCGGTCGCCCCCGCGGGCGACGCTGATCTCGGCGGACTCCGCCGACACCGCGAGCGACTCGATCGCCGCCCGGACCACCTCGTCCACCGAGACGTCGCGCATCTCGGAGATCTCGTCGGCGGACTGCAGGCGGGAGAGGTTCATGATGCGGGAGGTCAGCTGCCCGAGGCGGGTCGCCTCGGCGCTCAGACGCCTGACGAAGTGACGCACCTGTTCGGGGTCGTCGGCGGCGGACTCGATCGCCTCGGCGAGGAGGGTGACGGCGCCGACGGGGGTCTTGAGCTCGTGCGAGGTGTTCGAGACGAAGTCGCGCCGCATCTGCTCGACGCGCTCGCGCTCGGTGATGTCGCGGATGACGATGAGGGTGAGACGCGGGGTGATGACGCTCGCCCGCGCGGCCACGACGCGCGGCTCGACGCCGCGGTTGAGCGTCATGTTCTCGGTCGCGGGGAGCCCCGTCTGGCGGGCGCCGCGCACGAGGACGCGCAGCCGCTCGGCGTCGAGGCTCTCGTTCACCCGCAGCGAGAAGACCTCCGCCGTCGCGGAGACGGCGAGGACGAGCATCGACGGATCGACGACGACGGCCGCGTCGTCCATGGCCTGCAGAACGGATGCCGTGCCCTCGGGGAGCTCGGTCGAGGTCACGAGCCGGGTGCGCTCCCGCGATCGCGCCGCATAGAACACGAGCGCGGCCGCACCACCGCCGACCAGGAGCCCCACGACGAGCGCCAGCAGCTCGAGCTGCGTCGAATCCATGACCCCAGCGTAGGGTGGGCACACCCCCGCCATCGGACGGAAATCGGCCCGTAGGTCAGTCACCGCCGACTGTTCACCGTGTCGGCACCGACCGTTAACCTGAGCGCGGGAGGATCGCCGAGGTCTCTGCGCGACAGTCGCGCCCCTCACCCGCCCGCACGAAGAGAAGGTGCTCCATGCGCGAAGTTTTCCACCAGTCCCTCGAGGACGTGCAGACCCGTCTCGTCGAGATCTCCGAACTCGTCACCGTCGCCATTGAGAAGGCCACCCGGGCCTTCGCCACGAGCGACGTCGCCCTCGCCGAAGACGTCATCGACAACGACCAGGTCATCGATGACAAGGCCATCGAGCTCGACGAGCTCGCCATCGAGATCCTCGCGCGCCAGCAGCCCGTCGCGCGCGACCTGCGCATCGTCGTCGCGGCGCTGCGCGTGAGCGCCTCGCTCGAGCGCATGGGCGACATCGCCGAGCACATCGCCCAACTGACGCGGATGCGCTTCCCCGAGCGGGCGGTCCCGAAGGGACTGAAGAACACGTTCACGAAGATGGGCGAGATCGACACCGAGGTCGCCCGCACCCTGGCCGACCTGCTGCGCACCGAGGACCTGTCGCTCGTGAGCCGCCTGCACGAGCTCGACGACCAGCTCGACGCACTGCACCTCGCGGTGTTCGAGAAGGTCCTGAGCGACAACTGGCAGGGCGAGGCATCCGCCACCGTCGACGCCACGCTGGCCTCCCGCTACCACGAGCGCTTCGGCGACCACGCCCTGTCGGTCGCCAAGAAGGTGTCGTACCTCGCGACCGGAACCTGGGCCGCCGACTCCGAGGGCGTCGACCTCGAGGTCTGAGCCGCCGCAACGACGAAGAGCGGATGCCGGGAGGCATCCGCTCTTCGTGTTCCCGGCGTAAGGCGGGTTACTTCTTGCCCTGCGAGGCGACCGCGGCGGCGCCGGCAGCGGCGGCGTCGGGGTCGAGGTACTCGCCCGGTCCGATCGGGACGAGGTTCTCGTCGAGGCGGTACACGAGCGGGATGCCGGTGGGGATGTTGAGCTCGGCGATGTCGTCGTCGCTGATGCCGTCGAGGTGCTTCACGAGCGCGCGCAGCGAGTTGCCGTGCGCGGTCACCATGACGGTCTTGCCCGTCTTCAGGTCGGGGACGATCTCGCCCTCCCAGTAGGGCAGCAGGCGGTCGATGACGATCTTCAGCGACTCGGTGCGGGGCACCTCGCCGTCGATGCCCTCGTAACGCACGTCGCCGACCTGCGTGTACGGGTCGTCGTCGGAGATGTCCGGCGGCGGGACGTCGAACGAGCGACGCCAGAGCATGAACTGCTCCTCGCCGAACTCCTCGAGGGTCTGCGCCTTGTCCTTGCCCTGCAGGGCGCCGTAGTGGCGCTCGTTGAGGCGCCACGACCGCTTGACCGGCACCCACAGGCGGTCGGCCGCGTCGAGGGCGATGTTCGCGGTCTGGATGGCGCGGGACAGGAGCGAAGTGTGCAGGATGTCGGGCAGCAGACCCGACTCCTTGATCAGCTCGCCGCCGCGCTGGGCCTCGGCCTTGCCCTGATCGGTGAGACGGACGTCCACCCACCCGGTGAACTGGTTCGACTTGTTCCACTCGCTCTGGCCGTGCCGGAGGAGGATCAAGGTGTAGGGGGCTGTCATGCCCGCAATCCTACCGGCGCGGCGGGTGCGATCATGGGGGCATGACGCGCTCCGATCCTGTCGTCGGACAGGTGACCCGGGGGACGACGAACACCAACCGCCTGCGCCGCGTCGACCGCTGGATCGCGCGGCATCCGGTGCTGCGCCGGACCGCCGATCCGCTCGTGGTGGATCTCGGCTACGGCGCGAGCGGGGTGACCGCGTTCGAGCTCGAAGCCCGGCTGCGGCGGGCGCGCCCGGACGTCGAGGTGCTGGGGCTGGAGATCGAGCCGGCCCGCGTGGAGCGCGCCCGCGCGCAGCTCGCGCTGATCCGTGCGGGGGCGGGGGTGTTCGCCGCGGATGCGCGCGTGTCGTTCGCGCGCGGCGGGTTCGAGGTGCCGGTGCCGGACGGGCGCCGCCCGGCGGTGATCCGCGCGTTCAACGTCCTGCGTCAGTACGACGAGGCCGACGTGCCCGCGGCGTGGGAACGGATGGCGTCGCGCCTGCGCCCGGACGGCATGCTCGTCGAGGGCACGTGCGATGAGCTCGGCCGGATCTCGACCTGGATCGAGATCGGACCGGATGCCGCGCCCCGCACGCTCACGATCTCGTTGCGGCTCGCGGGGCTCGACTCCCCCGCCGTCGCCGCCGAGCGGCTGCCGAAGGCGCTCATCCACCGCAACATCCCGGGCGAGCGGGTGCACGAGGTCCTCGACGCCCTCGATCGGGAGTGGACGCGGGCGGTCGCCGCGTCGTCGTTCGGCCCGGTCCAGCGGTGGCGCGCCGCCCTCGACGCGCTCGTCGCGGCGGGGTGGCCGATCGGCGGGCGGAGCCGGTGGCGACTGGGCGAGTTCACGGTGCCGTGGGAGGCCGTCGCGCCCCGATGAGCGGGGCGCGTCACACCCGCGGGAGCAGCGCGCGGGCTTCGTCGGGGCGCAGGCCCGTCGCGCACAGCAGGTCGGTCGCGAGCGGCCGCAGCGCCGTGATGAGGGTCTGGTCGCCGAGCGATCCGTCGGGGACGAGGGCGATCGGGTCGAGGCGGGCCGCCACCGCAGTGAGTACCTCGCGCGCCGCCGGCTCGTGCGAGATGTCGGTCAGCGACGAGGCCACGAGGTTCGCGCCGCGCACGAGCTCGAGGAGCAAATCGGCGGCGACATCGCGCTCGCGACCGTCGTCGCTCAGGTAGACGGCGCGCCGGGCGACGACGCGCAGGTTGCGCACCGCGAGGTCCATGGCCTGCCGCATCCGCTCGAAACGTTCGAGCTCGAAGCGCTGGCGGCGGAGGAACGGCGAGATGCGGGCGATCGCCGCGCCCGACTCGACCGAGACCCGCCAGTCGTCGACGCGGCCATGCAGCTCGCGCGCCTTCTCGAGCCCGCGCTCGGCGCGCACGCGGCTGCCACGACGCAAGCCCTGCGCGACGGTGCCGGCGGCGCCCTCGAAGGCAGCGAAGAGGCGCGTCGCGTCGGCCAGGGCGGTGCGGAGCGGGCTGCGCGGGATGAGGGCGGTGACGAGCAGCGCCATCGCTCCGCCGATGAGGGCGTCGAGCAGTCGCAGGAACGGGGTCTGCGAGGGGACGACGACCACGATGATCGACTGGATCGCCGCGGCGATCGCGAAGCCCGCCTGCGGCGAGACGAACCGCGCGATCGACAGGCTCACCCCGAGGGTGAGGGCGAGCTGCCACCACCCGCTGCCGGCCGCGAAGACGACCAGCTCGGCGACGAAGACGCCCAGCACCATACCGATGACGGTCTCGAACACCCGCCACGGTCGGGCGTCGCGGACGAGACCGAGGCTCGAAATGGTGACGGTCGCCGCGATCAGCGGAGCCGGGTGCCCCAGTCCGTAGTGCGCGATCGAGAACGCGGCGCTCGCCGCGACCACGAGCTGCACGATCGCGACGGCGGACCCGCGCAGTCGCGCCCAGCCCTCGCGCGGATACCTCCGGGCGGTGGGCACCGGAACCGTGGTGGTCGGTTCGGGCGCCATCGTCAGCGGCGCTGCGACAGACGCGGCAGACGCGGGACGGATGCCGCACGCCCGGCATCCGGCGGAACGACGACCTCCTGCGCCGCGGCGATCTCGCCGTCCGTGACGGCCACGGTCAGCGCCGCGTCGACGGGGACGGACCGCTTCACGATCGCGAGGGCGATGGGGCCCTCCTCGTGGTGGCGGGCGACGGAGGTGATCGCTCCGACCTCGGCGCCGTCGAGGCGGACCGGTGCGCCCGGGTCGGGCAGCTCGGCATCCGAACCGTCGAGCTGCAGCGCGACAAGGCGACGCGGCGGGTGCCCGAGGTTGTGCACCTTGGCGACGGTCTCCTGCCCGCGGTAGCAGCCCTTGTCGAGGTGGACGGCCGTGCGCAGCCAGTCGACCTCGTGCGGGAGGGTCCGGCCGTCGGCCTCCGCGGCGGCGCGGGGACGCCACGCGGCGACGCGCAGCGCGTCGACGGCGAGGTGACCGGCCAGGCGGACGTCGCCGCGGACGGCGGCGGCGGCGAGCTCGTCGAGCGTGGCCCGTGGCACGATCGCCTCGGCCCAGTCGCGCTCGGCACCGGGGTGCGGTTCGACCGGGGAGTATCCCCACCCACCCGGGCTCACGCGGGGCCACGGGTCGCGCCACACGACGGCGGCGCCCAGGGCGTCGACAGCGGCGGCGGTTCCGCCGACGACGGCGTGGTCGGCGGCGTCCTGCGGGTCGACGCGCAGGCGGAATCGCATCCGCGTCAGCCAGGTCAGCAGCGCGTCAGCGCGGTCGTGGTCGACGATGAGCCACGTGCGCTCCCCGTCGTCCACGACGGATGCCGCGTGCTCGACGTGCCCCTGCGGGTCGAGGACGAGCAACTCGGTGCCGACTCCGGGCGCGAGGGTCGTCAACGCCTGCGAGGTGATGGAGTCGAGCCACGAGAGCCGGTCCTCGCCGGAGACGGTGAGGACGGCGCGGTCCGCAAGGGGCGCGACCGCGGCCCCGCTCGCGAGGTCGCGCTGCTCCCGCACCGGGTTGCCGAGGTGGGCGAGCCCGCGGTCATCGAGGACGGCACCGGGCACGGCCGCGAAGGCGTCGGCGGTCATTGGACCCTCGTGAGTCGAGCGGAGGCGTGGGACGACAGGTCCGAGCCGAGCGCGGCGATGTCCCACGCCCACAGCAGGTGCCCGTCGACGAGCCCGTACATCCGGGTCGCGGCGCCGTACTCCTTGGCGCCCGCGGGGCGGACGATCGCGTCGGTGGCGATGTCGATGCGCGGACCGCGCACCTGGCCGAGGTAGAGCTCGCTGATGCCGTCGGAGTGCACGAGCGCGACCTCGATCTCGAAGCCGTCCTCCGCCGTGCGGAGAGCCTCGACGTCGTGCACCGTGCGCGCGTCGACGCGGGGTGCGAGGGCCGGCAGCAGCGCGGGCCCGGGATCCTGCTCGGTCGCGGGGCGGGACAGCCGCCAGTACCCGGTCTCGGCGACGAGGTCGCGGCGGCGGTCTTCGGCATCCTCGAACCAGGCGGTCGCCGCGTAGTTCAGGGCGTCGCCACCGTCATGGCTGAAGCTCACGCGGTGGGAGAACTCGCCCGACATCGTGCGACCCTGCGCGTCGTACTCGAGGACGCCGGTGCCCTCCCACACGCCGAGGAGCCAGGAGAGCGGGACCAGATCAGCCGGAAGGTCGGTCGGCAGATCGATCACGATGTCAGCGCTGACCGCGGTAGAGGTTCCAGACGACGACGCCGGACACGAACGCGATCGCGAGCGATGCGAGGCCGAGCAGCCCGACGAAGAAGAGTTCGAGTGCGACGAGATCCATGCCGTCCACTTTAGCGGCCGGGAGCGGGCTCCCGGTCGGCGGATGCCGGTGGATCAGCTCGCGAAGAGTTCGGCGAGCGCGAAGCCGGCGCCGATGAGTCCCATCACCAGCATCGCGCCGAGGACGCTCGCCGAGATGCGCATGATGAACCCCTGCGACCGCCCCGACGCCAGCTGCACCGCGAAGGCGAGGAAGAAGCAGAATCCGAAACCGACCAGCAGCCACGCACCGCGCCAGTCGGGCTCGACGAACACGCCGACGGCGAGGGCGACGAGAGCGGCGGCCACCCAGACCGCGATCACTCCGGCGGCCCGTCGACGAGGGAGGATCTCGGGCGCGGTCATGGTCCCTATTGTGACGCACCGGCGCGGGGCCCGCACGGCGGCGAGCCCGCGTCGCGGCGGCCGCGGGGCGAGCCCCTAAGATGAGACCGGTTCCGAGTCCGCACCGGAGGGTCCCCCTTGGCACAGTTGCTCGTCCTGAGCTCCGCCGCCGGCGGCGACTCCGTCCTGCCCTCCCTCGAACTGCTCAGCCACCGGGTCCGCCAGATCCCCGCCGAGGCGGCACAGCTGGTGAACGCCCCCAATGCGGACATCGTGTTCGTCGACGCCCGTAAGGACCTCGTCGCCGCGAAGTCGCTCTGCAAGATCCTGACGACGACGGGTCTCGACGCGCCGCTTCTGCTGGTCGTCACCGAGGGCGGACTCACCGCGGTCTCCCCCGACTGGGGCATCGACGACGTCGTCCTCGTCGGCGCAGGCCCCGCCGAGGTCGATGCCCGCATCCGCCTCGCCATCGGACGCGTGTCGAAGGAGCAGGTCTCCACCCGCATCCAGACCTCCGGCATCACGATCGACGAATCCTCCTACTCGGCGAAGGTGCACGGTCGCCCGCTCGACCTCACCTACAAGGAGTTCCAGCTGCTTCACTTCTTCGCGACGCACCCCTCGCGGGTCTTCACCCGCGAACAGCTGTTGAGCGAGGTGTGGGGCTACGACTACTTCGGCGGCACCCGCACGGTCGACGTGCACGTGCGCCGGCTGCGCGCGAAGCTCGGGGACCTCGAGCAGCTCATCGGCACCGTGCGAAACGTCGGCTACCGCTTCAACGTCTACGAGGACGAGCAGCTGCCGGGCTCCTCCGCCTGAGTCGGATGCCGCGGCATCCGTCGCCACGTTAACGCACACGTCACCGTCCCCTGCAATGATGTGGGGATGATCGACACCCAGGTTCACGACTCCGGACTGGGCGACGCGGACGACGACGACTTCGACGACGTCGTCGAAGCGTACGACTCGCAGCTGCCCGACAACCGCTACCTCGACCGCGAGCTCAGCTGGCTCGCGTTCAATCAGCGCGTGCTGGAGCTCGCGGAGGATCCGAACCTGCCGACGCTGGAGCGCGCGAACTTCCTCGCGATCTTCGCGAGCAACCTCGACGAGTTCTTCATGGTGCGCGTCGCGGGGCTCAAGCGCCGCATCCTCACCGGGCTGGCCGTGCCGACCAACGTCGGCCGCGCTCCCCTCGATGTGCTGACCGACCTCGCAACAGCGGCGCACGCACTGCAGGAGCGTCACGCGGCGGTGTGGTCCGAGCAGGTCCGCCCGGCCCTCGCCGACGCGGGCATCGAGGTCGTCTCCTGGGCCGAGCTGTCGGACCCCGAGCGGAGCACGCTCTACGACTACTTCTCGGCGCAGGTCTTCCCGGTACTCATGCCGCTCGCCGTGGACCCCGCCCACCCGTTTCCCTACATCTCGGGTCTGTCGCTGAACCTCGCCGTGCGCATCCGCAACGCGCGCACCGGCCGTCAGGAGTTCGCCCGTCTGAAGGTGCCGCCCATGCTCCCCCGCCTCATCGAGGTGGCGAAGAACGGCTCCACCGTGCGGTACCTGCCGATCGAGGAACTGATCTCCGAAAACCTCGCCGACCTGTTCCCGGGGATGGAGATCCTCGAGCATCACACGTTCCGCCTCACGCGCAACGAGGACGTCGTGATCGAGGAGGACGAGACCGAGAACCTCATCCAAGCGCTGGAGGCCGAGCTCCTGCGCCGCCGCTTCGGCCCGCCGATCCGCCTCGAGATCACCGAGGACATGGACGAGGTGACCCTCTCGCTGCTGCTCGACGAGCTCGACATCACCGAGAACGACGTCTACCGGCTGCCGGCTCCCCTCGACCTGCGCGGGCTCTTCTCGCTGTCGCAGATCGAGCGCCCCGACCTGCGCTACCCCGCGCACGTGCCGAAGACCTCGACGCCGTTCCAGCCGGCGGAGCAGAACGGGCGCGCCGACATCTTCGCGGCCATCCGCAAGGAGGACGTCCTCGTCCACCACCCGTACGAATCGTTCACCACGAGCGTCGTGTCGTTCCTGCAGCAGGCCGCGCGCGACCCGCACGTGCTCGCGATCAAGCAGACGCTGTACCGCACCTCGGGCGACAGCCCCATCGTCGAGGCGCTCATCGACGCGGCCGAGAACGGCAAGCAGGTCCTCGCGCTCGTCGAGGTGAAGGCCCGCTTCGACGAGGCGGCCAACATCGTGTGGGCGCGCAAGCTCGAGAAGGCCGGCGTGCACGTCGTCTACGGGCTCGTGGGCCTGAAGACCCACTGCAAGCTCCTTCACGTGATCCGCGAGGAGGACGGCGTCCTCCGCAGCTACAGCCACATCGGGACGGGCAACTACAACCCGAAGACGAGCCGCATCTACGAGGACTACGGCCTGTTCACCGCGAACGAGCAGGTCGGTCGCGACCTGACCCGCCTCTTCAACGAGCTGAGCGGCTACGCGATCGAGAAGAAGTTCAAGCGGCTTCTCGTGGCCCCGCTCCACCTGCGCAAGGGCCTCCTCCGTCACATCGACGGCGAGCGCCGCAACGCGCTGGCCGGCAAGCCCGCCCACGTGCGCATCAAGGTCAACTCGATGGTCGACGAGCAGATCATCGACGCCCTCTACCGCGCCAGCCAGGCCGGGGTGAAGGTCGACGTGTGGGTGCGTGGCATCTGCTCGCTGCGCTCGGACCTGCCGGGGGTCAGCGACAACATCACGGTGCGCTCGATCCTGGGGCGCTACCTCGAGCACTCCCGCATCTTCACGTTCCACAACAACGGCGACCCGCAGGTCTTCATCGGCAGTGCCGACATGATGCACCGCAACCTCGACCGCCGCGTCGAGGCGCTCGTGCGGGTGACCGAGCCCGCGCACGTGAACGAGTTGATCTCGCTGTTCGAGCTGGCGATGTCCGACACCACGAGCTCGTGGCACCTCGGCGCCGAGGGCGAGTGGACGCGGCACCATCTGGATGCCGAGGGCAACCCGCTCGTCGATCTGCAGGAGAAGACGATGTCGCAGGTGCTCCGCCGCCGGCGGGCGCGGGCGGTGCGATGACGGAGACCGCGGTTTACGCCGCGGGCGGCGTCGTCTGGCGGATGGTGGACGGCAAGCTGCTGGTGCTGGCGATCCACCGCACGAAGTACCGCGACATCACCCTGCCCAAGGGCAAGGTCGATCCCGGTGAGTCCCTCGCCGAGACGGCCGTGCGCGAGATCTTCGAGGAGACCGGCATCCGTGTCCACCTCGGGGTGCCCGTCGGGATCTCGAAGTACCGCCTGCCGAGCAAGCGGACGAAGATCGTCCACTACTGGAGCACCGAGGCGACCGAGGAGGCGATCCGCGGATCGTTTTTCGTGCCGAACCGCGAGATCGCCGCGATCGAATGGCTCACCCCGAAGAAGGCGCTCGAACGGCTGAGCTATCCGGTCGACGTCGAGATCCTCGAGAACTTCCTGCGCCTCGTCGACGACGGCGTGCTCGCGACCTTCCCCGTCGTCGTGCTGCGTCACGGCAAGGCGACTCCCCGCGAGGACTGGAAGGGGAAGGATTCCGCCCGCCCCCTCACCGACCGCGGCAAGCGCCAGGCGAAGGCGGCCGTCGGGCCGTTGCGGGCGTTCGGCATCCGTCGGGTCGTCTCGAGCGACGCAGTCCGCTGCGTCGACACCGTGGCACCGCTCGCGAAGGCGCTGGGCCGCGACATCCGTCGGACCGAGCTGATCTCGCAGGATGCCTGGGAGGAAGGGCGCGCGGATGTGCGCGCCGTCGTCGGCAAACGCGTGAGGTCGCGGAAGGCCGCTGTGCTGTGCTCGCACCGACCGGTGATCCCCACGATCATGAGCGAGCTGGCGCTGGCGACCGGGAGCCTGAAGGGCTCGTACATCGAGAGCGCCGCCGACCTCGAAGTCGGCGGGTTCTCCGTCGCGCACCTGTCGGCGACGAACCCCGGCTCGGGCATCGTGGCGATCGAGACGCATCCCCCGAAGGTGTGAATCGGCTGAGCGAGAGGCGTTCGGACCCGACCCGTTCACCTGTCGTTCATCTGCGGAGCGGAACCTGGTCACCGGCGACTCTTAGCGTCGAGCCAGCCCCGCACCGGGGTGTCCCGATCACCCGAAGGAATTCACACGTGAAGCTCAACCGCATCGCCCGCGTGGGCGCTGTCGCCGCCGTCGCCGTCCTCTCCCTGTCGGCTTGCGCCGCCAACGAGGGCACCCCTGCTGGCAGCGGCCAGCCCTCCGACGGCGGCAGCTCGCTGTCGGGCACCGTCAAGGCGACCGGCGCCTCCTCGCAGGGCGCCGCCCAGCAGGCGTGGACCGCGGCCTTCCAGACCGCCAACCCGGACGTCACGGTCAACTACCAGCCGACCGGCTCGGGCACCGGCCGCGACAACTTCATCGCCGGCTCCAGCAACTTCATCGGCTCGGACCGCGCCTACAAGACCGACGAGATCGCCGCCGGGAAGTTCGGCGCCTGTGCGACGCCCGACATCGTCGAGGTCCCCGCCTACATCTCGCCCGTCGCCGTCGTCTTCAACCTCGAGGGCATCACCGAGCTGAACCTCACGCCCGAGGTCATCGGCGAGATCTTCAACGAGAAGATCGAGAAGTGGAACGACCCGAAGATCGCGGAGATCAACGAGGGCGTCGAGCTGCCCGACCTGGCGATCACGCCCGTCTTCCGCGGCGACGAGTCCGGCACGACCGGCACCTTCACCGCCTACCTCGCCTCCGTCGCGCCCGACGCATGGCCGTACGAGGACGACGACGCCTGGCCCGTCAAGACCACGCGCTCCGAGGCTGCCCAGCAGACCTCCGGCGTCGAGGCCGCCGTCAAGGCCGGCAACGGCACCATCGGCTACATCGACGCCTCGCGCGTCGGTGACCTGGGCTCGGCCGCCGTCAAGGTCGGCGACGAGTTCGTGCCGTTCTCCTCCGAGGCCGCCGCGGAGCTCGTCGCGTCGTCGCCGCTCGAGGAGGGCCGTGCCGACGGTGACCTCGTCTACGACGTCGACCCCGCCAAGGCTCCCGCCGGCTCGTACCCGATCGCCCTCGTGAGCTACCTCATCGGCTGCCAGCAGTACGAGGATGCCGACACCGCCGCCATCGTGAAGGCGTACTTCTCGTACATCGTCAGCGAAGAGGGCCAGAAGGTCGCCAACGAGGCCGCCGGCTCCGCGCCGCTGTCGACCGAGGTCGCCAGCGAGGCCCAGGCCGCCATCGACCTGATCGGCGCCAAGCAGTAACACCCCTGCTGCGGGTGGCCCTCCACGGAGGGTCACCCGCAGCCCCACGTCCGCCCGCTTCCGACCCGAGGACTGCGATGCCCCCCACCTCCGACCTGGCCACCGACCAGGCGCCCACGAGACGACCGATGCGTCGCCGCGGCGACCTCGTCTTCTCCAGCACCGCGCTCGGCGCGGGCATCATCATCCTCATCGTGCTCGCCGCGGTGACGCTGTTCCTCATCGTCGAGAGCGTCCCCGCCTTCACCGCGAACCCCGACGAGACGCAGTTCCTGAGCGGCGAGCCGTTCTGGCAGTACGTCTGGCCCTTCGTCTTCGGCACACTCTGGGCGTCGATCATCGCCCTGGTCGTGGCGACCCCGCTCGCCATCGGCATCGCGCTCTTCATCTCGCACTACGCCCCGCGCCGGCTCACCTCCGCCCTTGGCTACATCATCGACCTGCTCGCCGCGATCCCCTCGGTCGTCTACGGCCTGTGGGGCGCGCTCGTCTTCTCGCAGATCCTGCAGCCCTTCTACGTGTGGCTGAACGAGAACCTCGGCTGGATCCCCTTCTTCGCCGGTGCCGTCTCGCAGACCGGACGCACGATCCTCACGGCATCCCTCGTCCTCGCGGTGATGATCCTGCCGATCATGACCGCGATCACGCGCGAGGTGTTCCTGCAGACGCCCGTCCTCCACGAGGAGGCGGCACTGGCCCTCGGCGCGACGCGCTGGGAGATGATCCGCATGGCCGTGTTCCCCTTCGCCCGGGGCGGCATGGTCTCGGGTGCGATGCTCGGGCTGGGTCGCGCCCTCGGCGAAACGATGGCCGTCACGATGGTGCTCTCGGCCACGGGTGCGGTCACCTTCCAGGTGCTCAACTCGAACAACCCGACGCCGATCCCGGCGAACATCGCCCTCAACTTCGGTGAGGCGTACGGGGACGGCGTCAACGTCCTCATCGCGACCGGCCTCATCCTCTTCCTCGTGACCTTCGCCGTCAACGCGCTCGCGCGGTGGATCGTGAGCCGTCGCGCCGAGTTCTCTGGAGCGAACTGATGACGACGACCCTCACCCGCTCCACGGCCCGGACGCCCGTCGGCAACTCGCTCACCGCGGGTCAGCTGCCGAAGTGGATGCCCTGGGTGCTGCTGGCCGGTGCCCTCGCCCTCTCGAGCATCGTGTTCGCCATCATGAACGGCGGCGGTGACGTCGCGGACTTCAACATCGCCGCGGCGGTCTTCGTCGGGGTGGTGCTGTTCGCGATCGTCCTCGTCATCCTCTCGAGCGTCGTCGAGACCCGGCGCCGCGCCGCCGACCGACTGGCGACCGTGCTCGTGTCGATCGCCTTCACGATCGCGCTGCTGCCGCTGATCTCGCTGCTGTTCACGGTCGTCGTCAACGGCATCGCACGATTCGACCCGATGTTCTTCTCGTACTCGATGCGGAACATCGTCGGCGAGGGCGGTGGAGCGATCCACGCCATCTACGGCACGCTCATCGTCACCGGGTGGGCGACGCTCATCTCCGTGCCGATCGGCCTCATGACCTCGATCTACCTCGTCGAGTACGGACGCGGCCGTCTCGCGAAGGCGATCACGTTCTTCGTCGATGTCATGACCGGCATCCCCTCGATCGTGGCGGGTCTGTTCATCGTCGCCGTCTGCGCGCTCATCTACGGGCCCGGTCTCAACACCGGCTTCATGGGTTCGCTCGCGCTCAGCGTGCTGATGATCCCCGTCGTCGTGCGGTCGAGCGAGGAGATGCTGCGGCTCGTGCCGAATGAGCTGCGCGAGGCGAGCTACGCGCTCGGTGTGCCGAAGTGGCTGACGATCGTCAAGGTCGTGCTCCCGACATCCGTCGCGGGCATCACGACGGGCATCATGCTGTCGATCTCCCGCGTCATCGGCGAGACCGCGCCGCTGCTGCTGACGGCCGGCTTCACCCAGTCGCTCAACACCGACGCGTTCGACAACCCGATGATGACACTCCCGGTGTTCGTCTACGACCAGTTCCAGAACCCGGGCACGAATGTCCCCGCTGCCCTCGAGCGGGCCTGGGCCGGCGCGCTCACCCTCATCATCATCGTCATGGCGCTGAACCTCATCGCACGCTTCGTCGCGAAGAAGTTCGCCCCCAAGTTCGGCCGCTGACCCGCGGCATCCGACAGAAAGCACCCGAAGTGTCCAAGAGCATTGAAGTCAACGACCTCAACGTCTACTACAGCGACTTCCTCGCCGTGGAGGGCGTGTCCCTCGGCATCGAGCCCCGCAGCGTGACGGCCTTCATCGGCCCGTCCGGATGCGGCAAGTCCACCTTCCTGCGCACACTCAACCGCATGCACGAGGTCATTCCCGGCGCGCGCGTCGAGGGCGAGGTCCTGCTCGACGGCGAGGACCTCTACGGCCCCGGCGTCGACCCGGTGCTGGTGCGCCGTCAGATCGGCATGGTCTTCCAGCGGCCGAACCCGTTCCCCACGATGTCGATCCGCGACAACGTGCTGGCCGGTGTGAAGCTCAACAACTCGCGCATCTCGAAGTCCGACGCCGACGCCCTCGTCGAGAAGTCGCTGCGCGGTGCGAACCTCTGGAACGAGGTCAAGGACCGTCTCGAGAAGCCCGGATCGGGCCTGTCGGGTGGTCAGCAGCAGCGCCTGTGCATCGCCCGCGCGATCGCCGTCTCGCCCGACGTGCTGCTCATGGACGAGCCGTGCTCGGCCCTCGACCCGATCTCGACGTTCGCGATCGAGGAGCTCATCCAGGAGCTCAAGAGCGAGTACACGATCGTGATCGTGACGCACAACATGCAGCAGGCCTCGCGCGTCTCGGACAAGACCGCGTTCTTCAACATCGCCGGCACCGGCAAGCCCGGCAAGCTCATCGAGTACGACGAGACCGGCACGATCTTCACCAAGCCGTCCGTCCAGGCCACCGAGGACTACGTCTCGGGTCGCTTCGGGTGAGTCCTCCTCCCTGAGGCCACGCGCCGGCACGGATTCGGGTTCCGTGCCGGCGCGTTCTTTTGTGTGTGGAACCAGGTCGGACGTCGGACCGCGCCGTGCGGCGTGTCGCCGCGCCGCATGGCGTGTTGCGGCCCGGCATCCGACATCCTGCTCGGATCGCAGCCTCCTCCTCATCCGGCCGACCTGACCGACTATGCGAAGAATGGTGAGGAGGGTGCTCGGGGGACGGCAGACGGGCCCAGCCTGAGGTCATGTGTGGGGACGCCTCGATCGTGACCTTCGCCGCTCTTCGCACCGCGGGCGTTCCCAGATCGGCGATCGATCGCTCGGTGACGCGCGGTGTGCTGCACCGCGTGCGCAACGGTGTCTACGCGACCCGCGACGCCTACACCGGGGCCGTCGTCGCTGCGCAGCACGGCGGGGCACTGGCCTGCATCACGGCCGCGCGCCACCTGGGCCTGTGGGTGCTGGAGGACGACCGCACCACGCACGTGTGGATGGGCCGCGACGGGCGTGCGCACCACGGCGCGGACTGTGGATGCGTCGTGCACTGGGACGGCGGCCGCCGCCGGGGCTTCGGCATCCCGCCCCTTGCGATCGTGCTGTGGCAGATCCGGCGCTGTCGTGGACTCGAGTCGTTCTTCGTCGCACTGGAGTCCGCGCTCAGGAAGGGTTTGCTGCGTGCGCGCGATCGCGCCGAGCTCGTCGACCTCCTCGACCAGGAGGCACGCGATGTCGTCGCCTTCGCCCAGAGCGATGCCGACAGCGGGTTGGAATCGCTCGTGCGGTTCCGCCTGCGAGGACGTGGACTTCGGATCCGCACCCAGGTGTCGGTGGTCGCCGTCGGCCGGGTCGATCTGCTCATCGGCGACCGCCTGATCGTGGAGGTCGACGGGCGCGAGAACCACGACGGGCCCTCCCAGCGGCACAAAGACCTCGTCCGCGACGCCAACGCCGCCCTGTGGGGTCATCGCACACTGCGCTTCGACTATGCAATGGTCATCCACGACTGGGACCTCGTGGAGCGGGCCATCCTCGCCGCCGTCGCCGAAATGCCCTGACACGTCGTCGGACGGGAATGGGCCGGTTGCGGCGCGTCGCGGCATCCGCTCGGCGTGTCGCGCGCGGGATCCGACATCGTGCGCGACCGGATCAGTCGCGGGGGCTGAGGAGGTAGCGGTTGAAGGATGCGGTGAGCTCGGCGTCCACGGCCAGCGGGCGACCGTCGACGGCGGTGATCGGGGCGGCCAGGCGTACGCTCGAGACAAGCCAGGCGGCATCCGCTTCGTGCAGGGCCGAGACGGGCAGCGTCTCGTACGCGGTCTCGAAGCCCTGCGCGGCGAGGTGCTCGAACAGGCTCAGCTGAGTCGTGCCGTGCAGGATGCCGCCGTTCGGCGCCGGCGTCACGAACGCGTCGCCGCGGCGGATGATCAGCGACGCGGTCGGCGCCTCGAGCACGAATCCGTCGGAGCTCACGAACACGGCGTCGTCGGCTCCGCGGCGCTTCGCCTCGCGGATCGCCGCCATGTTCACCGCGTACGACAGCGTCTTCGCGCCCAGCAGCAGCCACGGCGCGCGCCCCGGCAGATCGATGCTGTACCCGCGGTCGAGCACCGCCACCGCGATGCCCTCGGTGCGCGCCTTCGTGAAGTCCGCGGCCGGCGCCACCGTGACCCACGCGGTCGGCGTCGGACCGTGCTCGACACCGCGGCTCAGGATCAGTTTGATGACCGCCTCGCCCTCCCCCGACGCGGCCTGCGCCCGCCGGATCGCCTCGCGCCACTGCCCCAGGTGCGGCGCCGGCAGCTCGCAGATCTCAGCGGAGTGCGCGAGTCGCTCGAGGTGCGGCTCGACCTCCTGCGCGTGCCCGTCGACGACGCCGATCGACTCGAAGATCCCGTCGCCGCGCTGCGTGCTCAGCTCGCCCACGGTGAGCGCGGGGGCCGACGGGTCCACCTCGGTGAGCGTGTCGGCGAAGTCGGTGCGCGCATCGTCGGATGCCGCGGGGTCGATCATGAGAGCGAAGCGCCAAGCCATGCGACGAGCCTACGCGGCGGCATCCGTCCGCGGCGGTGTCGACGGATGCCACGGATCGTGCGCGACACGCCGCTGAAGAGCGACGGGATGCCGCGTGTCACCCGGCATCCGTTGCACCCGTGAACGCGCACGACGCCCGCGCCGCGACACGCCCGGCCCGAACGAAATCCCCCGCGGGCTGGAATACCCGCGGAGCCCCTCCGTTACACTTTTCTAGCCGGGCCGCAGTAACCCCGGGCTCCATCTTCAGCCGCTGCGAGCGGCCACGCGCCGAGAGGCGTTCTGCGGCCCGGCACTTTCCTCCCCGCGACCGCGACGCGGCCCCCGACTCAGGTGAGGCCGTCGCGGCGCCACAGGGCCGCGGCCGCCGTGAGGTCGCCGGCGTAGGTGTCGAGGCGCAGCGCGCGGGTCGTGAACTGCGACGCCCGGCCGGGTTCGCTCGCGTCGTAGTCGTCGGCGAGGTCGGTCGCGCCGGCCGAGACGACGCGCGAGAACGCCGCCGCCCGCTCGAGGGCGAGCGCGAAGTCGCCTGCGAACACCCCACGCATGATGAGGTCGATGAGCGAGACGAGCTCGTCGGGGCTTGCCGGTGTCGGCGCCCCCGCGATGACGACATCGGCCGATGCGAGCCGCGTGCGTCCCCGCTCGTAGAGCAGCGCGGACGTCGCCGAGTCGTCGTGGATCATCAGCTGCAGCAGGTACAGCCGCCACAGCGCGCCCGGCAGCGACCGGGCGGGCGACTGCGCCCACAGCTCGGCGATGGTCGCGATGCCGTGCGCGTCGGTGAAGGTCACGAGCCGGTCGATGACCTCGTCGTGCGGCGCCTCGCGCACCCGCGAGAGCAGAGCGGATGCCGTGGCGTGCGCCACGCGGCTGGCTTCAGCGGGATCGTCGGCGGCGAAGTTGCGATCGAACGAGTCGGGGGAACGGCGGACCGGCTTGTGGAAGTCGCGGGACGCGTCAAACATCGCTCCAGGCTACCCCGCAGGGCGGGGACGAGACCCGAGAGGCTCAGGCCGTGGGGATCGTGATGATCGGGTCGGTCGTGGGCGAGCCGTCGGGCGATCCGCCCTTCTGCTCGACCGTGACCGCCACGATGTCGCCGGGCTCGAACTCGCCGGACAGCAGCGCCGTGACCTCGTCGGACGGGTCGAACACGCCGGCCGAGATCGGCTGGTCGCCGCGGATGAACCACAGCTCGAAGGAACGGTCCGAGGGGATCTCGGGTGCGTCATCCGTCGTCAGCACGACCTTGTCGAGCTCGTCCGACCAGTGCAGCACGGCCTCGCCGCCGTCGGTGAACTGACCGGTCACGGTCTGCGCGTCGGGCGCGGCCTCGATCTGCTCCAGCGCCTGCACCTCGAGGGGCGTGCGGGCCTGTTCGACGAGGGATCCGACGCCCCAGCCGATGCCGACGAGAAGTGCGGCGGATGCGACGAGCGCGAAGAGTCCGCGGGTCCAGTTGCGTCGCTGCACGGCCTGGATCGCTTCGGTCGGCGGTCCGGCGACGACGGGCTCGTCCGCCGGAGCGGACTCGGCCGCAGGCTCCGCGGCGACAGGCTCAGCGGCAGCAGCACGCGCCGGGGCCTGCGGCATCCCACTGATCTGCTCGAGCAACCGGGCCCGCAGATCGGCGGGAGGGGCTTCTTCGCCCGCGCCTTCGGCGAGGAATCCGGCGACCTGTGCGTCGGCGTCGACCTGGTCCTGCCACTCGGGGTGGGCGGCCAGTGCGTCCTGGTAGGCGCGTTCGTCCTCCGGCGACAGCGCGTCGAGCGCGTGCCCTGCGGAGAGTTCGGCGAAATCCTTCTCGTTCACAGTGTCACCCCCATCTCCTGTCGTAGGCGGTTCAGTCCGTCGCGCATCCGTGTCTTGATCGTTCCCAGCGGTGCTCCGAGGAGCGTCGCAATCTCACTTTGGCTGTATCCCCCGAAGTACGCGAGGGTCAGGGCTTCGCGTTGCGGGTCGGGCAGAGACCGGAGTGCGCGGACGACGCGACGTCCTTCGATCTTCATCTCGACCTGTTCGGCGATGCCTTCTTCTTGTGTGTACGCGTCCCGGGCTCCGACACGCATATCCCGGTCCACGCTCGATTGTGACGAGCGCACCCGGTCGACGGCCCGACGATGGGCCATCGTCAGGATCCAGCTTCTTCCTTGCCCTTTGTTCGGAGCGAACGAGGAAGCGGATTGCCAGACCTCGAGGAAAACCTCCTGCAGCACCTCTTCGCTCTGCGACGGGTCGACGAGGACGCGTCGGATCAGTCCGAACACCCGTGAGGAGAGCATGTCGTAGAGCTTTGCGAAGGCCGCCTGGTCGCCGTCGGCGATGCGGACGAGGAGGTCGCCGGCGTGATCTGCCGCCTGCCCGTCGTCGGGAACGTCAACACCGTCGATAACCATCGCCTCTCAGCATGCCACCCCGGAGACGAGGAACTCGGATGCCGGGGCTTGAAACCCCGGCGACACGTGGGATCGAGAGCGTTTCGTGACCGTCGGCATCGGGCCAGCGAGAACCCGCGAAAAAGAATCTCGGGAAATGTGCAATCCGTTTGCCTCGTGGTTCCGAAGACCAGACATCGCCGCCGCAGAGGGCGGTCCCAACACATGGAGGACAACATGTTCAGCACGAAGAAGAAGATGACCGCAGCACTCTCTCTGACGCTGGTCGGTGCGTTCGTTCTCGCCGGCTGCTCGTCGAGCACCGCCCCCGAGGGTGGCACCAGCAGCGAGGGCATGGAGTCGCAGGAGCCGATGGAGTCGCCCTCGCCCGAGATGACCGAGGACACGATGGACCCCGCCGCCAACCTCGTCGGCCCGGGCTGCGCGGACTACGCCGAGGCCGTTCCGGACGGCGCCGGATCGGTCTCCGGCATGGCGCAGGACCCGGTGGCCACCGCGGCATCCAACAACCCGCTGCTCAAGACGCTGACCGCTGCCGTCAGCGGCCAGCTGAACCCCGACGTCAACCTGGTCGACACGCTGAACGGTGACGAGTTCACCGTCTTCGCCCCGGTCGACGAGGCGTTCGCCAAGATCCCCGCCGAGACCATCGAGGGTCTGAAGACGGACTCCGAGACGCTGACGTCGATCCTCACCTACCACGTGGTCCCCGGCCAGATCGCACCCGATGAAATCGTCGGCACGCACGCGACCGTTCAGGGCGCTGACCTCGAGGTCACCGGCTCGGGCGACGAGCTGATGGTCAACGACGCCAACGTCATCTGCGGTGGCGTCCAGACCGCGAACGCGACCGTCTACCTCATCGACACGGTGCTGATGCCCCCGATGTGATCACGGTCTTCTCGACCGGCGGCGTCGTCGAAGCTCTGCGGGCTTCGGCGGCGCCGCCTCTTTTTCCCTCGTGTGGGGGATGCCGCAGGTCGCCGCCGTCCGTAGCGTCGAAGTATGGCGAACAAGAACATGAACGGGATGTCGTTCGGCCTCTGGATCGCGATCGGGAGTCTCGGCGGGATGATGGTGGGGCTACTGTTCCTCGACAACATCGGACTGGGTGTCGGCTTCGGCCTGTCGTTCGGCATCATGCTCGGGATCATCTTCGGCAGTTCGAAGAGCACCGAGTGACGGATGCCGCGCCGCTCCCCCATTAGGCTGGGACGCTGAGGGCCTCTAGCTCAGTCGGTAGAGCATCGGACTTTTAATCCGCGGGTCGTGGGTTCGAGCCCCACGGGGCCCACCTCTATGGCAGCGTCGGAGTTTGGTCCCTGCGAGCCGCGCCACGCACCGAATCTGCTCGACTGGGTGATGCTCACGCCGACAGTCGCTTGGCCCGCGCGGCGGACCTTGCCCGTGCATCGCATCGGGCGGGCTATCTGAAAACACCGCGTCCGCGGGCGACGGGCGCGGGCGCGTGAAGCGGGACTGGCACGCATGACGACCGGCTACTGCGCGCTCGGGTGACTAGCGATCTCCTGGAGGATCGCCGATCTGGGAGGTGCTGGCTTCATCGCGCGGATAGTGCGTGATCGGGCTTCGCCCGAGTTGGATATCCGAGTATGCGTCGGATGCCGAAAGCTCGGAAGCAGCATGGCGCGGCCGCCGCCTCCGGCGGATGAACCCAATAGTGATGAGGATCGCGAGCAACACATACCCGATCAGCACGATCCACTGCGCCGCCGGCCAGTTGAACGCGACCGACGCCCACAGCAACAGGAAGCCGAACACGACAACCGCGATCACCGTGGTTCGGAGAATTGGGCGGCCCATGATGTGACCCCAATGGGGCGCCACGGACGGCGCCAGCCCGTCAAGCCGTTCGCTGAAGGATCGGGACGTGACTCTGTCCCCGCGCGTATCCCGGGGGTGTTGGCAGGGTGAGGCGGTCCCCTCGTCTCGCGGGTCAGGGATCCGGTCGGCGAAGGTACCACCACGCGACATCACACCAGCAGTCGAGGTGTATGGCCCCCAGATGGGGGGATGCTGGGGCTCGGGTGCCGCGCGCCGTCAGTGTACGCGCGACCGCGCGTGTCGGCGA
This sequence comes from Microbacterium sp. NPDC064942, assembly GCF_049545525.1. Classification (NCBI taxonomy): domain Bacteria; kingdom Bacillati; phylum Actinomycetota; class Actinomycetes; order Micrococcales; family Microbacteriaceae; genus Microbacterium; species Microbacterium sp. NPDC064942. The sequence goes on along the minus strand of NZ_JBMWDR010000009.1, from coordinate 6,685 downwards.
GGATCTCGATACGCGGCGCAACGGCGGCCATCCGACCTCGAATCCACGGTCCCAGACTCGTCCACGGGATCCGGGCCTTCTCGCGTGCCGATCGGCTCGGTCTAATCGGGTGCGGGGTCAGCGATCGCTGGTCTCCCTTCGAGTTCGGCGGGCTACGACCCAGGCCTGCGCGGCGAAGATCACTGCTGGGAGACCTGCTGCGACGGCAACGGTGGGCAGATCGGATTGCGCCTTGCTGATCGTGAACGCGGCGAGGATCGCGACGTCCAGCACGATCGTGGCGATGGGTAGCCAGCGCTGCGCGTTGATCTTGTCGCGCAGCCGGCGAAGCACTCCCCACTGCACGGCGATGTCCATCGTGAGATAGAGGAAGACCCCCAGTGCCGCGATGCGGCTCAGGTCGAGTACCGCGGTGAGGATGATCGCGGCCCCGGCAGTGATCAGCAGCGGCTGGTGCGGCACCCGCGCCGGCAGGGAGGGGGCTTGCTTCATCTCCTGCAGCATCCCGTACAGGCGCGACACCGAGAACAGGCTGGCGAGCAGTCCGGAGAGGGTCGCGATCACCGCGATCGCGACAGTGATGCCCACGCCCCACGCGCCGAACACCGGGTCTGCTGCTTCAGCGAGGGCGTAGTCGCGGGCATCGATCGCGCCGGACGCCCCGATGCTCGCACCCACCGACAGAGTGATCAGCAGATACAGCACCGCGCAGATCACGATCGAGATCGTGATGGACCGGGCGATGTTCCGCTTGGGGTGTGCCAGGTCATCGCCCTGGTTTGTGATCGTCGTGAAGCCCTTGTACGCGAGCACGCACAGCGCGACAGCGGCGATGGCGCCGAGGATGCCGTCGCCGCTGTCGGAGCTGTGTGAGAAGAACCCGGCGCCGGTGGCGGCCGCACCGATGAGACCGGCCGCTGCGAGGACCGCGATCCCGACGATCTTCAGGACCGCGGTGACCAGCGCGGAGCGTTCCACGAGCTGGTTGCCGACGAGGTTCACTACAGCCGCGGCCGCGATCGCGATGATGCCCAGCAGCGGCACCAGCACGGCGGAGTCCTGGAGCCCGAAGGGTCGCAGCAGGTAGGTGCCGAACGTGCGGGCGAGGAGGCTCTCGGCGACCACCATCGACACGTACATGAACAGCGAGAACGACCCAGCGACCACGCCCGGGCCATACGCGTCCTTCAGCAGCATCGCGATGCCGCCCGCCGACGGGTTCACGCTCGAGTACCGTGCGTAGGCGTAGGAGCTGACACCTGCGACGGCGGCGCCGGCGATGAACGCGACCGGGAACCAGTCGCCGGCGAGTCCGGCGACCTGCCCGACGAGTGCGAAGATCCCCGCGCCGATCATCACCCCGGTGCCCAGCGCCACCGAGCCGACGAGGCTGATCTTCGCGGACTGCTCGCTCACGTGCGCCTCCCGACTCGCAGGTCCCGGGTCACTGGTCGCCGCCGAGGAGCCGGAGCCCGCTGTCGTCGGCCACGGCGATCTCTCCCGACGAGGTGAGAGCGACCGCCTGCGCCTGGCCGTCCGCACTGCCGACTTCGGTCCACGATACGGCGGCGTCCGCGCTCGTCCAGATGGTGCCCTCGGCGTCGACTCCGACCAGGGTCGAGTGGTCGGGGGATGCCGACAGCAGATACAGCGCCGGCGCATCGGTCACGGGCGCGAAGGTGGCCGCCCCGTCCACGCTGAACAGAACCCCGCCGGGGGTGGTGGCGTAGACGGTGCCGGTGTCGTCGACAGTGAGCGCGTACGCGGAGATGTTCGCGCCCGCTGCCGTCCAGGTCGAACCGCCGTCGGTGCTGGTCAGCACAGCAGGCTCATCTGTGGAGAGCCCGTACAGGGTGCCGTCGGGTCCGGCGGTCAGGGCGTGGAAGTCCTTCTCGCTCGTGTACGCGATGGGTGACCAGGACTGGCCGGCCCCCGCCGCGTTCGACGTCGCGCTCATCTGCTGCCCGTTCGGCATGTCGTCATCATAGCCTCGCTCGGCCGACCAACCGCTGGCCCACGGCCAACGCATGATCCGGCGGGTCTCAGAACGCCGTGGACCCGGTGATGACCGGGCAGCGCGTCTCATCCGCCTCTGAGAACACGCGAGCGCTCGTTGAACTCGTCCGTGTCGATCTCGCCGCGCGCGTAGCGCTCTTCGAGGATCCGCTGAGCCGACGACACCGCAGGACCAGGCGACGCCTCACCGGTCGTCGGAGGGGCGGAAGCTGCAGGCGATGTCGTACTGCGAGTGCTCAGCCGGACCGCCACGTACACCAGCAGCCCGATCCCGATCAGGATGAGAACAGCCCACAGCCAACCCCAACCCCAGCCCATTCCGAAGCCCATGTCGTAGCCGCCATCACCGTCATCCCACATCATCAGCACACCACTTCTTCCTCACGGGGACCGTGCCCCTCCCCTGCATGATCACCACCTATACCCCCGGCGGGTATCTACAATTCCAAGCTACGTCTCGCTGTGGCGGGGATGCGGGACCAAGGTCCCGGGCCCTGGCACGTCAACGCTCCCTCCGAACGGGCTTCCAGTTCCCCGCTGTCGCACGCGTCTCCTCGTCAGCCATCAGCTCGCCGAATGGATCGGCGCAGGTAGCAACGGGGCCCTAATCGCGCGCGTCTCCGCGCGTACGCGACCTCCCTGGATCGCGCATTGCCCGCAAGAGGATGCCGCGTGTGCAGTTGAGAGGGTGTCCCGATTGAGCATGCGGCCGCGCGGAGGGGGGAGTCTCGTCACATCTCGGTGACAGGAAAATACAGCTTCTAATTCGATTGAAGATTCTACTTGACGCGAGCGATCGGCCTGTCGCATGCTTCTATGAAGCAGATACATTCTTGAAAGTAGGATCCATCATGATCGTTGTGAATCTCAAGCGCAGCTACCCGCGCGTCCAACTCGGACAGGCGGATCTCGATGCCGTAACACTCAGTGCCTGGGCCGGAGTGACTGAAGAGGCGATTGACCGCTTCGGCGACGTGATTCTCGGGGTCTACCAGGACAAGGTCGTCTCGGCTTATAACGTCACCAGTCACTCGCGCGACGACGAGGGTCGCGTCGTGTTCGAGGGAATCGAATCGCCCGAGTTCGAGCACCTCATCGGCCAGCCGAGCCCGGTGCCGGCATGGAAGCGCGGACAAGCGCGCCCCACCCGATACATCGACACCGAGATCGTGCGCACGGGAGCGGCACCAATCGAGCTGCTCGAGGACGGCCTCCGCCGCGCCGTCGTCGACGGCTACACGCTCACAGTCGACGCCAACCGTATTGCCACCATCAGTGTGCCCAAGGGCGGTGCCGTGATGGTGCTCACGGGCGAGATCGCCTTATGAGCTCGATCGCCGCTCGTGACCTTTACACTCCGGCCTGCTGTATGTCCGGAACCGGCGACTCCCCGGCGGGTGATGATCCGTCCCAGGGTTGGCGCAAGCGCGTCGATTTCGATGCCGGCGTCGAGGTCCTGCACGACGAACTCGACCGCCTGATCAGTATCGCCATCGCAGTTCCCCTTTCGCTCTTCAGACAGTCGTGGACACGCCCGATCCGAGAGACAGTATTGAGAGCGACGCGGACCGAGCGCAAAAGCCCGTCCTTATACCTCTAGCGCAGTGCCCCGCAACGGGATCGGTGCTCGAGGCGACTCTGGCCGATAGCGCCATAGCCGCACCGAGCGACCCTCCGTCATACCGTCATCGCTGAGTGGTGGTGTGGGTTCCGTGCGATACGAACTCGGCGAAGTACTGCGCGGCCTGCTGTCGGCTGTGCTCGCTCTGCCAGGCGTCAGATTTGCCATAGCCGGCGACCGTCTCTGCCGGATGCCAGCGACCGCCGATGTAGACGAACGGGAAGTATGGGTCCTCCCAGTCGCCTCCGATCTCGAGGATGCGAGCGAACCCGCTGCGCTCGGCAAGCATCGCTTGGTAGGCGCGTCGGCGCCACTGCTGTGGCGAGTCCTTCTTTTCAAGCAGCGCCAGACCGCGAGGACGTTCTATCTCCGTGTGGATCGTCGTGCGCCCGGCGGATAGCTGGTAGCCCGGTAGCCCGGCACTCACAGGGATACGCGGGACGAACTCAGCGAGGAGCCCGTCATAGGCGCCATGGGGTGTGGCTATCGCCCAAGCGTGTCCGTGGATCTCCAGCCGTTCCCGCTCGGCGCTTGCGGTCTTGCGTTCTCTGATGATGTCGTCAAGCTCGCCCATTCACGCTCCTCCCACGCATGGCAAAAAGCTACAGCAGACACGCGAACAGCCGGACTCGGCTGCGGTGGAGGGCTTGTGCCGGTCGTCTGCGCCGTGACCTCGGTGCACGCTCTACCCCCGCCATACGCGCAGCTCCCGTAGCGGGATCCCTCCACAGCGAGCCGGTGATCCGTTCAAGACCACGAGCAGTTGACATTGGCATCAACGGCTCCATCACCGACCAGACCTTGCCAAAGATCAGAAGGTGATGCTGGCGTTCAACTCCTTCAGAAGCTGTGCGGTCCGGGCGGCTGCGGCGCTTGGGTCCCCGAACAGGTCCGCGCTCTTGGGTGCCACGGCTGAGACGACCCACTTGCCGTTCTGGATGGCGCACAGCGGGTTCACCCCACCGGTCGTACACTGCACAGCACCATCCGTGTAGTTCGTCTGAGCACGGGAGAGATCCGCGGCGGCTTCCGCATCCGTTTGATAGTCCGTGACGTATACCGAGATAGTCGTCTTTTCGGCATCCGTGCATGATGACGATGAGAGTGTGGAGTCCCAGTCCGCGACGTAGGAAGACTCGAGGAACGCGCGCCGTGGCGGGTTGTAAGCGTAGTCACCTTCCTTCCACCAGGGGCCACCGAGGCTCAGGCAGTCCAGACCCGCCGTTTCCAGCTCGTCGGCCATCGCAGTGGTGACGAGCACGAAGTCGCCGACCCGGTCGGGGATCGACATGGTGCCGGTGACGTTCACCGGCGTCGCGGCGACCGGCGCCTCTTCAACGGGCGCCGCAGCCGGCTCCTGGATGGCATCCGAAGCTACATCAGGCGTAGCACTCGTGGCACAGCCAGGGACAAGAAGCAGTGTAGACAGCCCGAGAACAGGCAGAGCGATACGTCGCATGCGATCCCCCGTCAAGCGCACCCCAGTGCGCGCGATCAGTGCCATGGTGCGGCATTAGCCAACCTGGCGGAGACCACGACCTCGGCGCGCGACCATGCCGGCCGCGCACACACTCATGGCTCTCTTTGGATCCAAGGACCGTGACACTCGTACGTGCAGTGCACTCGCAACTCGCCTTTATCCCCGGCGGCGTGGAGTATGGCGCCCATGATGTGTCGACACGCCAACGTCTCCTCCCGATGGACTGCGCCCTCAACGCAGCGCTCATGCACGATGCGGAGCCGTGAGCGAGCACCGCCCGTATGAGGATCCCCTTACGGGCATGCGATCTGGGCTGACGCCTGTGACCGAGTGTTCAGTGCGCGCTGTATAGTTCAGTCCATGCTGACTATTGCTTCGCGTCTCGACGTGATGAACCGCCTGGGTCGTGCACTGGCCGACCCCACTCGATCCCGGATCATCTTGACCCTGCTCGACCATCCCGCTTACCCGGCGGAACTGGCCCGAGATCTGGACCTGACACGCCCGAACGTGTCCAACCACCTGGCATGCCTGCGCGATTGCGGGATCGTCGTCTCCGAGCCCGAGGGTCGTCGGACACGATATGAGATCGCCGATTCGCACCTGGCGCAGGCGCTGACGGCACTGGTCGATGCCACCCTGGCAGTGGACGAAGACGCCCCGTGCATCGATCCCGCCTGCTCGCTTCCCGGATGCGACGCAGCTGGGGAGGGCGCATGATCCTCACCTCGGTCTTGCAGGCGATGGGCCTGTTCGCAGCGACCAACATCGACGACATCATCGTGCTCTCCCTCTTCTTCGCGCGAGGGGCAGGCCAGCGCGGCACTACCGCCCGCATTCTGGCCGGCCAGTACCTCGGATTCGCCGGCATCCTCGGTGCCGCGGTCCTGGTGACCATCGGTGCCGGAGCATTCCTGCCCTCGGCAGCCATCCCGTACTTCGGTCTCATCCCTCTGGGCCTCGGCCTCTGGGCCGCATGGCAGGCCTGGCGCGGAGACGATGATGACGATGACGACGAGGCCAAGGTTGCCGGCAAGAAGGTCGGCGTGTGGACAGTCGCAGGCGTCACCCTTGCCAACGGCGGCGACAACATCGGCGTCTACACCCCTGTCTTCCTCAGCGTGGAACCTCTCGCAGTAGTCGCCTACTGCATCGTCTTCCTCGCGCTCGTCGCGGTCCTGGGGGCCCTGGCAAAGTTCGTCGCCACCCGCCCCCCGATCGCCGAAGTGCTCGAACGCTGGGAGCACATCCTCTTCCCCATCGTTCTCATCGGCCTCGGCATCGTGATCCTCGTCAGCGGCGGAGCCTTCGGACTCTGACGTAGCGGCAGCGATCCAAACGGCCCCGACCGGGCGCACCCCTCTCGGTTCAGACCGCGACACCTACCTGCAGCCAGTCCTGCGTGATCGCGGCAACAAGTGACTTTGTCAACCTGATTTGGCCCCGGGGTGACGGTTTGAAGTGCCCCCGTCCTGGCGGCGGGTCGATGTGGGTGGCTGTCTGTTGTCAGGCGCAGCAGGAAGTGGGGAGTTCGTTGCGGAAGAGGTTCGCAGTGAGGCGGATGCCTT
>NZ_JBMWDR010000008.1:0-123041 GCF_049545525.1 Microbacterium sp. NPDC064942 | reverse complement strand
ACCTACCCCCAGCCGAGTACGCTCGACAGTGCACCCATCAAATGGAAACCGACGACTCACAGAACGTCCGGACCGAATGAAGGGGGCGGCTCAACATAAACAACTTCGCGAATACCGTCAGAGCATGCCCGAGGATAGGAGATCTGCGCTTCCCGTTCTTCCCATCGATCGAACGCTCGAGTTCCTCGTGCGCGGGTACGCGTTCGGGCAGCACGGGTTCGATGCGGTGGGACGCGATGCGTTCACGACTCGCCTGATGGGGAGACGTGTAACTTTCGCCCGCGGCAGCGGCTGGGTGCGCTTCTTCTACGAGGGTGACCGATTTACTCGGGATCGGGCGATGCCTCGCTCCGTGAAGCACTCGTTGCAGGATGCGGGAAGCGTGCAGACCCTCGTCGGGGATGAGCACCGGAATCGTAAGGCACTTTTCATTGACGTGCTCGATGCGTCAGCTCGCATCGATCTGGATCGCCATGTCGCGGAGGCGTGGCAGAAGGAATGGGCCGCGGCGTCCGGAAACCGCGTATCTCTGCTGGAGTTGGCTGGGCGCGCTCTGACCGCTGGGGTGTGCACTTGGGCGGGAATTCCGCTCAGCGACCGCGACCTTGATCGAAGAGCGTCCGAGTTTGCAGGGATGATCGATGGCGCAGGCTCCTTCGGACCACGAAACCTGCGAGGGCGGGCGCTCCGGCTGCGTACCGAAGCATGGGCGCGACAGGTGCTCCGCGACGCGACGCCAGAGACCATCGCGGCCAGAGTGGCAGGTCATCGGGACGCAGACGGTCAGTTGCTCGACGAGCGTACTGCAGCCGTGGAATTCCTGAACCTGCTTCGACCCACTGTTGCGATTGCGCGCTTCATCGTGTTCGCGGCTCTCGCGTTGCATCTTCATCCCGAATGGCGTTCGCGTGTCGCCGAGCACGAGGAGACCCGTCTCGCCTTCGCCCAGGAAGTGCGCCGCACTACGCCGTTTTTCCCCGTGGTCGGCGGGACCGCCGCGCGCGATATGGAATGGGACGGTGTCCGATTTACGCGCGGTGATTGGGTGATCCTTGATCTTTTCGCCACCAATCGTGATCCTCAGCTCTGGTCAAATCCGTGCACCTTTGCTCCCGCCCGATTCATGTCGAGTGAGCCGCACCACAACGCGCTTGTGCCGCAAGGCGGTGGTTTTTACGAGGACGGCCACCGCTGTCCGGGCGAACCGGCGACGGTGGACCTCCTCGCTTCCGCTGTGGGACGGCTGGCCACTGCGGAGTACACAGTCCCGGGCCAGGACTTTCGAGTCGACCTACGGCGATTCCCGGCGCAACCCGAAGACGGGTTTGTGCTCATTCCCGCCTAACCACTGCGGGTGAACGCTGCTGATCGGAACGTCGGTCCCGGCTCGGCCTGCTTCGTTCTGGTGGTCAGAGCCCGAATGCCCCGCCACTGATCAGGATGAAAATACCGAGGCCGATCAGAACTATCGGGAACAGGATGTGCTCCCAGCGCTCCAGGATTTCCGCGATCGGACGTCGGGTAGCGATGAACTTGGCGACGTACACCAGGACCGCGACGAGCGCGAGGAACACAACACAGTAGGCGACCACGGCGGCGGGTCCGACACTCAGGAAGACCGGCACGTAGACCCCGATGTTGTCCCCGCCGTTTGCGAAGGTGACTCCGGCTACAGCCCAGACGGCGACCTTCTTGCCTTCGATCTTGCCCTCATCGTCATCGTCGTCGTCGTGACGTCGACGCCATGCCTGCCAGGCCGCCCATAGCCCCAACCCCAAAGGGATCAGGCCGAAGTAGGGGATGACCTCTGGAGGCAGGAATGCTCCGGCGCCGAGAGCTACGAGTACGGCCGCGCCGAGAATGCCGGCGAATCCCAGATACTGCCCGACCAGGATTCGAGCGGTCGTGCCCCGTTGTCCCGCGCCGCGGGCGAAGAACAGCGACAGCACGATGATGTCGTCGATGTTCGTGACAAGGAACAGGCCGATCGCTTGCAGGATGGAGAGGAAGATCATGCGGTCGCCTCCATCGTGCAGCATTCCGGGGCCGCGCAGGAGGGGTCGATGCACCCGGCTGCATGGTCAACGGCCAAGGTCGTGTCCAGCAGCGCAGTAAGCGCCCGGCTCAGACGGGGGTCGGCTACCTCGTACCGGGTTCGGCGGCCCTCGGGCTCGGCGACGACGATGCCGCAGTCTCGGAGGCAGGTCAGGTGGTTGGACACGTTGGACGGGCTGAGGTCCAGCTCGCGGGCGAGTGCCGCGGGATAGATCGGGCCGTCAAGCAGGGTCATGAGAATTCGTGAGCGTGTGGGGTCGGTCATGGCTCGGCCGAGTCGGTTCATCACGTCCAGACGGTCAGTTATAGTCAGCACATGATGAACATACACGGTTCACTGTATGATCACTAACTGTCCCGTACAAGATCTCGCGATGGGTGAAAGTTGTCACAGTTCGTCGGCCGTGAATTCTTCTTCGGCTTGTTCCTCATGCTGTCTGGCGCCATCGGGTTGACGGCAGCGATGGCGCTGTCCATCGAGAAGATCGAAAAGCTGACCAACCCCGATACGGGCCTCAGCTGCGACTTCTCCGTGTTGGTGCAATGCTCCGCGAACCTCGACAGCGCTCAGGGAGCCGCATTCGGGGTTCCCAATCCGTTCCTCGGACTGGTCGGGTTCGCGCTCGTGGTGTGTGTCGGCGTCGCGGTGTGGGCGGTCCCACACTTCGCGCGCTGGTTCTGGATGCTGTTCAACATCGGTGTCGCAGGAGCTTTTGGGTTCGTGGTCTGGCTGATTGGGCAGAGCATCTACGTGCTGGGTACGCTCTGCCCCTGGTGCCTTGTGGTGTGGCTGACGACGCTGCCGCTGTTCTTCTTCGTGACCGCTCGCAACCTGCGTGAAGGTGTCTTTGGTCGCAGAGCAAGACGAGTCGGTGCGTTGTTGTGGCCGTGGATGACCCTCGTGACGGTCGCCGCGTACCTGGTTGTCGCGGTGCTCGCTCAGCTCCGCCTGAATGTCCTGGCGAGCATCATCTAGCGCGAATGACCCATCTTCGGGCCGAGGTTACTTCTCATGGGGTGGGGGTCGCGGCCGGATGTTCGCTGCGCGGCTGGGATCGGTTGGTGCGGAGCATCTGGAGGATACCGAGTCCGACGCCGACTCCAATGGCGATGTCGGCGATGTTTCCGATGAAGAGGTTGCCGTAGGCGAGGAAGTCGGTGACGTGACCGCGGCCGAACCCTGGAGGGGCGAAGAGACGGTCGATGAGGTTGCCGATCGCTCCACCCCAGACGAAACCGATGGCGACCGCCCAGAGCGTGGATGTCGCCCGCCAGGCGGCGTAGAGCAAGGCGATCACTGCCACGATTCCGACCAGAGTGAACACCCAGGTGCTGCTCGAGCCGAGAGACATGACGGTGCCGGGGTTGAAGGCGAGCTGCAGCCCCAGCACGTCGCCGATCAGTGGAATGCGTTCTTGCTCGCTTAGCTGTGCGAGCGCGAGGGCTTTCGTGCCCTGGTCCACGACAGTCATAGCAAGTGCGACCAGGCACGCGACGGCCAATCTCCAGCTCCGACGCCGCCTCATCGTGCGCCCCGCACGACGGAGGCCGAGGAAACGCCGTGCCGAGCTTCCGTGTCCTTCCCCGCCCGCGAACGTGGAGACCACTCGGGATCGAACAGTGGTGTGAGCATTGAGGAAAATGTCCTTTGAAAGTCGAACGTTGGTCGTTAGCTGAGGCCGGAGTAGGCGTGCAGGCCTTTGAAGAACATGTTGACGATGGTGAAGTTGAAGAGGACGGCGGTGAAGCCGATGATCGACAGCCATGCGGAGCGGGTGCCGCGCCAGCCGCGGGTCGCGCGGGCGTGGATGTAGCCGGCGTAGAGCACCCAGATCACGAACGTCCATACTTCCTTCGTGTCGAATCCCCAGTATCGTCCCCAGGAATCGTTGGCCCAGATTGATCCGGCGATCAGGGTGAAGGTCCAGAAGATGAAGCCGACGATCGCGAACCGGTACGCCACGGATTCAAGTGCCTCCGCGCTGGGAAGCGTGCGCAGGTATCCCAGGCCGGATCTCTTCGTTTCCTTGCCGTTGCCCGCAGCCCGTCGTTCGCGCCGGGTTTGCATGAGTTGCGTGGCGGAAAGGCCGCAGGAGATCGCGAACAGAGCGGTAGCGAGGGAGGCGACGAAGACGTGGATGACGAGCCAGACGCTTTTGAGCGGGTCCATCAGCGGGGTGACTTCGACGTAGAACGCAAGGGTCGCCCCGCCGAGGAGCAACGCGACCATTCCGATGAGGAACGAGCCCAGGAATCGTAGGTCGTACCGGCGGAGCACGGCCAGGTAGACCGCAACGATCAGCAATGTCCCGGTGAGCGCGAACTCGTACATGTTCGCCCACGGGACCCTTCCCGCATCGAGTCCTCGCCCGATGGTGCCGGCGAGGTGGAACACGAACGCGAACCCGGTCAGGACGGTGCCGATTCGCGCCCAGAGCAGACGTTGCCGCTGACCTGGCCGGGTGCGGACCTCGTTCAGCGCGGCGCGTTCGTCGCCTGTGCTCTGTGTGTCTCCGCCCGCGGTCACCAGCGTGTGCACCCTCTGGGGTTCGTCGCGGCGTACCGAGCGTTGTGCAAGGTCGATGGCGTAGGCCACGAACGCGAGGAGGTACACGGCGATCGCGGTCCACACCAGCAGCAGGGAGATGCTGTCCAGGGTCAGGGATTCGGGGTCAGGCATCGGTTGCTCCTCGTGCAGATCGGTGGCGGTGGCGGTGGTGGCTGATTCCGGCGAAGGTGAGACCGGTGATCGCGCCGAGGGCGATCAGGGCGGTGAGGGCACCGCCGAGCACGACGGCGGGGGTGAGCCCTTCGCGCAGCGGGACGCGGGTGATCGCCGCGGCTGCCTGGTCGACGCCGGCGCCGTCGATGATCTGTCCGTCCGGGGCGATGACTTGGCTGGTGCCGACGGTGGAGACGTTCACCACGGCACGGCCGGTCTCGATCGCACGCATCCGGGCGAACGCGAGCTGTTGAAGATTCTCGTCGGTGCCGCGGAAATCGGCGTTGTTGGTCTGAAACACGTAGACCTGGGCGCCCTGGCGGGCGCCGTCCCAGATGACGGAGTCGTAGATGACGTCGAAGCAGATCGCCAGTCCGACTTTCACCCCGTCGACGGTCACGAACGGGGGGTTCTGTCCGGGGGTGTATTCGCGTTGGATCATTCCGATCAGGTCGGGCGCGATCCGCTCGTAGAACCACCGGTCCGGGACGTACTCGCCAAACGGGACGGGGTTGACCTTGTCATGCAACTGCGGGGTGCCCTGCCCGTCCCACAGCATCGAGGTGTTGAACACGTCACCGCCGCGCGCGGTGGCGGCGTTGGTGAGCAGCGGGGCGCCGGCCCGGGCGACGAGATCGGTGAGCCGCCGGGCGGTGGCCGGGTCGGTGAGAGGGTCGCTGTCGACGGCACCCTCGGGCCACACCAGCAGATCCATGTCCTTCCCCAGCAGCGGGTCGGTCGCGGCCGTCTGCGCAGCCAGCACATCCCCGGGGGTGCGGTCATCGAAGTATCCGGAGGGCCCGTTGCCCTGCACCCAGCCGATGTCCATCCGGCCCGCGTCCCCGGTGGGGAACTGCGGCACGAGCACCAGAGCGGTCACGATCGCCGCGGCGGGCAGGATGCCGCGCAGGCGCCGGAACCCGCCAGCCCGCCACCATTGCACCAGGCACGCGCAGGCGGCGACGATGAGGAAGCTCAGCCCGGTCACCCCGACCCAGGACGCCGCCTCCGGGAGCGGGCCGTTCGCTTGGCTCATCCCGATCCGCGCCCACGGGAACCCTGAGTATGGCCAGGACCCCATCACCAGCTCCCGCACGCTCCACAACCCCGCCACCAGCAGCGGCACCCCGACGAACCACAGGACAGTGTGTCCGCGGGCGCGGTCGGTCCATCGGTAGGCGAGGGCGAGAGGGATCGCACCGACCCCGAACAGCACCGTTTCCAGGCCTGCCAACGCCACCCAGGGGACGGGCCCGAGGAAGGTCCCAACCCATACCAGGTGGGTGAAGAAGAACGCGGCACCGAAGGCAATACCGACCAGGAACGCGCCACCGATGCTGCGGCCGATCATCGTGCACAACGCGATCGTGATGCTCACAAACGCGAGCGGCCACCACCCCACGGCGGGGAAGGACAGGTCCAGGAGCCCACCAGCAGCCGCGGCGACGAGGAGCGCCGCCCAGAGCGGTACCTTCCGGCGCGCGGCGGGAGATGCCCCCGCCGCCGCGTCAGTCAGCGAGGGCGCGGTCGAGAGCATCGGTGAGATCCGTCAGCTGGTTGAGCTCGAGTCGTTCGCCGTCGAGGAAGAACGTGGGCGTGCCCTGCACACCCATCTGCTGCCCTTCGGCGAAGTCTCCCTCGACCCGCTCCCGGGTGGCGGGGTCCGCGACCGCCTGGTCGTAGGCGGCCATGTCCAGGCCGAGGTCCTCGGCGAAGCTGCGGAACAGGTCAGCTTTGGGGACTTGCTGCTCGCCCCACTCGGCCTGCGTTTCGAACATGCGGTGGTACATGTCCTCGACCTGGTTCTGCTGCGCGGCCGCTTCCACCGCGAGGGCGGCGTTCATCGAGTTGTAGTGGCTGGGGATCGGGTAGTACCGGAACACATAGTTGATCTGTCCGTCGTACTGCTCGCGGATCTCTTCGACGTACGGGTAGAACGCCCCGCAGACCTCACATTCGAAGTCGAGGAACTCCACCAGGGTCGGCGCGTTCGGGCCGGCGCTGTCCAGGACGTGGGAGTTGCTGCGGGCACCCGGTAACGCGTCCGCGGCGTTGTCGTCTGCGGGCGCTTGAGGGCGGGCGGAGACCGTGTAGATGATCGCGCCGATGACGAGCACGACCACGGCGGCGATCGCAATGAGGGTCACTTTCATGGGGGTCTTCATCGTGGGTTCCTTCGGCTGGGTGTCCGTGAGCTCGGGCGATCACGGGCGGCGAGGTGGGCGTTGCGGATGCCGGCGATCGCGTCGGGCAGTTGCGGGTCCTCTCCGCGCGCGAGACCGGCGTATTCCAGGCGCAGGGTGGGCTCGTCCGGGTCGCCGGTGACGGATGCTTTGACGAACACGCGGCGTCGGGGAACGAGAAGGCCGGTGATCAGACCCAGTGTGGCGAGGGTGGCGAAGGCGAGCACCCAAGGACCGCCGGTGTCGCGTTTGATGTCCAGCGACGCGAACCGTTTCACCGCCGCCAGGGGATTCGTGCCGCCGGACGCGTCCTCGAAGGTGACCGTGCCCCACCCATTGGGCAGGTCGGCGGTCTGCCCAGGAGTGAGCTGGATCGACTCGGCACCGCTCGTGCCGCCGGTGAGTTGGGTCATTCCGCTGGTGTCGAGGGTGTACACCGACCGGGGCACCCCGTCATCAATGCCGAGGCTGCCGGAGAACACGTTGAACGTGACGACCGGGTTCACCACGTCGGGATACACCGAGGCGAACGCCCCCGTGTCAAGAGCGCCCTGGGTGGGATAGAAGAAACCGACAAGCCCGACCTGTTCGGGAAGCCCGTCTGGAACCTTAATGATGCCGAGCGAGGTCATCATGCTGTCTTGCGGGAGGAACGGCTGAGACTCGCTGTACACGACCGCGCCCTCGGAGTTTCGGACGGTGATGGTGGGTGCGTAGCCGTTGCCGAGCAGATAGACCCGGTCGCTGCCGACGGTGATGGGGTAGTTCACGCGCACGCTTTCGGTGTCCTGTGTCCCGGTGCGGGCGTCGCGGATGGTGAGGTTCGCGGCGAAGTCGCCTGCTTGGCCGGCACCGGGCACTCCCGGTGGCACGTAGCTAACGTCGAAGCTGTCGAGGGTCAGCGAGTACGGGTCCAGCTGGGTGCCGTCCACGAACCTGCCCGGGGTGAACGAGGAGTAGTCGTTGAGGGTATTGACGAACGTGGTCCCTTCGACGATGACCCGCTGCCCGGTATAGGAGAAGCCGCTGGCGGCGAGCACGGCGACCAACACCCCGACCAGGGAGGCATGAAAAACCAGGTTGCCGGTCTCCCGGAGGTACCCTCGCTCGGCCGACACCGACCAAGACCGTGCGGTGTCGTACCGCTCGACGCGGTATCCGCGGCGGCGCAGATCGGCGGCTGCGGCGGTGATCGTGGCCGCCGCGTCCGCGGCGGGGTCCTCGGCGTTTGCCGGGACGTCTGCGAGAAGGTGGGCGCTCAGCCGGCTGAGACGTGCCGGGGTGCGTGGTGGCCGGGTGCGGAGGGCTTTCCAGTGGTGCCGGGTGCGAGGGATTATGCAGCCGATCAGCGAGATGAACAGCAGCAGGTAGATGGCGGAGAACCAGGCGGAGTTGTACAGGTCGAATACCTGAAGTCCGTCGAGGATCGGGGCCAGTTCCGGGTTGTTTCGGAAGTATTGGAGAACGCCGTTGGGATCCGCGGTGCGCTGGGGGAAAATCGAGCCGGGAACTGAAGCGATCGCCAGCAGGAGCAGCAACAGGATCGCTGTGCGCATGCTGGTCAGCTGCCGCCACCCCCACCGCAGCCACTCGACGGGTCCCAGCGTCGGGGAGGTGATCGTGTCCGTCTCGTCCTGGTCGATGTGATCGGCGGGGCGGGAGGGGTCCGTGGGGAGCTGGTCAGAGAGGGAGCGTGACACTGAGCATCACCCCCTGCAGAACGGACATCAAGGCGCCCCAGATGCCGGTGACCATCAACACCCCGAGGGCGATGAGCAGGCTGCCGCCAATGATGTTGACCACGCGGATGTGACGGCGGAGGAAGGTGACCGACCGGGTGGCCCAACCCAGTCCGAGCGCGAGCAGGAAGAACGGGATGCCCAGTCCGAGGGAGTAGGCCAGGCCGAGAAGCGCGGCACGGCCGGGATCGCCTAGGTTCCAGGACACAGACATGATTGCCGCCAGCGTCGGACCGATGCAGGGGGTCCAGCCGATCCCGAGCGCGATGCCCAGCAGCGGTGCGCTGAGCAAGCCCAGGTTGCCGCGGAAGCGGGGTCGCAGGGTGCGTTGCGCGCGGGGAAATGCGCCGATGAACACCAGTCCCAAGGCGATGACGACCACTCCGAGCACCCGGGTGAGAATGTTCGCGTATTCGAGGAAGAACAGCCCCGCCACCCCACCGAGCACCGTGACGGTCATGAACACAAGGGTGAAACCGGCGACGAACAACGCGACCCCACCGAGCAGCCGCCCGCGACCGACAGCGGGTGTCTGTGTCGGGGAGCTGGAGAGGGAGGACCCGAGGT
The DNA here is from genome assembly GCF_049545525.1 of Microbacterium sp. NPDC064942. Classification (NCBI taxonomy): domain Bacteria; kingdom Bacillati; phylum Actinomycetota; class Actinomycetes; order Micrococcales; family Microbacteriaceae; genus Microbacterium; species Microbacterium sp. NPDC064942. The sequence goes on along the minus strand of NZ_JBMWDR010000008.1, from coordinate 113,775 downwards.
AGCCGAAGTATCCGGGAACGAGCGGGAGGACGCATGGGGAGACGAAGGAGATGAGACCAGCGAGAATGGCGATGAGCACGGCCACCCATAGCGCGCCGTCGAAGATGAACCCTTCGGCGCTCACTGGCTCTCCGCCAGCGCGTCCGCGACGAGGGTGGACAGGATCGACGCGGCCGGCAATTGCCCGATGATCCGGGCGGCGACCCTGCCCTGCCGGTCCATCACCAGGGTCGTCGGGGTCGCCTGGATGGGGGTGACCGCGGCGAAGGCGAGCTTCGTCTTCCCGTCGACGATGTCGATCACGCTCGGGTAGGTGATCCCGTAGTCCTCCGCGAACGACAGCGCGGTGGCGGGCTGGTCGTAGATGTTCACCCCGATGAACCCCACCCCTTCGGGTTGGTAGGTCTGCCACACCTCTTCGAGCAGAGGAGCCTCGACCCGGCACGGGCCACACGCGGCATACCAGAAGTTCACGACGTACACCTCGCCGGCGAAGTCGTCGCTGCTGACCGGATTGCCGCGCTCGTCGACGCCGGCGAACACCACTGTCTCGCCACGCTTATCCGGGGAGATCTCGACGATGCGCTCGTCAACGCTGGTGGAACCGGTGCCGTTGTTTGCCGTGGCGGCCAGCCCGTCCTGGGATGTGCACCCTGCGACCGCGAGTACAGCGGTCGCGGCGAGCATCGCGGCGGCCGCACGGAACGCGCGCCAGGATCTCCGATGGGCAACCGGGGGGACGGCGCGGGTGACGGAAGTCACCCGAAATGGGTTTGCCATGACGTTCTCCAATACCAGAACTCAACAGGCGGCGGTCTGGCAGCGCCAGAATCCGCTCGCTCTCACAGGTGAAAGGGTGTTGAGTGGTGGATCAGGTTCGAAAAACGCGCAGCTGCGTAAGAGTGAGCACCGGATTTCGGGACGACGGGACCGCGATCCGTTCACGCAGTATCCCTGCGACACGCTCGACACTGAACGTGCGGGACGGTGCCCGCCGGGCCAGCACGACGAGCGCCAGACAGCATGCCACTCCCAGCAGGCACAGGGCGGCACCGAGATTACCGGCCTCACCAGCGTGCCCACCCGCTGTCGCCGCCGGTACGACTCCCGAACCGTCTGTCACCGTCATCTCCGCCATCGGCGTGGCTGCAAGGCCCTCGGTCTCGGAGTACGTCGCCGCCCACGACCCCATCAGAAGCGCCACGACCAGCCCCAGCCCTACGAGCAGTTTCGCCACCGGCCAACCCACGCGCGCAGCGAGAGCGCGGTCAAAGGAGGAGGGGCGGATCATTGCGGACGTTCCTACGCTCGGTGGTGCTCAAGAAATCGGGAAAGACGATCTATCAAACAGTATCAGGTGTATAGTCAGCGGATGCTGACCTAGGTTATAGGCGAGCTGCAAACCCAGCAGGTCACCGATCAGCGGGATGCGCTCACGGTCGGTGAGGGTCGCTTCGGCCCACACCTTGGTTCCCTGATCGATCAGCACGACGACCACGGCGATCAAGAGCGCTCCACCAGTGAGCTGCCGCCGCCGGGTCGACGACAGCTTGCGCGCAGCGGGCGGATGAGCCTCTGACTGGGAGGAGGTCATGCGAGCACCTCGATCAGACGGACGATGACCCCAGATTCGATCACGATGAACAGGCCCAGGCCGATGAACACGGCCGGTACGAGCCAGTGCTCGACGCGCTCCAGCCCCTCGGTAACAGCCTTGTTGGTGCCGATCAGCCGGCCGGCCGCGCACCAGACCGCGACGAGGATCAGGAATACGACGATCATGATCGCGACGTCGCTGGGGGCGCTGGTGCGGAAGATCGGCGTGTAGAGGGAGATGTTGTCGGCCCCGTTGGCGATCGTGATCCCTGCGACGCCCCATAGTCCGACCGCGGTGATCTTGGAGTCGTCATCATCGTCATCGCTGTTACGGCGCAGGCCGCGAATGAGCGTCCAGATGCCGATGCCGAGCGGGATCAGACCCAGGAAACCGACCCATTCGTCCGGAACGATGGTGAGACCGAGAGCGGCGATCACGCTGATCACGACGAGGGTGATGAACCCGAGATACTGGCCCGCGACGATCTGCCACGGCCGGGGCTTCCCTCGACTGGAAGCCAGGAACAGCACGGTGAGCACGACAATGTCGTCGATGTTGGTTGCCGCGAACAGGCCGATCGCTGAACCGATAGTTGCGAGCATCAGCTTTCCAGTCGTGGCGTGCGGGTGCGTGCGGCGCGCAGACCGTTGAGGATCACGATGACCTCCGCGACCTCGTGGACCAGGACGACGGCCGCGAGCCCCAGGACGCCGAAGAGCGCGAGCGGGAGCAGTGCAGTGATGATCAGCAGCGACAGGATGATGTTCTGGTTGATGATCCGTCGACCGCGGCGGGCGTGATCGAACGCTCGCGGGATGAGGCGCAGATCATGGCCGGTGAAGGCCACGTCGGCGGATTCGATTGCCGCGTCGGAGCCGGTGGCGCCCATCGCGATACCGATGTCTGCGCCAGCGAGGGCCGGTGCGTCGTTGATTCCGTCGCCGATCATCGCGACCGGCCCCGCCTTTGACAGCTCGCCGATCGCGGTTGCCTTATCCTCGGGACGCAGTTCCGCGCGCACGTTGCTGATCCCGGCCTGCGCGGCCAGTGCACGAGCGGTGCGGGCGTTGTCTCCGGTGAGCATCGTCACGCCGACGCCTTGGTTGGTGAGCGTCCGGACTACCTCGGGGACTTCAGGGCGCAGTTCGTCGCGGACGCCGATCGCGGCGACGGGGGTTCCGTCGCGGTGGACGATCACGACGGTCATGCCCTGCTCCTCCAACTCCGCGACCTGCTTCCCGAGGTCGCCCGCGTCCAGCCAGCGAGGACTGCCGACGGTGATTCTCGATCCGCCGACAGTGCCGTCGATGCCGTGCCCGGCCTGCTCGGTCACATCTGCAGCTGCCGGTGTGCCCGGGGCCGCGGCGGTGATCGCAGAGGCAAGGGGATGCGTGCTGTGCTGCTCCAGTGCGGCCGCCCAGGCCAGCGCCTGTGTCTCGGTCACGCCGTTCGCAGTGAGCACCGCGGTGACCGCAGGTTCGTTGCGGGTGAGGGTGCCGGTCTTGTCGACCGCGACGTGGCGGACCGTGCCGAAGCGCTCGAAGACGGCGCCGGACTTGATGATCACGCCGAACTTGCTTGCTGCGCCGATCGCGGCGACGACCGTCAGCGGCACCGAGATCGCCAGCGCACACGGAGAAGCGGCGACCAGCACGACAAGCGCGCGGGTGATCCACACCTCTGGATCGCCCAGCAGCGACCCGATGATCGCGACGAGCGCTGCGAGGATCAGAACGCCGGGTACGAGCGGGCGGGCGATCCTGTCCGCGAGACGTGCACGCTCGCCCTTCTCGGTCTGCGCCTTCTCGACCAGCTCCACGATCGTGGTGAGCGAGTTGTCGGTGCCCGCAGCGGTCGTTTCGACCTCCAGCGCGCCGGCGCTGTTGATCGCACCGGCCGACACCGCATCGCCGGGCTCGACCTCGACGGGGATCGACTCCCCGGTGATCGCCGAGGTGTCCAGGCTGGAGCGGCCAGAACGGACGATCCCGTCGGTTGCGATCCGCTCGCCGGGACGGACCACCATGACCTGGCCGACCGTCAGCTCTCTCGCGGGCACCTGCGCAGAGACGCCGTTCTGCAGCACGGTCGCTGTCTCCGGCACGAGCTTCAGCAGCGCCCTCAGCCCGCCCCGGGCACGGTCCATCGCCTTGTCCTCGAGCGCCTCAGCAATCGAGTACAAGAACGCCAGAGCCGCAGCCTCCTCCACGTAGCCGAGGATGACCGCGCCGATCGCGCTGATCGTCATCAGCAGCCCGATACCGAGCTTGCCCTTGAACAGTTTCCGGATCGCGCCGGGCGTGAACGTCGACGCACCGAGGAGCAGACCGGCCCAGAACAACACCAGCGCCGGGATCTCGAGGCCGGACCATTCAAGGATCAGACCGGCCAGGAATGCGACACCGGAGAAGACCGGCACCATGATCCCACGGTCCCTCCACCAGGGCCGCACAACCTCTTCGGTCTCATCCTCCGCCGCAGTGGCAGGCTGGGCAGGCTCGTGCTCGCAGCCACACGCCGCGCTCACGCGTCCGCCCCCGTCCCACAGCAGCCAGCCACCGTGCACGCAGAGTCCACGCACGGCGCGTGCTCAGCGACCGCCAGCGTCACGTCCACGAGCGCGACGAGCGCAGCCGTAAGATGCGGGTCGGCGATCTCGTAACGAGTCTGGCGACCCTCCGGCTCGGCAACGACAATCCCGCAGTCACGCAGGCAGGTGAGATGGTTCGACACGTTCGAACGCGTCAGCTCCAGCTCACGAGAGAGCACAGCCGGGTAGCTCGGTCCACCGAGCAGAGACATTAGGATTCGGGAACGCGTGGGATCGGCCATGGCCCGGCCGAGCCGGTTCATGACATCGAGGCGTGAGGAAATAGTCAGCACACACTGAACTATACAGTGATTGATGACCTATTGGAACGGCTTCACCCCAGGCGACATCTCTGGGGCCTGGGTGTAAGTACATCCGGCTCACACCCCACCGAATACGCCTACCGAAACCCGCTTACGGCGCACGTTTCTGGCATTCGATCTGGTGTGCCTTCACTCACCGCGCCGCAAACGATCGTTTTCGGCGGGGACGATTACGGCGAGTAGTAACAGTGCAGCTCAAGGAGAGTCGCAACAGCGGAAGCTTTGGTAGCTTTCGGCGTGTGGGGCTCTTCTCAAGACGGCCGGCAGACCAGCCGAAGCTCCCCGAACCTCGGGGTAGAGCTGAACTGAACGGCTATGGCAGCCGCGACGATCCGTCCGATGTCGACAAGTACGTGATCCCACAACTTGATGAGTTTCACGGAAACGCTCTGAGCGAGCGATATCGGAATCATTCCAGCGGGGATCTTAGGGTCCGCCTAGCCGGAAACGAGTTGCTGGCTGGCATGTTCCGGAACACCCTCGATCGCCACACCTACAGCGTGTTCGTGTCCACGTTCGCTGAAGCATCCGTAGGCGGGCCCTCGCCCGAGCTCGACCAACTGGAGCTCTTGCAGTACCCACGATTCACGCTTTGGCGACAAGCCGCTCCTGATCTGGTGGCCGACCGCGAGTCAGATGAGTCGAGACTTCCTGCACTCCTCCTCGCTTCCGCAAAGAATCTGAATGCGGTCAGCAGGATTGCCGTCGCTTCTCGGTACGAGATTAAGAGAGCTCTAGACGCACGATCGGACCACAACTGGCTCGCGGTATATGGTCTGGACGTTGTTTCCCATCTGAGTAGCGACCGTTGGGTATATCCCGGGCGGCTCCCCTCGCGGATCTAACGCACCTCTGCACCGAACCGTACGAGGCGGGTGCCCGCGGTGTTCTCGCCTTCGATGGTGCCGTCTTCCGCGGAGTAGCGGATGAGCGGCATCTCGACCGCTTCGGCCGCTGCAAGTGCGGCGGGGGTGTATTTGCCGGACGTGAAGAAGATCGGTTCACGGCGCGTGGTGTGCGCTACTCCGACGAGTTGCTGGACCTCCGGGGCACCGACCGACCCTGTGTAGTGCTTGACCTGCGCGACGTGGGTGCTGGAAGTGACGTCGACCCCTCCATCGGAGTGCGATCGGGTGACTTCAGCGTCGGCGATGCCGAGGAATCGCATCCAATCGCGGCACAGGAACTCTGCGCCTCGAGGGCTGACACCGTACGGATGAGCGGCCGGCCGGACCGCACTCGTGACCGCAGGGAGTGGCGGGGTGACGTCGAATCGTGCCCAGTGCCCAGCGAGATCGTCGAGGATCGCGGCGCGCCGCGTCTCCTTCACCGTGGCCAATGACGCCGGTGCTCGATGTTCGATGCGGAAGGTCGACATCTCAGCGAGCGTCCCAGCAATCTGCTCGATGCTGGGGATCTGCTTCCACTGCTGGTTCGCCGGTAGGAGATTGGCGGGGATCTGCGCGGCCAGCGTGTCGCGGCTGTCCCAGAAGAATGACCGGATGAGACTCCACGGGCCAGCCTCATAGCCGGCGACCGCCCTTGACCCCGCAGCGTCGAGCACCTCGATCATCGGTCGGGGGTCGCGGCTGAAGTTCCCGAATGCCTGGTACTGCCCCAGGGACAGGCGATCGCTGGCCGCTTGGATCGGCCATCGGTCCGTCTCCGCGGCGCTGTATTGAGCGCGACCGACCCCATACGCGTTGAGAACGAACGAGATCGATGCGGCAACCGAGAACCTGCCAGTCAGGTCTGCGATGACTCGACCGATCCCGGATTGCACGCTCGAATCGGCGCTCGCGCTCCCGGCGCAGACAAGGCTCGCAAGACCGGATCCGATGGAATGCAATTCGGGCAGCGCGACCGCGAAGTCAGTCCCACTCCCCAGAGTCTCTGCGAGACGCCGCCCTTCAATCCTCGCAACGACGGCAGCCGCCTCGCGGATCACGATGAAGTTGGCGATCAGCGGATGGTCGTCTGACTCGAATGCGTCGATCAACTCACCGGGGCGGTCTCGGCGGGCGGTCTCGGCATGACCAGGAGTCAACTCGGACAAGTAGTCGGGGTTGTACGCCGCCACAGGCGCCGCCGAATCAACGAGCCAGATCGTGTTCCCGGGCCGCTCACGCTTCAGCCGCACCTGTGCGGGCAACAGCGCGGCCATCAACACCGCATCAGGGGCGACCGCCTTCGTACCGTGCACGGCCCCATGCTAGGTCTCGCCACCCCCACGCACCGAGAACAGATCTGCCGAAAACCCCCGCCGAAAGGCGGTTACGCACCACCTTTTCGACAGACGTCATCGCGGCCCGATCGCGACTCGGCCGGAAACGATCGTTTTCGGTACGCCCGACCGAAGCACCGCAGACGAACGCGACACGCCGAAGATGCATCTGTGAATTTGATCGCTTCATGGCGGTGAATCTTCATCGCTATTTGGCGCAGTGGGGTGCCCGGTAGGGATCCCTCTGCGCGCCGCATGAGCTATTCGAGCAGCGTGTCACCCGGGTGGGTGCAAATGTTCGGCTGTACGAGCTCACTGTGGCGGCATGCACTTCACCGCATCAATCCCCCTCGCGACTCGCGAGGGGGATTGATGCGGTGGTGTCAGCTCTGGTCGCTCATGCCAGATGGCCGGTGGAGTTCGAGCGGGATCAGGAGAGTTTCTGTCGGCGGGAGGATGAGGCTCGCCGGCTCGACCCCGACGATAGCTCCACTCAGCATTCTCCCGTTTCGGGATTGACGGTCATCTTCCCGCACACCGATCCACCCTCCGGCGCCTCGTTGACAACCGAAGAAGTGACGGTGGTCCATGACACGGCGGTTCCCGCCGGGATTCCATCCTGATCCCGGAGAAGCACCTCGCGATCGCCGATGAAAGTACCGGTGTCGGGGTCGATGATGATGTCTACGCGAGTGCCCCATGCCTCCTCGACCCGCCCGATCGCGATCCCCGTTCGACCCTGAAGGGTGGCTTGATCACTGACGAAGGTCACGCCAGGGATCATGGCCGCGGCCTTATACATCGCAGCGCGCAGATCCGCAGGAACGTTCCCGATTCGGAGCCGGTCCGCCATATAGACGAGCGCTTCGGTGTCGGGTGAAGGGCCAGCGCCGAGGGTGACACGGTAGATGTAGTTGAGCAGACGGTACGGGTCTCGCGGAAGCTCGTCCAAGTCCGCGAATCCCGCCCCGGATGAGCCCCCGTAGAACGCGCCGCCCGGCGCTCGAAGGAGATCTCCAGCCTCGAACGTGTCCGACGACGACACCCCGTCCCACCACTCGTTCGCGATCTCCTCCGATTCTGGACCGAAGGTCGCCGCGATGGACTGCGGACCGCGCACCCATACCCAGTCGTCGGACGGATCCGCGGGACGGTAGAGGGTGTCATCGGACGCGTACTGGTACGAGGCCACGACGTCACCATTGCCCCCGCTTGACAGGTGCACTCCCACCGTCCTGACCTTTAGGTATTGACCGGGCTGCACCACCGGGTCAATCGAGGCGATCGCAGCGGAGCTGGCTTCATCGAGGACGGCTGCGGCAGCTGCATCCGCGCCCCCGCGCCACCCCGCAAAACCGACCACGTCCGTCAACACGAGCCCCGCCACGAGCGCCGCGGCGCCGACAGCGCTGAGCCCGCTGATCGCGAAACGCCGAGCGCGTTTCGGTCGGCGTGGCGTGCTGGTGTGCGGCTGGGCGTAGCCGGCGGCTGCGGCTAGGAGCGCGCCGCGCCCCCGGTTCAGCGCCGCTTCCGGTGGTGCGGCCTCGCTACGCGTGTTGCGCAGCAGCGTCAACTCGTCCATGTTCCTTCTCCATCTCGGGATCGGTCGTGCCGGCCGCGGTCCGCAGGATGCGGCGGGCACGGTTGAGTCGTGAGCGAACGGTGCCAATCGGCACGTCGAGAGCGCGTGCGACGCCCGCGTAGTCGAGGTCGCCCCACGCGTACAGCAGCAGGGTGTCGCGGTCGGACGCAGGCAGACCACGCAGCGCCGAAGCCAAGCGCCGCGTGAGCCGCGCAGCGTCCAACCGCGCACCCGCCTGCTCGATCACGTCGGGCGAGAGCTGCGCCGCGAGATCCGCAACCATGCCCTTCCACGCCCGCGCTTCCAGCCGCACATGCTTATGCATCAAGCGGGTGGCGATCCCGAACAGCCAGGGGCGAGCATCGACGACCGCGAGGTCGTACGCTGCTCTCTTCTCGAAGGCGACGAGGAACGTCTCCGACATCACGTCCTCGGCGCTGCCCTCTCCCAGCCGCTGCGCCGCGTAGCGGTAGATCACTGGCGCATGTCGATCGAAGAGCAGCGCGAACGCACCCGGCTCATCGGCCGAGCGTTCGATCACCTCGTTGTCTGTGCTCACGTCTGTATTGCTCATTTGTCCCGTTCGAGTTCACGATCCAGTACACGCGCTCGATCGGACGTCACGACGTGCCGGTAAGCACAGCAACGACAACAGCGACGCCACGAAGGCAAGCGCGCGAGAGCGTGGGCCCGAAAGTGAATCCGGAAGGCCGTGAGTCCCGCGAATTCCGGTGATGAGTGCGCCGGACAGGGTCCGATGACACCGATCAGCACCGCCCGAAAGCCGGTCCTTCAGCGCGCGACCTGTTGCGGGCTGGCCGCGATGGACTAAATGTGCTGGACGCCGTTGCGAGCGTGTTCGGTGGAGGGCGGTGCCATCGTGTCTAGGTCTTCCATGAGGTGGATGGATGCGTACGTGGCGGGGCGTATCCGGCCGGCTGTGTCGTAGACCTGGATGGATCGGCGGAGCCGGCCTGCCGGGTAGTGCGGGTGGGTGAAGGACACGTCGACGCGTGTGTGGGGCCATTGACCGTTTACTTCGACGAGGGGATCGCGGAGCCCACGCGCAAGTGGACCGGTGCTGCCATCTGCGCTGTGCCAGTAGTGGTCGAGGTGATCGAACTCGCGCAGCACCGACTTCACGGCCGCCTCTTTTTCGGTGTCGCTCAGCTGGACCATATCCCAGGAGATAGGAGCGTGCGCGGGGGGACTGGCGGGTGATCGGGGCACTGCCGTTTCCATCGCCGTGAACAGTTCCTGGTCGTCAAAGCGTTCGGCGTCGCGCCCCGACGGGCGTATCTCGTCGGGGAGCTCGTCACCGAGGGGGACGCCGATGTAGCTGTACATGTATGTCCGCCCGCCCCAGCCTGCGCTCTTCGTCGCGGGCGCACCATCGTGAAGGACCACTCGCGCAGATCCGCCGTGATCGAGGGCGAATGCGGGCACTCCCTCAACCGTGACTTTTCGCGCATGTCCGCCAGGTTGCAGAACCGTCACCTGCTGAAGTTCGCGCCATGCGCTCTGAATGTCGGGGTTGGGCAGATTGCTGGTCATCAACCACAGTCCATGCCTCGTCGGCCCGAGTGCGTGGCGAGCGGTGAGGCCGGTGAACTCTGTCAGACGACCATCGCCGGCGATATGCACAGCGGCGGGCGCGCCGTCCGGCAACTCGGCATCCTCCGACTCTTCCGGACGATAGAACACCCACGCGCCTGTCGGAGCACCCATCACGGTAACCGACACCGCCCGCGGCCCAACATCCAGGTCCGGCCACGACACGATCACATCGTCCGCGCCCCGCGACCGGATCACAGCCATCGGGTAATCGAGGCTCACTATGATCGGCGCGTCTTCAGCGCCGACCTCGAACCAACCAGCCTCCTCGAAACTCATGAAGCTCAGCGTCTCAGATCGTTCGCGGTCCGTGTGGGCTAACGCGCATACCTACCGCGCGGATGCCGGTCGACAAGCGGGCTGCCGGTCGCCTGATCGGGGCGTCGCGCGGCCGTCGTCACCCTGGTGTCCGTATGCCCCGCTCGGTGAACCTGCCCGCGCAGGCGCCTCATACGCGACACCGTAGGTGCCTCACAACCCTAGGGATACGCGACGTCTCGCCAGCTCGGTCAGGATCGCAGGAGGACGGCGGAATATCTCGGGGACGGCGATTCTCATAACCATGTGTCGAAACTGCATGGTTGGATTCAGGTACTCAACGTCAGTTATGAGACACCTGGAGCATCGTGACGAAACTGATTGGATACGCGCGGGTATCGACGCGGCCGCAGTCGACGGATCGGCAGGAGACTGACCTTCTGGGTGCCGGCGTCCGGCGCGACGACTTGTACGTCGATCACGGCGTCTCCGGGGCCAGGGCATCCCGTCCGCAGTTCGATCGCGCGCTTGATGCGCTCGAGGCCGGAGACACGCTCATCATCACGACCTTGGATCGGCTCGGCCGATCGACGCAGAACATGCTCGGCTTCGCACAGGAGCTGCGCGACCGCGGCGCGGGCCTTCGCGTGCTGAACCTCGGCGGCGGCGACGTCAACACCTCAACCCCGATGGGGTCCATGCTGTTCACGGTCATGGCTGCGCTGGCGCAGATGGAGCACGACATCAAGCGAGAGCGGATCGTCGACTCGATCAGCAAGCGCCGGGCCGCGGGGAAGGATCTCGGCGGTCGCCCGCGTCGGGTAACCGACAGTCAGATCCGCAACGCTCTTCGCCTGGTCCAGAGCGGTGAGCCCGCAGCTCAAGTCGCCCGCGATCTTGGAATGTCCCGCGCGACGTTCTACAGAAGGTCCCGCGCCCTATCCGACTAGTGCTGCGCTCGGCCCGCCGATGCGACACAGAGCGATCACAGAACGCCGCCATTTATCGGCAAAAGTCACAGATGCATCCACCGAAAACCCCCATCCAAACCGGATCGCGCCGAAACCTCTGCGGCAAGTTTTCGGCGCGGTCCCAGATCAGCGTGCGAACACCCCCAGCTCGGTGACGGAGGCGGTTGCCGCATCCCACCGCCTGAGTCCGCGAGCGACACCGACGATCGGCTCACCGAGCAGCGGCAGCGCGCGCTCGAGGTCCGAGACCTTGAGCCGGCGCGCGAGGGTGACGTGCGGCATCCACTCGCCCGGGGCGGTGTGCGGAGCGTCGTCGCCGGGACCGGCGGCCTCGTGCACGGCGGCGTGCAGCGACAGCAGCCCGGCCGACGGCACGACCGAGCGTGCGAGCACCCGCCGCTCCCCCGCGCCGAACAGCACCACCGCACCGAGAGTCACGGGGAAGGCGGCCGGCAACGGCACCGACGCCAGCGACACCGACGGACGCACCAGCAGCGTCACGTGCGGCGCGTTCGAGGGCGACGTGTGCGCGGCGAGACTCGACAGCCCGGCGTCGGCGAGCGCCTGCCACTCCGCGCGCACGGCGCGCTCGGTCGCCGCATCGAACTCGAGCTCGATGCTGACGACCGGCGCGCCGCGCATCGCGGTCACCAGATCGTGACGCGCTTGTCCTCGTCGAGCCAGAGCTCGTCCGACGGGGTCACGTCGAACGCCGCGTAAAACTCGTCGATGTTGCGGACGATCTGGTTGCAGCGGAACTCGTTCGGCGAGTGCGGGTCGATCGTCAGCAGACGGATCGTCTCGGCATCCCGCCCCTTCTGCTGCCAGATCTGCCCCCAGCTCAGCAGCAGGCGCTGGATGCCGGTGAGCCCGTCGATCACGGGACCGTCGGCATCCGTCGAACCGGCCTTCTCCAGGTGCAGCCGGTACGCCTTGATCGCGATGCCGAGGCCGCCGAGGTCGCCGATGTTCTCGCCGATCGTCAGCGCGCCGTTGACCGTGTGATCGGACGACAGCCCCTGCGGCACGAGCGCGTTGTACTGCTCGATGAGGGTCTTCGTGCGCTCCGTGAACGCGTCGCGGTCCTCGTCGGTCCACCAGTCGTTCAGGGCACCGGTGCCGTCGAACGCGCTGCCCTGATCGTCGAAGCCGTGACCGATCTCGTGACCGATGACCGCGCCGATGCCGCCGTAGTTGGCGGCCGGGTCGCGCTCCATGTCGAAGAACGGGTGCTGCAGGATCGCCGCCGGGAACACGATCTCGTTCATCAGCGGGTTGTAGTAGGCGTTGACCGTCTGCGGGGTCATGAACCACTCGTCGCGGTCGATCGGCGCCCCGAGCTTTGCGAGCTGCTGGTCGTGCTGCCACGCGTTCGAGCGGCGGACGTTGCCGATGAGGTCGGATGCGTCGATCTCGAGGTCGGAGTAGTCCTTCCACTTCACCGGGTAGCCGACCTTGGGCGTGAACGCCTCGAGCTTCTCGAGCGCGCGCTCGCGCGTGGCGGGCGTCATCCACTCCAGCGACGAGATCGACTGCCGGTACGCCTCGATGAGGTTGTCGACGAGGACGTCCATCTCCTCCTTCGCGCGCGGCGGGAAGTGACGCTCGACGTAGACCTTGCCCACCGCCTCGCCGAGGGCGGCCTCGACGAGCGAGACACCGCGCTTCCAGCGCTCGCGGTTGACCGGGACGCCGGTCATCTCGGTGCCGTAGAACGCGAAGTTCGCGTCGACGAACGCCTGCGACAGGAACGGTGCCGACGCGCGGATGACCTGCAGGCGCAGCCACGCCTTCCAGTCCTCGAGCCGGTCCTCGACCAGCAGGGTGCCGAGTCCTTCGAAGAAGCTCGGCTGGTTGACGTCGACCTCCTCGATGACGCCCGCCTTGCCGGGGGCGACGGCGTCGCGCCAGGGCGCGAGGTCGACGCCGGTGAGCTGCACCGCGGCATCCCAGCTCATCAGGTTGTAGGTCGCGACGGCGTCACGACTGCGGACGTTGTCCCAGTGGTGCGACGCGATCTCGGTCTCGAGCGCGAGCACGCGGTCGGCCTGCGCCTCGGCGTCGGCGACACCGGCGAGACCGAAGACCGTCGCGACGTACGCGCGGAAGGCCGCACGGGTCTTCTCGAAGGTGTCGAGGCGGTAGTAGCTCTCGTCGGGCAGCGAGAGCCCGCCCTGCACGAGGAAGAGGATGTACCGCTGCGGGTTGCCGGGGTCCGGCTCGATGTAGGTGCTGAACACGCCGGCGACGCCCTCGCGCTCCAGGGTTCCGGAGGTCTGCAGCAGGCTCGGGATGCCGGTGACCTGGTCGACGTACGTCAGCTGCGGCGCGATCGCCTCAGCACCCTTCGCCTCGATCGCGGCGGTGTCCATGAAGCTCGCGTAGAGGTCGCCGATCTTGCGGGTCTCGGTGCCGGGCTCGGCATCCGTCGACTCCTCGATGATCGTCTTGACGTCCTTCTCGGCCTGCTCCGCGATGAGGTGGAACGACCCCCAGCGCGCCTTGTCCTCGGGGATCTCGGTGCGCTCGAGCCACGCGCCGTTGACGTGGCGGAACAGGTCGTCCTGCGGCCGGATGTCGGCACTCAGTCCGTCGAGCTGGATGCCGGAGGCAAGGGTGTTCTCGGTCATGCGTCCCACCCTATGGGCGCTCTCCGATCCGGGGCTCATTCCCTCGTGGTCGAGCACTCCTCGGGCACGGGGTCACCCGCGAACCTCGCCGCGGTCCACTCGATGAGCTCGTCGAGCAGCGGCGACGGGCGCTCGACGACGGCCGCATGCTCGTACCCGTCGTAGATCCGGTAGTCGACGACCTGACCGGCCCGGCACATCCGATCGACGTACGCGGTCTGCGTCGCGACGGGGATGACGCTGTCGGCCCCGCCGTGGGCGATGAGCAGCGGCGCATTCTGCCGGAGCGGTGCCGCGTTGTCGCGCAGGTGGACGCCCAGCGGACCGGATGCCGGGGGTGTCGAGAACAGGCGAGGATCGCCGCTCATGCCGAGCGCCGCCGCGACCGAGACGACGATCGACGGGTCGGACAGGCAGCGCTCGGACATCTGCCGGAGCACCGTGTCGGCGCCCGGCCGCACGTAGTCGTCGTACGAGACGTCGTCGTAGATCGACGAGAACGACGCGAAAGCATACGAGGCGAAGATGCTGCCGCCCGTGACGCTCGAGATGTTCTGCACGAGCGCGGGCGGGTCACTGGCCGGCGCCAGCGCCGCGACCCCCTGCACGTACAGCTCGGGCGCGTACTCGCGCGCCATCGCCCCCGCCCACAGCGCGGCGCCGCCACCCTGCGAGTGCCCCCAGATGACCGTGCGGACGCCGAGGTCGGCATCCTGCAGTTCGCGGGCGGCGCGCACCGCGTCGAGCGACGCCGTCGCGCTGGGAGGACCGATGAGGTACGGATGCGGGCCCTCGGTGCCCAGCCCGATGTAGTCCGTCGCCACGACGGCCCACCCTTGCCGGATGATCGTCGGCAGGTTGTAGAGCGCGCCCGACCAGAGCCCGCGCGGCTGCAGCGACGGTGCGCAGTGCTCGGAGTAGCCGGTCGTGCCGTGGTTCCAGTCGATGATCGGCCACTGCCCGTCGCCCTCCTTCGGGACGACGACGACACCGCTCGCGACCCGGACCTCGCCGTCGACGCCGGTGGTCGTGTAGAGGATGCGCCAGGCCGTCGCCGACACCGGGATGCCGTTCGTGAACGGCTCGGCACGGATGAGGCGCCCCGGCTCCCCCGGCATGTCGCGAGGGGCCGCGTAGAAGTCGTCGACGACGGTCGATCCTTCGCGGAGCGGCACGGTGACGAGCGCGGTCGTGACGGCGAGCGCGACGGAGACGAGGGCCGTGACCGTGCGCCCCCAGCGGCGCAGGCGCTGCGGCTGGTGGCGGAGCTCCCGCTCGGTGTCGCGGCGACGGCGCACCCGCGTCCACAGGTCGGCGACCCCGCTCATGATGAGGCGCGCGCCGAAGACGACCGCCACCACGAGCAGGGTGATGTCGGGCCAGAACAACGCGAGGACGCCGAAGATGACGCCCGAGACCGAGAAGGCGGCATCCGCGATGCGCGCATCGATCGTGCGCCCCTTCGCGAAGACCGCGATCACGCCGAGCGCGCCCGCGACGAGCAGCAGGATGCCGACGAGGGTCGCCACGACGCGCACGGTCAGCCCCGGGGTCAGCAGGACGACGAGCCCGCCGACGAGCCACGCGCCGCCCGTCAGCGTGCGCCAGCGAGGACGCACCCCCTCCGTGTCGCGGCCGGTCAGCTCGATGACCCCCGTGAGGACCATGCCGCCGCCGATCAGCCAGGCGAGGACGCCGAGCGCCGTCGTCGGCCGGATGACGATGACCACGCCGAGCACGACCGCCGAGGCCGCGACGACCAGGCGCACCCACTCGGGCAGGCGCGCGTAGAAGCGTCCGAGCGCGAGGCGCTGCAGCAGCCGCATCCGGTCCCTCCTCCGTGCGTCGGCGTCGATCCTCCACGTTAACCGCGTGGGCCGGATGCGCCCGAGTGCTCGACAGCGAGCGCATCGACGTGAGATGGCGCCCGCTACAGTGAGCGCCATGGGACGGGCCGGGACGACACGCGCCGGCGTGCGCGACGTCGCCGCGCGGGCGGGGGTGTCGACGCAGACCGTGTCGCGCGTCATCAACGACAGCCCGAACCTGCGCCCCGAGACCCGGGCCCGCGTCGAGGCCGCGATGGCCGAGCTCGGCTATCGCGTCAACAACGCCGCCCGAGCGCTCGGCACCTCGACGACCCGCACCGTCGGCGTCGTCGCCTCGGACGCGACCCTGTGGGGCCCCGGCGCCGGCATCGCCGCGCTCGACGCGGCGGCCCGCGAGGCGGACCGCTGGTTGGCGACGGCCTACGCGGATGCCGCGGACCCGGCATCCGTCACCGATGCCGCCCAGCGCCTGCTGTCGCAAGGGGTCGACGCGCTGATCGTCGTCGCCGCGCACACCGCGACGCTGCCCGCGCTGCGCGAGGTGGCGGGCGGGACCCCGCTCGCCGCGCTGCACACCGGTGCGGGCGCCGAGCGGCAGCGCGCCGGCGCGGCGCTCGCGATCGAGCACCTCGTCGCGCTCGGCCACCGCCGCATCGCGCTACTGGCGGGACCGGCGGACTGGCTCGAGGCGACGGCCCGCGACGAGGGTGCCGAGGCGGCGCTGGCGACCGCCGGCATCCGTCCCGCGGCGATGTGGCGCGGGGACTGGAGCGCGGCAACGGGCGCGGCTCTCGCGGGCGAGGTGGCCGAGGCGGTGCGCCGCGAGGACGGGCCGACGGCGGTCGCGGCGGCGAACGACCAGATGGCGCTCGGGCTCATCGCGGGCCTCGTCGCCGAAGGGCTGCGGGTGCCGCAGGACGTCTCGGTCACCGGCTTCGACGACAACGCGGATGCCGCCTTCTACACGCCCGCGCTCACCACGGTGCACGTCGACACGGCCGGCGAGGCACGGCGCGTGGTCGCCGAGGCGCTGGGCCTGCCGGCCACGGCGGAGGTCGCCGAACCGGTGCTCGTCGCGCGCGCGTCGACCGCCGCGCCGCGCGGCTGAGGCCGGCGGGGGTCGGGGCTAGGGCTGGGGCTCGGGGTCGGGGCTCGGGGTCGGGGCTCGGGGTCGGGGCTCGGGGTCGGGCTCGGCCCGCAACAACCGCGGAGATTCGGCCGCCATCTGCCCGCCGGGGGCGATCCGATGCGGCTGCGTGAGTTTTCTCCGCGGTTGGTGCCGGACCGGCGGGGAGAACCCGTCATCCGAGCGTGGCGGAATCGGGATGTTACCGATAACATCGAGCGCATGACCGATCTCGATGAGGCGATCGCCGCCGTCCGCGCGGACGTCGCCGCCCTCCACGCCGAACTCGTCCGCTACGGCCTCGTCATCTGGACCGGGGGCAACGTCTCGGGGCGCGTCCCCGGCGCGGACCTGTTCGTCATCAAGCCGTCCGGCGTCTCGTACGACGACCTCGCGCCCGAGAACATGATCCTCTGCGACCTCGACGGCAACGTCGTGCCCGGCAGCCCCGGCAGCGACCGCTCGCCCTCGAGCGACACCGCCGCGCACGCCTACGTCTACCGCAACATGCCCGAGGTCGGCGGTGTCGTGCACACGCACTCCCCCTACGCCGTGGCCTGGGCCGCGCGCGGCGAGGAGATCCCCTGCGTCATCACCGGCATGGCCGACGAGTTCGGCGGCCCGATCCCGGTCGGACCGTTCGCGATCATCGGCGACGACTCGATCGGCCGCGGCATCGTCGAGACACTGAAGGGCCACCGCTCGCGCGCCGTCCTGATGCAGAACCACGGACCGTTCACGATCGGCGTCAGCGCGAAGGATGCCGTGAAGGCCGCCGTCATGTGCGAGGACGCCGCCCGCACCGTGCACTTCGCCCGGCAGGGCGGCGAGCTGATCCCGATCCCGCAGGACAAGATCGACGCCCTCTACAACCGCTACCAGAACGTGTACGGCCAGAGCTCGGACGACCGCCGATGAGCGCCGCATCCGTCATCTCCTCCGGTGGCGCGGCCTTGGGCATCGAGCTCGGCTCGACCCGCATCAAGGCGTGCCTCGTCGATGCGAGCGACCCGACCACCGTGCTCGCCGTCGGCAGCCACGAGTGGGAGAACGCGCTCGAGGACGGCGTCTGGACCTACGCCGAGGATGCGATCTGGTCGGGCCTGCAGGCCGCCTACGCCGATCTCGTCGCCGACGTCCGCCGCCAGGGCGCCGAGCTGACCGACCTCGCCGGCATCGGCGTCTCGGCGATGATGCACGGCTACCTCGCCTTCGACGAGGACGGCACCCTGCTCGTGCCGTTCCGCACGTGGCGCAACACCTCGACCGGCGCCGCCGCAGCGGAGCTGACCGAGCTGCTGGGCGTCAACATCCCGCTGCGCTGGTCGATCGCCCACCTGCATCAGGCGATCCTCGACGATGAGGCGCACCTCGCCTCGCTCGCGAAGATCAACACCCTCGCCGGCTGGGTGCACGAGAAGCTCACCGGCCGCTTCGCGCTGGGTGTCGGCGACGCGTCGGGCATGTTCCCGATCGGCACCGACGGGCAGTACGACCGCGACCGCGTCGCCGCGTACGACGCGCACGCCGCCGCGTTCCTCGCCGGCCGCAGCCTCACGGACCTGCTGCCCGAGGTGCTCCCCGCGGGAGCGGATGCCGGGACCCTCACCGCCGCCGGCGCCGCCCTGCTCGACCCGACCGGCACGCTCCGGCCCGGCGCGGTCGCCGCGCCCGCCGAGGGCGACGCCGGCACCGGCATGGTCGCGACCAACGCGGTCTCGCCGCGCACGGGTAACGTCAGCGCCGGGACGAGCATCTTCGCGATGGTGGTCCTCGAGCGCCCGCTCGCGCGCGTCCACACCGAGATCGACCTCGTCACGACACCCGCGGGCGACCCGGTCGCGATGGTGCACTGCAACAACGGCGCGAGCGAGCTGGCGTCGTTCGCGTCGCTGTTCGCGCGGTTCGCCGTGGCATCCGGTCAGTCGCTGACGACGGATGCCGTCTACGAGACGCTCCTGCGCGAAGCGCTGACCGGCGCCCCGGATGCCGGTGGGGTCCTCGCGTACAACCACCTGAGCGGCGAGCCGATCGCCGGACTCGACGAGGGCCGCCCGCTGGTCGTGCGCACGCCCGACGCGGAGTTCTCGCTCGCCAACGTCATGCGCGCGCAGGTCTACGGCGTGTTCGCGACGCTCGCGATCGGCATGCAGACGCTCGCCGAGGAGGGTGTCGCGCTCGACCAGATGTTCGCGCACGGCGGCGTCTTCCGGACGGCCGGCGTCGCGCAGCGGTTCCTCGCCGGGGCGCTCGACGCGCCCGTCACGGTCGGCGACACGGCGGCCGAGGGCGGCGCGTGGGGCATGGCCGTGCTCGCCGCGTTCGCCGCCGCGAAGACCGGCTCCGACCTGTCGACGTACCTCACCGACCACGTGTTCGCGGGGGCGGCATCCGTCACCGCCGAGCCCGACCCGGCCGACGTCGCCGGGTTCGCCGATTACCTCACCCGATACCGCGCCGGACTCGCCGCCGAGGCCGCGGCCATCACCGCGCTGCCGCTGCGCGGCATCCGCTCATCGAACGAAGGAACAGCATGACCCTCTCCACCAGCCTCGAGCAGTACACCGTCTGGTTCGTCACCGGCAGCCAGAACCTCTACGGCGAGGAGACGCTGCGCCAGGTCGCCGAGCAGTCGCAGGCCGTCGCCGAGGGCCTCGCCGGCCTCCCGGTCAAGGTCGAATGGAAGCCCGTCCTGAAGGACTCGGACTCGATCAAGCGCCTCGCCCTCGACGCGAACGCCGACGACTCGGTCATCGGCGTCATCGCGTGGATGCACACGTTCAGCCCCGCGAAGATGTGGATCTCGGGCCTCGATGCGCTCCGCAAGCCGCTGCTGCACCTGCACACGCAGGCGAACGTCGAGCTGCCGTGGGCCGACATCGACTTCGACTTCATGAACCTCAACCAGGCCGCGCACGGCGACCGCGAGTTCGGGTACATCCAGACGCGTCTCGGCGTGCCGCGCAAGACCGTCGTCGGCCACGTCTCGAACCCCGTCGTCGTGCAGCAGATCGAGGACTGGCAGCGCGCCGCCGCCGGCTGGCAGGCCGTCAAGACCCTCAAGCTCGCCCGCTTCGGCGACAACATGCGCTACGTCGCCGTCACCGAAGGCGACAAGACCGAGGCCGAGCTGCAGTTCGGCGTGCAGGTCAACACGTGGGGCGTGAACGAGTTGGCGGATGCGGTGGCCCAGGCATCCGAGGCGCAGATCGACGCCCTCGTCGAGGAGTACGTCGCCTCGTACGACGTGGCCGACGAGCTGCTGCCGGGCGCGGAGCGGCACCAGTCGCTGCGCGACGGCGCCGCGATCGAGATCGGGCTGCGCTCGTTCCTCGAGGCGGGGGGCTTCGGCGCGTTCACGACGTCGTTCGAGGACCTCGGCGCGCTGACGCAGCTGCCCGGTCTCGCCGTGCAGCGCCTCATGGCCGAGGGCTACGGCTTCGGCGCCGAGGGCGACTGGAAGACCGCGATCCTCGTGCGCGTCGCGAACGTCATGGGCTCGGGCCTGCCCGGCGGGGCGAGCCTCATGGAGGACTACACCTACGACCTGGTGCCCGGCAACGAGCGCATCCTCGGCGCGCACATGCTCGAGGTGTCGCCGTCGCTGACGACCTCGAAGCCGCGCCTCGAAGTGCACGAGCTGGGCATCGGCGGCAAGGCCGACCCCGTGCGCCTGGTGTTCACGGCGGACGCCGGACCCGCCCTCGTCGTGGCGATGAGCGACATGCGCGACCGGTTCCGCCTCGTCGCGAACGTCGTCGAGAACGTCGACGCGCCCGACCTGCCGAAGCTCCCGGTCGGCCGCGCCGTGTGGAAGCCGTCGCCGGACTTCGCGACCTCGGCCTCGTGCTGGCTCGCGGCGGGCGCCGCGCACCACACCGTCATGACGACGGCCGTGGGCATCGAGGTCTTCCGCGACTTCGCCGAGATCGCCGGCACCGAACTGCTCGTCATCGACGAGGACACGACGGTGCGCGGCTTCCAGAAGGAGCTCCGCTGGAACCAGGCGTACTACCGCCTCGCCCGCGGGCTGTAACCCGCACGCGACGAACGCCCCGGTGCCGTCGGGCGCCGGGGCGTTTCGCGTGTCGTGGGGGACGGTTGGGTGACAGGTGTCACGGGATGCGGCCGCCGCCCGGCGTCGCGTGCCGGCGCGCGGCATCCAGCAGCCGGTCGGCGTAAGCGATCCAGTCCTCGCGGGACTACTCCCGCCGTCCCTGCTCCGCCTCGGCTGCCATGCGTGTGCCCCGCTCAGGCGCTCCGTGTCGCGAGGCGGCGCCCGGCTTCGGCCAGCCAGCGCGCCGGATCGGCCATCGACGCGGCCGCGCCACCGGCGAGGTCGGTGAGCGAGATCGTGTGCGCGAAACCGGCGGTGTCGGCGTCGGCGGCGATCCGCCCGGCGACGACCGCGACGGGCACCCCGTGCGCCGCCGCGAGCCCCTGCACGAACGCGGGCACCTTGCCGGCGGCGGACTGCCCGTCGAACGCGCCCTCCCCCGTGACGACGAGGGATGCCGCGGCCACCGCACCCGCCAGGTCCACGAGGTCGGCGATGCGCTGCGCGCCGGGCACGAGCTCGGCACCCCACGCGGCGAGCGCGAACCCGGTGCCGCCCGCGGCCCCCGTTCCCGGCAGGAGCGGGTCGGCGGCCGGCACGCGCCGGGCGATGCAGGCTGCGTACCGCTCGAGCACGCCGTCGACGACCTCGACGTCGGCGGCGGTCAGCCCCTTCTGCGGTCCGAACACCGCCGCGGCGCCTGCGGGCCCGGTCAGCGGGTTCGTCACGTCGCTGAGCACGGTCACACCTCCCGCCGGCGGGGTCCGCAGGCGCGAGAAGTCGATCGCCGACACGGCAGCGAGCCCGCGCGCGCCGGCGGGGACGTCGCGCCCGTCGGCGTCGACCATGCGCGCGCCGAGAGCGCGCAGCATCCCGCTCCCCCCGTCGGTCGAGGCGGACGAGCCGATGCCGAGGACGAGCCGCTCGACGCCCGCGTCGAGGGCGGCGGCGATCGCCTGCCCGAACCCGGTCGTGTCCGCATCCCACGGCAGGCGGTCCTCGCCGAGGAGTTCGATGCCGCTCGTCGAGGCGAGCTCGACGACACCCGTGCCGTCGGGCAGCAGCAGCCACGCCGCGTCGACGAGCGTGCCGCGCGGGCCGCGCACGCGCACCGGGCGGCGCTGCGCTCCGGGCACGGCGGCGGCGAAGGCGTCGAGGGTCCCCTCTCCCCCGTCGGCCATGGGGCGCAGCACGATCTCGGCCGCGGGATCGACCTCGCGCCACCCGTCCGCGAGGGCAGCGGATGCCGCGGCGGCGGGCAGCGAGCCCTTGAGACTGTCGAGGGCGACGACGACGCTCATGCGCGCGGCGGGGTGCTCTCGCGCAGCAGCACGTCGAGTCGCAGGTCGTCGGGATGCGGCTCCCACTCGGCGTCGGTCGCGGCGCGGAACGCCTGGTAGCCGACCTCTTCGAGGGGCACGTGCACCGTGGTGAGGGCGGGGGTCACGTCGCGTCCCGTCGGGATGTCGTCGAACCCTGCGAGGGCGATGTCGGCGCCCGCCGTGCGTCCCGCCGCGCGGATCGCGGTCAGGGCGCCGATCGCCACGACGTCGCTGATGCCGAACACGACCGTGCCGGTCTCGACGCCGTCCGCGAGCGCCCGGGTCATCGCCTCGTCACCCGCTTCGCGCGTGAAGCCGCCGCGGTAGACGCGGGGTTCCTCGCCCCCGGCCGACGTGAAGCCGGCGCGGAAGCCGTCGAGGCGCGAATCGCTCGTGGCCGTGCCCTCTTCGGCCGCCAGGACGACGGCCCGGCGGTAGCCGCGGTCGACGAGCGCCCGCCCGAGGGCCTCGGCGCCCGCGCGGTTGTCGAGGATGAGCGAACGCACGCCGCCGGCCCCCGGACCGAGGGCGACGACCTGGCCGCCCATCGCGCCGAGCAGGTCCAGTTCGCGGGTGAGCTCGGGCGCCGGGCCCGCCGAGGTCCGGGACGCGGCGAGGATGAGCCCGCGGGGCCGCTGCCCGCGGAGCGCCCGCACGAGCCGCACCTCGCGCTCGGGGTCGCGCTCGGTGATCGCGACCGTCACCACGAGCCCGGCCTCGTCGGCACCGCGGGCGACGCCCGAGGCGATGAGCCCGAAGTAGGGGTCGGCGATGTCGGCGACGAGCAGGGCGAGGATCGCCGACGTCCCCCGCGCGGTGGCCTGCGCGGAGAGGTTCGCGGTGTAGCCCAGCCGCGCCGCGGCGGCCTCGACGCGCTCGCGATAGGAGTCCGCGACCTTGCGCGTCGAGCCGTTGAGGGCGCGCGACGCCGTGGCGAGCGAGACGCCCGCCTCGCGCGCGACGTCGTCGAGGGTCACCGCGCCCGAGGGCCCGGGCCGACGCAGGGTGCGGTCGGTCATGGTGCGAAGTCTACGGGCGGCCGTCGGCCTGCTCGGAGCGGCCCGTCGTCGACCGCTGAGAGACGGTGAGACGGATGCCGCGACTATCGTGGACGCGATGACCACGCCCGGCCCCGCGCCCGACCCGCGCGGCGAACTCCCGATCGACGGCGACATCGCCGGTGCCGCGCGGCCGGTTCACCTCGCGTGGTCGTCGATCCTGCTCGTGCTCGTCGGCGGGACCGTCGGCACGGCGGCCCGCGAGGGACTGTCGCTCGCGATCCCCTCGGTCGGCGGCATCCCCGTCGCGATCCTCGCGATCAACATCGTCGGCGCACTCTTCCTCGGCGCACTCCTCGAGACCCTCGCGCGACGCGGGCCCGACCTCGGTCGCCGCCGCGCGCTGCGCCTGCTCCTCGGCACGGGATTCGCGGGCGGATTCACGACGTACAGTGCGCTCGCCGTCGACAGCGGCCTGCTGCTGACCGGTGGCGACCCGACTGCCGGCATCCTGTACGCGCTCGGCACCGTCGTCGTCGGCGCGCTCGCGACCGTCGCCGGCATCGCGCTCGGCGCGGCCCGGCACCGCAGGGCCGTGACCCGATGACGCCACTCCTGTTCCTCGCAGTGTCTCTCGCCGGCGGTGTCGGCGC
The DNA here is from genome assembly GCF_049545525.1 of Microbacterium sp. NPDC064942. NCBI lineage: Bacteria > Bacillati > Actinomycetota > Actinomycetes > Micrococcales > Microbacteriaceae > Microbacterium > Microbacterium sp. NPDC064942. The sequence continues at coordinate 90,001 of NZ_JBMWDR010000008.1, read as the reverse complement.
GGCTCTGCGCCTCGTGGTCGACGGCGCCGTGAAGGCGCGTGTTCGCACGGCGCTCCCCGTCGGCACGCTCCTCATCAACGTGGCCGGCTCGCTCGTCCTCGGATTCGTGACCGAGCTCGCGCTGGCCGGCATCGTCGACGATGTGTGGCGACTCGTGATCGGCACGGGCCTGTGCGGCGGGTTCACGACGTTCAGTACGGCGAGCTTCGAGACGGTGCGCCTCGTGCAGGAGCGCCGGTACGCGCTCGGGGCGATGAACGCGGTCGGGATGCTGGTGCTCGCCGTCGCAGCGGGGCTTCTCGGCATCGCGCTCGGCCGACTCCTCATCGGCTGACGACCGCGATTCGCCTGAACGGCATAGGGAAAGCTCGCGCGGCATCGACCTGTACCCCGAGCCTAGGCGCGGTGTTGAATCGTGTCAACGGATGCCGGCATCCCCCCTCAGCCGCGCGGCACGAACCGCGGATATCCGAGCGGAACGCGGCCGAGGCAGCGCCGCACGCCGCCAGCTGCGCCAAAACTCCGCGATTGGTGCGGCGCGACGCCTCACCGACGTCCGGATCACGCAGGCGCGAGCGTTCCGGCGCCTCGCCCCTCTCGGCATCCCGCCCACAGCCCTGCGGCACGAACCGCGGAGATTCGCGGGGAAACCCGCTCGGATTCCGCCCGACACGCCGCGGACAGCGTCGATCTCCGCGGACAGTGCCGCGCGCCGAAGCTCAGCCCCGCCGCCCAACCCGCCGCAGGCCCGCCGCCCGACCCGCCGCAGGCCCCGCCGACGGCGACAGTGCCCCGCCGCGCGTCAGCCCCCGGTGGAGGCCCGGACGACGAGCTCGGGGCGGAAGCGGATGCGCTGGGGCGGGGCATCCGGGTCCTCCAGGGCGGCGAACAGCGCGTCGACGGCGGCCGCGCCGATCTCGCGCGCGGGCTGGCGGATCGAGCTGAGCGGCACGACCGTCGACTGGGCGAAGTCGATGTCGTCGTAGCCGATGAGGGCGAGGTCCTCGGGCACGCGCAGCGATCCGAGGATGCCGGCCCCCTGCAGTACCCCGACGGCCACCAGGTCGTTGGCGCAGAACACGCCGTCGGGCCGGTCGACCCCGGCGCGGTGGGCGAGCTCCTCGCCGACGAGCCGCCCCGCGAGCACCGTGAGCTCGTCGGTCGGAGCGACCTCGAGCGTGGCGTCCGGCACCTCGGCGAGCGCGCGTCGGGCACCGTCGAGGCGGTCCGCCACCTGGCGGACGGATGCCGGGCCCCCGGCGAACAGGATGCGGCGGCGCCCCTGCTGCAACAGGTGCTGCACGGCCAGGTATCCGCCTTCGACGTCGTCGACGGCCACCGAGGGCAGGTCGCCGTCGGCCTCGGCGTCGAGGAGCACGACGGGCACCCCGGCGGTCTCGAGCATCGCGGCGCGCGTCTCGTCGAGCGCGATCGGGGTCAGCAGCACGCCGTTGACGCGCTGCTCGCGGAACAGGTCCAGGTACGTGTTCTCGCGGGCGGCATCCTGTCCGCTGCTGCCGAAGAGGACGATCACCCCGTGCTCGGCGGCGCGTTCCTCGGCGCCGCGGGCGACCTCGGCGAAGAACGGGTTGGCCGAGTCCAGCACGACCAGCCCGATCGTGCGGCTACGGCCGGCGCGCAGCTGCCGGGCGGCGTCGTTGCGGACGAAGCCGAGCTCCGAGATCGCGGCGTGCACGCGTTCGACGGTCGCCGGGGCGACCTTCGCCGGACGGTTGAGGACGTTCGAGACGGTCCCCACCGAGACGCCCGCGGTGCGAGCGACGTCCTTCACACTGACTGCCACGTGACCTGCCTTGACGGATGCTTCGGACCCACGTTACTGTTCTGATTCTTGAATCGTTTCATAGAACGCTTCCGCGATCAACGACCCGCGCTCACGAAGGAGTGACATGCCCCGCGTCGCCTTCCAGCTGCAGATCGACCCCGCACTGATCGACGAGTACGTCGCCCGCCACACCCCGGTGCGGCCCGAGATGCTCGCCGAGATCGCCGCCGCGGGTCGTCGCAACTACTCGCTCTTCCTCGGCGACGGCGGTCGCCTGTTCGGCTACTACGAGGTCGACGACGACACGGCCGCCCAGGCCTACCTCGCCGCCTCGCCCGTCGCCGCCCGGTGGGAGGCCGAGATGAGCCGCTTCTTCGTCGGCCTCGAGGGCCGCCCCGATCAGGCGGCGACCCCGCTCGTCGAAGTCTTCAACCTGCACGACCAGTTGACGGCCGCCGTCGACGCCCCTTCAGAAAGCGATCCGTCATGACCACGCTCTCCCCCGAGATCCTCACCCAGCTCGAAGGCCAGGGCATCGAGCTGCCCAGCTGGGCGTTCGGCAACTCCGGCACGCGGTTCCGCGTGTTCGCGACGGCCGGCACCCCGCGCGACCCGTTCGAGAAGATCGCGGATGCCGCCGAGGTCAACCGCTACACCGCGCTCGCTCCGAGCGTCGCGCTGCACATCCCGTGGGACAAGGTCGACGACTACGCGGCCCTCCGCCGCCACGCGGAGGATCTCGGCGTGCAGCTGGGCACCATCAACTCGAACACGTTCCAGGACGAGGACTACAAGTTCGGCGCCCTCACCCACCACGACGAGGCCATCCGCCGCAAGGCGATCGACCACCATCTCGAGTGCATCGACATCATGCACCAGACGGGGTCGCGCGACCTCAAGATCTGGCTCGCCGAGGGCTCGAACTACCCGGGCCAGAACGACATGCGCGGCCGTCAGGACCGCCTGCAGGACTCGCTGCAGCAGATCTACGCGCGCCTCGGCGACGACCAGCGCCTCGTGCTTGAGTACAAGTTCTTCGAGCCGTCGTTCTACCACACCGACGTCCCGGACTGGGGCACTTCGTACGCGCAGGTGGCCGCGCTCGGCGACCGCGCCATGGTCTGCCTCGACACCGGCCACCACGCCCCCGGCACGAACATCGAGTTCATCGTCATGCAGCTGCTGCGCCTCGGAAAGCTCGGCTCGTTCGACTTCAACTCGCGCTTCTACGCCGACGACGACCTCATCGTGGGCGCCGCCGATCCGTTCCAGCTGTTCCGCATCCTCGTCGAGGTCGTGCGCGGCGGCGGGCTGAACAACCCCGACGTCGCCTTCATGCTCGACCAGTGCCACAACATCGAGGACAAGATCCCCGGCCAGATCCGCTCGGTGCTCAACGTCCAGGAGATGACGGCCCGCGCCCTCCTCGTCGACCGCGCCGCGCTCGACGCCGCGCAGCAGGCCAACGACGTCCTCGGAGCCAACGGCATCCTCATGGACGCCTTCTACACGGACGTGCGTCCGGCGCTGGCCGAGTGGCGAGCCTCGCGCGGACTTCCCGCCGACCCGATGGCCGCGTACGCGGCATCCGGTCACCTGCAGAAGATCGCCGCCGAGCGCGTCGGCGGCACGCAGGCCGGCTGGGGTGCATGATCGACCGATGAGCGACACCCCCACCCCCTACGGCGCCGCCGGCGGACTCGTCCGCGTCTATCCCGCGCGCGTGATCGAGCGCCCCACGCCCGGACTCGTCTGGCTGCACGGCGGCGGGTTCGCCGCCGGCGACATCGACATGCCCGAGGCCGATCACGTCGCACGGACGTTGGCGGATGCCGGGACCACGGTCCTCTCGGTCGACTACCGCCTCGCGCCGCTGCCGGACGGATGGGAGCCGCCCGCGGTCGAGCCCGGGCGCGAGCGCGCCGGGTTCCCCGCCGCATCCGACGACACGCTCGCGGTGTGGGACTGGCTGCACACCGAGGCCGCAACGCTCGGGGTGGATCCGGCGCGCCTCGCGATCGGCGGGGCGAGCGCCGGAGCCAACATCGCGGCCGGCGCCGTGCTGCGCCTCATCGCGAACGACCGCGCGCTGCCGGCGCTCGTGCTGCTGGCCTATCCGACGCTGCTCGCCGAGCAGCCCGACCCCGACGAGGCGCTCCGCGCCGCACTCGACGCGCAGCCCGAGGCGGACCGGTTCGGCCGCGACGCCGTGCTCGGCATGTACGAGAACTACCTCGCCGGATCGGTCGTGGGCGCCCCGCTGGCCGCGATCCCGGGCCTCGCGACGGCCGACGAGCTCGCCGAGTTCCCGCCGACGCTCATCGTCGCGGGCGACGTGGACGAACTGCGGGTCTCGAGCGAGCACTTCGCGCGCACCCTGGCCGCCGCCGGCCGCGAAGTCGAGCACATCATCGAACCGGGCACCGACCACGGGCACTTGAACCGTCCGGACGAGGGGGATGCCGCATCCCTCACCCTCGCTCGCTTCGCCGCACGGCTCGCGGCGCTGTCCTCGTGAGCGGCGCACCGGGGACGGTCGCGGCCGTCGACCTGGGCGCCACGAGCGGACGGGTGATCGTCGGCCGCGTCGGCGCCGACACCCTCGAGACGACCACCGTCGCGCGCTTCGCGAACGAGCCGGTACGCCTGCCCGACGGCCTGCACTGGAACCTGCTCGGCCTCTACGGATCGGTCCTCGCCGGACTGCGCGAGGCCCTGCGCGGCGACGCGAACGTCGCGAGCATCGGCGTGGACTCGTGGGCCGTCGACTACGGCCTCGTCGCGAGGTCGCGCCTGCTGGGCGAACCCTTCCACTATCGCGACGAGCGCACCGCGCGCGGCGTCGAGCCGGTCCACCGGACACACCCGCACGACGCACTGTTCGCCCGCAACGGTCTGCAGTTCCTGCCGTTCAACACGCTGTACCAGCTCGCCGCCGAGGACCGCGACCTGCTCGCGCTCGCCGATCACGCGCTCCTCATCCCCGACCTGATCGGGTTCTGGCTCACCGGGCAGGCGCGCACCGAGCGCACGAACGCGTCGACGACGGGGCTGCTCCGCGCCGACACGGGCGAGTGGGATGCCGACCTGATCGCCGCGCTCGGCCTGTCTCCGTGCCTGCTCGCACCGCTGGTCTCGCCCGGTGAGGCGATCGGCGACCTGTCGGCGGAGGTCGCCGACGCCCTCGGCGCGCAGGCCACGGTCACGGCCGTCGGGTCGCACGACACGGCATCCGCCGTCGTCGCCGTGCCCCTGGCGTCGCGGGACGCTGCCTACATCTCCTGCGGCACGTGGGGACTCGTCGGTGTCGAGGTCGAGCGCCCCGTGCTGACGGAGACGGCCCGCGAGGCGAGGTTCACGAACGAAGGCGGTGTGGACGGCCGCATCCGTCTGCTGCGCAACGTCATGGGGCTCTGGATCCTCAGCGAGACCGTGCGCGGTTGGCAGCGCGAGGGCGAGGCCGTCGAGCTCGGCGACCTGCTGGAGGCCGCTGCGGCGGTGCGGCAGCCCGTCGCGGTCTTCGACGTCGACGACCCCCGCTTCCTCCCGCCGGGCGACATGCCCGCGCGCATCGCCGCGTGGTGCGACGAGCACGGCGTGGCCGCGCCGCGGAGTCGCGCCGAGATCGCCCGCAGCATCGTCGAGTCGCTCGCACAGGCGTTCGCCGACGTGGCGCACGAGGCGGGCCGCGTCGGCGGAGTCGACGTGCGCGTCATCCACGTCGTCGGCGGCGGCGCGCTGAACGAACTGCTGTGCCAGCGGACCGCCGATCGCGCGGGCGTGCCGGTGCTCGCCGGCCCCGTCGAGGCGACCGCGCTCGGCAACATCCTCGTGCAGGCCCGCGCGGCGGGCCTCGTGTCCGGCTCGCTCGAGGCGCTCCGCGACCTCGTCGCCCGCACGCACCTGCCCCGCCGGTACGAGCCGCGCACCGGTTGAAGGCGGGCCGCGTCGCCGCCCACCCCTAGGCTGAAAATCATGGCCGCGCAGACCCTGAACCGCGAGATCCTGCGCCTGGCCGTCCCCGCGCTGGGGGCGCTCGTGGCCGAGCCGATGTTCCTCATCGTGGATGCCGCCCTGATCGGCCACCTCGGTGTCGTGCCGCTCGCGGGGCTCGGGATCGCGAGCGCCGTGCTGCAGACGATCGTCGGACTGATGATCTTCCTGGCCTACTCGACGACGCCCGCCGTCGCGAGGCGCTTCGGTGCGGGCGACAGTCGCAGCGCCGTCAGCGTCGGGATCGACGGGCTGTGGCTCGCCCTCGGGCTCGGGGCGCTGCTCGCCCTCGCCGGCTCGCTCGCGACGCCGTGGCTCGTCGACCTCTTCGGTCCGGCGCGCGACGTCGCCGAGCAGGCGGTGACCTACCTCGCCCTGTCGATGTGGGGCCTGCCCGCCATGCTCATCGTCTTCGCCGCGACGGGGCTGCTCCGCGGCATGCAGGACACGGTCACCCCGCTGTGGATCGCGGGCCTCGGGTTCGGCGCCAACGCGCTCCTGAACTGGCTGTTCATCTACGGATTCGGGTGGGGCATCGCGGGGTCGGCCGCCGGCACGGTCGCCGCGCAGTGGGGCATGGTCGCCGCGTACGCCGTGGTCATCGGACGCCTCGCGCGGCGGCACTCGGCATCCGTCCTGCCCCAGCGCGAGGGCGTGCGGGGGTCGGCGCGGTCGGGCGGGTGGCTGTTCCTGCGGACGGTGTCGCTGCGCGCGGCGCTGCTCGCGACCGTCGGCGTCGCGACGGGTCTCGGCACCGACGAGCTGGCCGGATGGCAGGTCGCGTTCACGATCTTCTCGACGGCGGCCTTCGCCCTCGACGCGCTCGCGATCGCGGCGCAGGCGCTGATCGGCCGCGGGCTCGGCGCACAGGACGAACCGTTCGTGCGCCGTGTGCTCGGCCGCACGGTCGCGTGGGGCGCCTGGTTCGGGGTCATCGTCGGCGCACTGATCGCGGGCCTGTCGGGGGTCATCGGTCTCGCGTTCACCGGCGATCCGGAGCTCGCCGCCCTCATCCAGCCGGCGCTCCTGGTCCTCGCCCTCGCGCAGCCGATCTGCGGCGTGGTCTTCGTGCTCGACGGCGTGCTCATGGGGGCCGGCGACGCGAAGTACCTCGCGATCGCCGGCGGCCTGAACCTCGTGCCGTACCTGCCGGCGCTGGTGCTCCTGATCGCCGTGCACCCGGCCGGATCGGGCGGGCTCGCGTGGCTCGCGGTCTGCTTCTTCGGCGTCTACATGCTCGCGCGCCTCGTGACGCTGGGCTGGCGGGTGCGGCGGGCCGAATGGCTGACCGTCGCGGTGTGACGTCACCGCCGTCCCCTAGAGTGCGGGCATGGACCCGCGCGACGACGACTTCCTGAAGGACCTGCACCGCCTGGTGCAGCGGTTGAACCGGATGCCGGAGGCCGAGGACGCCCCGCTGACCCCGCTCGGCGAGCGGGTAGCCGATCACCTCGGCGCCGACCCGACCGCGCTCCCGATGGTGTCGGAGTCGGTTCCGCCGCACCGGCTCGTCGACCTCGACCTCGCCCTCGATGCCCTCGCCGGCGACGACGCGGAGGTGCTCGGCCTGCGCGGCGGCCGGCACCTGCGCCACGAGGAGTTCGCGGGCCTGCTCGCCTCGCCCTACGCCCGCATCCAGCCGGGACCGGTCGAGTACGTGTCGGTCCCGACCGGCCCCGACACGAGCCGGCAGACCAAGTCGACGGCGCTCCGCCTCTTCCGTGTCGACGGGATGCCGGTGGCCGCCCTGCAGCGCGCGGCCGACCCGCAGACGGGTCGCGAGACCGCGACGCTCGACGTCGTGGCGGCGTCGCCCGAGGTCGCGTCGGGCCTGCTCGCGGAGGTGCGCCGACTGATGGCCGAGCTCAGCGTCGTCCGCGGCAACGTCGTGAGCTTCGCGCGCGGCGAGTTCGGGCACCACGGCATCGGCAAGATGACGTTCCTCGAGCGACCGACCGTGACCGCCGATCAGGTGATCCTGCCGGACGGGCTGCTCGACCGCATCCGTGCGCACGTCGTCGACATCGGCGGCAGGGCGGGCGACCTCCGTGCGCGCGGGCAGCACCTCAAGCGCGGCGTGCTGCTGTACGGCCCTCCCGGCACGGGCAAGACGCTGACGATCCGCCACCTCATCCACGAGACGCCGGGCACGACGGTCGTGCTGCTGCAGGGCGCGGCGCTCGGACTGATCGGCGAGGCGGCGGCGCTCGCCCGGGCGATGAGCCCCGCGCTCGTCGTGCTCGAGGACGTCGACCTCGTCGCCGCCGACCGCGGCGACTTCGGTCTGCAGCCGCTGCTGTTCGAGGTGCTCGACGCGCTCGACGGCCTCGACGGCGACGCCGATGTGGCGTTCGTCCTCACCACGAACCGGGCCGAGATCCTCGAGCCGGCGCTGGCCGCCCGCCCCGGCCGCGTGGACCTCGCGCTCGAGATCCCGCTGCCCGACCTGCCCGCACGGCAGCGGCTGTTCCAGGTCTACGGCAGCGGCCTGCCGCTGTCGGCCGAGGCGCTCGCGACGGCAGCCGAGCGCGCCGAGGGGGTCACGGCATCCTTCGTCAAGGAGGTCATCCGCCGGGCGGTGCTGCGCGCCGTCAGCGACGACCGCGACGTGACCGACGACGACCTCGCCGTGGCGCTCGACGCGATGCTCGAGGACACCCGCGGCATCTCGCGCGTGCTGTTCGGCGGCGACGCGGCGGCCGATGCGCAGGCCACCGGCGGGCACGGGTCGGCGGAGTTCGGGATGTTCGGCTGATGCGCCGGCGGGGGTCGGTGCTCGCGGCGACCATCGTGGCCGTCGCCCTCGCCGGCTGCAGCGGCGGCGGCGTCCTGGCCGGGGGCACGGCGCACGGCGCATGCGAGGCGCCGACGCTGACGGTGTCACCCGAGACGGCGGCGCCCGGCGAGACCGTCGCCGTGACCGGCGCCGGATGGACCGTCTGCAACGACACTCCGAACGACCCCTCGGGGGAGGCGCCCTGGCGGGAGGTGACCGTCGAGCTGCGCCAGGACGGCGCATCCCGTGCGCTCGGCACCGCGTCGATCGAGGACGGCCGCCTCGACACGGAGGTCACCGTCCCCGCCGATGCACGACCCGGGTTCGCCCTGCTGGTCGTCGGCCGAACCGACGCCACCTACACCGTCGGCCTCACGATCGAGGACTGACCCGGCCGACTATCAGGCGTAGCGCCGGCACCACTCGTACATGACGACCGCCGCGGCGGCCGAGGCGTTGATCGACCGGGTCGACCCGTACTGGGTGATCTCGACGACTCCGGATGCCGCGGCGAGCGCCTCGGGCGACAGCCCCGGCCCCTCCTGGCCGAACAGGAGGACGCACCGCTCGGGCAGGTCCGAGCGGTCGACCGGCACCGAGCCGTCGACGTTGTCGATCGCGAGGATCGGGAGCCCGGCGGCATCCGCCCAGGCGGCGAAGGCCGCGACGTCCTCGTGATGACGGACGTGCTGGTACCGGTCGGTCACCATGGCCCCGCGACGGTTCCAGCGCCGTTTGCCGATGATGTGCACCTCGGCCGCCCCGAACGCGTTGGCGCTGCGCACGATCGAGCCGATGTTCATGTCGTGCTGCCAGTTCTCGATCGCGACGTGGAACGGATGCCGCTTCTCGTCGAGGTCCGCCACGATCGCCGCCATGGTCCAGTAGCGGTAGCGGTCGATCACGTTGCGGCGGTCGCCGTCCGCGAGCAGGTCGCGGTCGTACCGCGGGTCGTCGGGCCAGGCGCCCGGGCCGCCCGGCCACGGACCGACGCCGACGGGGAGCTGCGCTTCCGCGTCTGACGGATCGGTCTGCTCGGGCACCGGTCCAGGCTAGCCGCGCGCGGCGCCGTGCGCCCCGTGCACCCGTTCGTCGCCGAATCACCAGCCGCGTGCCGAATCACCATCGGAATGCGCGCATTCGAATGGTGACTCGGCAGCCGAGTGGTGATTCGGCCCAGGGGGCGACGCCGCACGCGCGCCGTGCCACGCGCGCAGCAGCACGAGCACCGCATCGCACCCGGTGCGCTAGATTTTTCGGTATGCCGAAAAATCGAGCGCCTGCAGACACGCGCACGCGTGCGGCCTGGCTGCTGGGACCTGCACTGGTCGCCGGGGTCGCCTACCTCGATCCGGGAAACGTCGCGAGCAACATGACCGCGGGCGCCCGCTACGGCTACCTGCTGGTGTGGGTCGTCGTGCTGGGCAACGTCATGGCGTGGCTCATCCAGTACCTGTCGGCGAAGCTCGGGATCGTCACCGGGCAGAGCCTGCCCGAGGTGCTCGGCAGCCGCATCCGCACCAACACGGCGCGTCGCGCCTACTGGCTGCAGGCCGAACTCGTCGCGATGGCCACCGACGTCGCCGAGATCATCGGCGGCGCCGTCGCGCTGTGGCTGCTGTTCGGTGTCCCCCTGCTGTGGGGCGGGCTCATCACCGGCGCGGTCTCGATCGCGCTGCTGCTGATCCAGTCCCGTCGCGGGGCGCGCAGCTTCGAGTTCGTCATCATCGGGCTCATGGCGATCATCGCCCTCGGCTTCACCTACGGCGTCTTCGTCGGACCGCCCGAGCCCGCCGGCGTCGTCGAGGGCCTCCTCCCCCGGTTCGACGGCACCGACTCGGTGCTGCTGGCGGCATCCATCCTCGGGGCGACGATCATGCCGCACGCGATCTACGCGCACAGCTCGCTCGCCCGCGACCGCTTCCGTCCCGCCGAGGACCGTAAGAGGACGGATGCCGCGGCCGCCGACGCCGCGATCGACACCCGCCGCATCCTCCGCGCCACCCGGTGGGACGTGACGATCGCGCTCGCGATCGCCGGCACCGTGAACCTCTGCATCCTGCTGCTCGCGGCGGCGAACCTCGCCGGGGTCCCCGGCACCGACAGCCTCGAGGGCGCCTACGCGGCGCTGCAGGACGGCATCGGACCGGTCGTCGCGACACTGTTCGCCGTCGGCCTGCTCGCGAGCGGACTGGCCAGCAGCGCGGTCGGCGCCTACGCCGGGGCGGAGATCATGCACGGGCTCCTGCGCGTCCGCATCCCGCTCCTCGCCCGCCGCCTCGTGACGCTCGTCCCCGCGCTCGCGATCCTCGCCCTCGGCGTCGACCCGACGTTCGCCCTCATCCTCAGCCAGGTGATCCTGAGCTTCGGCATCCCGTTCGCGCTCATCCCCCTCGTCGCGCTCACCGCGAAGCGCGACGTGCTCGGCGGCTACCGCAACCGGGTGTGGACGACGGCCGCAGGCATCCTGGCCTCGGTCTTCCTCGTGACGCTCAACGCCCTGCTGCTCTGGCTGACCCTCTTCGGCGGATAATCTGGGGTCCGTGCCCGCCTCCGTGTCCACGGTCGACGATTACCTCAAGACGATCTACCACCACACCGAGTGGCAGACCGATCCCGTCACCCCGTCGGTGCTCGCCGCCGAACTCGGACTCGCGCCGTCGTCGGTCACCGAGATGGTCAAGAAGCTCGCCGCGCAGGGCCTCGTGGCGCACCGCCCGTACGGACCGATCTCGCTGACGGATGCCGGGACCCGCCGCGCGACCGCGGTGATCCGCCGCCACCGCCTCATCGAGACGTGGCTCGTGCGCGAGTTCGGCTACGCATGGGACGAGGTGCACGACGAGGCCGAGCTGCTCGAGCACACGATCAGCGACCGCCTGCTGGCGGGCATCGACGCACGGCTCGGCCACCCGCGGTTCGACCCGCACGGCGACGCGATCCCGGGGCCCGACGGCAGTGTCGAGCGCGAGCCGTTCGTGCTGCTCGCCGAGGCGACGATCGGACACACCGGCCGCGTGCTGCGCGTCTCGGACCGCGACCCCGCGCTCCTGCGCTCGCTCGAAGAGATCGGCATCGACGTCAGCCACACCCTGACGGCGACGGGGCGCGGCGCCGTGCAGATCGACGGCGGTCCGACGATCGAGTTGCCGCCGGCCGCCGCACAGGCGGTCTGGCTGACCGCCTGAGTCAGCGCGCTCTCGCCGGGAGCACCGCACGTCTGCACCACCGCCGGTGCTGCTGTCGCACCGCGCGCGGGTCCGGGTCCCCTCCCGCCCCAGCCGTCGTGCATCCGTCACCGCACCCGACCGCGAGAGCTCAGCGCAGGCGCAGCCGTCGGCCCTTCAGGTACGGCCATTCGGTGCGTGTCGCGTGCTCGGCGTAGTGCCACATGCGGGCGCCGACGTCGGGGTCGATCGCGATCCGCGGCGCGCGCTCGAGCACCGGCGCCCCGGTGTACGTCCGCGCGGGACCCCAGTACTGGCCGCCCTCGGCGTCGGGGTCGACGAGCGCGCGCACCGGCGCCCACGCTCCTCGCTCCTTCGACTGCGCGACGGCGGCCTGCAGACCGCCGAGCAGGCGCTTGCGCCGCGACGGCGCGCTGACGCCGGGGATCCGTCGCGTCCGCCCGCCGAGCGAGTAGCCGGGATGCGCGACGAGGCTCTGGACGGGAACGGATGCCGCACGCAGCCGCCGGTCCGCTTCGAAACCGAGCGCCGCGGTGGCGACCTTCGACTGCACGTACGCCCGCCACGGGGTGTAGTCGTCGACGAGTTCGGGGTCGATCGGGTCCCACGGGAAGAGCTTGGTCGCGATCGAGCCGAGCCAGACCATGCGGCCGCGGGCGGCGGCGAGCGCGGGCAGCACGGCACCGGCGAGCGCGTAGTGGCCGAGCGCGTTCGTGGCGATGACGAGCTCGTGCCCGTCGCGGGTCACCTCGCGCTCCTCCGGCGGGTGGACGATACCCGCGTTGAAGAGGGCGCCGTGCAGTCCGACGCGTCCGCGGACGGTCGCCGCGGCGGCGCGGACCGAGCCCAGGTTGCTCGTGTCGAGCGCGAGGGTCTCGAGGTCGGCATCCGGCACCTGGTCGAGGATCGCGGCCCGCGCGCGCGACAGCCGCGAGGGGTTGCGGGCCGTCATGACGACGTGGGCACCGGCCGCGGCGAGCTGCAGACAGCTGAAGAATCCGACACCCGTGTTCGAGCCGGTGACGAGGTAGCGGCGACCGCTCAGATCGGGGAGATCGTCCGGGTCCCAGTCATCGCGCGCCACATGCTCGACCCTACGCTCGGCACCTATGCGCGGCATCCTCTTGCGCTCGGCGTTCCCACGGCGTGCCGAATCACCAGCCGCGTGCCGAGTCACCACCCGATTGCGCGCATTTCCGTGGTGATTCGGCACCTCGGTGGTGATTCGGGTCGGACCCGGCCGGCGCGGCGCGTGCGAGAGTGGACTCATGAACGAGCTCGAGCAGAACCTGCTGTACAGCGTCGTCGGGCTGTCGCTGCTGACCTCGCTCGTGCTCATCGTCGTCCGCGGGTTCCGACGGCGCGGCGACGACCGCCGCGGCCGCAAGCCGTGGGACGACCTCGACCCCAAGTAGGGCTTGCGCCGGCGGGGTTACTGCGGCTGCAGGCCCAGGTCGTCGAGGTCGATCGCGGCGAGCCAGGTGAGACCCGCCGCCTCGACCGCGGCCTGCGCACCCGTCTTGCGGTCGACGATCACGGCCACCGCGACGGGCTCGGCGCCCTCGCGGCGCAGCGCCTCGACGGCCTTGAGCGCCGACTGACCGGTGGTCGAGGTGTCCTCGACGACGACGACGCGCTTGCCCGCGACATCGGCTCCTTCGACCTGACGACCGCGGCCGTGGTCCTTGGGCTCCTTGCGGACGACGAACGCGTCGAGCGGCGCGTCGGTGCGCGCGGACTCGTGCATGACGGCGTTCGCGATGGGGTCGGCGCCGAGCGTCAGCCCGCCGACCGCGACGATACCGTCGACGTCGCGGATGAGGTCGAGCATGATGCGCCCGATGGCGGGCGCCGCGCGGTGGTCGAGCGTGAGCTTTCGCATGTCGACGTAGTAGGTCGCCTTCTTGCCGCTCGACAGGGTGAAGTCGCCGTGGAACACGGCCTCCTCCTGGATGAGCGAGATGAGGCTCTGGCGGTCGGCTTCGAGTGCGGGCGTGGAGGCGACGGTCACGGCTCCGAGTCTACGACCGGCGGCGTCGGACGCCCGATCTAGGCTGGGAACCATGCGGCTTGCCACCTGGAACGTCAACTCCATCCGCGCGCGCGTCGTGCGCACCGTCGAGTTCGCCGTGCGCGAGAACATCGACGTGCTCGCGATGCAGGAGATCAAGTGCAAGCCCGAGCAGTTCCCCTACGAGGCGTTCGGAGAGGCGGGCTACCACGTCGAGGCGCACGGCCTGAACCAGTGGAATGGCGTCGCGATCGCGAGTCGTGAGCCGATCACCGAGGTCGAGTACGCCTTCCCCGACATGCCGGGGTTCCTGAAGGGCCACGAGGGTCCGGATGCCCCGCAGGAGGCCCGCGCGCTCGGCGCGACGATCGACGGGGTCAAGGTGTGGAGCCTCTACGTCCCCAACGGCCGCGGTCTCGACGACCCGCACTTCGCGTACAAACTGCACTGGCTCGAGGCGCTGCGCGCCTACACGCAGTCGACGCTCGCCGCGCAGCCCGGCCTGCCGCTGGCCCTCGTCGGCGACTTCAACATCGCCCCGACCGACGCCGACAACGGCGACCCGACGGTCGTCGAGGGCGTGACGACGCACGTCTCGCCCGAGGAGCGCGCCGCCTTCCAGTCCCTGCTCGACGCCGGCCTCACCGACACGGTCCGCCCGCTCGTCCCGACCGGCTACACCTACTGGGACTACAAGCAGCTGCGCTTCCCCCGCAACGAGGGCCTGCGCATCGACTTCATCCTCGGTTCGGCGGCCTTCGCCGACGGTGTCGTCGGGGCATCCATCCACCGCGACGAGCGCAAGGGCGAGATCCCCAGCGACCACGTGCCGGTGGTCGTCGACCTCGACCTCGGCGGCGAGGACGACGACGACCGTCCGATGATCTTCTGACCAGGCCCGCCCGCGACGCGCGGGTCGCCCGATCGCTCAGCCGCGCAGTGCGCCCAACTGGGCGGACAGCTCGCGTGCAGCGCGCGAGACCAGCCCGCCGAGTGCATCGAGGCGGGGTCCGATCCGCACCTTCGGCGCGCTCACGTTGACGGCGGCGACGACGCGTCCGGTGAAGTCGATGACCGGAGCGGATGCCGCGACGACTCCGAACTCGAGCTCCTCGTCCGACAGCGCGTACCCGTGCTCGCGGATGCGCTCGAGCTCGGCGAGCAGGCTCGCGAAGTCCGACACGGGCGCACTGCCGGGCGGGGGCGAGTCGAGGACGGGGAAGACGGAGGCGTCGGACTGATCGAAGCGGCCCACGAGCGGCCGGTCGTGACCGTGGTGCCCATACCACTGCTCGAGCGACTCCTCGTCCCAGTCGCTGAGCAGCGCCCGGCCCGACGGCGTCCGCCAGGCGGCGGTGGTGGTGCCGGCCCATCCGGTCGTGCGGATGTCGTGCGGGCTGAGCTCACTGAGCAGCGTCAGCACATTGCCGCCGCGCAGGACGCACAGGTGGCTGGTCTCACGGGTGGACTGCACCAGTCGGAGCAGGATGCGGCGGGCACCATGGACGAGCGTGCTGCTCGCCGTGCGCGCGGCGAGGGAGTACAGGCGGGACCCGAGCAGGTAGCGCAGCGTCGCGTCGTCGCGCTCGACGAGGCCGGTCTCGGCGAGCGTCGCGAGAGTCCGCGAGACCACCGCTTTGTCGCGGCCGGTCAT
The DNA here is from genome assembly GCF_049545525.1 of Microbacterium sp. NPDC064942. Lineage (NCBI taxonomy): Bacteria > Bacillati > Actinomycetota > Actinomycetes > Micrococcales > Microbacteriaceae > Microbacterium > Microbacterium sp. NPDC064942. The sequence continues at coordinate 74,593 of NZ_JBMWDR010000008.1, read as the reverse complement.
CGCGGCGATCTGCGAGACGCCGAGACCGCCGCCGCGCACCGCCTCGTCGGTTCCGAGGAGCTCGAGGATCTCGACGTCGCGGCCGAGACCGGACGCGTTGCGGCGGGGCTGGGGCGCTCGGGTGGCTGAGGTCATGCGTCGATCCTAATCCGCTTTGTTGCCATATGCACAACACCTTTTGCGCAAATGGCGACACGGCGTACGGTGATCTCACCCGGTATCCCCTCAACGTCGAGATAGGAGCACCCGTGACCGGATTCACCTGGGATGGTTTCGCCGCCTTTCTCAGCCGCCGCGCCGACGACATCATCGAGCTCACCCGCGACCACCTGGTCGTCGTGCTCGTCTCGGTCGCGCTGGCGACGATCATCGGCGTCGGCCTCGGCATCCTGGTGCGCGATCGCCGCATCGCCCGCACCTCGGTGCTCACCGCCGCCGCCGTCGCAATCACCATCCCCTCCCTCGCCCTGCTCGCTCTGCTGAGCCCGATCCTCGGGCTCGGCTGGCTCCCCACCGTCGTCGCGCTCGTCTTCTACTCGCTGCTCCCGGTCGTGCGCAACACCGTGGTCGGGCTGCGCGAGGTTCCCGTGTCGGTGCTCGAATCGGCTCGCGGCATGGGACTCGGGCCCACCCGCATCCTCCTCACCGTGCAGCTCCCGATCGCCTGGCCCGTCATCATGACCGGCATCCGCGTCGCCGCACAGCTGACCGTCGGCATCGCGGCCATCGCCGCCTACGTCGCCGGGCCTGGCCTCGGCGAGTACATCTTCAAAGGCCTCAGCTCGCTCGGATCCAAGAACGCGCTCAACTACGCCCTCACCGGCACGATCGCGGTGATCCTGCTCGCCCTGCTGCTCGACGGCATCCTCCTTCTCATCTCCCGCCTCACCACCTCAAGGGGTCTCCGTGTCTGACACCACCACGAACACCGGCGTCCTGTCGTCCCTCGCGGCTCAGCCCGGCGGCGTCGACATCGTCCTCGACCACGTGACGAAGCGGTATCCCGGCCAGGACACCGCTGCCGTCGAGGACTTCTCGATGCGCGTCGAGCCCGGCGAACTGGTCATGTTCGTCGGCCCGAGCGGATGCGGCAAGACGACCACCATGAAGATGATCAACCGCATCATCGAGCCCACTTCGGGATCGATCCGCATCAACGGCGACGACATCCTCTCGCTCGACGGCAACGAGCTGCGCCGCCACATCGGCTACGTGATCCAGCAGATCGGCCTCTTCCCGCACGTCACGATCGCCGAGAACATCGCGATCGTGCCGAGGCTGCTCGGCTGGTCGAAGGCACGCGTGGCGGAGCGCGTCGACGAGCTGCTGCGAACCGTCCAGCTCGACCCGGGCGTCTTCGCGAACCGCTTCCCCCGCCAGCTCTCCGGCGGCCAGCAGCAGCGGGTCGGCGTCGCCCGCGCCCTCGCCGCCGACCCGCCGGTCATGCTCATGGACGAGCCCTTCGGCGCCACCGACCCGATCACGCGCGAGAAGCTGCAGGCGGAGTTCCTGCGGCTGCAGGCCGACATCGGCAAGACGATCATCTTCGTCACGCACGACTTCGAAGAGGCCATCCGCCTGGGCGACCGCATCGCGGTGCTCGGCGAGCGCAGCCACATCGAGCAGTTCGACACTCCGGCCCGCATCCTCGCGGCACCGGCCAACGACTACGTGCGCTCATTCATCGGCGAGGGCGCGGCGCTCAAGCGCCTCGCCCTGATCCCGGTGTCCGACGCGCGCATCGGCGCCGCCGACGCGGGGGCTCCCCCGACGACGATCGACGAGGCCGCGTCGCTGCGCGAGGCGCTCGACGCGCTGGTGCTGACCGGCGCGCCCCGCGTCAACGTCACGCGCGCCGGCTCCATCGTCGGCTCGATCGACCACGCCGCCGTCTCGGCCGCCCTCGCCGGCGGCTCCGACGCGCAGGGGGCGTGAGATGACGGGCCCGCAGGTCGTCCCCTCGGCGACCACGCTGCTGCAGACGCAGCGCCGTCCGCGGCGTGGGATGCCGGTGCTGCTGCGTCGGGTGATGCCGCTGATCGTGGTGGCCGCCGTCCTGCTCGTCACCTACCTCTGGGTCTCGAGCCTCGAGCTCGACTCGATCGAGCAGCGCACCCTGAACGCCGGCTACATCAGCGCCCGCATCGGCGAGCACCTCGTCCTGTCGATCATCGCGTCGGTGCTGGTCGCCGCGACCGCGATCCCCACCGGCATCATGGTCAGCCGCTCCCGCTCCCGCGTCGTGCGCACGGTGGTCATCGCGATCGCCAACATCGGCCAGGCGACGCCCGCGATCGGCGTCGTGATTCTGCTGGCGATCGTGTGGCAGACCGGCTTCACGACCGCCCTCGTCGCCCTCGTCGCCTACTCGTTCCTGCCGGTGCTGCAGAACACGATCGCCGGTCTCGCCCAGGTCGACCCCGGCATCCGCGAGGCCGCGCGCGGCATGGGCATGCGCCCCGGTCAGGTCCTGCTCCGGGTGGAGCTCCCCCTCGCCTCGCCGGTCATCCTCGCCGGCCTGCGCACGGCACTCGTCTTCGCGGTGGGAGTCGCCACCGTCGCGACCTTCATCAACGCGGGGGGCCTCGGCGACATGATCGTCAACGGCCTGAAGCTGCAGCGATACCCCGTCCTCGTCGTCGGCGCCGTCCTCGTCGCCGCGATCGCCGTCCTCATCGACTGGGCGGCGGGACTCGTCGAGGACATCTCCCGCCCCAAGGGCATCTGACACCCCATCTCACCTCAGCGTGAAAGGAATCCGAATGAACAAGCGCACTCTCGCGTCCGCATCCCTCGCCGGTCTCACCGTGGGAGCCCTGCTCCTCACGGGCTGCTCGTCCGCCACCGGCGGCGGCTCCGGCGCCCAGGGCGACGAACTCGACGGTCTCAGCGGCGAGATCGGTTCGAAGGACTTCTCGGAGCAGTACATCCTCGCCTACCTGACCACCGAGCTCCTGAACGCCCACGGCGCCGACGTCGAGGCCAACACGAAGCTGGTCGGCTCGTCGAACGTCCGCCAGGCGCTCGAGAACGACCAGTTCCTCGGGTACTGGGAGTACACCGGCACCTCGTGGATCACCTACAACGGCAACACCACGCCGGTGAAGGGCGCCGAGGCGCAGTTCGACGCCGTGAAGGAGGCGGATGCCGCGAACGGCATCGCGTGGCTCGACCCGGCGCCCTTCAACAACACGTACGCCTTCGCGATCCGCGCGAGCGAGGCCGAGGAGCTCGGCGTCTCGACGCTCAGCGACGTGGCCGCCCTCCCGTCGGCCGACCAGACGTTCTGCATCGAGAGCGAGTTCTCCACCCGCGACGACGGCTGGCCCGGGCTGAAGGCCGCCTACGGCTTCGAGGCCCCCGACTCGAACGTCACGATGCTCGATACCGGCGTCATCTACACGGCCACCCAGAAGGGCGACGACTGCAACTTCGGCGAGGTCTTCCAGACCGACGGCCGCATCCCGGCACTGGATCTGGTCGTCATGGCCGACGACAAGGAGTTCTTCCCGAGCTACCAGGGCGGCTTCACCCTCAAGCAGAGCACCCTCGACGACTACCCGGCGATCACCGACGTCCTCGGCGAGCTCAGCCCGCTGCTGACCACCGAGGTCATGCAGGGGCTCAACGCGAAGGTCGACGTCGACGGCGAGGACCCCGAGGACGTCGCGGTGGACTGGCTCCAGGAGCAGGGGCTCATCTGATGACCTCCGCGATCCAGTTCGGCGAGAGCTTCATCGGCGAGGGCGTCAACGCCGCCCACATCAACACCGTGCTGGGCCACCGCGAGGGGCCTGCCGGAACGGCGTGGGCCACCGCGCTGGCCACGCCGAGCGAGGGCCACGTCCCCTTCGTGGCCGTGCTGCGCCCCTCGCTGCCGGTCAAGCCCCTCACCCTGTTCGTCACGAAGGCGGCGCCCGCCGGCGACGAGCACGGGCTGCTCATCTGGGGCCCCGCGCAGGCGGGCGTGGCGGCCGGGGTCGCCGACGCCGTCGCCGACGGGGTCATCCCGCGCGAGGCCGCCGACACGCATGCGCTCATCACCGCGGTCTGGGTCAACCCGGCCGCTGACGACGCCGACCAGGTCTACCGCAACAATCGCGAGGCGACCCGCACCGCGCTCGCGAACGGCGCGGCCGCCCTGCCGGAGCTCGACGAGGTGCTCGCCGCCCGCCACGCTCCGCACAACCCCTTCTTCACCGCCCCCACCTCCGCGAAGGACACGCACGACCGATGAGTTCCCCCACCCCCCTCCTCGAGACGGAGTCCGTCGAGACCCGGCCCACCGTGGGCTTCATCGGGCTCGGCAACATGGGCTCCGGCATGAGCCGCAACCTGCAGGCCGCGGGCTTCCCCTTGGTGGTCACCGACCTGCGCCGCGAGTCGGCGGCGCAGCTGATCGAGGGCGGCGCCCGCTGGGCGCAGACCCCTCGGGAGGTCGCTGCCGCCAGCGACCTCGTGATCACGATGCTCCCCACCCCCAAGCACGTCGAGTCCGTCGCATCCGGTCCCGACGGACTGGTCGCGGGGCTCGCCGACGGGGGCACGTGGATCGACATGTCGACCTCTGTTCCCGAGGTCCTCGCGGGGGTGCGCGCGGCCACTGCCGGGCGCGGCCTGCACCTGATCGACGCGCCGGTGAGCGGGATGTCCGTCGGCGCCGCCACCGGCATGCTGCAGATCTTCATCGGCGGCGAGGCGGCCGATGTCGACCGGCTGCGACCGGTCTTCGAGGCGATGGGCGATCCGGAGCGGATCCTCCACGTCGGCGGTCCGGGTGCCGGGTACGCCGTCAAGCTCATGATCAACCAGCTGTGGTTCTCGCACCTCGTCGCGACGGCCGAGGTGCTGTCGGTCGGCGTCGCCGCCGGCGTCGACCTCGAGGTCCTGCGCCGGGCGCTGGTCGCCAGCCCCGCCAACAGCACGTTCGTCTCGCGCGACGTGCTGTCGATCCTCGACGACGGCGACTACGACGAGGGCTTCGCGATCGCGCTCGCGTGCAAGGACCTCGGGCTCTCGGTGGACCTGGCACGGTCGGTCGGGATGCCGGTGGAGCTGTCGTCGCTCGTCGAACAGATCTTCCGGCGGGCCCGCGCCCGCTACGGCGACCGGGCGGGCGAGATGACGCCGGTGCGCCTGTACGAGGAGGTCCTCGGACACGACCTGCGCCGCGAGGTGCAGGCATGAGCGCCGCTCACGAGTCCGACGTCCTCGCGGCCGTCCCGACCGGTCTGCTCATCGGCGGACAGTGGCGTGCGGCGAGCACGGGGGCCACGATCGACGTGCACGACCCCTCGACCGGGGAGGTCATCGCGCAGGTGGCCGACGCGAGCCCCGAGGACGGCTTGGCCGCCCTCGACGCCGCCGCCGCGGCCCAGGCGTCCTGGGCCGCCACCGCACCGCGCGAGCGCGGCGAGATCCTCCGCCGCGCGTTCGAGCTCGTCACGGCCCGCGCCGAAGAGTTCGCCCTCGTGATGACGCTCGAGATGGGCAAGCCGCTGGCCGAGTCGCGCGCCGAGGTGGCGTACGGCGCGGAGTTCCTGCGCTGGTTCTCGGAAGAGGCGCCCCGCATCTCGGGGCGGTACGCGACCGCGCCCGACGGCCGCAACCGGCTGCTGGTCACCAAGCGCCCGGTGGGTCCGAGCCTGCTCATCACGCCGTGGAACTTCCCCCTGGCGATGGCGACCCGCAAGATCGCCCCCGCGCTCGCGGCCGGGTGCACCTCGGTGCTCAAGCCCGCCGCCCTCACCCCGCTGTCGGCGCTGCTGTTCGCCGAGGTCCTGCGCGAGGCGGGCGTCCCCGACGGCGTCGTCAACGTGATCCCGACGAGCCGGGCGGGGGCGGTCACCGGACCGCTCATCGCCGACCCGCGTCTTCGCAAGCTGTCGTTCACGGGGTCCACCGAGGTGGGCCGGCGCCTCATCGCCGACGCCGCGCACCAGGTGCTGCGCGTGTCGATGGAGCTCGGCGGCAACGCCCCCTTCCTCGTCTTCGACGACGCCGACCTCGACGCGGCGGTGGAGGGCGCACTGCTGGCGAAGCTGCGCAATGGCGGAGAGGCCTGCGTGGCCGCGAACCGGTTCCTCGTGCACGAGAGCGTCGCCGCGGAGTTCTCCGCCCGTCTCATCGAGCGCATGGCCAGGTACGTCAACGGCCGCGGGACCGAGCCCGGCACGACCCTCGGCCCCCTCGTCGACGGGGCGACCCGCGACAAGGTCGCCGAGCTCGTCGCGGGCGCCGTCGCCGACGGTGCGCGCGTCGCCCTCGGCGGGCGCATCCCGTCGGGCCGCGGGTACTTCTATCCGGCCACCGTCCTCGTCGACGTGCCGCACGACGCCCGCATCCTGCGGGAGGAGATCTTCGGCCCCGTCGCCCCCATCACGACGTTCCGCGACGAGGACGAGGCCGTCCGCCTCGCCAACGACAGCGAGTACGGCCTCGTGTGCTTCGCGTACACGCGGGACCTCAACCGCGCCCTGCGTCTGTCCGAGCGTCTGGAGACCGGCATGTTCGGGATCAACACGGGCCTCGTCTCCAACCCCGCCGCCCCGTTCGGCGGAGTGAAGCAGTCCGGCCTCGGCCGCGAAGGCGGGCTCGAAGGCATCGACGAGTACCTCGAGACGACGTACATCGGCATCGCGGACCCCTCCGCCTGACCCCCAAGGATCCCCCGTGCACATCACCGACTTCTCCCTCGACCACTTCTCGCTGCGTGGCCGACGCGCGATCGTCACCGGAGGCAACACCGGACTCGGTCAGGCGTTCACGCTCGCCCTCGCCACGGCGGGTGCGGACGTGTTCGTGCCCACCCTCTTCGACGACGGCGGCGAGACGGCCGCGATGGTCGAAGCGACCGGGGCCGGCTACCGCGAGGTGCGCATCGACGTGACCGGCGAGGGCGCCCCGGCGCGCATCGTGGACGGATGCGTCGACGAGCTCGGCGGCCTCGACGTGGTCGTCAACTCGGCCGGCATCAGCCGCACGGCCGAGGTCACCGAGTTCGACCGGTCGCTGTGGGACCCGATGGTGGCCGTGAACCTCACGGCGGCGTTCGAGATGTCGCACGAGGCCGCTCGGCGGATGATCCCGCAGGGCTCCGGGAAGATCATCAACATCGCGTCACTGTTCTCGTTCCTGGGCGGACTGGGCTCGCCGGCGTACGCCGCCACGAAGCACGGCATCGCCGGGCTGACGAAGGCCTACGCCGACGAGCTCGGGGGGCACGGCATCCAGGTCAACGCGATCGCTCCCGGATACTTCGCGACCCCGATCACCGCGCCGCGCCGCGCCGACCCCGACGCCAACCAGCGCATCGTCGACCACACCCCCGCAGGGCGATGGGGCGACGTCGCCGACCTCATGGGCGCGACGGTGTTCCTCGCCAGCGCGGCCTCGGACTTCGTCAACGGGCACGTGCTGTCCGTCGACGGCGGATACCTCGTGCGCTGAACGCGCAACCCCACCACCCCAACGAACAGGATCCATTCTCCCATGGTTGCTTCACGATCCGCGCTCTCGCGCGGTGAGATCATCGCCGCTCTGCAGGAGCTCCTCGGCCCCGAGCAGGTCGAGACCGATGCGCAGGAGCTGCGCGAGGCGAGCGTCGACCGCTTCAAGAAGTACACGTCCGTGCACGGGATCTTCGACGGACCGATCCCCGCCGCGATCGTCTACGCGCGCTCCACCGCCGACGTGGCCGCCGTCCTCGCCTTCGCCAACGAGAACGTCGTCAACGTCGTGCCGCGCACCGGACGCACCGCGACCGAGGGCGGGCTCGAGACGATCGTCGAGGACACCATCGTGCTCGACGGCTCGCGCATGGACGCGATCGTCGAGATCGACCCGGTCGACATGATGGTCACGGCGCAGTGCGGCGTGCCCCTGCAGGTGCTCGAGGACACCCTGCGCGCGCAGGGCCTGACGACCGGGCACTCGCCGCAGTCCAAGCCGCTCGCGCAGATGGGCGGGCTCGTCGCGACCCGCTCGATCGGGCAGTTCTCGACTCTGTACGGCGGGATCGAGGACATGGTCGTCGGTCTCGAGGCCGTGCTGCCCGGGGGCGAGGTCGTCCGCATCAAGAACGTGCCCCGCCGCGCCGCCGGGCCCGACATCCGCCACATCCTGATCGGCAACGAGGGCGCCCTGGCGGTCATCACCGAGGTCACCGTCAAGGTCTTCACCTATCAGCCCGAGAACGACCGCTTCCTCGGCTACCTGGTCGACTCGCTCCCCGCCGGCGTGGCGGGTCTGCGCGAGGTCATCGTCGCCGGGTACCGGCCGTCGGTGGCCCGGGCCTACTCCGAGGAGGATGCCGCACAGCACTTCTCGCACTTCGCCGACGGAAAGGCCGTCGTCGTCGTCGTGGCCGAGGGTCCGGCGGGCATCGCCGAGGCCACGGCGGCGGGCGTCGAGTCGATCTTCACCGACATCCCCCACGAGAAGGTCGACTCCGCCCTCATCAAGTCGTGGTTCGACAACCTCAACTGGGGCCAGGACAAGATCGACGCCGAGAAGCGCGAGATGCTCGAACGCTCGCACCTCGGGTACACCACCGAGGTCTCGATCGACTGGTCGGGCGTGGCGGAGCTGTTCGAGTCGGTCATGCGGCGCGCGCGCACGGAGTTCCCGCGCGCCGCCGATCTGACGATGCTGGGCGCGCACTCCTCGCACAGCTACCAGACCGGCACGAACCTCTACTTCGTCTACGACTACAACATCACCTGCGCGCCGCGCGAGGAGATCACCGAGTACCACGAGCCCCTCAACGCGATCGTCGTCGAGGAGGCCCTGCGGCTCGGGGGCTCGATGGTCCACCACCACGGCATCGGCAAGTACCGCACGCCCTGGACCCGCGAGGAGCACGGCAGCGCGTTCGTGCTGCTGCAGACGCTGAAGGACGGGCTGGATCCCCGCGGGATCATGAACCGCGGCACCATCTTCCCCGTCGAGGAGAGCGAGGCGGTGACCGCGTGAGCGACCCCGCGGCGGGGTTCGTCGTCGCGATCGACAACGGTTCGCAGAGCACCAAGGTCCTGATCGTCGACGGGCGCGGCGTCGTGCACGCCCGCGCCCGGGTGCCGCTGCGCCCGTACGCCTCACCGGCGCCCGGACGCTGGGAGCACCCGGACGACGACCTCTGGGATTCGATCGTGGGCGCCGTCCGGCTGGCGATGGCGGACTTCGACGGCGACCCCGCCGCGATCCGGGGCATCGGGCTGTGCACGATCCGCTTCTGCCGTGCGGTCCTGCGCGCCGACGGCACGCTCGCACAGCCGGTCATGAGCTGGATGGACGAGCGGCTCTCGCGTCCCTACGAGGCGGAGACGGAAGATGCGGCCTTCGTGACGACGTCCTCGGGCTACCTCGGGCACCGACTCACGGGCCGCCGTCGCGACGCCGCCGGCAACGTGCAGGGGATGTGGCCGATCGACACCCCGCGGTGGGACTGGAGCGACGACGACGCCGAGTTCGCTCGCACCGGGCTGCGCCGCTCCCGGCTGTTCGACCTCGTCCCTCCCGGGGAGACCCTCGGATCGTTGACCGCCCGCGCGGCGGCGCTGCTCGGTCTTCCCGAGGGCCTGCCCGTCGTCGCCACGTCCAACGACAAGGCCGTCGAGGCGCTCGGGGCGGGGCTGCAGGGCGAGGACGAGGCGGTGCTGTCGCTCGGGACCTACGTGGCGACCATGACGCCGGGGAGCCGGGTGCTCGACGATCCCGACTTCTGGACGAACTTCGCCGCCGAACCGGGTCGCTTCCTACACGAGAGCCACGGCGTCCGCCGCGGCATGTGGACCGTCAGCTGGTTCCGCGACCTCGTGTCGTCGACCGGCGGCGGCTACACCGAGACGGATCTCGACGCCGGAGCCGCAGACCTGCCCCCGGGCGCCGGCGGACTCGTCGTCGCGCTCGACTGGCTGGCCACCTCGGACGAGCCGTGGCGGCGGGGGGCGCTGGTCGGGTTCGACGGCACGCAGGGCCGCTTCCACATCCACCGCGCGATCCTCGAGGCGCTCGCGATCGAGACCGCTCAGGCGGATCGCCGCGCCCGCCTGGCGCTGGGGCGGGACCTTCGCAGCCTCGTCGTGACAGGCGGAGGGAGCGCATCCCCGCTCATGCTCCGCATCCTCGCGGCGGTCTACGGCGTGCCGGTGCGGCGGCCAGCAGTCGCCGACGCCGCCGGCATGGGCGCGGCCATCGCCGCCGCGGTCGGCACGGGACTGCACGAGTCGTGGGCGGCGGCGATGGCCGCGATGGTCGCGCCGGGCGTCGTCGTTCCGGTGGACGCGCAGCTGCAGCGAGCGTACGAGCCGGTCGTCGCCCGGTACGAGCGGGTGCTGCCCCGCATCCGCTCGCTCTTCGCCGACGAGTAACCCGCCTCGCCGCTCCCCCGCAGGACGGATGCCGCGCCGCATCCGCCCCTCTAGCGTGGAAGGCATGTCCGACTCGACGCTCCGCCGCGCCGTCACCCCCGCCGAACGGCGTCACGACGCCTGGCTCGCCGCCGGGATGCTGGTCGCCGGCCTGATCAGCACCGCCCTCGGAACGGTCTCGAACATCTACGGCGGCAACGGCCCAGCCCTGCACTGGGGGCTGCTCTACGCCGCGGCGATCACGGTCCCCCTCGCCCTGCGACGTCGGTTCCCCGGCACGGTGCTGGTCGTCGTGTCCGCGGCCTTCTTCGTGGGCATGTCGGCGGGCATCCCCGAGGTGTACGTCGGCAACGTGTCGCTGTTCATCGCGATGTACACGGTGGGCGCCTGGGTCGCCGACCGGCGCCGTGCGGCGCTCGTCCGCATCCTGCTGATCGTCGCGATGTTCGTGTGGCTGCTCATCACGATGTTCCAGTCGGCGGCCTCCGACGACGGACTCTCGCAGCAGGGGCCGTTCTCGCCCTTCGCGGCGTTCGCTCTGATCCAGTTCCTCGTCAACGTGGCCTTCTTCGGCGGCGCCTACCTGTTCGGCGAGCGCGCCTACACGGGTGCGATGGAGCGCGCGGCGCTCGAGCAGCGCACCGCCGAGCTCGAACGCGAGCGCGAACGGACGGCGGCACAGGCCGTCGCCCTCGACCGCGTGCGCATCGCGCGCGAGCTGCACGACGTCGTCGCCCACCACGTCTCGGCGATGGGGGTGCAGGCGGGTGCCGCGCGGACGGTGTTCGAGCAGAACCCGGATGCCGCGCGCACCGCGCTCACCGGCATCGAGTCCTCTGCGCGTGAGGCGCTGACCGAACTGCGCCAGCTGCTCGAGACGCTGCGCACGCCCGACACCGACGCATCCGACACCGACGCGCTCGGCGGGTCGACGCTGCGCCTCGACGCCCTGCCGACGCTCGTCGCCCACGCGAACGAGAACGGCCTGCCGACGACGCTGTCGGTCGTCGGCGACGCGGTGCCGACCTCCGACCTCGTGCAGGTGAACCTGTACCGGATCGCGCAGGAGGCGCTGACGAACGCCCGCCGTCACGGCGGCCCCGGCGCGACGGCCGACGTGCGCCTGCGCTACGCCGACGACAACGTCGAACTCGAGGTCTCGAACACCGGACGCGCGCCGATCTCCGGACGCGCGGGCCTCGGCCTGGTCGGGATGCGCGAACGCGCCGCTTCCTCCGGAGGAACGCTCGAGGCGCGCGCCCGCGACCGGGGCGGCTTCCTCGTTCGGGCGCGCATGCCGCTGACGCAGGCGGTGCCGGCATGATCCGCGTGCTGCTGGTCGACGACCACGCCGTCATGCGCACCGGGTTCCGCATGATCCTCGAGGCCGCGGGCGACATCGAGGTCGTCGGCGAGGCGGGCGACGGCCGCGCCGCCGTCGCGGCCGCGCGCGACCTGCGCCCCGACGTGATCTGCATGGACGTGCAGATGCCCGACATGGACGGCCTCGAGGCGACGCGGCGCATCGTGGCGGATGCCGAGGTCGCGGCATCCGTCGTCATCGTGACGACCTTCGACCGCGACGACTACCTGTTCCAGGCGCTGTCGGCGGGGGCGAGCGGGTTCCTGCTCAAGAACGCCGGCCCCGAGGAGCTCACGAACGCCGTGCGCGTCGCGCACTCGGGTGATGCGCTGCTCGCGCCGTCGGTCACGCGTCGGGTGATCGAGCGGTTCGCGCAGGCGGAGTCGGCACCGGCGGCATCCCTCCCCCGGACGACGGATGCCGCGCCCACCCTGCCGGTGGAGCTCACCGAACGCGAGGCCGAGGTGCTGCGCCTGCTCGCGCGTGCGATGAGCAACGGCGAGATCGCCCAGGAGCTCTACATCGGCGAGGCGACGGTCAAGACGCACGTGTCGAACGTGCTGCAGAAGCTCGGCGCCCGCGACCGCGTCGCCGCCGTGGTCTGGGCCTACCGGCACGGCCTGGGCTGAGCCGCCCCGCACGCGGAACGGCCCCGCCCGAGTCGGGGCGGGGCCGTTCCAGCCGTGACGCGGGTCAGACGCCCGCGGGAACCTTGGCGTAGCGGTCGATCAGGTCGCCGAACGCCTCGAGGTAGCCGGTCAGGAAGCCGGCGGTCTCGTCGCTGGTGACCTCGCCGTCCTCGCCGAACAGGCCGGGCGTGCTCTGCACGTAGCCCTCGGGCTGGCCGAGCGTGGGGGCGTTGAAGTGGCTGAGGATCGCCTTCAGGTGCTGCTGCGCGGCGGCGGTGCCGATGCCGCTGCCCGAGGTGCCGATGACGGCGGTGGGCTTGAGGTTGAACGCGTTCTGGCCGTAGGGGCGGGCGGCCCAGTCGAGCGCGTTCTTCAGCACGCCCGGGATCGAGCGGCTGTACTCGGGGGTCACGATGATGACGCCATCGACGTCCGCGATCGCCTGCTTGAAGTCGACGGCGACCTGCGGGAAGTCCGCGTCGTGGTCGACCGAGTAGAACGGCAGGTCCTTGATCGGGATCTCGACCAACGTGGTGCCCTCGGGTGCGAGGCGCTCGAGCGCCTTGGCGAGGCGGCGGTTGATCGACGTCGACGAGATGCTGCCGACGATGTAGCCGATGGTGCGGTTCGTCATGGGTCCTCCAAAAGAGTCGAAACGGATGCCGTTCGGCACCGAGGAGTCCAACGGGACCCCCGGCATCCCTATTCCCGTGAATGCAATAAGACGTCACGCTCCCCCCTCGCGGCGGGGATCCCGGATCACCCGCCGGGGGGAGGCCCCCGGCATCCGATCTTCCTAACGTGGGACACGTGCCACCGCCGGTGGCCCAGGATCACAGGAGGAACGGATGCTGCAGCTACGCGGGATCACCAAGAGCTACGGCTCGCGGCGGGTGCTCGACGACGTCGCGTTCGATGTCGCCCCCGGCCGCCTGACCGGGTTCGTCGGCGGCAACGGCGCCGGCAAGACCACCACGATGCGCATCATGCTCGGCGTGCTGGGCCGCGACAGCGGCGAGGTCACGCTGAACGGCGCGCCCGTCACGACCGCCGACCGCCGCCGCTTCGGGTACATGCCCGAGGAGCGCGGCCTGTACCCGAAGATGAAGGTGCTCGAGCACATCGTCTATCTCGCCCGTCTGCACGGGTTCTCGAAGGCGGATGCCACGACCCGCGCGACGGCGCTCCTGCAGGAGCTGGGGCTCGGGGAGCGCCTGGACGACAACGTCGAGACGCTCTCGCTCGGCAACCAGCAGCGCGCCCAGATCGCCGCGGCGCTCGTGCACGACCCCGAGGTGCTCATCCTCGACGAGCCGTTCTCGGGCCTCGACCCGCTCGCGGTCGACGTCGTGGCCGAGGTGCTGCAGACCCGCGCCGCGCAGGGCGTCTCGGTGCTCTTCTCGTCGCACCAGCTCGACGTCGTCGAGCGCCTGTGCGACGACCTCGTCATCATCGCCGGCGGCACGATCCGCGCGGCCGGCACCCGCGACGGCCTGCGCGCCGAGCACGCCTCGCGGCGCTTCGAACTCGTCTCGGCCACCGACGCCGGCTGGCTGCGCGACGAGCCGGGCGTCGAGGTCGTCGACTTCGACGGCGGATACGCGGTGTTCGAGGCCGACTCGGACGAGACCGTCCAGCGCGTCCTGCAGCGCGCCGTCACCCACGGCGCCGTGACGAGCTTCGCCCCCCGCCGCCCCACCCTCGCCCAGATCTTCACGGAGGTCATCCAGTGAACACGTCACCGTCCTTCGGCCAGAGCGTCTGGCTCGTCACCGAGCGGGAGATCGGCTCGAAGCTGCGCTCGAAGTCGTTCATCATCTCGACCGTCGTCATGTTCGTGATCGTGCTGGCCGCGGTCCTCTGGGCCGGCTTCACGGCGCAGAGCGACAACCGTACGCCGATCGCGGTCACCTCCGAGACCGCCTCGGCCCTCACCGACCCCGACGCCTTCGACGTGACGGATGCCGCGACCGCCGACGAGGCACGCGAACTCGTCCGCGACGGCGAGGTCGACGCCGCCGTCATCCCGGGCGGCGCCGAGCCACTCGGCTACACCGTGGTGTTCGACGAACAGGTCTCCAACAGCCTGCTGCAGCAGCTGAGCATCGCGCCCGAGGTCGAGATCCTCGAACCCGCGAGCACCGACGGGTTCCTGCGCTACATCATCGCGATCGCGTTCGGCGGCGTCTTCTTCGCCGCGGCGCTCACCTTCGGCACGACCATCGCGACGAGCGTCGTCGAGGAGAAGCAGACCCGCGTGGTCGAGCTGCTCATCTCGGCGATCCCGACCCGCGCGCTCCTGGCCGGGAAGGTGCTCGGCAACACGGTGCTCGCGATGGGGCAGATCGTCGGTATCGCCGCGGTCGCGATCATCGGCCTGACGGTGACCGGTCAGGACTTCCTCATCGCGGGTCTCGGCGGTCCGATCGCGTGGTTCGCGGTGTTCTTTCTCTTCGGGTTCGTCCTGCTGGCCGCGCTGTTCGCCGCGGCGGGCGCGATGGTCTCGCGACAGGAGGACATCGGACCGACGATCACGCCGCTCACCTACATCGTGATGGCGCCGTACTTCCTCGTCATCTTCTTCAACGACAACCCCGTCGTGCTGACGATCATGTCGTACGTGCCGTTCTCGGCCCCGGTGGGGATGCCGGTGCGCATCTTCGTCGGCGAGGCGCAGTGGTGGGAGCCCCTGCTCGCGCTGGCCGTCATGCTCGCCGCGTGCATCGGGGCGATCCTCCTCGGCGCGAAGATCTACGAGAACTCGCTCCTGCGCATGGGGGCGCGCGTCAAGCTGCGCGAGGCCCTGTCGCGCTGATCCTGCCGCACCGCGGCATCCGCTGAACCGCTCCGTCCGCACCCGCGGCGGGGCGGTTCAGCCGCGTCCGGGGCCGCCCTTGCCGGGCTTGTCCTTGCCGGGTTTGTCGGGCTTGTCCTGCTTGTCGGGCTTGTCCTGCTTGTCGGGTTTGCCGCCGCCCTTGTCGTCGGCAGGGGGGTCATCGGTGCCCGAGTCGTCGACCGTCGAGACCGTGGGCGTCGGGGTGGCGGTCGGCGTCACCTCCGCCGTCCGGGCGGGCGTCGGCTCGGTCTGCGCGGGGTCGGTCGTTCCGGACTGCTGTCCGCCGAAGAGCGACGCCGCCCAGATGCTGGCCCCGGCGAGCAGGGCGACGACCGCGACGGCGAGCCCGATGACGAGCGGACGGCGGGACCGGCGACGTGAGTCCGCCGCGGTGGATGCCGGAGCCGGCGCCGAGCCGAAGGCCACCGTCGCCGCCGTCGGATAGCGGCGCGTCGGGGCATCGCCCGCCGTGCGGGTGGCCGCCGGCTCGAGCACGGTCGGGGCGTCGTCGTCGCGAGGCTCCGCCTGCGTCGCCGGCGCGTCGGCGGGGGTCGTCGCCGCGATCGGGATGCCGGCGGCCACCGCCGCGCGCACCGGCGGCAGCGGGGGCGCACCGTCGACCGGCGCGGTGCGCAGCCGCTCGGCAGCCTCGACGACCGCGAGCGCGGTCGGACGCTCCTCAGGGCGGGTGGCGGTCATGCGCGACAGCAGCGACGTCCAGGCGGGGCCGAGCGCGTCGGGGATCGTCGGCGGCGTGGTGAGGCGGGCCAGGGCGGCGCCGACCCCGTCGGTGTGCGGGTACGCGCGCTCGCCGGTGAGGGCTTCGAGCAGCACCAGGCCGAGCGCGTACACGTCGGCGGGCGGAGCCGGATCGCCGCCCTGCACCTGCTCGGGGGCGAGATAGGCGGCCGTCCCGATGATCGTGCCGGGCGTCGTCAGCCGGGCGCTGTCGAGGAGCAGGGCGATGCCGAAGTCGGCGAGCTTCGCGCGGGGCCGCCCGCCCGGCAGGTGCGGCGGGGCGAGCAGCACGTTCGACGGCTTCATGTCGCGGTGCACGACCCCCGACGCGTGCACGACGTGGAGGGCTTCGCCGAGCTCCGCGGCGAGCGCGGCGACCTCGGCTGGGGGCAGCGGCCCCTCGGCGATCCGGGAGCTGAGGGTCGGCCCGTCGACGAACTCCATCACGAGGTATTCGGGCGATCCGGTCAGGTGCGCGTCGAAGAGGGTCACGAGCGACGGGTGGTTGAGCGAGGCGAGGAGGGTCACCTCGCTCCGGGCGCGCTCAGGCGCTCCGGCGACCCCCTCGACGCCGGGGCGCAGCACCTTGACGGCGACCGTCCGCCCGAGCGCGGTGTCGTCCGCGCGGAAGACCCGCGCCATGCCGCCCTGACCGACCTGCGCGATCAGCCGGTAACGATCCGCCAGAGTGTCGCCGACGAGCGGCTCGGGTACGTCCGTCATCGTCTCCTCCTCCGCCCGGGTCAGCGGTCCCGTCTACGACGCTACCCCCGGCATCCACTCCCCCGCAGTCCCTTGACGGAGCGGCTACGTCCGGTGCGCCGCGCGGCCGACGTGGCCGGCGAGCGCGTCGGCCGCGCCGACGAGGGCGAGATGCGAGAGCGCCTGCGGGGTGTTGCCGATGTGGTGTCCGGTGGCGGGGTCGTACTCCTCCGAGAGCAGGCCGACGTCGTTGGCGACGGCGCACAGGCGGTCCATGAGGCGCGTCGCGTCGTCGATGCGGCCGGTCGCCGCGTACTGCTCGACGAGCCAGAACGAGCAGGCGAGGAAGGGATGCTCGTCGCCGGGCAGTCCGTCGGTGCCGGCGGCGGTCCGGTACCGCATGACGAGGCCGTCCCGCAGGAGGTCGCGCTCGATGCGGGCGACGGTGGCGAGCATCCGCGGGTCGTCGGCCGCGCAGAACCCGACGAGCGGCAGGAGCAGCAGCGAGGCGTCGACCTCGTCGGTGGTGTCGTGCTGCGTGAAGTGGCCGCCCGCGGCATCCACTCCGGTCGCATCGATCTCGGCGCGCACGCGGTCGCGCAGTCGCTCCCAGACGTCGGCATCGCCCTCGAGTCCGTGCTCGCGCACCGCGCGGACGCCGCGGTCGAGCGCGGCCCACACCATGGCGCGCGAGTGGGTGAAGTGGTGCAGGTCGCCGCGCATCTCCCAGATGCCGTGGTCGGGACGGTCGACCCACTCGACGACCTGCGCCAGCAGCGCACGCTGCAGCGACCACGACGACGGCGTCTCGGCGACTCCCGCCAGGCGCGCCGCCTCGAGGGCGACGAGCACCTCGCCGATCACGTCGCCCTGGTACTGGTCGACCGCGCCGTTGCCGATCCGCACCGGCGCCGAGCCCCGGTAACCCGGCAGGCTCGTCAGCTCGCGCTCGGGCAAGTCGCGCTCGCCGCCGAGGCCGTACATGATCTGCACGTCGGCCGGGTCGCCGGCGACCGCCCGCAGCAACCATCCGCGCCAACGCTCGGCCGCGGCCGTGTAGCCGTGGGCGAGGTAGGCCTCGAGCGTGAGCGCGGCGTCGCGCAGCCACACGAAGCGGTAGTCCCAGTTGCGCGACCCGCCCGGGTCCTCGGGGAGGGACGTCGTCGCCGCCGCGACGATGCCGCCCGTGTCGGGGTGGGTGAGGGCGCGCAGCACGAGCATCGACCGCATCACGTGGTCGGCCCAGCGTCCGTGGCCCTCGATGCGGGACGCCCACTCGGTCCACCACCGGCGGGTCGCGTCGAGGGCGGCGTCGACGTCGCACGCGACGGGATGCGGGTGGTACGACCGGTCCCACGCGAGCACCGAGTCGACCGTCGTCCCCGGCCGGGCCGTGAACGATCCGCGGTGGGTCGTCCCGTCGGGGCGCAGCCGCGGACCGCGGACCACGACGGCGTCGGGCCCCGCGATCGCGAGCAGCACGGCCGCCGCGTCGTCGTCGCCGATCTGCCGCACCCATGGCAGCGCCCGCGCGTAGTCGAACCGCAGGCGCAACTCGCTCTCGAAGGCGACCGTCCCCTCGACGCCGACCACCCGCCGCACGACGACGTCCTCGTCGATCGGCAGGAACTCGATGACGTCGGCGACGCCGGTGGACGTCGTCCAGCGCGTGACGAGCACGAACGTGTCGCCGTCGTAGCGCCGCGCGGCGGTGGCCTCGGCATCGGCGGGCCGCAGGCTCCACCGGCCGTGCTCCTCGTCGCCGAGCAGCGCACCGAAGATCGACGCCGCGTCGTAGCGGGGGAGGCAGAGCCAGTCGATGCTGCCGGCATCCGACACCAGGGCCGCCGTCCGACAGTTGCTGAGCAGGGCGTAGGACTCGATCGGGGCAGGCATCGTCGTCATTGTCGCCCTTGCGCACGGTCGGGGCAAGAGCCGGCACCCGACTCCGGTTCGCGCGCACCGCGGGGCTAGGGTGACGCGCATGACGGCCGACACGACCCTGCTCATCCTCGGCGCCTCCGGCGACCTCACCTCGCGACTGCTCCTGCCCGCGCTCGGGCAGCTGCTCGCGCGCGAGCCCGACCGCAGCGTGCGCCTCGCGGGCGCCGGCGTCGACGAGTGGACCGACGACGCCTGGCGCGAGACGGTCCGAAAGGCGTTCGCCGCGACCGATGCGGAGTCCGCCTTCGACCGGCTCTCCGACACGACCTACACGCAGGCCGACATCACCGACCCGGCTCAGCTGCAGACGCTGCTGGATGCCGCCGAGGGCCGCCCCGCGCTCTACTTCGCCGTGCCTCCCGCCGTCGCCGCGAAGGCGTGCGAGGCCCTGCGGTCGGTCACGATCCCCGAGGGCACGATCCTCGCGCTCGAGAAGCCCTTCGGGTCGGATGCCGCCAGCGCCGAACGCCTCAACGCGACCCTCGCCGACCTCGTCCCCGAGAGCCAGGTCTTCCGCGTCGACCACTTCCTCGGCCGCTCGACGGTCCTCAACCTGCTCGGGGTGCGCTTCGCGAACCGGCTCATCGAACCGGCGTGGTCGGCCGACCACATCGCGTCGATCCTCGTGCAGTTCGACGAGCCGCTGGGTCTCGAAGGCCGTGCGGGCTACTACGACAAGGCCGGCGCGCTGACCGACATGATCCAGAGCCACCTGCTGCAGGTGATGGCGTTCGTGACGATGGAGCCCCCGGCATCCCTCGACGAGCGCGACCTCCGCGACGCGACGGGCGCGGCACTCCGCGCGACGGCCGTCTGGGGCGACGACCCCGTCGCCTCGTCGCGACGGGCGCGGTACACGGCGGGCACCGTGGACGGACGCGAGTTCCCGTCGTACGTCGACGAGCCGGGCGTCGACCCGGCGCGCGGCACCGAGACCCTCGCGGAGATGACCGTCGAGGTGCGCAACGCCCGCTGGCAGGGCGTGCCGATCACGCTGCGCTCGGGCAAGGGCCTGGGGCACGCCGAGGCGAAAGTCGAGGTGCGCTTCCACCCGGTGCGGCACCTGCCGCGCGGCTTCACGGGCGACCCCGGCCCCACCGTCCTCAGCTTCTCGCTCGGACCCGACTCGATCTCGCTCGGACTGAACGTCAACGGCGAGGCCGACCCGCTCGAGCTCGAGCGGACGACCCTCGAGGCCCACCTGGGCGAGGGGTCGCTGAAGGCGTACGCCGAGGTGCTCTCGGGCATCCTCGACGGCGACGCGATGCTCTCGGTGCGCGGGGACGCCGCCGTCGACTGCTGGCACATCGTGCAGCCGGTCATCGATGCGTGGCGGGACGGCCGCGTGCCGATGGACGAGTACGCCGCGGGCACGGCGGGCCCGGCCGACTGGCCGACGTCCTGACGCATCGACCCCGCACCCAGGGAGGCGGTGATGGAATGGACTGATGCCGAACCGCACCGCCACGACCGACGCCCCCCTCCTCGACGTGCTCAGCGAGCGCTGGAGCACCCGCATCTTCGACGCGTCCGCCCCGATCGACGAGCAGGCCCTGCGGTCCGCACTCGAGGCGGCGCGCTGGTCGCCGTCGGCGTCGAACACGCAGCCGTGGCGGTTCATCGTCGCGCGGCGGGGGTCGGCATCCCACGCCGCCGTCGTCGACAGCCTGATGGGGTTCAACCGCTCGTGGGCGGCCGACGCGGCCGCGCTCGTCGTGTTCGTCGCGACGACCGAGCAGGACGGCAAGGCGCTGCGCTGGGCCGCGTACGACGTCGGCCAGGCCGCGGCGCACTTCACCGTGCAGGCGCATGCGAACGACCTCGGGACGCACCAGATGGGCGGCTTCCACGCCGACCGGATCGCCGAATCGTTCGGCCTCAGCGACACGCAGCGTGCCCTGACCGTCATGGCCGTCGGACCGGTGGGCGACCTCGACGCGGCATCCGAGGAACTGCAGGCGCGCGAGAACGCCCCGCGGGAGCGGCGTCCGGTCGCCGACTCGCTGCTCGTCGACGACTGATCCGGCGCGGCGAAGGCCGATTCGGCCCGCATCCCGTCGATGTGTTGGTTGAGTGATCCCGATGGACGACGACGAGGCCGCCGAGCTCGCCCGACTGCGCGAGCGCGCCTACGGGCGCACCCCCGACATCGCAGAGGATGCCGCCGCCCTGGCGCGCCTGCGGGAGCTCGAGACCCGCGCCGCGCGGCGCGACGCGCCCGCGGGCGACGACACCGGGGCTGGGGACGAGGTCGCTCCTGCTGCGCCCGCCGCTTCCGAGCGCGCCGCCGCGGAGGCGCCGCCGCAGGAGCGATCCCGCCGGCGTGCGCCGCGGTGGCTCGTCGCGGCCGGCGCGGTCGTCGCGGCGGCCGCGCTCGTGACGGCGACGGTCGCGATCAGGCGGGCGGTCACCGAGGACACCCCGCGCTACCCCGGCGCGGAGCGCGTCGCGACCCTCGCCGTCATCGACGGCGGCAGTGCGCCCGAGGACTCGTCGGCCGTGCGGCGGTACAGCGACTTCCGCGGTTACTCGGTGTTCGCGTTCACGGCCGGCAACGTCGACCGTCCCGACGTCGAGTGCCTCAGTGTCGTGAGCCCCGCCGAGGCCGCCGACGACAGCCTGTCGGTGTGCGGCTCGGCGCCGTTCCCCGTCGCGGTGACGGCGGTCGTCAGCGAGCAGAGTCCCGACGCGGCGCGCGTCGCCTACCCGCTCGGCACCGCCCTGAACTTCACCCTCACGGGAGCGGGCGTGGAGGTGTGGGTCGGCAGCAGGTGATCCTTCGCCGGTTCACACACGACCGGGTCATGGTCAACCCGCAGCCTCGACCGATCGCGCGCCGGTTACGGTGAGGCATGACCACCCGCATCCTGTCCATCGGCACCGCCGTGCCCGAGGCCCGTCTCCGACAGGATCAGGTGCGCGATCTGTTCGCGGGGCAGCCGGGTGCCGACCGGCTCACGCGGCGGCTCATCGGCGCCGCGTTCGATGCCTCGGCGATCGAGACCCGGCACACCGTGCTCGACGACCTGGCCGCAGCTGCCGCGGCCTCCGCGCCCGCCGGTGACGAGCGGATGCCGACGGTCACCGACGCCGGTTCGTTGCTCGCCCCCTCCACCGGCGCCCGCAACGACGCCTACATCCGGCTCGCACCCCCGCTGTTCGCCGAGGCGGCGCGGAAGGCGCTCGCCGCGGCATCCGTCACCGCGGCCGAGGTGACCCACGTCGTCACGGTCTCGTGCACGGGCATGTTCGCGCCCGGTCCCGACTACCGCCTCGTGCGCGACCTGGAGCTGCCGACCACGGTCGCCCGCGCGCACCTCGGGTTCATGGGGTGCGCGGCGGCGGTGCCGGCGTTGCGGACGGCGGCTCAGACGTGCGCGGCCGACCCGACCGCCGTGGTCCTCGTCGTCTGCGCCGAGCTGTGCTCGTTGCACGTGCGGACACCGGCCGACCACGACGAGATCGTCGCGGCATCGGTGTTCGCCGACGGGGCGGCGGCGGCGGTCGTGAGCGCCGACCCGTCGCGCGCGACGGGGGCGTCGTTCGAGCTCGACCGGTTCGCGACGGTGCTCACCGACGAGGGCGAGAAGGACATGGCCTGGACGATCGGCGACACCGGCTTCGAGATGGTGCTGTCGGCCGAGGTGCCGCGCATCATCGGGCGCGAGATCCGCGGCGCGGTGGAGACGTTCCTCGGCGACGACGGCGTCGACACGTGGGCGGTGCACCCCGGCGGGCGCAGCGTGCTCGACCGGGTCGAGGCCGGGCTCGAGCTGCCCGCCGACGCCCTGACGGTGTCGCGCGACGTGCTGCGCGACTACGGCAACATGTCGAGCGCGACGATCCTCTTCATCCTCGGCGCGCTCCTGGCCGCAGGCCTCGACGACGGCGACCGCGTGGCGACGCTCGCCTTCGGGCCCGGGCTCACCCTCGAAGCCGCGCGGCTGACGTTCCGGACGGGGGCCGCGTGAACCTCGCCGTGCGCGACACCGCCCTCCGCGAGCTGATGGACGATCCGGACTGCGATCCGGTGATGCTGGCCGAGACGCTGCGGAGGTTCGACCTCGTGAACCGCGCGATCGGCGGGTGGGGCCGGGTTTGGCGGCGCGGCATCCGCCCCCGGCTGCAGCGGCTGGGTCGTCCGGCGCGGGTGCTCGACGTGGGCAGCGGCGGCGGCGACGTGCTCGCGCGCCTCGCGGCGTGGGCCGTGCGCGACGGGCTCGACGTGCAGTGGCTCGGGATCGACCCCGACCCGCGGGCGCTCGAGGTGGCGCGGGAGCGCGAGAGCGCGCGGGTGTCGTTCGCCGCGACGGATGCCGCCGGTCTCCGCGCAGCCAGCGAGCGGTTCGACCTGGTGCTGTCGAACCACGTGCTGCACCACCTGAGCGATGCGGAGCTCGCCGGCTTCGCCGCCGACACGCGCGCGCTCGCGACCGGGGCGGTGCTGCACGCCGACATCGAGCGCGGCGCACTGGCGTATGCGCTCTACGGCATAGGCATCACGGCGCTGGAGCGGGGGACGTTCCTGCGGACCGACGGACTGCGCTCGATCCGGCGGAGCTATCGCGCGGACGAGCTCGCCGCGGCGCTCGGGGCGCCGTGGCGCGTCGCGTCGCCGGCGCCGTTCCGGCTGCTCGCGGTGGCGGACGGCGATGGCTGAGGTCCTCGTCGTCGGGGCGGGTCCCGTCGGCACGCTGCTGGCGGCCGAGCTGACGCGGTTCGGCGTCGAGGTCGCGATCGTCGAGCGGCGCGAGGCGGCGGGCGGCGGTTCGCGCGCGATCGGGGTGCACGCTCCCGTCCTCGCGGCGCTGGAGGCCGGCGGGGCGACCGAGCGCCTGTTGAGCAGCGCCGTGCGGGTGCGCCGAGGCGAGGCGCGCAGCGACGGACGCGCGATCGGGGTGGTCGACTTCGGGAGCCTGGATGTGCGGCATCCGTACGTCGCGACCCTGCCCCAGGCCGAGACCGAACGCGCGCTGCGGGGCGACGCGCCCGAGCCCGAGAGGGGCACGACGGTGACGCGGGTCGCGCCCGACGGCGCACGGGTGCGGGTCAAGACCGACCGCGGAGACCGGATCGCGCCGATCGTGGTGGTCGCGGGGGGAGTCGGTTCGCGCGACCTCGTCTACCGTCCGGGAGCGCTGCGGCGGACTGCATACGCCGATCGGTATCTGATGACGGATGCCGCCGTGCCGCCCCGCGCCGACGCCGAGACCGCCGTGGTGCACCTGGCCCCCGGCGGCGTGCTCGAGTCGTTCCCGCTGCCCGGCGGACGGCGTCGCTTCGTCGCGTGGGACGCCGGCGGGAGTGCCGCGTCGCGGGCGGATCGGTTGCGCCGGGCTATGCGCGAGCGGGGCGAGGCGGAGGCTGCCGAGGCGGTGACCGAGGCGACGGAGTTCGGGGTGCGGCGGGTGCTCGCGCCCGCGATGCGTCGGGACCGCGTGTTCGTGATCGGCGACGCGGCGCACGAGGTCAGTCCGATCGGCGGCCAGGGCATGAACCTCGGACTGCTGGATGCCGCGACCCTCGCTCCCCTGCTCGCAGCCTGGATCCGGTCGGGGTCGGCGCCCGAGGTCGACCTCGCGGAGTGGGAGCGTGCCCGCGTCCGCTCCGCACGGGTCGCCGGCCGCCTCGCCGCAGTCAACATGGCACTCGGCCGACCCGTCTCGGGCGCGGTGCACGCGCTGCGCTCGCGCGTGCTGGGTTCGGTGCTCGCCGCGACCGGCGGGCTCGTCCCGCACGCCTACGCGATGGGCCTCGACCGCGCGAGCCGCTGAGGGGTCGGCCGCGCGGCCGCTTCGCGACATCTTGGGTCCCCGCAACCCCCGCCCCGGGGTCAGGACAGGCTCGAGCCCACCACGAGTTGCGCGGCGAGGACCAGCGCGGCGGCCATCACGAGCCGGAATCCGGTGCGGTCGGGGCCGCGGCGCCGCATCCGGAGCAGCACCGCACCCGCGATGATCGCGACGACGACGGCGAACGGGATCATCGCGGCCGCCGGTGCGCCCTCGGCGAGGCTGCCCACGAGCACCGCGACCGCGGCGAGGACGATGCCGGCGACGGCGAGGACGACGGATGCCGCAGCTCCGAGCCGATGCGGCAGTCCGCGCACCCCGGTGCGGCGGTCATCGTCCAGGTCGGGGAGGACGTTCGTCAGGTGCACGGCGGCGCCGAGCACCGCTCCCGCGAAGGTCGCCCAGAGCGCCGCGGGCTGCGGGTCGGGTACCGAAAGGGTGGCGAGAGACGGGAAAATGCCGAAGCTCACGAGGAACGGCGCGAGCGACGCGGTGGTCGCCTTGAGCCCGGCGTTGTAGCTCCACGCCGAGACGAGCGCGACGACGTGGGCGAGCAGCATCCCCCAGCCGAGGACGGCGGAGAGCACGATCGCGACACCCAGCGAGGCGAACGCCGCGATCCACGCGGTGCGCACGCGGGTGTCGCCGCGGACGAGCGGCTTGTCGGAGCGGCCCACCGTGGCATCGCGGAACAGGTCGATCGCATCGTTCGACAGGCCGACCGACACCTGCCCCGCGAACACCGCGACGACGAGAACGACGAGGCGCCACGGCTCGAGCCCGGCGGCGAGGCCGAGGGCCAGCGAGAGCGCGGTCACCACGAGCGACGGCCCGGGGTGGGTGGCGCCCCACAGGGCCCGCGCGGTTCGCATGCTCGATCCTTTCACGCCGAATCTGTGCGGCGGACCTCCGGCAGTGGAGCGCGAGGCGCGGGCTCGGAGGATGATCGTCCCCCACGGTCGGGCGGATGCCACAACCAACCGCACGAGCTGCGGGGCACGGCGCATTGACCTCGGTCACGGAGGACGCGCCGCCGCGAGGATGAGAGGACTCTCATCCCTGGGGTGTGCACAACGTGTGTTCTGGGCCCGTTTTTCCGGGGTGGATGTCGGTGGCCGGTGGCAGAGTGCAGGTATGACGGATGCGGCGGAAACCCCCGATGGCGAGGACTATCTCGCTGCTCTGGCGGGGGTCGTCGCTGGCGTCGACTCCGCGGCTCGACGGATCGCCGCAGCGCAGATCGACGAGCTGCGTATGCTCGCTGCGGCGGGCCGTCTGGCCGAAGCGCAGATCGCGCAGCGCAACGCCCGCGTGCAGGTGCACGACATGGCGTTGCGGTCGATCGCGGCGGAGGTCGGCGGAGTCATGCGGGTCACCGATCGGACCGTGCAACGCCGGATCGGCGAAGCACGGACCCTGATCGAAGGGTTCCCCGCGACGGTCGAGGCGTGGGAGCAAGGCCGCATTGTGCGGGGCCACGCGATCGCGATTCTCGAGACCGGGACGAGCCTGCCGCCGGAGATGTGGACCGAGTTCGAGCAGGCCGCGATCACCCGGTGCGAACGGGACACTCCCAACCGGGTGCGAGGCGAGCTCGAGATCCTCGCGCACCGGATGCACCCGCGCTCGTTCGCGGAACGACACGAGGAGGCCGCTGCTGGGCGGTGCGTCCGGATCGTGCCCGGACGAGACGGGATGTCCGACGTGATCGCGACGTTGCCGACGGTGGTTGCGGAGGGCATCCACGACCGGCTGACGCAGCAGGCGCGCGCGATCATCGACACCCGCGACGAGCGCGCCGCCGCGCATGGCGGAGCGGGTGCCGCGTTCGGGGAAGCTGCCGCGACGCGCGCGGACGTCGGCGATGGCCACGGCAGCGCCGACAGCGAGGACGCTGCCGCAATCGTCGCCACGGACAACCGCTCCACCGATCAGGTCCGCGCGGACCTGTTCGCCGACCTCCTCCTCGCCGGGACACCGGTGCTCGACGACACCCGCGACACCACCGCCGGTCCGCTCGGCGCGATCCGCGCGCGTGTGCAGATCCTCATCCCCGCCGCGACACTCACCGGCGAGGACGACGGACCGATCGACCTCGCCGGGCGCTCCCCCATCGACCCCGCCACGGCGCGCACGCTCGCCGGCAGCACCCGCATCTGGGAGCGGCTGTTCCACGACCCGGCCACCGGGGTCACCGTCTCGACCGATTCGTACCGTGTCCCCTCCGGGATGCGCAGGTTCCTGCAAGCCCGTGACCAGCACTGCCGGTTCCCCGGATGCCGCGTCGCCGCCATCCGCTGCGAAGTCGATCACACGCACGATCACGCGCTCGGCGGACGAACCGAACTCTCGAACCTCGCCCATCTGTGCCAACGGCACCATTCGATGAAGCAGTTCACGGCGTGGAGAGTGCGACAACTGAAGGGTGGCGTCCTGGAATGGACTTCCCCCCTCGGCAGGACCTATCGCGAAGACGCACCCACCCCGGCCGTCGCCTTCACCCCTGCCGCACCGCCACCGCCACCGCCACCGCCGCCGACCGCACCAGCGGAACCCGCACCCTTCTGAAACAAGAGGGCGCCCTGCGCGCCGCGCTGCACGCATCGCCCCAGAAGGGTCGGACGCACGCCTGGCCGCTCACCCCCACCTGGAGCGCGTTGCGCGCGGATGGCGCGCCGCGCACGGGGTGCACGTCGGAGCGCCCTCACCCGTTAGCCGCCGCTCTGAGCCCTCAGCCCGCCACAGCCCTCAGCCGACCACCGCCACAGCCCGCCACCGCGTCAGCCCGCCACCGCCTCAGCCCCCGAGGATCCGCTGGAACAGCAGATGGTCCTGCCAGCGCCCCGCGATCTTCAAGTACCCCGGCGCGATCCCGATCTCGATGAACCCGCACCGCCGCAGCACCGCCTGCGACGCCGCGTTGTGCAGCAGCGTGCCGGCCTGCACCCGATGCAGGCCCCACTCCTCGGCGGCGGCGCGCACCACGGCATCCACCGCCGCGGTCATGACGCCGCGACCCGCGAACCCGCCGTCGATCCAGTACCCGAGGTTGGCGCTCTGGAACGCGCCGCGGACGATGCCCGACAGGTTCACCCGACCGACGAGGCGTTCCCCCGCCACCAGCACGAACGGCGCAGCGACCCCGGCATCGCGGTCCCGCAGCACCGCCTCGAGCTCGGCCCGCTGGCCCGGCTCGGTGAAGAATGACTCCGCCCGCACCGGCTCCCACGGCGCGAGGCGCTCGCGGTTCCGGCGGTACGCGTCGGCGAGGGCCGCGGCATCCGTCACCGCCGGCTCACGCAGCAGAACCCCCGCCCCGAGCGAGGTCATCCGTCGAGCAGCTCCGCCTCGATCACGTCATCCTCGCCCGGTTCGGCCGGCGCCGGACCGCTGCTCGTGAGCACGAGCTGCGACCCGTCGACCGCGACGTCCACGCGCACCACGTCACCGTCGTGCACACCGCCCGACAGCAGCGCCATCGCGAGCCGGTCCTGGATCTCCGACTGGATCAGCCGCCGCAGCGGCCGCGCACCGAACAGCGGGTCGTACCCGCGTTCGGCGAGCCAGGCGCGCGCGTCCGGCGTCACCGCGAGCGTCAGTCGACGATCGCGCAGGCGCCGCTGCAACGCATCCACGGCGAGCTCGACGATCTGCGCAAGGTCCGACTCGGACAGCGGCGAGAACATCACGACGTCGTCGAGTCGGTTCAGGAACTCGGGGCGGAACACCTGCCGCACCATCGTCATCACCTGCTCGCGCTTCGTCTCGTCCGTCAGCGTCGGATCGATGAGCACCGGCGACCCGATGTTGCTCGTCAGCACGAGGATCGTGTTCGTGAAGTCCACCGTCCGCCCCTGGCCGTCGGTCAACCGTCCGTCGTCGAGCACCTGCAGCAGCACGTCGAACACCTCGGGGTGCGCTTTCTCGACCTCGTCGAGCAGCACCACGGAGTACGGCCGGCGCCGCACCGCCTCGGTGAGTTGACCGCCCTGCTCGTACCCGACGTACCCGGGTGGGGCACCGACGAGCCGCGCGACGGCGTGCTTCTCGCCGTACTCGCTCATGTCGATGCGCACCATCGCCCGCTCGTCGTCGAACAGGAACTCCGCCAGCGCCTTCGCGAGCTCGGTCTTGCCCACACCCGTCGGCCCGAGGAACAGGAACGAGCCGGTCGGCCGGTTCGGGTCGCTGATCCCGGCGCGGGAGCGACGCACGGCATCCGACACCGTCTTCACGGCCGCCTTCTGCCCGATCAGCCGCTTGCCGAGCTCGGACTCCAGGTGCACCAGTCGAGCGCTCTCGCTCTGCAGCAGTTTTCCGACCGGGATGCCGGTCCACGCCGCGATGACCTCCGCGATGTCCTCTTCGGTCACCCGGTCGCCCACCATCCGCTCGGCTCCGTCACCGACGGCACCCTCAGCCAACTCCGCCTCGGTGAGCTTGCGCTCGAGCGCGGGGATCTCGGCGTAGAGCAGCCGCGACGCCCGCTCGAGGTCGCCCTCGCGCTGCGCCCGCTCCGCCTCGACCCGCAGCGCGTCGAGCCGCGTCTTGTAGTCGCCGACGGCGTTCAACGACGCCCGCTCGCGCTCCCAGCGCGCCTGCAGGTCGTCGAGCTCCTGCTGCACCTTCACGAGCTGGTCGCGGAGCGCTGCGAGGCGCTCCTTCGAGGCGTCGTCCTTCTCCTTCTTCAGCGCGAGCTCCTCGAGCTTCAGCCGGTCGGCGTGCCGGCGCAGCTCGTCGATCTCCAGCGGCGCCGAGTCGATCTCCATGCGCAGGCGCGACGCGGCCTCGTCGATGAGGTCGATCGCCTTGTCGGGCAGCTGCCGCGCCGGGATGTACCGGTTCGACAGCGCCGCGGCGGCCACCAGCGCACCGTCCGAGATCGCGACCTTGTGGTGCGCCTCGTACCGCTCCTTGAGCCCGCGGAGGATCGCGATCGTGTCCTCGACGCTCGGCTCGCCGACGTACACCTGCTGGAAGCGGCGCTCCAACGCGGCATCCTTCTCGATGAACTCGCGGTACTCGTCGAGCGTCGTCGCCCCGATCAGGCGCAGCTCGCCGCGGGCGAGCATGGGCTTGAGCATGTTGGATGCCGCGACCGACCCCTCGCCGCCGCCGGCACCCATCAGCGTGTGCAGCTCGTCGATGAAGGTGATGACCCGCCCCTCGGACTCGGTGATCTCCTTCAGGACGCTCTTCAGCCGCTCCTCGAACTGGCCGCGGTACATCGCGCCGGCGACCAGTGCCGAGATGTCGAGCGCGATGAGCTCCTTGCCCTTCAGGGACTCGGCGACGTCGCCCGCGACGATGCGCTGCGCGAGCCCCTCGACGACGGCGGTCTTGCCGACGCCGGGCTCACCGATGAGCACGGGGTTGTTCTTCGTGCGGCGCGTGAGCACCTGGCTGACCCGTCGGATCTCGCCGTCGCGACCGATGACGGGGTCGAGTTTGCCCTGCCGGGCGCGGTCGGTGAGGTTGACGCCGAACTGTTCGAGGGCGCTGCCCTGATCGTCCTGCCCGGGGGCGGCTTGTGCGTTCATCATCTGCTCCTGAAGGGTCGGTCCAAACTTGAGCCTAAGTGACTCAAGTTTATCACGACGCCATCTCACCGGCTCCGACGAGATCGTCCGCGCAGGCGAACCGCGCGCGGTACGCCGTCGGCGTCGTGCCGAGCACCCGCGAGAAGTTCTGCCGCAGCACCGCCGCCGAGCCGAACCCGCACTCGTAGGCGATCGCGTCGAGCCCCAGGTCGGTCTGCTCGAGCAGCCGCTGAGCGTGCAGGATCCGCTGGCGCCCCAGCCACGCCGCCGGCGTCGTGCCGTAGTCGGCCTTGAAGCGGCGCGCGAACGTCCGCGGCGACATGTGCGCCTTGGCCGCCAGCTGATCGACCGACAGGTCCCGGCGCAGGTTCTCCAGCATCCAGTCCGTCACCGGCGTGAGCGACAGCGACGTCGACACCGGCAGGGGCGTCGCGATGAACTGCGCCTGCCCGCCGTCGCGCTGCGGCGGCACGACCATCCGCCGCGCGATCGTGTTCGCCGCCTCGGCGCCGAGCTCGATCCGCAGCAGGTGCAGGCACGCGTCGAGCCCGGCCGCCGTCCCCGCGCTCGTGATGATGCGGTCCGACTGCACGTAGAGGACGTTCGGGTCGACCTCGATGTCGGGGTACATGCGCGCCATGGTCTCGGCGTATCGCCAGTGCGTCGTCGCGCGGCGCCCCGAGAGCACGCCCGACGCCGCGACCGCGAACGCCCCGCTGCACACCGTCAGCACCCACGCGCCGCGGTCAACTGCACGCCGGATGACCTCGAGCACGCGCGCGTCGACGCTCGCCCAGGCCTCGCGCGGGATCGGAGTGACGACGACGACATCCGCCTCGTCGGCGAAGGCCAGGTCCTCACCGACGTTGATGGAGAATGCGAGGTTGCTCGGCACGGCGCCGGGATCCGGGGTCACGATCCGGAAGTCGAAGTTCGGGATTCCCTCGTCGCTGCGGTCGAGCCCGAAGGCTTCGCACGCGAGTCCGAACTCGAACGGAGCGAACCCGGACTGGACGATGCAGGCGACGGTACGGATCATGGGCGACCTCCGGTCACGCGATGGCAGGATTCCTGCGGGCAGTGGCTTCACGGCCACTCGTGGCAGGATGCCGCCAAGCATAGCGTTCCTGCCATGACCGCCGCACTCCTCCTCATCCTGTTGTCCCTCGTCGGCGTCGCCGCCGTCATCGGCACGATCCGCCTCGTCGCCACCGACGGCTACCGCCGGCAGCCGACCTGCCCGCGCGCTCCCCGGCTCCCCTAGACTCGGGTCCTCGCGAGAGGATCCCCATGAGCACCGCCGTCCCCCCGCCGTACCCGCCCTCCTACAGCCCGCGACCACCCGCTCGCGGTCGCGGCCTGGCCGTCGCCGCCGTCATCGTCGGCGCCGTGCCGATCCTGCTCGGCGGACTGTGGCCAGCGGTCTCGATCTCGCTCTACACGTCGTCGAACTACACGCTCGCCGGAGTCGTCAACGCCGCGTTCGCACTGTTCACCTGCCTCATCGCGGTCGTCGCGCTCGTCCTCGGCATCCTCGCTGCACGACGACACGTCGCAGGCCGCCTCCTGGGAGGCATCGCGATCGGCCTGGCCGCCGCGCAGATCGTCGGCACCGTGCTCAGCTTCGCGTCATCCAGCATCGCGTCCGCCCTGTACTGACCCCGGCGGCCCCGTCTGATCAGCGCCTGACGAGGTCGCGCGCGGCCGCGAGCAGGATGTGGGCCGACCGACCCCAGTCGAACGTGCGGATGTGGGCGGTCCCCGCCTCGATGAGCCGCTCGCGCACGCCGGGCTCGTCGAGCGAGCGCACGGCGCGCACGACGGCTTCGGGGTCGAGCGGGTCGACGTACAGGGCACCGTCGCCGGCGACCTCGCGGAAGATCTGCATGTCGGTCACGACGGCGGGCACCCCGAGCTCCAGCGCCTCGGCCACCGGCAGCCCGTACCCCTCGTCGAGGCTCGTCGTGACGAGGGCGGCGTCGTCCGCGAGGAGCGCCGCGTAGGCGGCATCCGTCACCCCGTCGTGGAACACGACCGAGGCTCCGCCGGCGAGGGCGGTCAGTTCGGCGCGACGTTCCGGAGTGATGCGCGAGAGCAGGTGCAGCGTGTGGTCGGGCAGCTGACGCATCGCCGTCACCAGCGTCTCGACGTTCTTGTACGGCATGAACGACCCCATGTAGACGAGGTTCCGCACCGGCCCCGCGCCCACGGTCGTCCCCTCGGGCAGGAGTTCGGCGAGCCGTTGCGGCGCGTTCGGGATCACCACGACCGGTCGCTTCGTCAGCCGCACCCGCGCGAACTGGCGTGCGCTCGTCTCGCTCACCGTCGCGACGAGGTCTGCGGCGTTGAGGGTGAAACGCTGCGGCCAGTACGACAGGTGGAACAGCCGCCACCCCAGCCGCACGTACCAAGGCAGCGCCCGCGGGGGCGTGCGGTGCCGGTAGTAGATCGTGTCGTGCAGCGTGAGGATCAGGCGGAACCGCCGCCCCGCCGACCCGATCGTCTGCATCGGCGAGAACAGCACGTCGGGTCGGTGCCGGTTCAGCAGCAGTGACGCGAACGGTTCCGTGGCCGACGTCGGCGAGTGGATCGTGAGGGTGATCGCACCCTTCGGCAGGAACGCCCGCTGCCGTTCGTCGTGGATGAGGAAGGTGACCTCGGTGCGGTGGGCGGATGCGGCATCCGCCACCGCCTGCGCGAGCTCGGCCGAGTAGCGACTGATGCCGTCGTGGAAGTCCGTGCGGATGTAGCGCGCGTCGAAGAACAGACGCATGTCAGACGTCGAGCGGTTCGCCGCGGTAGAGCTTCTCGAACGTGTCGAGGGTGCGCTCGATGTCGTGGATGACGACGCCGTCGAGCGACGCGTGCTGCATGCGCGAGTACTCGGCCTGGTCGGCGGTGAGCACGGTGCGGATCTTCTCGGCGAGCTCGTCGACGTTCCCGGGCTCGAAGAGGTAGCCGTTTTCGCCGTCGTGGACGAGGTGCGGCAGCGCGACGGCGTTCGCGGCGATGACGGGCAGGCCCGAGGCCATGGCCTCCATCGTGGCGATGGACTGCAGCTCGGCGACCGAGGCGATGACGAAGACGTCCGCCCGCGTGTAGGCCGCCCGCAGCTCCTCCTCCGAGACCCGGCCGCGGAACGTGACCCGGTCCTCGAGGCCGAGGCGCTGGGTGACCTGTCCGAGGTTCTTGCGCTGGTCGCCGCCCCCGACGATCTCGAACTCGATGTCGAGGTCGGGCAGCTTCGCGATCGCCTCGAGAGTGACCTCGACGTGCTTCTCGGTCGTGAGGCGTCCGACGAACAGGACGCGCCGGCGCTTCTCACGCGGCGCGAGGTCCGGTGTGTAGTTGCTCTGGCGGATGCCGCAGCTGATCGGGATGACACCCTGGATGTCGATCGTGCTCTCGAGGAACTCCGCGGCCTTGCGCGTGGGGGTCGTCACGGCGCGCGACATCTTGAAGGTGCGCTCCGCATCGGCCCACGCGATCTTGAGGAAGATGTCGTAGAGGAACTTCGGCAGCAGCGTGAAGTCGAGGATGTTGTCGGCCATGATGTGGTTCGTCGCCACGACCGGGATGCCGCGCTGGTTCGCGATGCGTGTCAGCGCACGACCGATGACGATGTGCGACTGACTGTGCACGACGTCGACGTCCACCGTGTCGAGGATCTGCCGCGCGTAGTGCTTGCCCCTCCACGGCAGCACGAAACGCAGCCAGTCGTGGGGCCGATACCGCCAGCCGGGCAGGCGGTGGACGGTGAGCTTCTGCCCCTCGATCTCCTCGGTGAACACGCCGTGGTTGCGGTGCCCGACGCTCGGCGTCGCGACGTGCACATGGTGGCCGCGCTCGGCGAGCCCGGCGGCCAGGCGTTCGGTGAAGCGTGCGCCGCCGTTCACGTCGGGCGCGAACGTGTCGGCCGCGATCACGATGGTGAGGGGTCCGCGTTCAGAAGCGGGATGGTCCGGGGGCGTCATGGTCACGGGGTACGGGCCAATCTGTGCGTCGATGGCGGGAGTGGTGGGTCCCACCGGTGGGGCGCAGGGATGCGGGGGCGCCGGGCCTCGATTCTAGCCGGGGGCCGGGAACTCCTCCGCTGGGAGCCCGGCGCGCCCCGCCCCCGGATCAGCGCAGACCGAGGCGCACCGAGAGCGGGTGGTGGTCCGACCCGAGCGGCCCGATCCACTTTCCGCCCGCCGTCTTGCCCGCGTTCGCCCATCGGAACACGACCGACCGCGACGGCCGCACGAGCACCTTGTCGACGTGGTCGCCCCACGTGACGCTGACGAACGGGGTGAGCGACATGGTCGGGTTCGCGGTGTTGTAGTGCTGCAGGCTGAGCACGCGCGCCTGGTCGTACGCGTCGTGCCAGCCGCGCTGCTCGAGCACCGCCATGGTCTTGTCGCCGGTGCGGGACTTGTGCGTGTTGAAGTCGCCCAGGACGATCACCGGCGCCTTCGTCCAGTCGGTGAGCGACCGATGCGTCTTGTTCAGCCTGGTCAGGGTCGCCGAGATCGCGTCGGCGAGCTTGCCGGCCTCGTACTCGCGCTGACGGACGACGGATGCCGAGGTGCCGACCACGAGGTGCGTGTTGACGACGAGCAGATAAGCGCCGGAACTGTGCCGCACGGCGGCCCACGACATCCCCTTGCCGGCCGACGCGTAGGTCGAGGGGAAGAGCGTCGCGCCGGAGGTCGCGCCGCCGGACTTCGCGGCGACGGGGGCGAACCGGCCGGTGCGGATGAGGATGTCGTTCTGCCCGTTGTAGGCCAACCGGTAGCCCGTGGGGGCGGCGGTGTACTTCGACGCCTCCTGCAGGGCGACGATGTCGGGGGCGAGCTCGGCGATGCGCTTGTCGATGACGGTCTTGCGCGAGGCGATGCCCGAGCAGACGTTGGAGCAGACGTTCCAGCTCACCGCGTGATAGCTCGGCCACGACGCCGGCAGGGTCGCCTGCGCCGTGATCGTCTCGTGCGCGACCGGCGACGAGCGCGGACCCATGCCCGCCGACGACACCCCGCGCACCTGGATGAAGTAGGCGACCCCGGGCTTCAACCCCGTGACCGTCGCCTTGGAGGTCGTGGTCTTCTGGTTGACGGGGTGCTCGGGCCGCGTGACCTGCGCGTGGCTCGTGCCGGCGTAGACGTAGTAGCTCGTCGCTCCCGGGATGTCGGCCCAGTCGACCGTCAGCGAGGTCGTCGAGGCGCCGACGTAGTTCACGAGGCCGGCCTTGGGAGGGACGGAGGCGGCGAACGCGGGCGAGGCGGGAAGGGTGAGGGCGAGCGCGATCGCAACGATCACTGCGACGGCGCTGCGAGCGTGGGGGACGCGCAGCATAGGCGGATGGTAGCAACCTACGCTTGTCGGCATGACGCGAATCTCTGCCCAGGCGGACCCCGCGCGATGGGTCCCGATCACCGGGTCTTTCGGGTTCCGTGGACGACGCGCCCGCAAGAAGGCGATCGGGATGCTGCTCGCCCAGGCGAACGCCGCGTTCGGCCGCGAGCAGCCCGGTAGCAAGGTGGCGGCGTGGGCGATGAGCCAGGCGATCCCCGCCCTCATGCGCCGCGCCGACGGGCGGCTGCTCGCGTGGGTGTGGAAGGACAACCCCGAGCTGCTCGTCGCGATGGCCCAGGTGCAGGAGCTCACGCCGCAGCTGCGCACGATGCGGGCGAGCATGCCGATCGAGTACGACGACACCGTCACGTTCACCGGCTCACCCCTGGGTGTCGGCGAGAAGCTCGAGATGCCGCTGCCGCCGAACCCGCGTCAGACCCCGTTCGCGTCTTACACGTGGGACACCGGCACCCACCTCGTGACACTCACCGCGGTCATCTCCGACCGCGAGCGGTTCGGCACCGTCATCCCCGCCGTCGACGCCCTCGCCCGCTCGCTGCGACTGGTCGACGACCTGACCGTCGGCGAGGGCCCCGGCACCCTCCGCATCGACCCCGCCTGACCCCCGGCATCCGCGTCCCGTCGCCGAGACGTCGCAGATGGTCACTTTCGCCGACGCGCAGCGACCATCTGCGACGCCTCGGGGCGCCATCCCCGCTCGAGGAGGGCGGCGCGGGTGCGCTCGAGTGCCCACCGGCGGGCGGCGCCGCGATGCGAACGGTTCACCCGGATGACCCGCCACCCCGCCGCGGCGAGGTCGTCCAACCGATCCACGTCGCGCGCGTACTGACGGTCATCGAGGCGGTGCTGCTCCCCGTCGTACTCGAGCAGCACCTTCGTCGGCGCGTGGACCAGATCGCCGTAGGCGAGGAACCGACCGTGCGCGTCCCGGATCTCGGCATTCACCTCGAACGGCGGAAGCCCGGCCTCCCGCGCGTCCAGCCGAAGGAACGTCTCCGCGACGGAATCGGTTTGCGGCTCCGTGAGCTCGAGCGCACGTCGCAATCGCCGCACGCCGCGCGACCCGTCCCGCTCGGCGACCGCGGCCTCCAGCGCATCGACAGTGAGCACAGGGTGGTGGCGACGGAGCAGCGCATCCGCCGCGACGACGAGCTCACGGTCGCTGAGAAGGGATGCCGCCTGGCACCACGCGACCGCCGGCTCGACCACCGGCATCCCGTCCACCAGCCGGAGGCGGGCCGCCTGGGAACGGTGCCCGCGCACTCCCGCACCGCGAGCCCGAACGATCGGCGGGATCGCGGTCACATCGAGGGCGGACCGGAGTCGATCGGGAGCCCACCCTCCCGCGAGGACGAGCGCCGTCGCGTGCGAGAAATGCTCCCCGGCCCGCAGCTTGGGCAGATAGCCGAGGGCGAGCGCCTCGACGTCGTGAGCCTCTTCACGGGAACGGACACCGTAGAACGGCGCCGCAAGGGACGGATGCCGCAACCGACGGCGCGTGACGCCGGCGTCGAGAGCGTGCGCGACGAGGAAGCGGTCGGGGAGACCCGGGGGAAGGACACTCGGCATCCGCCAACGATCCCGCCGCGATCACCGTCACCCACCCGCCCGTCGACCCCTTGTGGACATCCGCCCGCCCGTCGGACCCTGGAGAAGCCTCGAGACGTCGCAGATGGTCGCTTCAGACGCCGTCGGGCGACCATCTGCGACCCCTCGGCGACCGCCGGAAGCGTCAGTCGTCGGAGGGGGACGGATGCGGACGCCACAGCACGACGTCGGTCGCGCGGCGCACGCGCGTTCCCTGACGGAGCGTGACGACCGAGCCGGTCGCGCCGGCGGCGAACACGCGGGCACCGCGGCGGGCGGCGAGCTCGTCGCGCAGGCGCGCCTGCAGTCCCGAGACCTCGCGGCGCAGCATCCGCACCTCGTTCTCGAGCTCGATGATGCGCGAGATCGCCGGCAGGCTCACGCCGTCGGCCGACATCTGAGCCACCTCGCGCAACTGCGCGACGTGCCGCAGGGAGTACCGGCGCGACCCGCCACGGGTGCGCGCCGGTACCACGAGTCCCAGCCGGTCGTACTGGCGGAGGGTCTGCGGGTGCATGCCGGCGAGCTCGGCCGCGACCGCGATCGCCAGGATCGGGGCCTCTTCGTCGACCTGCTCGTTCGCCATGCCTCTCACCTCACTCGCGCGCCTTGGCCATCAGATCGGCGCGGGGGTTCTCCTTGGGTTCCAGCTCGTGGAAGCGTTCCAGCGCCTCGCGCGCCGGTCCGTCCAGGTGCGTCGGGACCGCGACCTGCACCTCGGCGAGCAGGTCGCCGGTGCCCTTCGCGGTCTGCACGCCCCGCCCCTTGACGCGCAGCACGCGCCCCGACGGGGTGCCGGGGGCCACGCGCAGCTTGACGACCTCGCCGCCGAGCGTGGGCACCTCGATCGTGGCGCCGAGGGCCGCTTCGGTGAACGTGACGGGGACGTGGATGCGGAGATTCAGCCCTTCGCGCGTGAAGACGGGATGCGGGCGCACGCCCACCGTCAGCACGATGTCGCCCGCCTCGCCGCCGTCCGGGGAGGGCCGGCCGCGCCCGCGCAGCTTGATCTTCTGGCCGTCCGAGACCCCCGCGGGGATCTTGACCTTGATCGGCCTGCCGTCCTCGCCCTGCAGGGTGATCGTGTCGCCCTTCACGGCCGTGGTGAAGTCGAGGGTCGTGCGGGCGGTGACGTCGGCACCGCGCTGCGGACCGCCGAAGCCGCGGAACCCGCCGCTCGGCTGCCCGAAGCGGCCCGAGCCGAAGCGGCCCCCGCCCTGCTGCCCGAACATCGCGAACAGGTCGTCGAAGTCGGCCTGCTGGCTGCCTCCTCCGGTCGAGAACCTGCTGAACACGTCCTCGAACCCGCCGCCGCTCGCGCCGGGCTGGAAGCGCGCTCCCGAGCCCATGGCGCGCAGCTGGTCGTACTCGGCGCGCTGCTCCTTGTCGCTGAGCACCGAGTACGCCTCGCTGATCTCCTTGAACTTCGCCTCGGCCGCGGCATCCCCCGCGTTCGAGTCGGGGTGGTAGGTGCGCGCCAGCTTGCGGTACGTCTTCTTCAACTCGGCATCCGAGACGTCCTTCGACACACCGAGGACCTTGTAGAAGTCCTTGTCGAACCAGTCCTGACTGGCCATTGCCCCTCCCTTCCCTTACTCGGCCGGGACGGCGACGACGACCTTGGCGGGACGCAGCTCGAGGTCGCCCAGGCGGTAGCCCACCTCGACCACTTCGAGGATCGTCGCCTCGGTGGTGCCGGGAGTGGGCGCCTGGAAGATCGCCTCGTGCTGCTGCGGGTCGAAGGCCTCACCGGCTTCGCCGTAGCGCTCGACGCCCAGGCGGGCGACGACCGTGCGGATCTTGTCGGCGATCGCGGCGAGGGGCGTGCCCTCCTCGAGGTCGCCGTGCTTCTCGGCACGGTCGAGGTCGTCGAGGACCGGCAGCATCCCCTTCGCGACGGAACCCTTGGCGCGCGCGATCTCCACCTCGCGCTGCTCCTCGGTGCGGCGTCGGTAGTTGGCGTATTCGGCCTGGACGCGCTTGAGGTCGAGGACGAGGTCGTGCTCCTCGGCGGGAGCATCGGCCACCGCGGCCTCGTCGGACTGGGCGGCGCCGAGGATGTCGTCGACCGTCAGCTCTTCGGGCTGCGTGTCGGGACCGTCGGCGGCGTCCTCCGGGGCCGCCTGGTCGGCAGCCCCGGAGTCCACGACCTCGTCGCCGTCGTCGGGCCCCTCGAAGTCCTTGTCCGCCATGCTTACTTCTTCTCGTCCTCGTCGTCGACGACCTCGGCGTCGACGACATCCTCATCGGATGCCGCCTGCTCACCGGCCGGCGCGTCGGTCGGGGCCTGTGCGGCCTCGGCCTGGCTGGCGGCGTAGATCGCCTCGCCGATCTTCGTCTGCGACGAGTTCAGCTTGTCGTAGGCGTCCTTGACGGTGTCGTCGTTGTCGCCCGCGAGCGCCGTCTTGAGGGCGTCGACGTCGGCCTGGACCTCGGTCTTGACGTCCTCGGGCAGCTTGTCGGCGTTCTCGTTCAGGAGCTTCTCGATCGAGTACGAGAGGGTCTCGGCCTGGTTGCGGACCTCGGCGGCCTCACGGCGCTTCTTGTCCTCGGCCGCGTGCTCCTCGGCCTCGCGCACCATGCGCTCGATGTCCTCCTTCGGCAGCGACGAGCCGCCGGTGATCGTCATCGACTGCTCCTTGCCCGTGCCCTTGTCCTTGGCGGACACGTGCACGATGCCGTTCGCGTCGATGTCGAAGGTGACCTCGATCTGCGGGATGCCGCGGGGTGCCGGCGCGATGCCGGTGAGCTCGAACGTGCCGAGCGGCTTGTTGTCGCGGGTGAAGTCGCGCTCGCCCTGGAAGACCTGGATGGCGACCGACGGCTGGTTGTCGTCGGCGGTCGTGAAGGTCTCGCTGCGCTTGGTCGGGATGGCCGTGTTGCGCTCGATGAGCTTGGTCATGATGCCGCCCTTGGTCTCGATGCCGAGGCTCAGCGGGGTGACGTCGATGAGCAGCACGTCCTTGCGCTCACCCTTGAGGACACCGGCCTGCAGGGCGGCGCCGACGGCGACGACCTCGTCCGGGTTGACGCCCTTGTTGGGCTCCTTGCCGGCTTCCTTCTTCACGAGCTCGCTCACGGCGGGCATACGCGTCGACCCACCGACGAGCACGACGTGGTCGATGTCGGCGACCTTGATGCCGGCCTCGCGGATGACGTCCTCGAACGGCTTCTTGGTGCGGTCGAGCAGGTCCTTCGTGAGGTCCTCGAACTTCGCGCGGCTCAGGGTCTCGGACAGCGACACGGGGCCCGAGTCGGTCAGCGAGAGGTAGGGCAGGTTGATCGAGGTCGACTGCGAGCTGGAGAGCTCCTTCTTCGCCTGCTCCGCGGCCTCCTTGAGACGCTGCAGGGCGATCTTGTCGCTCGAGACGTCGACGCCGCTGGTGTCCTTGAACTGCTTGATCAGGTAATCGACGATGCGCTGGTCCCAGTCGTCACCACCGAGGCGGTTGTCACCGGCGGTGGCCCGCACCTGGATGGTCGAGAAGTCGTCGTCCTTGCCCACCTCGAGGAGGGAGACGTCGAAGGTTCCACCACCGAGGTCGAAGACGAGGATGAGCTCGTCCTCCTTGCCCTTATCGAGACCGTAGGCGAGCGCGGCGGCGGTCGGCTCGTTGATGATGCGGAGCACGTTGAGGCCCGCGATCTCACCGGCCTCCTTCGTGGCCTGACGCTCGGCGTCGTTGAAGTAGGCCGGGACGGTGATGACGGCATCCGTCACCGTGTCACCGAGGTACTGCTCGGCGTCGCGCTTGAGCTTCTGCAGGATGCGGGCCGAGATCTCCTGCGGCGTGTAGTTCTTG
This sequence comes from Microbacterium sp. NPDC064942, assembly GCF_049545525.1. Lineage (NCBI taxonomy): Bacteria > Bacillati > Actinomycetota > Actinomycetes > Micrococcales > Microbacteriaceae > Microbacterium > Microbacterium sp. NPDC064942. The sequence goes on along the minus strand of NZ_JBMWDR010000008.1, from coordinate 33,934 downwards.
CCGTCGATCGCCTGGGTCTTCCAGTCGGTGCCCATGTGGCGCTTGACGGAGGTGAGGGTGCGGTCGACGTTCGTGACGGCCTGGCGCTTGGCGGTCTCGCCGACGAGCACCTCGCCGTCCTTCGTGAACGCGACGACCGAGGGGGTCGTGCGAAGACCCTCGGCGTTGGCGATGACCTTCGGCTCGCCACCTTCGAGGACGGCGACGACCGAGTTGGTCGTTCCGAGGTCGATTCCCACTGCACGTGCCATGTGTTTCTCCTTCGTGTGGCGTTTGCGTAGATCTGAAGTCTTTCCGCGGTCCTGGCCACAACCTGAGCCGCGATGACTCAAGGCTACTCCGATACCTCGACCGCGTCAAACCAACTTGAGCCAACTCATATCAAGTTTGCAGACCAGCGGACGTCACCGGGAAGTACCGCGGTCGGGGTAGTGTGCGCCTCATGACGCGTTCCAGCGGCGGGACGCCCCAGATCCCCGCCACCGCCGACAGCGGCGCCCTGCCCGTGATGTTCCAGGACCTCGAGGAGCACCCCGTCGCGCGCAAGAGCGTCGTGTCGTGGGCGATGTGGGACTGGGCGACCCAGCCGTTCAACTCGGTCATCCTGACCTTCGTCTTCGTGTCGCTCTACCTCGTCTCCGACACCTTCCTGCCGGCGGACATCGCGGCCCTCGCCGACGACGACCCGCTCAAGCAGTCCGCCCTCGCGGATCTGTCGAGCGGCTACGGCCTCGTCTCGACGATCGCGGGGCTCGCGATCCTGCTGCTGGCGCCGATCCTGGGTCAGGTCGCCGATCGGAAGGGCCGCAAGAAGCGCTGGCTGCTGATCGCGACCGCTCTGCTGGCCCTCCTGCAGTTCGGTCTGTTCTTCGTCTTCGCCGACCCGTCGTTCTTCTGGGTCGGCGCGATCCTCGTCTCGCTCGGCGCCGTCGCGTCCGAGATCGCGGGCGTCAACTACAACGCGCTGCTCGTGAGCGTCTCGACCCCGCGCACGGTCGGCAAGGTGTCGGGTCTCGGCTGGGGGCTCGGCTATATCGGCGGCATCCTGGCCCTCGTCGCGGTCGTCGTCCTGAACGCGGTCGAGTGGTTCGGCCTCGACACGTCGAACGGACTCGCCTACCGGCTGATCGCGGTCGGCTGCGCCGTGTGGACGATCGTGTTCGCAATCCCGCTCTTCCGCAACGTCCCCGAACCGCCCGCTCCCGCCGGAGCGCCGCCGCTGGGCTTCGCGGCGTGGTTCCGCGAGTTCTTCCGCTCGATCGCGAACCTGTTCCGCTCGCACCGCCCGACCGCGTGGTTCCTGCTCGCGAGCGCCGTCTACCGCGACGGGCTCGGCGGCGTCTTCGCGTTCGGCGGCGTCCTCGCCGCCGTGGCCTTCGGGTTCTCGCCGAACGAGGTGATCCTGTTCGGCATCGCCGCGAACCTCGTCGCAGGAATCTCGACGGTCGTCGCCGGCCGCCTCGACGACCGGTACGGCGCGCGGGCGATCATCCTCACCTCGCTCGGCGGCCTCGTCGTGACGGCTCTCGCGGTGTTCCTGCTGCACGACGCCGGCAAGCTGCCGTTCTGGATCCTCGGGCTGCTCCTGTGCGCCTTCGTCGGTCCCGCGCAGGCGTCGACCCGGTCGCTCCTCGCCCGGGTCACACCCGAGCACATGCAGGGCGAGGTCTTCGGCCTCTACGCGACGACAGGCCGCGTCGTGAGCTTCCTCGCGCCGGCCATGTGGACGCTCTTCATCGCCGTCTTCGGGGCGACCTACTGGGGCATCCTGGGCATCGCGATCGTCCTCGTGCTGGGACTCGTGCTGATGCTCTTCGTGAAGCTCCCCCGTCCCGCGCACCTGCGCTGAACGACCGCGAGCCGACGCGTTCGGCATCCATCCACCGGGGAGGAGTGCCGTTCGCGTCGGCTCGCGAGCGGATGCCGGGGCTCAGCGCTCGGCGCGGGCGAGGTTCTCGCGCAGCTCGTCGGCGTTCTGCCGGATGACGTAGGCCGGCTGGTCGCGCTCGACGCGCCAGCTCTCGTCGAGGCCGCCGACGTTGACGGTGTCGAAGCCGAAGTCGTCGTAGAGCTTGGTGATGAAGGTCACGCCGTCCTGCGAGTCGCTCGCGGTCGCGAGGGCGCGGCGGTTCGGCGATCCCGCGGGGGCGCCGTCGGTCGTGATGTCGGCGGCGGGGATGTGGTTGAAGCCCTTGACGACGGTCGACTGCGGCAGGCGGTCCTGCAGCATCCGCGAGGTCGTGGTCTTCTTCTCGTCGAGCTCGGCGATGTGCCCGTCGCGCTCCCAGTAGTAGTTGTTGGTGTCGACGACGATCTTGCCGGCGAGCTCCGCGACGGGCAGGTCGTCGATGGCCTTGAGCGGCACGGTGACGACGACCCACTCGCCGAAGGCCGCGGCATCCGCTGCGGTCATGGCCTGCGCGTTCTCACCGAGCTCGGCGACGAGGTCCGTGAGGGTCTCGGGGCCCCGCGAATTGGCGATCGCGACCTGGTGGCCCTGAGCGACCAGCACGCGAGCGATGGCCGAGCCGATGTGTCCTGCGCCGATGATTCCTACGTGTGTCATGTCTCGAGGGAACGCCGCGAGACCGTGGGCATTCCCGAACGAGGGCTGGGGGATGCCGATCACTCCCCGATGAGCACGCTCCACGCCGAGCCGATCACGGCCTCCATCCGGTGGTCGCCGTGCCGGAACGCGTGCGTTCCCTCGGCACCCGCTGAGCGGGCCCGCGCTCGCGCCGAGGTGACGACACCGTCGGCATCCCACGCGAGGTCGACCTCGATGCCGGGGCGGGCGACGAGGCCGCGCACGGATCCGGCGCCGAGCGCCGCGGGCAGCGCCGGCAGCAGCGCGATCCCGTCGCCGTGCGACTGCAGCAGGCACTCGGCGAGACCCGCCGTGTAACCGAGGTTGCCGTCGATCTGGAACGGCGGGTGCGCGGCGAGCATGTTGTCGTACAAGCCGCCCGAGTGGTCGCCGCGGTCGACCGACATGTCGCGGAAGACCAGCGCGAGGAGCGCGGCGACGCGCTCGGGCTGAGCGAGGCGGGCGCGGAGGGCGATCTTCCACGCGAGCGACCAGCCGGTGGACTCGTCCTCGCGCAGGTCGAGGAAGCGGGATGCCGCGGCGGCGAGGTCCTCGGTCAGCGGCTCGGTGCCGGGGTAGACGAACACGAGCGGCGACAGGTGGCGGTGGTGCGGGTCGACGGCCTCGCGACCGCCGGGCCACTCGGCGATCGTCCCGTCGACGACCGGGATCCCGGGCAGCTGGGCGCGGGCCTCGACCGCCTGCGCGACGAGCGGGTCGTCCTCCTGACCGACGAGGTGCGCGACGCGGACGAACGCGTCGAGGTGCGCGCGCAGCAGCACGACGTCGAGAGTCGCCGACTCCGAGACGGCCGCCGCGGCGCCGCTCGCCGTGCGGAAGACGTTCTCGGGCGAGGTCGACAGCGCGGTGCCGCGCACACCGTCGTCCGACACCGCCGTCCAGGCGAGGGCGAACGCCGTCGCACCGCGCAGCAGCCGGAACGCCTGCAGGCGTTCGGCGCGGTCGGTGACACCGAACGCCTCGCGCTCGGCGAGGTGCAGGCAGAGCCAGAGCCCCGCCATCGGCCAGAACGCCCATGCGGCGTCGTGCTCGCCGTCGCCGACGGGCTGGGTGTACCCCCAGGCATCCGTGTTGTGGTGGGCGACCCAACCCGGGGCGTCGTAGAGCCGCCGCGCGGTCTCGGCGCCGCTGTCGGCGAGGGCGTCGAGCAGTCCCAGCAGGGGCTCCTCGGTCTCGCTGAGGTTCGTCGTGTGCGCGGCCCAGTAGTTCATCTCGACGTTGATGTTCGTCGTGTAGTTCGAGCTCCACTCCGGGCGCACGTCCTGGTTCCAGATGCCCTGCAGGGTCGCCGGCAGCCCGCCGGGCCGCGACGAGCAGAGCAGCAGGTAGCGGCCGTAGTGGAACAGGAGCGCAGCCGGGCCGGGGTCGCGCGCCACGTCGACGGAGCCGCCGTCGCCGAGCGCGCGCAGGCGCTCCGCGGTGTCGAGCTGGGCCGACTCCGGCGCCGCCGCGAGGGTCAGCTCGGCCCGGTCGTAGAGGCGGGCGTGGTCGCGCAGCTGCGCCGTGCGCACCTCGTCGAGCCCGGCTGACACGGCGGCGTTCACGAGCTCGGTCGCGCGCCGCGCCGCCGCACGCTCGGTGCCCTCCGGCATCCGCCCCATCCCGGTGAAGGTCGTCGCGGTCGCGAGGACGACGGTCACGCGGGTGGCGCGCAGGACGCGGCCGCCGCGCACGAGGGTGCCGTCGGTGAGGATGCGGGCGTGCAGCGCGCCGCGCACCGCGGCGGCGCCCTCCTCGTAGACGACGGGCTCGTCCACCTCGTCGTGCGGGGGCGTCACGTCGGACGGCACCTGAACGAGCAGGGTCGTCGCCGCGTCGTTCTCGACCCGGCCGAGCTCGCGCAGCGGCGTCTGGATCTCGACGCGCACGTCGATCGGGTCGTCGCTCTCGAGCTCGTGGACGAGCACGCGGTGGGGTGCGCTGATCCACGTGCGGTGGTGCACGCGATTGCCGTCGAGTCCGCCGCCGGCCGTGTGGGTCGCGGTGCGCAGGTCGAGTTCGCGGCGGTAGTCGGTGAGCTCGGCGGCATCCGCTCCGTCGATCCGCAGCCGCAGGTCGGCGAAGGGGAGGAAGGACTGCGCGTGACGGTGCTGCAGGCGGCGCACGAGCAGGTCGGCGTCGTCCTCGCGCCCGTCGGCGACGGCCTCGCGGGCGGCGGCGAGGGCGTCGCGGGCCTCGTCCGCCGTCACCAGGGGGGCGGCGAGCTCGCTGGCGGGGCTCCCCGACCAGACGGTCTCGTCGTTGAGGCGCAGGAGCGCGTCGGCGACGCCGCCGAAGCACATGGCCCCCAGGGCGCCGTTGCCCAGGGGGAGGGCCTCGTTCCAGGTCTCGGCGGGACGGCGGTACCACAGCACGTGCTCGGTCATGGGGTTTCCTCTCGGCCGGTGACGGCCGGATGCCGCAGCGGGGGGATGCGGGGCCGCGACGGGCAACGGGCCTCGCGCGCGGGACGCGCGTCCGCGAGGGCACCGTTCCGACGATAGACGGTGCCGCGTGCGACCTTGCGCCCCCGGCATCCGTCTGCTTTTATCTCAGAGTAAGACGAAAAGGTCCGGAAGGGAATCCGTGAACGGCGTGCGCGCAGCGGGGAACCGGGGCACGGCGACCAACGCCGACGTCACCCGCATCAACCGCACCGCGATCCTCGACGCGCTCCGCACCGCCGGACCCCTGGGTCGCGCCGAGCTCGTCGCGGCCACGGGGCTCGCCTCGGCCACGGTCCACCGCCTGTGCGCGCGCATGGTCGAGGAGGGCCTGCTCGGCGTCGAACGCGACACCGGCGGCGTCGGCCGCCCCACCCACCGCTACCGCCACCTCGGCGAAGCCCGCACGGTCGTCGCCGTCGACGTCACCTCGGCGATCGCCCGCGGCGCCCTCATCGACCTGGACGGCGAGACACGTCACACCGAGACCCAGCAGCTGCAGGATGCCGACGGCCACCTGACGACGTCGTCGCGCCTCGAGGGGGTCGGCGTCCTCGCCGAACGCCTCATCCGCGTCGCGGCCGAGATCGGCAGCCCGGCGCAGGGGATCGGCTTGTCTGTCCCGGGTGTCGTCGACGCGGACGGCGCGGTGAGCGACTCGGTCGAGCTCGGCTGGAACGGCGTCGCCGTCCGCGACGCGCTGCAGACCCGCACGGGGCTGCCCGTCGTCGTCGAGAACGACGCCAACGCCGTCACGATCGGCGAGTGGACGCACGGTGCGGGACAGGGCACGGGCGATCTCGCGGCGCTCGTGTTCGGAATCGGCGTGGGCGCCGGGATCGTCTCGGGCGACCGCCTCGTGCGCGGCGCGGGCGCCGCCGCGGGCGAGATCGGCTACCTCATCACCGACCCGCAGGCGTTCTCGCAGCCGCGTCCGACCGGCGGCGACCTCGAGACGCGGGTGCTCGCCCTCGGCGGGGCCGGCGGAACCGAGGCATCCACCATGGCCGTCCTCGACGACGAGAGCGCGTCGGGCTCTGCGAACGCCGAGCGTCTGCTCGACCACATCGCGATGTCGGTCGCTGCCCTGTCGGTCATCCTCGACTGCCGCGTCGTCATCCTCGCCGGCCGCCTGCCGCGGCGCACCGACCTGCTCGTCGACGGCGTCACCCGGCGCCTCGAGGGCCGCATCCCCCGCCCGCCCGCCGTCGTCGTGGGCGCGCTGGGCGAGGATGCCGCCCTCGTCGGCATCGGGCAGCTCATCATCGACCACGTGAAGGGGGCGGTCTACCTTGCCTGACCTCACCGAGACCACCGGGTCCGTCGTCGGCGTCGACGTCGGCGGCACGAAGACCCAGCTGCGCGCGCTCGTCGACGGGACGGTCCTCGACCGCGTCGTCCCGAGCGAGGTGTGGCGCGAGGGCGCGATCTTCGACCACGCGGCGAACTTCGACCGGCTCGCCCGCCTCGTCCTCGACACCGTCGGCACCGCGCCCGAGGTGACGATCGTCGGCGCGCACGGCATCGACAGCACCCGCCAGCGACTGCAGGCGACGGCACTGCTGGCCGAGCGGATGTCGGGCCACGTCGAGGTCGTGAACGATGCGGTACTCCTCGCCCCGGCCATGGGGCTCGAGGCCGCTGTCTGCGTCATCGCGGGCACCGGCTCGGTGATCGTCGGCTTCGACGGCGAGGGCGAACCGGTGACCGCCGACGGATACGGCTGGCTCATCGCCGACGACGCGAGCGCGCCCGGGATCGCCCGTCGCGCCGCCGTCGCCCTGCTGCGCGCCGTCGACCGCGACGGTGCGGCGGCGATGGCCGACCCGCTCGCGGCGCGCTTCCTCGACGCGTTCGGCGCCGTCGACCACGTCGACCTGGCGCTGCGGTTCCAGGCCGAGGCGAGCGAGGCGGCGTGGGGCGGTTTCGCCCCGCAGGTCTTCGCGGCGGATGCCGAGGGCTCGCCGCTCGCGCACGAGGTCGTCGCAGCCTCCGCCGCCCACCTCGCCGATGCGGTCGTCGCCGTCCGCGGCCGCGGCGCGCGGGGCGCCGACGTCATCGCCGCGGGCGGCGTCATGACCGCCCAGCCCGTGCTCGCCGACCTCCTGCGCACCGAACTGCAGCGGCGTCACGGTGCGCTCCGACTCCACGTGCTCGACGAACCCCCCGTCGTCGGCGCCCTCGCCCTCGCGGTCGCCCGCCGCGATTCGCTCTCCCCCCGAAAGGTGCTCTCGTGAGGATCCTTCTCTCCCCCGATGCGGCCGGCGCCGGCGAGGTCGCCGCGGCGGTCGTCGCCGCCTCGGTCGCCGACCTCGCCTCCCCGGTCCTCGGTGTGGCAACGGGGTCCAGCCCGCAGCCCCTCTACCGCGCGCTCACCGCACGCGTGGCAGCCGGTCTCGACCTGTCGCGCGCGGCCGCGTTCGCCCTCGACGAGTACGTCGGCCTGCCCGTCGACCACCCCGAGAGCTACCACTCCGTCATCGCCCGCGAGGTCACCGGACCGCTCGGGCTCGACCCCGCGCGCGTCCACGTGCCCGAGGGTGCGGCCGCCGACCCGGCCGCGGCCGCCGCCCGCTACGAGGCGGCGATCGCCGGGGCCGGCGGGGTCGACCTGCAGATCCTCGGCATCGGCGCGAACGGGCACATCGGCTTCAACGAGCCCGGCTCCGCCCCCGACTCCCGCACGCGTGTCGTCGAGCTGGCGCCTCGCACCGTCGCCGACAACAGCCGCTTCTTCGACGGCGACGCCGGTCTCGTCCCCACGCACGCGCTCACGCAGGGCATCGGCACCATCCTCGACGCCCGCGAGATCGTCCTGATCGCGTGGGGCGAGTCGAAGGCCGAGGCCGTCGCCCGCGCCGTCGAAGGACCGCAGACGACCGACATGCCGGCATCCTTCCTGCAGCGCCACGACCGCGTGACGCTCGTCCTCGACGCCGCCGCCGCGTCGCGGCTGAGCCCCGCATCGCTCCCGGCGGAGGCCGCGCGATGACCGCCTTCGACGTCGCCCGGATCGGTCCCGGCGAAGGATCCGTCGCCCCGCGCACGCGTCTGCGCAGCGACGCCCCCACCCAGTCGCTCGACGGGCCGCCGTCGGCCCGCGGCAGCGCGAGCGGATCGGCCTGCCGGCCGAGGCCCGCGCGACCGGCGAGCCGCGCGTCGCCCACGTGCTGACCGTCGACGCCGCACTACGTCGCACGCATCGCTGCTGCCCGAGCCGACCGCGACGCACGTCTCGATCGACATGGCGCAGTCGGGCGTCGGCCCCGCGACGTGCGGCCCGGGCGTGCTGCCCCGGTACCGCCTGCCGGCGCGCGACGCGTCGTTCGCGCTCCTGTTCGAGACCGTCTGAGTCCGGGGGCGGGGCGGTTCAGTCGCCCCGCTTCCGGCCCCACGGGAGTCGGATGCCGCGCTCGTTCTCGGACTCGACCTCGAGTCCGTAGTGCTCGCCGATGTGCTCGAGCAGTTGCGCACGCTCGGCCTTCTCGTAGATGCGTCGCTCGCGCTGGAACGCGACGACCGTCGCCCAGCAGATGAGCAGCATGACGACGCTGAACGGCAGCGCGATGATGATGGCCGCCGTCTGCAGGGCGGTGAGGCCGCCCGCGATGAGCAGGGCGATCGCGAGGAGCGCCGTGATGAGGGTGAACAGGGTGCGCACGGGCTTGCCCGGCTCGGGGTCGCCGCCGGTCGCGATCATCCCCATGACGAGGGCGCCCGAGTCCGCCGAGGTGACGAAGAAGAGCGCGATGAGCACGAGCGCGCCGATGGTCAGCAGGAGCGGCGCGGGCAGGCTCTCGAAGAGCTGGAACAGCGCGCCCTCGACGTTCACCGACCCGTCGGCCTGGGTCATCGTCCCGGGGCGGTCGATCTCGAGCTTGATCGCCGAGCCGCCGAGCACGGCGAACCACAGCACGCCCACGAGGGTGGGGACGATGAGCACGCCCATGACGAACTCGCGGACGGTGCGGCCGCGGCTCACGCGGGCGATGAAGATGCCGACGAAGGGGGCCCACGAGATCCACCAGCCCCAGTAGAACGAGGTCCAGGTCGCCTGCCAGGCCTGCCCCTCGGCGCCCTGGAACGCGCTGACGCTGAAGCTCAGGCCGATGAAGTCCTGCAGGTACGAGCCGATCGACTGCACCCACTCGCGCAGCAGGTAGAACGTGTCGTTCGTGAAGAGGACGAACAGCAGCAGGAGGCCCGCGAGGATCAGGTTGAGCGACGACAGCCACTTCATGCCCTTCGTCACCCCCGACAGCACCGAGAAGAGCACGGCCGTCGTGATGACGGCGATGATGATCACCTGGACGAGCAGGCCCGGGTTCGAGATGATCCCCGCGCTGTCGAGACCGGAGCTGATCTGCAGGACGCCCAGGCCGAGGCTCGTGGCGACACCGAAGAGGGTGCCGACGAGCGCGATGGCGTCGATCGCGTTGCCCCAGCCGCCGCGCACGCGGCGGCCGAGGATGGGCTCGAGGGCCCAGCGGATCGAGAGCGGGCGTCCGCGGCGGTGGATGGCGTACGCGAGGGCGATGCCGACGACGACGTAGACGGCCCAGGCCTGCACGCCCCAGTGCAGGTAGGTCTGCGTCAGCGCCGACTGCGCGAGCTGTGCCGGCGTGCCCTCGACGCCGGGCTTCGGATCGACGAAGTGGCTGAGCGGCTCGCTCACGCCGTAGAAGACGAGACCGATGCCCATGCCCGCGGCGAACAGCAGTGAGAACCAGGCACCGGTCGAGAACTCGGGCTTGTCGTCGTCCTTGCCGAGTCGGATGTCGCCGAAGCGGCTGAAGCCGAGGAACAGGCAGAACGCGACGAAGAACGCCGTGATGAGGACGTAGTACCAGCTGAACGTGTCGATGATGGCGCCCTGGATGGTGCCGAAGAACGCCTCCGCCTGCGTCGGGAACGCGATCGCGAACGCGCTGAAGACGACGGCGACGATCGCGGCGGGCGCGATCACCCAGAGGCTCGGCTTGGCGCGCACGCCGATCGTGGAGGTGGCGGCGGTCTCGGACACGGGGGCGCTGTCGGACATCCCGCCAGGCTACTGAGGCCCCGGCATCCGCTCACCTTCTTGCGCCGACGACGGTTTCCGGGTTAGCGGGTCAGTCGCGGGGCCAGGATGCCGCGAGTTTGCCCAGCAGACGCACGAGTTCGGCGCGCTCGGCGTCGGTGAAGTCCGCGAGCGCACGCGAGAGCCGCTCGCGCCGCTCGCCGCGGAAGTCCCCCGCGCGGCGACGGCCCTCGGGGGTCAGCGCGATACGGGTGCGGCGCGCGTCGTCGGGGTCGGCCTCGCGGGCCGCGAGCCCCATCTCGACCGCCTGCTGCACGAGGCGCGAGGCGCGCGGCTGGTCGACGCCGATCGCGTCGGCGATCTCACTGACCGACAGCGGGTGCTCGGCGTGGACGAGTGCGTCCAGAAGACGGATGCGGGCGGGCGCGCCTGCCAGCCGCATCCCCGGACCGAAACCCGGGCCACCCGGGCCGCCGCGCATCCAGGGCGGGCCGCCGTCGTGCGGCCCGTGCGCGTGCGGGCCGCGGTCAGTTGCCCTTCGCACCGGCGTCGGTCGTGCCGACGTCGGTGCGGTGGAAGTTCTGGAACGAACGGGATGCCGTCGGCCCCCGCTGCCCCTGGTACCGGTTCTTGTACGGCCCGGTGCCGTAGGGGTTCTCGGCCGGCGAACTCAGGCGGAAGAAGCAGAACTGCCCGATCTTCATGCCCGGCCACAGTTTGATCGGCAGGGTCGCGACATTGGCCAGTTCGAGCGTCACGTGACCCGAGAAACCGGGGTCGATGAACCCCGCCGTCGAGTGGGTGATGAGCCCGAGGCGGCCGAGCGAGCTCTTGCCCTCGAGGCGCGCGGCGACGTCGTCGGGCAGCGTGATCTGCTCGAACGTCGCGCCGAGGGCGAACTCACCGGGGTGCAGGATGAACGGCTCGTCGGGGGCGACCTCGATCAGCCGGGTCAGCTCGGGCTGGTCCTCGGCGGGATCGATGAACGGGTACTTGTGGTTGTCGAAGAGCCGGAAGTAGCGGTCGAGCCGCACGTCGACGCTCGAGGGCTGGACCATCGCCGGGTCCCACGGGTCGAGGCCGATGCGGCCGCCGTCGATCTCGAGTCGGATGTCGCGGTCGCTGAGCAGCACGCGGCCAGCCTACTGGCCGCCCGGCGCCTCACCGCGCGACGCGGACCACCACCACACCCCGCGGCGGCACCAGGACTCCGGATGCCGCGGCCGCGCCGACGAGCACGTCGCCGTGCACCGGCGCCACGACTTCGTCGTCGGCGCGGTTCGAGAGGAAGACGTACCGCGCCTCGGCGTCGCCGCGCTCGATGACGTCGAGCCGGCCGTCGGCCGACCGCGGGTCGCCCGAGAGCGCCGCCAGCCCGAGCCCCGCCAGCACGCCGCGCACACCGTCCCGGCCGATGTCGGCCGAGATGTAGGTCGCCGACCCACCCGCGCGCAGCCGTCGGCGGGTCACCGCGGGCGCACCCGCCAGGTCACCCTCGGCGTAGGTATCGAGCACCTCGACGTCGTCGCCGACGTGCACGATCCGCTCGGTCCAGGCACTCGCCGCGGCACCCGAGGCGAGTGGGACCCGCTCGCCGGGCAGCAGCGGCACGAACTCCTCGACCGTCACGCCGAGCAGCTCGCGGAGCGCGCCGGGGTATCCGCCGAGCCAGACGCGGTCGTTCTGATCGACGATGCCCGAGAAGCACGTCGTGACGAGGTGGCCACCGGCATCCGCGAACGACGTCAGACGGGAACGCAGCTCATCGGGGACGACGTGCAGCATCGGGGCGATGAGCACCTCGTAGCCGTCGAACGACGCGCCGATCGGGATCACGTCGGCGCGCACCCCGAGGTCGAGCAGCGCGCGGTACCAGGCGAGCGCCTCGGCGTCGTACGCGAGCGCATCGGTCGGGTGGGCGTCGCGCCCGCTGACCCACCACGACTCGTAGTCGAAGACGATCGCGACGCGCGCGGTCTCACGCCGCGAGCCGTGCACGGGCGCGAGGTCGCGCAACGCCCCGCCGAGGGCCACGACGTCGCGGAACACCCGGCTGTGCTCGCCCGCGTGCGGCACCATGCCGGAGTGGTACCGCTCACCGCCGGCGCGCGACTGCCGCCACTGGAAGTAGCAGACCGCGTCGGCGCCGTGCCCGACGTGGGTCAGCGCATCGCGCATCAGCTCGCCCGGCCGCTTGGGCGGGTTGACCTCGCGCCAGTTCACGGCGCTCGTCGCGTGCTCCATGAGGAACCACGGCAGCCCGCCGGCGATGTTCCCGGTGAGGTTCGCCCAGAACGACAGGTCGTCGCGGCCGAGCTCGCCCGGTCGCAGGTAATGGTCGTTCGAGACGAAGTCGACGTCGCCCACCCACGACGGGTAGTCGATGTCGCGGACGTTCTGCGCGACCATGAAGTTCGTCGTCCGCGGGATGCCGGGGGTCACCTCGGCGAGCACCGCGGCCTCGGCGCGCAGGTGGTCGCGCACGGCATCCGACGAGAACCGCTCGAAGTCGAGCTGCTGTCCGGGGTTGCGGATCGTGGGCGCGGAGCGCGGCGGCAGGATCTCGTCCCACTCCTCGTAGTGCTGCGACCAGAAGGCCGTGCCCCAAGAGTCGTTGAGCGCCTCGAGCGTGCCGTAGCGCGCTTCGAGCCAGGCGCGGAATGCGCGGGCGGCGTCATCGGAATAGTCGTAGAGGTTGTGGCATCCGAGCTCGTTCGAGATGTGCCACGCGACGACGGCGGGGTGATCACCGTAGCGCTCGGCGAGCGCGCGCACGAGGCGCAGCGCGTACTCACGGAAGACGGGCGACGTCGGGCGCCAGTGCTGCCGGGCTCCGGGCCAGAGGATGGTCCCGTCGACGGTCTGCGGGAGGATCTCGGGATGCCGGCGCGCCATCCACGACGGCGGTGACGCCGTCGCCGTCGCGAGGTCGACGTCGATGCCGTTCGCGTACAGCAGGTCGATGATCTCGTCGAGCCACGCGAAGTCGTACTCGCCGGGGCGCGGTTCGAGCAGGCCCCAGGAGAAGATCCCGAGCGAGACGATGTTGACACCCGCTTCGCGCATGAGCCGCACGTCGTCGTCCCACACCTCGCGCGGCCACTGCTCCGGGTTGTAGTCGGCGCCGTAGCGCATCGTCCCGGGCTGCTGCGAGCCGTCCTTCACCCAGCGGTAGTTCTGCACGCGACCACGCTAGTCCCAAAAACGTGCATCTGCACGGTTTCAGTCGATCTACACTGCCGTCATGACCGAAGCGCCTGCCCGGGGCCCCTACGCGAAGTCCGCCGCGCGGCGCAGCGAGATCATCGCGAGCGCGACGGCCGTCTTCGGCACGCACGGCTACCGCGGCGGGTCGTTGCGCCAGATCGCGAAGCAGCTCGACCTCAGCCTCACGACGGTCATGCACCACTTCCCGACGAAGGTGTCGCTGCTGGCCGCAGTCCTTTCGCAGGAGGATGCCGCCGACACCGACTTCTCGCAGCGCGCCGCGCGCGACGGCTTCATCCCGACGGTCCTCGCGATCGTCGAGCGCAACCTCGGTCGGCGCGAACTCGTGCGGATGTTCACGGTCGTGCAGGCCGAGGCCACGCACGCCGACCACGAGGCGCACGCGTGGCTGCGCGCACGGTACGCCGACGTCATCCCCGAGTACGCCGCGGCGATCGAGTACGACCGGTCGCTCGGCAGACTGACGACGACGACGGATGCCGTCATGCTCGCCGACCTCGTGATCGGGATGTGGGAGGGCATCCAGGTGCGCTGGCTGGCCGACGGCACCGATCCCGTCGCCGCGATGCGGGTCGCGCTCGATGCGCTGCTCCTGCCGGCGCCGTTCAGCGCCGCGGGTCGATGATCGTCATCCCCGCGGGCGCCGCGGTGTCCATGGCGGGCAGCAGCTGGGCGGCCTCGTCGAGCGACACCGTCCGCTCGACGAGGTCCTGCGGGCGGAGCGTGCCGCGGGCGATGAGCTGCAGCATCCCGGGGTAGTCCTCGGCTGCCATGCCGTGGCTGCCGAGCAGGTCGAGCTCCCACGCGATGGCCCGGGCCATGGGCACCGCGGAGAGACCGGATGCCGAGGGCAGCAGCCCGACCTGCACGTGTCGGCCGCGGCGGCGCAGGCTGAGGACGGCGTCAGCGCAGGTCTGCTCGCTGCCGACGGCGTCGACCGACACGTGCGCGCCGCCGCCGGTGACCTCGTGGACCGCGGCGGGGATGTCGGAGCCGTCGGCGCGGACGACGTGCTCCGCGCCCAGACGGCGCGCGACGTCGAGGGATGCGGCGGAGCGGTCGACGGCGACGACCCGCGCGCCGAGCGCCGTCGCGATCATGACGGCGCTGAGACCGACCCCGCCGGCGCCGACGACGACGACCCACTCCCCCGCACGCAGGCGGGCACGCGCGGTGAGGGCGCGGTAGGCGGTGGCGAAGCGGCATCCGAGCGCCGCAGCCGATTCGAGCGAGATCCCCTCGGGCACGGCGACGAGGTTGCGGTCGACCGCGTGGATCACGACGCGCTCGGCGAACGAGCCCCAGTGGGTGAAGCCCGGCTGCTGCTGGTTCGGGCACACCTGCGCGTCGCCGGCGAGGCACCATTCGCACCGGCCGCATCCGCAGACGAAGGGGACCGTCACGCGGTCGCCGACGTTCCAGCGCTCGACACCGCGCCCCACCGCCGCCACGACGCCGGCGAGCTCGTGGCCCGGGACGTGCGGCAGGGCGATGTCGTCGTGCCCGACCCACGCGTGCCAGTCGCTGCGGCACAGCCCCGTGGCGTGCACCTCGACGACCGCGCCGCCGTCGGGGGCGACCGGGTCGGGCACCTCGGTCACGGTGAGGGGCCCGGCGATCCGGTCCATGATCATCGCGCGCACTGCAGCCTCCGTCGCATCCGTCCGTTTCGATTCTGCCGCTGCGGCCGCGGGTCAGCCGCGGGCGACGTCGATGAGCACCTGCAGCACGTCGTCGACGGCGGGCGGCCGGGTGCCGGGGTGGAAGACCGCGCCCATGTCGCGCACCGCGCGCGGATCGTCGATGAGCCGCTGCACGCAGCCGTCGAGCGGATGCGGCACCTCGGGCCCGACGGCGATGCCGAGGCCCGCCGCGACGAGGCCGTGGAGGGTGCGCAGGTCGTCGCCCTCGAAGGCGATGCGCAGGTCGGCGTCCTCGGCGGCGACGAGCTGCTCGAGGGTGCGGCGCAGGCCGTAGCCCGGTTTGAGGGTCACGTGGGTCTCGGCGACGACGTCGGCGAGTGTGACCCGGCGTGCGGTCGCGAGGCGGTGCCCGGCGGGCACGACGGCGACGAGCGGCTCGTCGTAGAGGTGGACGGATGCCTCGCCCGCCGCGGCGGCCCCCGAGACGATCGCGAGGTCGGTGCGCCCCGAGGCGAGCTCGGCGAGGCACGCGTCGCGGGCGCCCTGCCAGAGGCGGATCTGGATGTCGGGGCGCTCCTCGCGCAGGCGCCGGACGAGGCGGGGCACCAGGTTCTCGCCGAGCGAGTTCTGAAAGGCGAGCGAGACGGTCGCGCGCGCCTCGTCGAGCGAGTCGATGGCGTCCTGCGCGGCGCGGAGGGCGACGCGGACGCCGGGCAGCATCCGCTTCGCCGCGGGGGTGAGACGGATGCCACGACCCTCGGGCGCCACGAGCGCGACGCCCAGCTGCGCCTCGAGCTGCCGGAGCGCGCGGCTGACGCTCGGCTGCGGGACACCGAGGGACTGCGCCGCACGGGTGACGTGCTCGTCGCGGCCGAGCGCGTCGAGCAGGGGCAGGTGCGGCAGCAGCGCGGCGAGGCGACTCATGCGCCAATGGTATCGCTTGTCGTGAACCGGTATTGGATCCGAATGAGAAGTATGCCTACCGTGGGGTGGGTGACGACTCTCGACATCCCCACCGTGACCGCCGCTCCGCGTCGGCTCGGTGCGGCGATGTGGACGACGGGGATCGCGACCTTCGGCGTGCTGTACGCCCCGCAAGGGCTGCTGACCGGCATCGCCGAGACCTACGGCCTGACCGCCGCCGACGCCTCGTGGGTCGTGTCGTCGGCCACGCTCGGCCTCGCCCTCGCGATCCTGCCGTGGGCGCTGGCCGCCGACCGCTTCGGACGCCGACGGATGCTGCAGGTCGCAGCGGTGGCCGCCGCCGTCATCGCGATCGCGTCGCCCCTGCTGCCGGGGTTCGCCGGGTTGCTCGCGGGGCGGTTCCTGCTCGGGGCGGCGCTCGGCGGCATCCCGGCCCTGGCGGTCGCCTACCTGCACGAGGCGGCCGGTCCGCATCGCGCCGGTGTCGCCGCGGGCGCCTACGTGGCGGCGACGAGCGTAGGCGGTCTGGCCGGCCGGCTGGTCGCGGCGCCGGTGGGCGAGCTCGTCGGGTGGCGGCTGTCGCTCGAGCTGATGGGGGTGCTGGCGGCGGCGCTCACGGTGCTGTTCGCCGTGCTGCTGCCGGCGACCGCGCCGCACCGCGTCGTGCCGTTGCGCAGCAGTCTGCGGACGCTCGGGCGTCAGGCCGTCAACGTGCGGGCGCTGCCGCTGTACGCGATCGGGGCGATGGTCGTCGGTGCGATGGTAGCCGTGTTCAACGCGATCGGGTTCCGCCTCGAGGCGGCGCCGTACTTCCTGAGCGCGACGGCGGTGTCGGTGGTGTTCCTGACGTACCTGTCGGGCACCGTGACCTCGCGCCTGTCGGGCGCGCTCGTCCACCGATGGGGAACACGGATGCCGCTGGTCGCCGGCGGCGCACTGATGACCGTCGGCGCCGCCGTGACGATCGCATCGGGCGTGGCGGTGATCGTCGCCGGCATCCTGCTCATCACGGCGGGGATGTTCCTCGCGCACGCGACCGCGAACGCGGCCACCGCCCGCGCGGGTGGGTCGGGGCGGCAGCACGCGGTTGCGCTGTACAGCGTCGCCTACTACGTGGGCTCGAGCGTCATCGGCACGGTGGGCGCTGCCGCGTGGACGGCAGGTGGGTGGCTCGCCCTGGCGGGGCTCGTCGCGGGGCTCGGCGTGCTCGTCGTGGTCTGCTCGCTCGCCGTGCGTGACTGATGTCGCACCCGCCGATAGGGTGCGGGCATGGACAGCTACGGACAGTACGCAGGGCTCGGCGCCGGTTTCGTGATCCTCATGATCGTGCTCTACCTGGGTTTCATCGCCCTCATGATCTGGGTGGGCTACCTCATCCAGCGAACCGCGGTGAAGAACGGGATGCTGCGCGCGATGCAGGAGAGCGGCATGGTCTTCGCGCCGCGCCCCGGGCCGCCCTACCCCGGCGGCGGGTACCCGGGCGGCCAGCCGCCGCACCCCGGCCAGCCGCCGCACCCCGGACAGCCGCCGCAGGGCCCGGGACAGCCGCCCGCCGCCACGGACTGACCGGCACTCCCGGTCTGCGTTCGGTCGAACGGCTCCCGGTCTTGCTAGGCTTGCCGGGTGCCTCCGGGCGCACGGGGCTGTAGTTCAATGGCAGAACTTCTGCTTCCCAAGCAGACAGCGCGGGTTCGATTCCCGTCAGCCCCTCCACTTGTCACTTCTCGACCCAGTTCGGACTTTCTTGAGGTAGTCCGGACTGCGGACTCCACAAATCGGTCCGGCCAGCGTCTCTATTTGCACGAAGTCGTCGCCCGGGGACACCTCGCCCGACCTGGATCTGGCGCGTCGACCCGCACGCGAAGTCCTCTGACGTCGCGACGATGCATTACCGCCGGTGTTCCACTGGGTGGAGATGTTGCCGTCGATCCCGCCGGCGGGTGATCCACCCACACCGGGACTGGATGCCGTGGCGACCCAACCGGCTTTGCTGATCTGCTCGGGATTGAAGGTGCTCAGCCCGCCTGAGTACTTTGGGACGGTAGCCGCCATTCGACCGTTCCTTGCAAACACGGTGGTGTTGAACCGCTGCAGTTTCTGGGTGAACGTGGCCGAGTTGTCGTTGTTGATCACCGGCACGGGTGCGGAGTTGTTCGAATAGAAGCCCCAGTAGCTCTGACCGTCGGCGTCGCCACCCTTGACCTTAGAGGTCCAGTTCGACCATGACTGGTTCTGGGCGTTGCGTCCCGCCATCCACCGAGCCCAGACGTCGTCGTAGTAGTACAGGGAGTACTCACCGAACAGGACCGGCACTCCGGGGTCCAGGTGGAGCCGTTCACATCGACGTCGAAGAACTCATGAAGCTCCTGTCCTTCGAACAGGAGCCTGCACAGATCACTGCACCAGAACTGCGGTCCGATGGATCGCGACTTTACAACCCGCCGGCGCCGTTTAGCTTGCTCCACATCAAGTCAGCAGATTTGCCCGTAGTGGCGCCGTCCAGCGGGCCGTGGATCATCCTCGTTGAGCGCGGCAATCTCGAGGTCATCGGCGCTGCGGAGCGGGGAATCTTCGGCAAGGGGGACGCGCTATTCGTAACTCCAGAAGAAGCACCCCTGAGGCTGAAGAGTGATGGGAGCGTATGGATCGCAATACCTGACTCCGACCTGCCTTGAGGGGTGCAGCGCGCTCGCCCCCTGCTTCGCGCGCGCCGTACGATGATCGGGCCTCTCGCGGCAGGAGATGCCTCGTCGGTGGCGTACATCGCGTCGGAGACGACTCACGATTGGTAGGTCACCACTCACCAACGCATCGCCGCCGGCACAAGTGAGTTCACCTCTGCGGTCGAGTACTCGGCCGTCATGGGCTTCACTGGCCTGTCCCGCAGGCTTGTCCCGATCGGCGCTCGTCATCCCACCTTCGGGGTCGACAGCTCCGAGCGATGATCAAGCCAGGCGTCAAGGTCCGCCGCCGTTGGATAGGCGCCTTGGGTTCCCGGGCGCGTGACAGCATAGGCCGCGGCGGCGACAGCACGTTCGAGCGCTTGACCGAGGTGCCGCCCCGAAGCCAGAAGGGCGATCAGCACGCCGGTGAACGCATCACCGGCGCCACTCGTATCCACAGCCGAAACGGCGAGTCCCGGGGCGCGGAAGACGTGGTCCTCCGACACTGCTGCGGCTCCGTCGGCACCTAGAGTCACAACCAGCAATCCCGTCCCGAGCAAATCGCGTGCAGCCCGCAGGGCTGCATCGGATGAGGTCTGGGTCGCGGCGCCGAGCGCAGTCTCGAGCTCATGCTCGTTGAGCACCAGGACGTCGATATGACCCACCACCGGCTCGGGAATCGCGCGAAATGGCGACGGGTTGAGCACGAAGCGGGCTCCGATCTCGCGAGCTCGGCGGGCGGCCTCGACGACCGCACTGTCGGGCACTTCGAAGCCGCTAACGATCCAACCAGCCGGAATGCCTGCACCCGTCACATCACGCGCGCTGACGGCATCGTTCGCGCCCCGCGAGACAATGATCAGGTTGCGACCGAGCTCGTCCACGAGGATGACCGCCTCTCCGGTCGGGTTGGTCTGATCTACACGAACATGAGTGACGTCGACTCCGGCATCGGCTGCGGCGTTTCGTAGCTTCGTGCCGGCGCGGTCAGCGCCTACCGCGCCCACGAGCGAAACTGAGGCCCCCATCCGCGCCGCAGCAACGGCCTGATTGGCGCCCTTACCACCCGGCGATGTCCGATGATCGTCGGCGTGGAGGGACTCGCCCTCGCGCGGGAGCTTCCTCACCGTGTAAGTGCGGTCGAGATTCAGGGACCCTACGACGACTATGCGCGAATCTGACATGTATTGAGGCCTTCCGCCGGGCGCCGATCCTATCCGTCAGTACGGCGGAACGGCTGTACGACCGACTTCATCGTGCGGGAATCGTGCGTCGACTCGAGAGCGGCCTGCACCTCGTCGAGCGCGAATGTCCCTGTCACCATCGCGTCCAGATCGACCTGACCGTGAGCGGCCATCGCGATCGCGGTCGGCCAGGTGTTGGCATAGCGAAAGACACCTGTCACAGTGAGTTCACGGTTCTGGATGGTCGTGACCGGCAGAGAGATTTCCGTCGCCCCCATTCCGACAAGGACGACCCGTCCCCCTGGGCTGACCGTCGAGATACCGCCGAGGACGGCAGTCGCCGCGCCCGAGGCATCAACGAAGGCGTCAGTTTCGAGGACGTCGCCCGGCATAGTCACCGCAGGGTCGAACACTTCGGTCGCACCGAAACGCAAGGCCGACTCGCGCCGTGCTGTCGCGACATCGGAGACCGCGATATCGGTAACGCCGTAGGCTCGCGCCACCTGAGTGATGGCGATCCCTACGGGGCCTGCGCCGCTAATCAGCACCCGCATGCCAGGCGCGAACCCAGCCTTGCGCGCCGCCGCGATCGCGACCGATAGCGGTTCCATGAGCGCCGCGGCTTGGTCGCTTACAGTGTCAGGCACTGGGTGGGCAAAATGGCTTTGGATCGTCACATACTCCTGGAACGCACCATCAGTGCCCGGGACAGCGTAGAAGCGCATGTGCGGATCGAGGTTGTAGTCGCCGCGAAGGGTCTCCCGCGAGCCCGCGGACGGATGCTGCGGTTCGATGGACACACGCTCACCAACCCGACCGGGATCCACCCCGGAGCCAACCCCCACGATCAAGCCGCCAGCCTCATGCCCAAGGACCAGGGGCTCGCTCACCACCCAGTCACCGAGACGCCCATCGTGGTAGAAGTGAGCATCTGAGCCGCAAACGCCGACGGCGGTGACGCGCACGAGTACTTCGTCGTGCGCTGGCCGTGGGACCGGCCGCCGCTCCATCTCAATCTGCTGAGCCCGCACGAGGACGCTCGCCATCATCGTCTGTCCAGTCACGACCTGTTCCCTTCGAGCACAGCATCTACAGTTCGACGCAGTTCGCGCCAGGAGTCGACGAACTTGGCGACTCCCTCGTCCTCAAGCGTCTGCGTGACGTCGGCGAAATCAACCCCGACCTTCCCGAGGCGGTCGAAAACAGCGTGCGCGTCGGCATATCTAGGTGTGATGGTGTCACCAGTAATGCGGGCGTGATCGAACGTCGCCTCGAGCGTCTTCTCTGGCATTGTGTTCACGGTCCACCGGGCAACGAGTTCGCTGACGTACAAGGTGTCAGGAAGCACGGGATCCTTTACCCCCGTCGATGCCCACAGCGGGCGCTGCGCGTTAGCGCCGGCAGCGAGTAGCTTGCGCACGCCCGGTTCCGCAAAGCGGTCCGTGAACAACTCGTAAGCCAAACGTGCGTTGGCGACTCCCGCCTGCCCGCGAAGGGACAACGCCTCCTCGGTCCCGATGCCGACGAGGCGCTTGTCGACCTCACTGTCGACCCGTGACACGAAGAACGACGCGACGGAGTGGATCGTCGTGAGGTCGATCCGTCTTGCGCGCGCCAAGCGGACGCCGGCGAGGTAGGCGTCGATGACATTGGTGTAACGCTCGAGCGAGAAGATGAGCGTGACATTGACCGAGATACCCTCGCCGATCACCGCGGTGATCGCGGGGAGCCCAGCCGTTGTAGCCGGGATCTTAATGAGGGCGTTGCGGCGGCCAACCACGGCCCACAGTCGCTTCGCTTCCGCAATCGTCCCCTTCGTGTCGTGCGCGAGATCAGGTGAGACCTCGATCGACACTCGACCGTCCACTCCGCCAGTGAGGTCGAACACGGGGCGGAACACGTCGCACGCGTCTCGGACATCATCGGTCGTGAGGGCGAAGATCGCTCTGTCCGCGTCTGCGCCGGCGACTGCGAGCGACGCCAGCGCGGACGCGTAGGAGTCGTCGTCAGGGTTACCGATGGCCGCCTGGAAGATCGTCGGATTAGTCGTGACACCTGTGACGTCGCGGGTTTCGATCAGCTCCTGCAGATTGCCAGTTCGGATTCGGCGGCGGGACAGGTCGTCGAGCCAGATGCTGACGCCGGCCGCGGCCAAGTCGTGCGTCGGGGTGGTCATCAGTTCACCTCGGTGGACGCAGCTGTCGCCACGGCGGCGATAGCAGCTCGCGTAACTGCGACCACCGCCTCGACCGTGATACCGAACCGCGTCATCAGGTGCGCGCCGTCGGCGGAGGCGCCAAAATGTTCGATCGACACAGCACGTCCATGAGTGCCGAGGTAACGCCACCAGCTGAGGGCAAGGCCTGCCTCCACCGACACCCGCGCACCTACCTCGGCGGGCAGCACCTCTGCGCGATAGCTCTCGCTCTGCTCCTCAAACCATTCCAGGCAAGGCGCCGAAACGACGCGCACCCCGATCCCCTCGGCTTGCAAGGCCGTGCGCGCCTCGAGGGCGAGACGAACCTCGGAGCCCGACGCCATGATGATCGCGTGCAGGTCGCCCTCCGCTTCGGCGAGAATGTAGGCACCCCGAGCGGTTTGCTCACCCGTCGTCAGAACCGGCAGATCTTGCCGTGACAGCGCGAGTCCGGCCGGGCCCGAGCGCCGCGAGAGGATCGCGTGCCATGCCCAGGCCGTCTCATTAGCGTCTGCCGGCCTCACAATGTCGAGCCCGGGAATAGCGCGCAGCGAAGACAGCTGCTCGATCGGCTGGTGAGTCGGTCCGTCCGCGCCGAGCGCAACCGAGTCATGGGTCCACACAAAGATGGATGGGATGCGCATGAGTGCTGCCAGCCGCACCGCAGGCCTCATGTAATCGCTGAAGATCAGGAATGTGCCACCGAATGGTCGCGTCGGTCCATGAAGAACGATCCCATTGAGGATCGCGCCCATCGCGAACTCGCGGATACCGAAATGAAGCACACGTCCGTAAGGGTTGCCAGTCCAGTCGTGTGTCGAGCCGCCCTCCGGCAGGAAGCTGAGCGCACCCTCGATCGTCGTGTTGTTGGAGCCGGCGAGGTCGGCCGACCCGCCCCACAACTCGGGAAGCTCACCCGCGAGCGCGTTGATAACGGCGCCGCTCGCCGCCCGCGTCGACACTGACGCGCCCTGCTCCCACACCGGAATGGCCTTGAAGACACCGTCCGGCAGCTCGCCGGCCTTGAGGCGATCGAGCAGCAAGCTGCGCTCGGGATTCGCGACAGCCCAGGCATCGAAAGACTCTTGCCACGCGGACCGGACCGCCACCGCCCGCTCCCGAAGGGCGCGGGTGTGACGGATAACGACCGACTCGACCACGAACGAGGCCGAGGGGTCGAAGCCAAGCAGTTCCTTCGTCGCGGCGATCTCTGCGGCACCCAGCGCAGACCCATGAGCGGACTCAGTACCGCGCTTGTTCGGCGCTGGCCAACCGATTATTGTGCGCAGCACGATGAGAGAGGGCTTGTCGACGACCGACTTTGCTGCCTCGATCGCTTCGAACAGCGCGGGTATGTCCTCGACGTACCTGCCGCTGGCGGACCAGTCGACCTCTCGGACATCCCAGCCGTATGCGTGGTACCGCGCGGCGACGTCCTCAGTGAACGCGACGTCGGTGTCGCCTTCAATCGAGATCTGGTTGGCGTCGTAGATCGCGATGAGATTTCCAAGCTGTTGATGCCCCGCGAGGGATGCAGCCTCGCCAGAGACACCCTCTTGGAGGTCGCCGTCGCCTGCGATGACGTAGACGAAGTGATCGAAAGGGCTTGTGCCCCATGGCGCATCAGGGTCGAACAACCCCCGCTCGTACCGCGTCGCGTACGAGAAGCCCACTGCGGAAGCGATGCCGGTTCCGAGAGGGCCAGTCGTGATCTCCACGCCCGGCGTGTGTCCGAACTCGGGGTGGCCGGGGGTGGTCGAGCCCCAGGTCCGCAACGCTTCGAGGTCGCTGAGCTCAAGCCCGAAACCGCCCAGGTAAAGCTGGACGTACTGAGTGAGCGAGGAGTGGCCCGCGGACAAGATGAACCGATCACGACCCAGCCACTGAGTATCTGCGGGATCGTGCTTCATCACGCGTTGATACAACAGGTACGCCACCGGCGCCAGGCTCATGGCGGTGCCTGGATGTCCGTTGCCAGCCCTCTCCACGGCGTCTGCAGCCAGCATTCGAGCAGTATCCACCGCTCGCTGGTCGACTTCGTCCCACGTCAGCTCCGACATTCGAGCCCTTTCGCTACGGCGCGGTGATCGCATCAGCGCAACCCCGCTCAGGTGTGAAATCCAATGTTGCATATCACGGGATGAAGTGACAAGATCACATCAGATATAACACGGGGGGATCCCCGCAAACTGTTCTTGAGGCCTCGGGCCTTGTACGGAACTGAGATCGAGCACCGTCGCTCGCAGGGATGCGTCGACGGCGACGGGAACGGGAGCAATGATGCGCGCAGTTGTCTTCACCTCGGAAGGTGAGCTGGTCCTGGAGGACCGGGCGATGCCCGAGCCGGGTTACAAAGAGATCCTCATCAAGACCGCGGCGGTCGGGATCTGCGGCACGGACACCCACGTGTTTGACGGTGAGTTCGAAGGGACCGTGTTCCCCCTTGTACCGGGCCACGAGGCGACCGGAACAATCGTCGCCCTGGGGGAAGGTGTCAACAATGGCGTCTTCGACTTCCAGCTCGGCGACCACGTCGCCGTCAACCCGAGCACTACGTGTGGGGAGTGTGAGTACTGCCTCAACGGCCATCAGAACCTTTGTCGTTTCTGGAATGGTCTCGGCGTGGTGGCGTCTGACGGTGCTTCCCAGCAGTTCTTCACAGCCCCGGCAGGCAATGTTTACAAACTGAAGCCGGAGACCGACCTTTACGAGGCGGCACTCATCGAGCCGCTCGCCTGCGCGATTCGAGGGTGGGACGTCCTGCCCCGACGCCTCGGCGACCACGTCCTCGTCTATGGCGCGGGGACAATGGGTCTCCTCATGGCCCAGCTCGCCAGCCGAGCGGGTGCGTCGACCGTCACGATCGTGGACCTCAACGAGGAACGCCTGAAGACGGCAGAGGAATGTGGAATCAAGCTTCGTTACACCAACGCCGATCAGGCCGACCGTGACAAGTGGGATGTCGTCATCGACTGCACCGGCAACATCCGTGCAATCGAAGACGCGCTTACCCGCGTTAAGCCTGCCGGCTTCTTCCAAGACTTCGGGGTGGCGCCCGCCGATCGCACTGCACAGTTCTCGCCGTTCCGCATCTACCGCGACGAGATCTCCATCGTCGGCACGATGGCGGTGCTGAACTCCTTCGGCCGCGCAGTTGAGCTTTTCGAGGCGGGCGCCATTAACGCGACCGCGATGATCAGCCACTCCTTCACGCTTGACGACTACACCCAGGCGCTCGAGATGTTCCGCAAGGGCGAGGGGCGCAAGCTTCAGATCCGCCCCAACGATTCCGCATCGCGGGTGCTCCTTTGAGCGCCATCACGACCCGCCGGGGACGCACTCTCTCCGTGGGCGCCCGGCGCGGGATCTGGGTTGGCGTCATCGCGGTTCTCATCGTCGGCATAGTGCTCGGGACGAAGGTCGTCTCGAACGACGATCCGCTCGCCCAGGGAACCGTTGAGTTCGATCCAGCGACCTTCGGCGCGGAGACCTTTCCGGAGGTCCAATCAGCAATCGTCGATAAGGCCGTCGACGCGGCGACGCTCGCCGATGCGATCGCCGTCGACCCCGATGCCGCCGCCGAAGAGTACGCAGTCCAGAGTTCGGGCGGCCCCGTCTACAGCGTGAAGTTCACCGGGCTCGTCGGTGAGGGCCAGTCCGGCATCTATGCCGTGGATGTGGAGGGTGTTTCCGACGATCTGCTCATTCGTGTGCAGACCGGCCCGGCAATCAACGGTACTGACCTGCGCGACGCGACCGGCGACATCACGTTCGGACAGTTCACGAACCAGATCGACTACCAGAATGCCGCCGCGTCCTTGAATGACGAACTCAAGACCTCAGTACTCGCTGACCTCGACACGGCCACCCTGACCGGAAGCACAATCACGGTCACAGGAGCGTTCACGCTGGTGAACCCGGCCGCCTGGCTAGTCACCCCGGTCGAAGTGAGTACGCAGTGAACGGCCGGTCGATCCCCGACGACGTCGTACTCGAAGCGCGCAACATCGTCAAGACATACGGTGGCACCCGCGCACTCAAAGGCGTCAACTTCGAGATCCGCAGAGGCACTGTGACGACGCTGTTCGGTGAGAACGGTGCTGGCAAGTCGACCCTCATGAAGATTTTGTCCGGTGTCGAGCAACCGACTTCCGGTGAGATCGTCCTCGACGGAGAGCCCGTCGTGTTCACCTCGACGAACGAGGCCCGCGACAGAGGCATTTCGATCATCCACCAGGAGCTCAGCCTCGCTCCGAACCTTTCGATCCGCGACAACATCTTTATGGGGCGAGAGATCGCTGGTGCGTTCGGGGTCGATTTCGCAGAAGAGTCTCGACAAGCCCGGGCGCTGCTGGACGAGCTTCAGTTGCCGATCGACCCCGGCACACTCGTGGCCGATCTGCGGGTCGGCCAGCAGCAAATCATCGAGATCGCTCGCGCTCTTTCCGCGAACTCACGCATCCTGATCATGGACGAGCCGACGTCCGCTTTGGCCGCCGCCGAAGTCGAGGTGCTTTTCGGGGTTATCCAGGATCTGCTAGCGCGAGGTGTCGCCATCGTCTACATCTCGCACCACCTCGAAGAGGCGCTGGAAGTCACCGACCACGCTGTCGTCCTGAGGGACGGCAACATGACGGCGAAGGGTGAGCGCACCCAGATCGACCTCGAGTGGATCGTCCGCAACATGGTCGGTGAGAACTTCGACTTGGGTTCGCCGCCGACTGGCTACGCCTTCGGCGAAGTCGCGCTTCGCGTCAACGGCCTCACTGTTCTGGATCGCGAGAACCCCGAGCGCGCGATCGTCAACCGGCTCGACCTGAAGGTCCGCGCTGGGGAGATCGTGTGCATCTACGGACTTATGGGCGCTGGCCGCACCGAACTGTTGGAAGCAATCGCCGGAAAGGAGCCCGTCGCCGCGGGCGAAATCTTCCTCGACGGGCGATCCGTTTTACAGGACTCCATCGCCCAGAGGATCGCAGACGGGATCGGGCTCGTTCCCGAGGACCGTCAGCGTGACGGTCTGGTGCAGACCTTCGACGTCGGCACCAACCTCACCCTGGCGAGCCTCGATAACAGCATGCGCCGCGGTGTCATATCCCGCAGCACGGAGAAGAGGCGCTCGCTCAAACTCATCTCGGCGGTCACGGTGAAGACGCCCGGTCCAGAGTTGCCGATCGGCGCTCTGTCGGGCGGCAATCAGCAGAAAGTTGTGATCGGGAAGATTGTCGCAACGGAGCCGCGCGTGATGCTTCTCGACGAGCCCAGCCGCGGAATCGACGTCGGCGCCAAGGCCGAGGTCTTCCGCCTGCTCGCCGAGCGTGCCCGCGCCGGGTTGGCAGTCGTGTTCTCGACCTCGGAGGTCGGCGAGTGCCTCAGCATCGCTCACCGCATCATCGTGATGCGCCGCGGTCGGATCTCAGCGGAGTTTGGGCCCGACGCCACTAAAGACATGATCATGGCCGCCTCCGGCGAGGCCGTGGCCTGAACGCACCAGAAACGGACCGACAATGACGACGACCACAACCACCGCGATCATCGACAAGCGGAAGCAGTTCTCGCTCGCGAAGGTGCTTCTTGAAGGGCGCGCGTTCCTCGCGCTGATCCTCATCATCGTGGTGTTCTCGCTGCTTTCGCCCAACTACTTCACAGTCGAGAACATCCTCATCATGGCGTCGCACGTCGCTATCTACGCGCTGCTGGGCATGGGCATGCTCATGGTCATCCTCAACGGCGGTATCGATCTTTCCGTGGGATCGACCCTCGGCTTCTCGGCCATCATCGCCGGTTTCCTGCTGCAGGGTGTGCCGATCACCATCTTCGGCATCACGCTGTTTCCGAGCGTCCCAGTGGTCATGCTGCTCTCGTGCGGCGTCGGGGCACTGATCGGTTTGGTCAACGGCATCCTTGTCTCGAAGTTCAAAGTTGCCCCCTTCGTCGCGACGCTGGGCATGCTTTACGTCGTCCGAGGCCTCGCGTTGCTGATGACGAATGGGCTCACAATCAACAACCTCGCCGGGGACTCGCAGCTCGGCAACACCGGATTTGAGTGGCTTGGCTTCAATCGCATCCTGGGTATACCGGTCGGCGTGATCATCATGGTCATCGTCGCGATCATCCTGGGATTCGTTCTCGGACGCACCAAGTTTGGCCGGTGGATGTATGCCGCGGGTGGTAACGAACGCGCCGCCGAACTCTCGGGCGTCCCCGTCCGCAGCGTCAAGATCTGGGTTTACGTGATCTCGGGTGTCTGCGCGGCTGTCGCTGGTCTCATCCTGGCTTCCACCCTCACGAGCGCATCGCCGACCGCTGGCAACACATACGAACTCACCGCGATCGCCGCGGTGGTCATCGGCGGAGCAGCGCTCACAGGCGGACGCGGGAACGTCCGCGGGACGCTGCTCGGCGCATTCGTCATCGGCTTCCTCTCCGACGGTCTCGTGATCGTCGGTGTCTCCGCCTACTGGCAGATGGTGTTCATGGGCGCGGTCATCGTCGTGGCAGTGCTGCTCAACACCCTGCAGTACGGACGACGGCGCAAGCCGGCCGCGTCGACTGCACCAGCCACTCCGGCCGCCCCGGCCCCTCACACGTCGGACCAGTCCTCGCCTCTGGCAGCCAAGGACTGACTGCGAAACTCGGCATCGACGACCGCTGCCGATTCATCAAGAAAGGACGCAACAAATGGTAGGTAAGAAGGCAATCGCTGCCCTCGTCGCCGCGGGCGCGCTGATCCTCGGCCTCACCGCCTGCTCCGGGTCCAGCGCCCCCGCAACCTCGAACGAGGGCGGCAGCGGGGAGGCCGGCGGGCTCATCACGATCATCGTGAACGACCCTGCCAACCCGTACTGGAAGACAGAAGGCGACGTCGCCAAAGCCGCCGCCGAGGATCTCGGCTACGACGCGACCGTTGGGGCTCACAAGGGCGACACGAACACTGAGAACACCCTGATCGACACCGCGATCTCGAACAAGTCGAAGGCGATCATCCTCGACCCAGCGAACGCGGACGGTTCGATCGCTGCGGTCAAGAAGGCCAACGCGGCTGGCATTCCGGTGTTCCTGGTGAACGCAGAGATCAACGAGTCCGGCCTCGCCAAGGCGCAGCTGGTCTCGAACAACGCTCAGGGTGCCGCCATTGGCGCGCAGGAGTGGGTGAAGCAGATGGGCGAGAAGGGCAACTTCGTCGAACTGTTCGGCGCCCCCTCGGACAACAATGCGCAGACCCGCTCGAATGGTTTCACCACCGTGATCAGTCAGTATCCCAACCTCGTATCGGTTGGCAAAGAGGTGGCCGACTGGGACCGCACCAAGGGCCACGACAAGATGCAGTCGCTCATGCAGGCGAACTCCGACATCAACGGCGTCATTTCCGGCAACGACGAGATGGCTCTCGGCGCGATCGCAGCGCTCAAGAAAGCCGGCAAGCTCGAGGGCGTCGTCGTTGGCGGCTTCGACGGCTCTCCCGACGCAGTAGAAGCCGTCAGCTCGGGCGAACTGGCCTACACGGTGCTCCAGCCGGTCGCCGTCTTCTCAAAGGAGGCCGTCACCCTGGCCGACGAGTTCATCCGCACCGGCACGGCACCCGAAACCGAGAAGCAGTCCTTCGACTGCATTCTCATCACGAAGGACAACGTCGACAAGATGACTGATCCCTTCACCTATTCCGGCTGACCGGAACACCCCCGGTCGCACAATCACGTGCGGCCAGCGAGGGGCGGCTGTCACTCGGCGCTGCCCCTCGCATCACCCCGACCATCGAAAGTGATCATGAGCTACGTACTCAATGCCGCCGCCGACTTCGCCGACGAGTCTGCGGAGGGCTTCGTTTCCGCGCACGCCGCGCTCGTGCGCCGCGTGGCCGGTGGTGTCGCTCGTCGCACAGCGACCCCAGCTGGCGAGGTTGCCGTCGTCATCGGTGGCGGGTCGGGTCACTATCCCGCCTTCGCCGGTCTGGTCGGTCCCGGCCTCGCACACGCTGCCGCTATGGGGAATGTGTTCGCATCGCCTAGCAGCCAACAGATTTACACCGTCGCGAAATCCGTCGCGACCGACGCCGGCGTCCTGCTCAGCTATGGGAACTACGCGGGCGATGCCTTGAACTTTGACCTAGCGCAGCAACGCCTGCGCTCCGAGGGGATTCCCTGCCGAACCGTCCGTGTCACAGATGACATCTACAGCGCTGGTCCCGACGAGCGGGCCCGTCGCCGCGGAATCGCCGGTGACCTCGCGGTGTTCCGTGCCGCCGGGTGGGCGGCATCGCAAGGGTTCGACCTCAACACCGTCGCAGAGATCGCTGAGCACGCGAACGAGAACACGCGTTCACTGGGTGTCGCCTTCTCCGGGTGCACTTTGCCTGGCGCCTCCGATCCACTTTTCACGGTTCCCGCAGGGCAGATGGCGATCGGCATGGGCATCCATGGTGAACCGGGCATCGAAGTTCGCCCCCTCGGTACTGCTGACGAAATAGCCACGCTGTTTGTCGACGGGCTCCTTGGCGAGATCCCTGCGAGCGTGACGAACATCGAGGGCGCGCGTGTCGGCGTCATCATCAACGGTTTGGGCGCGGTCAAGGCCGAAGAGCTTTTCGTCGTCTATCGCGCGGTCGCCCGCCAGCTCTCGATGAAAGGGATCGGGATCGTCGACCCTGAAGTCGGCGAGTACGCGACGAGCTTCGAGATGGCTGGCCTGTCGCTCACACTCTTCTGGCTCGACGAGCAACTCGAAAGGGCGTGGACCTCACCGACCTACACCCCGGCATACCGCAAGGGGAAGATCGATATATCGGGTGTGGACGTCGAAGCCGTTGACAGCGAAGTGACCACGCCGGTGAGCATCAAAGGCGCGTCGCCTGAATCATCTGCCGCGGGCCGTGTCGTGGCGACTGCGATCGCGGCGATCCGCGACCTTATCGACCGTGACGTGGACGAACTCGGCCGCCTTGACGCCATCGCGGGCGACGGGGACCACGGCATCGGTATGCAGCGCGGCGCCCGTGCCGCCGCGGAGGCGGCGGCAGCCGCTGTAGCCCTCGATGCCGGGGCAGGAACCGTGCTAACTCACGCCGGTGACGCGTGGGCCGACCGCGCCGGCGGCACTTCGGGCGCACTATGGGGCATGGGGCTGCGCGCCATCGGCGACGCGATCGGCGACGACCGCGCACCGAACGCGCGGACGGTGGCAGCGGGAGTGAACGCCGCACGAGAGGCCGTTCAGGGCTTTGGTAAGGCTGACGTGGGCGACAAAACGCTCGTAGATGCGCTGGTGCCGTTCGCCCACACCCTCGACGAGCGTGTCACAGAGGGAACGACACTGCGCGCGGCCTGGGCCGATGCGGCTGCGGTCGCCGCAGTGGCCGCAGCCGCGACGGCGGACCTCCTGCCGAGGATGGGCCGCGCTCGTCCTCACATGGAGAGGAGTCTCGGCACCCCTGATCCCGGCGCGATCTCACTCGCCCGCTCGATGTCCGAGGTAGCCCGAGTACTGCAGCGGGCATACGAAGAACACATGCAGAAGGAGCACTAATGACTCACCAGTGGCGCATCGTTGTCGGATCGGACGACGCGGGTTACGAATACAAGGAAGCGCTGAAAGCCGACCTATTGAAGGATCCACGAGTCCAGTCAGTAGTCGATGTCGGCGTCGACTCGAACGGCAACACCGCCTACCCGCGTGTCGCGATCGAAGCGGCCGAGCGGATCAAGGACGGTACGGCCGACCGTGCTCTGCTTATCTGCGGCACAGGATTGGGCGTCGCCATCGCCGCGAATAAAGTTCCGGGTGTTCGCGCCGTCACCGCCCACGACAGCTTCAGCGTTGAACGGAGCGTCCTCAGCAATAACGCTCAGGTCCTCACATTCGGGCAACGCGTCGTCGGGCTCGAACTCGCACGGCGACTGGCGCGGGAGTGGCTTGATTACGTGTTCGACGAGGGGTCAGCGTCTGCCGAGAAGGTGAAGCTGATCGGCGAATACGAGCAAACAGGCGCTTGTGGTTGAGCTTGGCTCCGCAGTAGCAGCGCGGCCAGTAATGCTCGGGGTCAGTCTGAAGCTCTATCTTGATGTTGAGCAGACGGCGCGCTGGGCCCGCGAGGTGGCTGCGCTCTGCAAGTGGCACCCCGCAGTGGTCGGGCGCAGGGTGGAAGTCTTTGTGCTGCCTTCCCTTCCATCGCTTCCACAGGTACTACAGGAGTTTGCCGATACACCTGTGCGCGTCGGTGCCCAGGACCTGCATTGGGACGACCGAGGGGCCTACACTGGCGCCATCAGTGGTGAGGACCTGCGCGCAGTCGGATGTGCGCTCGTCGAGGTCGGTCACGCTGAGCGACGGACTATCTTCGGCGAGAGCGATCAGACGATCACTAATAAGGTCGCGGCTGCTTTTCGCAACCATCTCGTTCCCGTTCTATGCGTCGGCGAGCACGACCGGATCAGCGCGTTGGACGCCGCAGCCGTCTGCGTCGCGCAAGTAGAGAGTGCACTGCAGGCAAGCGACACCTCCGATGCGGACATCATCGTCGCGTACGAACCGGCGTGGGCAATCGGGCAGGGCGAGGCAGCCGCGACCGACCATGTCGTCGCCGTCGTGACAGCGCTACGGAAGCGGTTGCACGATGACTCCCGCTTCGACACGACCCGGGTGATCTACGGAGGCTCGGCGCAGCCGGGATCGCTCACTCAACTCGGGGGTGCGGTGGATGGGCTGTTCCTTGGCCGCTTCGCGCATGACCCCCGCCAGTTCGCGCGCATCCTCGACGAGGCCGTTGCGCTAGTTTGAGATGAGCGGCAGCAGTGCGGAGAAGGCCATGACAGAGATATCCATTGACGCCGAGCCGCGCCAATCCCGCCAAGCGGCACGGCAACAGGCAATCACCGAGGTCGTCATGGCCGAGGGAACAGTTCGCATAGAGCAGCTCGCTGAGCGGTTCGGCATCAGCGTGATGACCGTGCACCGCGATCTCGACGAGCTCGAAAGTCGCGGCCTGCTGCGCAAGAGCCGCGGCGTCGCGACTGCCATGTCGACGTCTCTCGTTGAGTCAAGCGACGTCTACCGTTCGAACCGCGAGACCGCCGAGAAGGAGGCGCTCGCTCTGGCCGCGTTGGAGTTCATCGAACCGGGCCAGGCTCTCATGTTGGATGATTCGACCACAACATTCCACCTGGTACCTCATCTGCGCACCCGTCGTCCTTTAACGGTGATCACCAACACCCTGACAATCATGGACGAACTGCGGTCTGCGAGCGGGATCACGCTACTCGGTCTCGGCGGACAGTACTTCAACTGGTGCAGTGCCTTCATGGGAGGAATCACCACTGCCGCGATCGGCGCGCTGCGCGCAGATCTGTTCATTATGTCGGCGGCGGCAATCACAGACGACGTTGTCTTCCACCAGTCACTAGAAACCAACGAGGTGAAGCGCGCGATGTTTGCTTCGTCGACGAGGCGGATTCTGGTTGTCGACCACACGAAGTTCCAAAAGCGAGCGCTTCACGCGCTCATGCCTCTAACCGCGTTCGATACGGTCATTGTGGACAACGCGACCGATCGGCGTGAGGTTTCACGGCTCCGCGATCAGGGTGTCGACGTCGTTGTGACCAGATCGCCGCGACAGGCAGCCTAGGTTTGGTCCCAGAACGTCATCCGTCGCAGGCCACGCGAGCGGAGGAAACTGGTTCCCTACCGGTCCTAATGGGGGCGCTACGGCTTTGATCGGTCCCTGCTGGTCCCGGTCAGGGCCGGAGAAACATCGAGCCCAGGGCGCTCGGCGAAGCTCCTCGGCCCGCGTGGTGGCGAAGGAATCTCGTGCAAGGTTGCGATGCGCGGCGAGTATGGTGAGGACCTTGTCGGGAGTCGTCGTAACGGCCCGTCGTGAGCGAGCTTGGACGGCGCCGACCTGGATGAGTTCTTCGAGCGCAAGGTGGCCGGTTCGCGACGGGACACCTGCCTCATCCGCTAGGGCGTGTCTGACAAATAGTTCGGCGGCGCGCTGAGAGTCTGAGGTCGTGACGCGGTTTCAGGTGCTCTCGGATGCTCAGTGGTCGTTGCTC
>NZ_JBMWDR010000007.1:0-206254 GCF_049545525.1 Microbacterium sp. NPDC064942 | reverse complement strand
AAGCCTCCGTGTGTTCGAGCTGCAGAACTAGACAGCTCCAACTCGACACCGGAGGCTTCTCCTACGTCAACAACGATCCGGGTCAGTACAGCTAGCACCGGGCACGGTGCCGCTCGGCAACGCCCGCGTGATCGGTTGGGACGAGCCGATCTGACTCAGCGCCGGTAGGCGTCGACGACCAGGTCGCCGCGGATCCCACGCAGCGCGTCGAGGATCGCCGGAACCGTCTTCGTGCCCGCCGTCCGCAGTACGACATCGTGCGGGCCGAGGGGCTCGAGCCCGCCGGTGCGCACCCGCACGACCTCCCAGCGCGCGGCGCGCAGCAGGGCGTCTTTCCGACGATCGGATGCCTCCCGCCGCCCCACGTGCTCGAGCCCGTGACGGCCCGGAGTGTCGTACTCGATCGCGACTCGCAGTTCGGGCAGCAGGATGTCGGGCCACACCTCGCGGTGCCGGAAGAACGGTCGCCCGACGCGCACCGCCGTCATCCCCTCGGTGAACAGGAGCGCCTGCGAAAGCTGCAGGCGCAGTCGGCCTTCGGCAGTGGATGCCGGTCGTGGCGCGCACTCGCTGACGAAGGGCTCCCCGACGGGAAGGTCGGGGATCTTCTCGCAAACGGTCGACACCGCACGCTTCGGTACCGCCTTCACCGGTCGCGGCGCCGCGAGGGCGGAGCACTCGGGGCACCAGGCCGACCGCCGCCGGACGCGTCCGGGCCGCTCGCGCTGCTCGGTGGGTGTCGCGGCGAACCGGTGGCCGGCCGTGCACTCCCAGCACAGCAGCACGTCGGCCGCGGGCGGGATCTGCGACAGCGAGATTCCCTCGTTGAGGTCGGGGTGGTACTGCCGCACGAGCTCGGGGTAGGCGGCCCACGCCGACCGGTACGTGCCGACCGGGTAGGGCACGTCGACGCCGCGCGAGAACTGGCGCCGCTGCCACCACCACCGCACCGGTTCCGTCACCGTGCCGACGGTAGGCGGGGGCTCGGACACGGCATACTGCGAGGATGCGTCTGCTTCGGATCGCGGTCCTCCTTGTGGGACCGGCCCTCGTGCTGACGGGATGTGTCTCGACAGCCAGTATCGAGTCCGAGGAAAAGCCGGCTCCGACGCCGTCCCGGACGGTCGTATCGTCCCCCGCTGGCGCCGCCGCGTGCACGGTGGACGCGAGCGATGATCTCGGCGTGGCGAACTCGGTAGACCGGATGCCGGGGATCGACGAGGTATGGACAATGCAGTGGACGTCGGCGCGGTACCTACGGGGCGACGGCGCGTGCGCCCCGGCCAAGACAGAGCCGGGTTATCCGGCGGCGGCGTGCACATTGGCAGTCGGTGACACCCCCGCCTACTCCGAGCCCGCCGACGACATGTTCGCGGCGGGTGCGATTGAGCAGTTGTCCGCGCGCGTCAGTAGTGAGACCGACCCCGGGGTCGAGTTCGCCTATGCGGCATCCGTCTGGCGATTCGGATCAGCCTCGGAAGCTGCCGCTGCACCACTCGTGGGCCTCATCGCGTCGTGCGACGGCGTGGTCGAGCGGGCGGACGGGGGCGTCTTGCGGTATGAGGTCCGCGAAGGTGAAGAGCCACACCTACGGGTCACCGTCCTCGGCACATCGGTGTTGCTGCTGCGCAGCCTCCAGACCGCGGGAGGGGACGAGACGACCGGTCTCTCGACGAGTTCGGGGCTCCTGCCCGCTGCCGCGATCGATCACCTCGAGGAGTGGTGGCTGTCGAACACCGCGCCCACCGAGCCCTGATCCGCGGTCAGGCGACCTGCTGGCCGCACATCCCGCACACGCCGGTCGCGGAGACCTCGACGAAGCAGTCCGGGCACATCGCCCGCACCACGTCGAGCGACGCCGCGGGCCGCTTGGGGGCGACGGTGCGCTCGGGCCGTGCCTTGGCCGCCGAACCGCGGGCCCGCCCGGGGCTCGCGATCGACGGTGCGGGCGGCGGCGCGGTCTTCGGGGCGTGCTCGGCGCAGTAATACCGCACGAAGCCCGCGTGATTGTTGGGATGCCGGTGCTTCACGACCCACAATTCGGTGCGGTCGCGCGGCTCGCTGCCGGCGGGGCAGCTCACGCAGCGGGTCGGTTCGCCGGGCACGGCCTCGGCCGCGAGCACGGGCGTCTCGAATGGAAGAGCGTCCCGCCAATCGGATGATCTCGTGATCTTCATGCGGGGGTCCCTCCGCGGCGCTCGTCGGGGGTGAGGGCCGCCCTACAAGCTTCGCACGACGGCGACGGGTTCGGGCGTCCCGGGCACTGCGACGGGCGCCGAGACCGGCTTCACGCGGCGCAGCGAGCGCAGCAGGGGGCGTCCCACGAGCGCGATCCCGACGACGGTGGTGACCGCGCGCACGGTGTCCCATCCCGCCGTCGAAGTGACGAGCGAGTAGAGCAGGAAGCTCGCGAGGTTCTCGGTCAGCGGCGCGCCGGGGACGTAGGAGATCGACGTCCCCGCGCCGACGGCGAACGGCCAGAACCAGAGGTTCATGAC
Organism: Microbacterium sp. NPDC064942; assembly: GCF_049545525.1. NCBI lineage: Bacteria > Bacillati > Actinomycetota > Actinomycetes > Micrococcales > Microbacteriaceae > Microbacterium > Microbacterium sp. NPDC064942. The sequence continues at coordinate 203,756 of NZ_JBMWDR010000007.1, read as the reverse complement.
CAGGCCGAACAGGTACGACGCGATCACCCCGTACCCCGCCAGCATCACGACTTCGCCGCGCCCCCGCACCCGCGCCGGCAGGAGAGCGGCGCCTGCCGCCACCCAGCCGCACGCGAACATCTGGAACGGCAGCCACGGCCCGACGCCGCCCCACACGAGCGACGACAGCAGCAGTGACGCGGCGCCCAGCAGCATCCCAAACCGTGCGCCGTAGGCGCGGCCGGCGAGGATCAGCAGGACGAACAGCGCCTCGACGCCGCCGACCCCGGTCGACGCGAGCCGGATCGCGCCGCCGATCGCGGCGAGCGTCGCCAGCAGCGCCAGCGTGTGGGCCGAGCGGATCGACGCGTCGACTGCCGTCGCGACGAGCACGACCGCGAGAGGGGCGAGCGCGAGGGCGATGACGGGCGCCGCGGCCTGCGCCTGCGACGGTAGCGCGGCCGCGACGAGCGGCCACGCGAACGCGCCGGCCGCAAGCAGGTTGGCGGCGAGCAGGACGAGGCCGCGCGAGCGCGGGCGGGCGGGCGCGGCATCCGCGTGACTGCGGATTCGGACGACGTCGCGGGATTCGGATGCCGGGGACACGTTCGATCCGAATCCCGCGACGATCTCCGAATCCGACCGCAGGCCGCCCGGACGCAGCACGCCGCCGTCGATCCGCACCGCGCGGTCGGCCAGCACGCCCGCGAGTTCGGCGTCGTGCGTCGCGAACACGACGGCGGCGCCGGCCTCGGCGGTGCGCACGAGCGCCGCGGCGACGAGCGCGCGGGCGGCGGGGTCGAGGCCGCGCGTCGGCTCGTCGACGAGCAGGGCCGCGGGTCGCCGGGCGCACTGGATCGCGATCGCGAGACACCGTCGCTGTCCGGCGGACAGATCGAGCGGATGCCGCCGGCTCAGCGCCGTCGCCGCGGGCGAGTCCGCGGGCATCCCGAGCAGGTCGAAGAACACGGCGGCGGTGCCGGTCGTGCGGGCCCGACGGTCGGCGTGACGGCACTCGGCCTCGACCGTGTCGCGGACGAAGAGGTCGTCCGAGGCGTCGGGCACGAGCGCGACGCGGCCGGTCGCCCGGACCCCCGGCGCGCCGAGGGCGAGCGCCGTGAGGAGGCTCGACTTGCCCGCGCCGTTCGGCCCCTGCACGGCGACGATTTCGCCCGCCGCGACGCGGAGGTCCGCGCCGTCGACCGCGGTCCGCGCGCCGTGGCGGACGGTCACCGCGTGCGCCTCGAGGATGGTCGCGCCGACCTGTCGCGCGCCCGGACGCGGCAGCGGCGCCTCCTCCCGCCGCCCGACGCCGATGACGCCGTCCGCGACGCCCGCGAACTCGTCCGCGCGGTGCTCGGCGACGACGACGCATACGCCCGACCGGCGAGCGAGATCCGTGAGCAGCGCGACGATCCGGGCGCGGGCGGCGGTGTCGAGATCCGCGAGCGGCTCGTCGACGAGCAGCAGTGCCGGGGCGTCGACGACCGCGGCCGCGATCGCGACGAGGGTCGCCTCACCGGCCGACAGCTCGCGCACGCGGCGGTCGAGGAGCGCCGTCACCCCGACGCGCTCCGCGGTCTCGGCGACCCGCGCATCGATCTCGGGCGTCGCCGCGCCGCGCAGGTCGAGCGCCAGTCCGATCTCGTCGCGGACGCGCTCGGCGGCGAACCCCTGACGCGGGTCCTGCAGCACGACCCCGACCGACCGGGCGGTGTCCCTCGGCAGCCGCGCGGCGCGCGGCATCCCGACCACGTCGAACATCCCGGCGCTCCATCCGCCGTCGGTCGTCGTGTGCAGACCGGCGAGTCCGCGCAGGAGGGTGCTCTTGCCGGCGCCCGTGGGACCGACGACGAGGGTGAGCGTGCCGGCGGTCAGGTCGAGCCGGTCGACGGCCGCGACCGTCCGATCGCCGAAGCCCCACGCGGCGCCGTCGAGGCGCACGACGGGGTCGGCCTGCGCGACCGCTCCCGAGCCGGCGTACCCGCGCAGTTCGAGCGCGGTTCCGAGGGTGACGGCGCGCTGCAGCGTGCGCTCGAGGACCGGGGCGAGCAGCCGCACGCCGGCGCGCTCGCCGCGAAGGCGCGCGGCCCGCCGCGCGGCGCGCACCGCGTCGGCCAGCGCCGGGAGCGTCGCCCACGCGAGCGCGAGGGCGCGGGCGAGGCCCTGCACCGGGCCGCGACGTGCGCCGCGCGCGAGAAGTCGCGGCACGTCGAGCACCGCGACGAGCGCGCCGACGATCAGAAGCGGCACCGCGATGGGCAGAGCGGATGCCGCGGCCTCCGCGATCCCGCCGGCGGTCACCGGGCCGAGCACCTCGACATGCGCGAACGGCGCGGGCAGGCGCCAGGACGGCAGGTCGAGGAGGAGCGTCCCGCCGCCGTCGGCACCGCCGAACAGGACGCGGTACAGCACCCGGACCACGACGAACCCGGCCGCGACGGCGGTCGCGGCCCGCAGCGGTCCGGGTCGGACGGTCACGGCGTCGGCGCCGCCGGTTCGCCGTCGAGCGAGAAGAGCAGTTCGAGGCTCTCGCCAGGGGAGAGCTGCAGGGTCGCGATGCCCTCCTGCGCGAAGCCCCACTCCGCGTCGGCGGACGGGCGCACCCACAGACCCCAGTACGCGAAGCCGGCGGGCATGCTCTCGCAGGACTCGACGTAGTCGGGGTCCTCGGTCGATCCGACGGGCTCGTCGGCTGCGGGCAGGCCGTTCACGCGGCAGACGATGGCGTCACCGTACTCGGTCGTCCCCTCGAGCTCGACCCCGGCGGCGGCGAGGGCGTCGGTCGCGGCGATCGGCTCGTCGGCCGGCACGCACGTGTCGAGCGCGACCTCGTCCGCGCCCGGCAGGTTCCCGCCATCGACGATGACGGTCACCCCGGAGTCGGCGGTGCACGTCGTGGCGGACGGCGTCGGCGACGGCGAGCCGGGACCGGCCTTCGGCGCGGCGGGCGCGCAGGCGGACAGGGTGAGCGCCAGCACGGCGGCGGCGAGGGCGGGGAGGGCACGGGACATCACCGCTCCAGGGTAGGGGTGTGGGGCTCCTCGCGACGGCGCGTGTGACGCTGCGCGGCATCCGCTCGGCTCGGCCCCGCGCGTAGGCTGGCCGGGTGACCGTCTCCGAGCTCTTCGACCCGGCGGAGTGGACTGCGGCGCCCGGCGCCGAGGCCTACACCGACATCACCGCGCACGTCTCGACGGACGGGCGGATCGCGCGTATCGCGTTCGACCGGCCGGAGGTGCGCAACGCCTTCCGCCCGCACACCGTCGACGAGCTGTACCGCGCCCTCGACACGGCGCGGCAGGACCCGAGGATCGGCGTCGTGCTGCTGACCGGCAACGGTCCGAGCCCGAAGGACGGCGGCTGGGCGTTCTGCTCCGGCGGCGACCAGCGCATCCGCGGTCGCGACGGGTACACCTACGCCGCTGACGATGCGACGACTCCGGATCCCGCGCGGGCGGGACGCCTGCACATCCTCGAGGTGCAGCGCCTCATCCGGTTCATGCCGAAGGTCGTCATCGCCGTCATCCCCGGCTGGGCGGCCGGCGGCGGGCACTCGCTGCACATCGTCTGCGACCTCTCGATCGCCAGCGCCGAGCACGGGCGTTTCAAGCAGACCGATGCGGATGTCGGGTCGTTCGACGCGGGCTACGGCTCGGCGTACATGGCGCGTCAGGTCGGCCAGAAGGTCGCGCGCGAGGTGTTCTTCCTCGCCGAGGAGTACTCGGCGCAGCGCGCGTACGAGATGGGTGCCGTCAACCGCGTCGTGCCGCACGCCGACCTCGAGCGCGAGGCGATCTCGATGGCCCGGACGATCCTCGGCAAGTCGCCCACGGCGATCCGCATGCTGAAGTTCGCGTTCAACGCGATCGACGACGGGATGGTCGGCCAGCAGGTGTTCGCCGGTGAGGCGACGCGGCTCGCCTACGGTACCGACGAGGCCGTCGAGGGCCGCGACGCGTTCCTCGAGAAGCGCGACCCGGACTGGTCGCCGTACCCGTACCACTTCTGAGTCCCGCGATGCAGCTGCGCCCGCTCGAGTCCGCCGATCCCCGCGACGTGCTGCGCGCGCTGCGGTCCGCGGTGCTCGGTGCGGGGCCCGCGGTCGCGCTCGGCGCGGCATCCGATCTTCCGACCGACGTCCCCGCGGGCACGGCCGTCGTCGTCACGACGAGCGGATCGACGGGCTACCCCAAGTCGGTCGCGCTCAGCCGGTCGGCGCTGACCTCGTCGGCGCTCGCGACCGCCGAGCGGATCGGCAGCGGCGCCTGGATGCTCGCCCTGCCCGCGACCTACGTCGCCGGCGTGCAGGTCATGGTGCGCGCGCTCGTCGCCGGGCGCGACCCGGCGATCCTCGCAGGCTCGTTCACGGCGCAGACCTTCACCGCCGCCGCATCGGCGATGGCCGCGAGCGAGGGCGGGCGCCGCATCCCGACGTACACGTCACTCGTGCCGGCGCAGGTGCAGACGCTGGTCGAGGCGGGGGAGAGGGATGCCGCGGTCGCCCGCGCGTTCGCCTCGTTCGAGGCCGTGCTCGTCGGCGGGCAGGCCCTACCGCCCGCGCTCTCCGAACGGGCCGCGGCCCTCGGCGCCCGGGTCGTCCGCACCTACGGGTCGACCGAGACGAGCGGCGGCTGCGTCTACGACGGGCGGCCGCTCGAGGGCGTGCGGGTGCGGATCGCGGACGGCGAAGTGCAGCTGAGCGGTCCGACGCTCGCCGACGGCTACCTCGGCGAGCCCGAGCTCACCGCCGAGGTGTTCGTGCGCGAGGCGGACGGGACCCGCTGGTACCGCACGGGCGACACCGGGTCCGTCGAGGACGGCGTGCTGCGGGTGACGGGGCGCCGCGACAACGTCATCGTCTCCGGCGGGGTGAACGTTTCGCTCGACCGGGTCGAGCAGGCCGTGCGCACCGTGCCGGGGCTCGAGGGCGCCGTGATCGTGCCGACGACGGACGAGCGGTGGGGCGCGGCATCCGTCGTCGTCCTCTCGCGGGCGGCGCTCGCCGACCGGACCGAGCCCGACGTCCTCGACGAGGCGCGCCGCGTCGTCGCCGCGGCGATCGGTGCGCCGGCGCGACCGCGCGAGATGCTCGTGCTCGACGCCGTGCCGCTGACGACGAGCGGCAAGCCCGACCGGGCGCTGCTCCGACGGCTGCTGGCGGAGGACGAATAGGATCCTTGCTCGTGGCCGCATCCCGAAAGACCTCCCGTAAACCCGCCGCGAAGCGCTCCGGTTCGCGCGGCAACCCGGCGAAGGCGCGCGTCTCGTCCGCCCCGCCGAAACCCGCCCCGGTGACGGCGCGCGACTGGATCGGCGCCGCGCGGCTGCGCACGCTGCCCCTCGCGATCAGCCCGATCCTCGTCGGCACCGGCGCGGCGATCGCCGTCGGCGCCGGGTTCCACTGGGTGCTCGCGCTCAGCTGCCTCGTGGTGGCCGTGTCGCTGCAGATCGCGGTCAACTTCGCGAACGACTACAGCGACGGCGTCCGCGGCACCGACGACCACCGGGTCGGCCCCACCCGCCTCACCGCCTCGGGACGCGTCGCCCCCCGTGCCGTCCTGATCGCAGCCCTCCTCTTCTTCGGGATCGCGGCCGTCACGGGCCTCGCGATCGTCATCCGCACGCAGTTCTGGTGGCTGCTCGCCGTGGGCGCGGTCTGCATCGTCGCGGCGTGGTTCTACACCGGCGGCAAGCGTCCGTACGGCTACTTCGGCCTCGGCGAGCTGTTCGTCTTCGTCTTCTTCGGCCCCGTCGCGGTCATCGGGACGACGTTCGTGCAGGCGGGGTCCGTGCCGCAGGAGTCCTGGGTGCCCTCGATCGCCGTCGGCGCCCTCGCGTGCGGTGTGCTCGTGACGAACAACCTGCGCGACATCGATCAGGACCGCGTCGCCGGCAAGCGCACGCTGACCGTGCTCATCGGCAAGCGCGCGTCGCAGGTGCTCTACACCGTGTTCATGCTCGTGCCGTTCGCCATCGTGCCGGTGCTGGCGGTCTTCTACCCGGTGGCGTGGCTGTCGCTCATCGTGCTGCTCGCGACGCTGTCGGCGACGCTCATCGTCTGGACGTACCGCACCCCGCGGGAGCTCATCGTCGCGCTGCAGCTCAGCTCGCTCGCGTCGCTCGCGTGGAGCGCGTTCATCCTCTGGGCGTACGTCGCCTGAGCGTCAGTTCGCGGCGTCCTCGACGGCTTCGTCGCCCGCGGCACGCTTGCGCGCCGCGCGGGTCTCGGCGATGCCGGTCGAGACCTCGTCGAGAGGGCGACGCAGGAAGAGCATCGAGAGGCTCAGTCCGATCAGGGCCGCGAAGATCGCCGCGAGCCAGTACTGCTCGCGCAGCACCGGGAAGAGCATCATGATCCCGAACGGGACGAAGAAGGCGAGCAGCCGCAGCAGCGCGTAGACGAAGGCTGACCGGGCGCGCATACCGCCATTCTACGGCCGTGCACCCGGGGGTTCGCCCCGGCCGCCTCGGGCCGCGGGCGCGTGCCTAGGATGGAGGAATGGCGCGCGTGTACCTCGTTCTGGCGCTGCTGCTGGCCGCGTTCTGGGTCTACAGCATCGTCGATTGCGCCGTGCAGTCCCCGACCCGTCACCGCGGGGTCAGCAAGCCGATCTGGCTGCTCATCGTGATCCTGCTGCCGGTCGTGGGCGGCATCCTCTGGTTCGTCATCGGTCGCTCGCGCGCTTCGTCGAACCGGGTGGTCTTCCGCGCCCCCGACGACGACCCCGACTTCCTCGGTCGCCTCAACACCACGAGCGATCAGGACGAGCGCATCCGCCGCCTCGAGGAGGAGCTCGCCGCCCTCGACTCCGAGGCGCCCGACCCGCGCGAGCGCCCCGTCGACCCGCCGGCGGACGACGACTCCGACGAGCAGTCGCGCGGGTCGCGTTCCTGACATGACGCGCGACGGATCCGGCCGCGCGCCCGCGACCGACGCCGCGGCGGCGCTGCTCGGCCGGTTGATCGAGCGCGGGCTGCGCCACGTCGTCCTCTCGCCGGGCTCCCGGTCGCAGGCCCTCGCGCTGGTCGCGGCCGAACTCGAGTCGCGCGGCCTCATCCGGCTGCACGTGCGCATCGACGAGCGCGTCGCCGGGTTCACCGCGCTCGGCATCGGACGCGAGGACCGGATGCCGGCGGCCGTGATCTGCACGTCCGGCACCGCGGTCGCGAACCTCCTCCCCGCCGTGCTCGAAGCGCACCACTCCGGTGTGCCGCTGCTGCTGCTGACCGCGGACCGCCCGCCCGAGCTGCGCGGGGTCGGCGCGAACCAGGCCACCCGTCAGCCGGGGATGTTCTCGGGCTTCGTCCGACTCGAATCCGACCTGCCGGTCGCCGAGGCGCTCGCGGACGCGATCGACGGCGACGAGGTGGCGCCGTTTCGCGCCGCCGCCGACGAGGGGTGGGATGCCGCGGTGGGCGCCGGATCCCGCGTCGCCGGGCCCGTGCACCTCAACGTCCCGTTCCGCGAGCCGCTCGCCGGTGCGCTGCCGGAGTGGCTGCCGTCGTCGACCGGTGTCGTCGCGGCATCCGACCCTGCGGACGCCGCCGACGAGACCGCCGAAACGGAGTGGGGCGCCCACTACCAGGGCGGCGGGGGCGTCGGTGCGGCGCTCCAGGTCGCCGGTGCGGAGCCGGTCGTGCTCGCGGCGGGGCCGCGGACGGTCGTCGTCGCGGGCGCCGATGCGGGGACGGATGCCGAGCAGTTGGCGCACGAGGGCGGGTACCCGCTCATCGCCGAGATCGTGAGCGGCGCGCGGTTCGGTCGGCATCTCGTGCACGGGTACCGGCGGCTGCTGTCCGACCCCGAGCTCGGCGGCCGCGTCGAACGGGCGGTCGTGTTCGGGCACCCGACGCTGAGCCGCGAGGTCGCCCGGCTGCTGAGTCGCGCGGACGTCGAGGTGCTCGCGGTGCGCGGTCCGGGCGAGCAGCTGAACCTCAACGGCACGACGGTCGCCGTGGACGGCGTGACCGCTCCGTCGGCGGCCGCGGACCGGGAGTGGCTCGGAGCGTGGATGAGGGCGTCGCGGGAGCAGATCGTCGACCTCAGTCCCGCCGCGCCCGATGCCGATGCGCTGTCGTCGGCGGCGCCGGCCGAGCGGTTGGGGGCGATCTCCGCCGAGCTCGGCGCGATCCGCGCGCCCGTCGATCGGGCGGTTCTGGTGGATGCCGTGTGGCGGGCCACGTGGCCGCACGACCGGCTGCTGTTCGGGTCGTCGCGGCTGGTCCGGGTGGCGGACGAGATCCTCGGCGGCAAGAAGGTGCCGGTGCACGCGAACCGCGGGCTCGCCGGCATCGACGGCACGGTCGCGACAGGGCTCGGGATCGCGGCTGCCTCGCAGCGCGGTGCGACGCCGGGGGTCACGCGGGTGCTGCTGGGCGACCTGGCGTTCCTGCACGACGTGGGGGCGCTGCTGCATCCTCCGACCGAGGGGGAGCCGCGGATCCAGGTCATCGTCGGCAACGACGGCGGCGGGACGATCTTCGACGGTCTGGAGGTTGCCGGGATCGCCGGTGCCGAGGCGTTCGACCGGGTGCAGTTCACGCCGCAGACGGCACGTGTCGAAGAGATCGCCCGCGCGTACGGGTGGGAGTACCGCCGGGTGACGACGCGCGGCGCGCTCGACCAGGCGTTGACGTCGCCGGCCGGGGGACGCCAGATCATCGAGGTCCCGCTGACGCGGTAGCCGCGGCATCCGCAAGACCGTCGCGCTCAGGTCTCCAGCAGGGCAGGATGTGCCGCATGAGTGCTGACGATCACTGGACCGGGTCACCGTCGACGCTGTTGCGGGTGGGGGCGGGGTTCCGCCTCGCCGACGTCGACCCGGCGTCGACGCCCGGGTACGACGGCGACAAGAAGTCGGGGCAGGCGGATCTCGCCGCTGCGGCGGACGAGTTCGATCAGTTGCAGGAGCGGCTGTACGCGCAGAGTCGCACGCAACCGGATGCGCCGTCGGTGCTGCTCGTGCTGCAAGCGATGGATTCGGCGGGCAAGGGCGGGATCGTCCGGCACGTGATCGGGGCGACGGATCCGCAGGGCGTGCATCTGAAGGCGTTCAAGAAGCCGACGCCCGAGGAGCTGTCGCACGACTTCCTGTGGCGGATCGAGCGGGAGATTCCCGAGCCCGGGTACATCGGGGTGTTCGACCGGTCGCACTACGAGGACGTGCTGATCGGTCGGGTGCGGCAGCTCGCGCCGCCCGAGGAGATCCAGCGACGGTATGGCGCCATCGTCGACTTCGAGGACCGGCTGGCGGAGCGCGGTGTGCACCTCGTGAAGGTCATGCTGCACATCTCGGGCGATGAGCAGAAGGCGCGTCTGACGGAGCGGCTCGAGCGGCCGGACAAGCACTGGAAGTACAACCCCGGCGACGTCGACGAGCGGGAGCTGTGGCCGGCGTACATGGACGCGTATCAGGCGGTGTTCGATCGGACGTCGACGGATCGTGCGCCGTGGTTGGTGGTGCCGGCGAACCACAAGTGGTACGCCCGGTTGGCGGTGCAGGCGCTGCTGATCGAGGTCTTGGAGCGGATCGATCCGCAGTGGCCGGCGGCGGACTTCGACGTCGAGGTCGAGAAGGCGCGGCTCGCGGCGACCTGAGCGGTCAGTCGAGGTGCGAGCGGATGGCGCGGACGACGGCGTCGGGCCGCTCGACAGGGATGAAGTGCCCGCATCTAGAGATGACGTCGAGGCGGACGTCGGTGAAGTGGTCGGGCAGCCTGTCGGTCCAGTCGGTCGAGAACAGCGGGTCGGCGCCGGGCCACAGCATCGTCGTCGGAACGGTGACGGGGGCCGTGTCGGCGGTGTAGCCGCGGTTGGCGACGTACCACTGCAGGCTGGCGGCGAACGCGCCCGGCCGTGCGTAGGCGGCGATGATCTCGTCGAGGTGCGGCGGGGGTGCGGCATCCGCTCGCCAACTGTTCCAGGTGTGGGTGAGGTAGGTGCGGACGGCGCGTTCGTCGCCGTCGATGAGCTGGGTGGCGACGGGGTCGCGGTGGAAGTGCTGGTACCAGAACACGGAGGCGAGGGCGGGGGATGCGGCGCGGTCGCCGACGCCCGGGTAGGCCGGGGTGAGGACGGCGCCGTGGAACCGGCTCGGGTCTGCGCGGAGGGCGGCTTGGGCGATGCGGCTGCCGATGTCGTAGCCGGCGATGATGACGCCGCTCGTGATCCCGGCGTCGTCGAGCTGCCCGAGGACGCGTTCGGCGTGCGATTCGGCGGTGGATGCCTCGACGCTCGGGATGCCGTCGAACCCGGTCCCCATGCCGAGGAGGTCGGGGGTGAGGGTGCGGAGGTCGGTCAGGTCGGCGATGACCGCGTCGTAGTCGGAGGGGAGTCCCGGCCAGCCGTGCAGGAGGACGACGGTGCGGTCGTCGCGGATGTCGGTCGTCATGGCGGCACCCTACAGATCGTCGCGGACGTCGCCGATGACGCGGTCGATCCAGTCGCGGCGGGGGAGGGTGGGGATCGCGTCGCGGGGGAACCAGGCGATCTCGAACAGCTCGTCGCCGTCGGGGGTGGCGTCGCTCGTGAGTTCGCCGTCGTAAGCGGTGGTGACGTATCCGACCTGGTCGCCGTTGGGGGCGGGCGTCAGAAGGGTGCGGGTTCCGCTGGTGCGGTCGGTGGTGGTGGTGGTGGTGCGGCAGGGGTGAAGGCGACGGCCGGGGTGGGGGCGTCTTCGCGGTAGGTCCTGCCGAGGGGTGAGGTCCATTCGAGGACGCCACCCTTCAGTTGTCGGACTCTCCATGCGGTGAACTGCTTCATGGAGTGATGCCTCTGGCACAGGTGGGCGAGGTTCGACAGTTCGGTTCTGCCGCCGAGGGCGTGGTCGTGGGTGTGGTCGACCTCACACCGGATCGCCGCGACGCGGCATCCGGGGAATCGGCAGTGCTGGTCGCGGGCTTGCAGGAACCGGCGCATCCCGGACGGGACGCGGTACGAGTCGGTTGAGACGGTGACCCCGGTGGTGGGGTCGTGGAAGAGCCGTTCCCACATCCCGGTGTCGCCCGCGAGGGTGCGGGCGGTCGCGGGGTCGATCGGGGAGCGCCCGGTCAGGTCGCAGGGCCCGTCGTCCTCGCCGGTGAGGGTCGCGGCGGGGATGAGTACCTGCACACGTGCGCGGATCGCGCCCAGCGGACCGGCGGTGGTGTCGCGGGTGTCGTCGAGCGCTGGTGTTCCCGCGAGGAGCAAATCCGCGAACACGTCCGCCCGGACCTGGTCGATGGAGCGCTGGTCAGTGGCGACGATGGCTGCGGCATCGTCGCTGTCGCTGTGCGCCGTGGCTGCTTCCCCGAACGCGACACCATCCCCGCCGTGCGCAGCGGCGCGCTCGTCGCGGGTGTCGATGATCGCCCTCGCTTGCTGGGTGAGTCGGTCGTGGATGCCCTCGGCGATCACCGTCGAGACGGTCGCGACCACGTCGGACATTCCGTCCCTTCCCGGCACGATCCGGACGCACCGCGTCGCGGCGGCATCCTCGTGCCGCTCCGCGAACGAGCGGGGATGCATCCGGTGGGCGAGGATCTCGAGCTCTCCTCGCACACGGTTCGGGGTGTCCTTCTCGCATCGGCTGATCGCGAGCTGTTCGAACTCGGACCACATCTCCGCCGGCAGACTCGTCCCGGTCTCCACGATCGCGATCGCGTGCCCGCGGACGATCCGCCCCTGCTCCCACGCCTCGACCGTCGCGGGAAACCCTTCGATCAGGGTCCGTGCTTCACCGATCCGCCGTTGCACGGTCCGGTCGGTGAAACGCATGACGCCGCCGACCTCCGCCGCGATCGATCGCAACGCCATGTCGTGGACCAGAACACGCGCGTTGCGTTGCGCGGTCTGCGCTTCCGCCAACTGGCCCGCCGCAGCCAGCGCCCGAAGCTCCCGGACCTGCACCCGAGCGAGTTCGACAGCAACGTCGCCAACCTCAGCGACGATGCCCGCCAGGGCGGCGAGATAGTCCTCGCCACCGGGGGTTTCCGCCGCATCCGTCATACCTGCACTCTGCCAGGGGCCACCGACATCCATCTCGGCAAACCGGGCCCAGAACTCACGTTATGCACAACCTAGAAATGAGAGTCCTCTCATTCTTCGCGGATTCGATGTGCGGCAGAGCTCTCGCACCCTCCGTACCGGCGCAGCCTCGGCATCCAACCGTCAGCGCACTCCGTAATCGCGCCGGATTCGGACACTGTCACCGGATTCGGACCGGAGGCCGCCACCGCATCCGAATCCGCGCCCACCCTCCGGATCCGCACCTCACCGCGCCCGTCCCACACCGCCAGGTCAACCCCCGCACCACACCTCCCGCACCCGGCTACCGTGAACCTCTCCGGCGACGAAAGGCATCGCGTGAGGGCACGTCCAGACGGCCCGCCGATCCACGAGGTCACGGTCGGCGGCAACACCTTCCGCGTCCTCCACTCGCCGCGCGCCGACGCGGCGCACACGTACCTCCTCGTGCACGGCATCGGCATGTCGCACCGCTATCTGCGACGGCTCCACGCCGAGCTGGCGCACAACCACGCCGTCGTCTCGATCGATCTGCCGGGGTTCGGCGGGCTCCCTCAGCCCGCGCGCGAGCTCGACGTCCCTGCGATGGCCGCCGCGATCGCCCGCCTCCTCGCACACCTTGACCTCCCGCCGGTCGTCGCGGTCGGCCACTCGATGGGCAGCCAGTGGGTGATCGAACTCGCCGCGCAGCGTCCCGATCTGGTCACGCACGTCGTCGCGATGGGTCCCGTCGCCGACGACCGGCACCGCACACCCACAGCCCAGGCACTCGCGCTGGCGCTCGACATCTTCCGCGAGCCGCCGCTCGCGAACTGGCTCGTCCTCAGCGATTACGTGCGGTGCGGCATCCCCTGGTACCTGCGGCAACTGCGCCACATGCTCGCCTACCGCATCGAGGACCGGGTGCGAGCGCTCGCACGCCCTCTGCTCGTGATCCGCGGTGCGCGCGACCCCATCGCGGGGGCGGCGTGGTGTCGACGGCTGTCCGCCGGTGCCGCGGATGCCGAGACGTCGGAGATCCCCGGCAGCGGACACGTCGTCCAGCACAGCGCCCCGCGAGTGGTCGCCGACGCGATCGTCGCGTTCCGAGCACGGCAGGAGTCGCGATGACCTCTCTCGTCCGCAACGCTGCGTGGCGGTCGCGCGACTACCTCTACGCGCTGCGCTGGCAGGTCGCCGCGACCCTGACGCGCACCGATCCGCGACAGCTCCTGGCGGGTGAGCTCACGCCCATCGTCATCCTCCCCGGCGTGTACGAGACCTGGCGGTTCATGACGCCGCTCATCCGCGCGATGCACGACCGCGGGCATCCCGTGCACGTCCTGTTGGTACTCCGACGCAACCGGCGACCCGTCGACGACGCCGCGGCCCGGGTCGTCGGCTACCTCGCCGAGCACGACCTGCGCGGCTGCGTGCTGCTCGCGCACAGCAAGGGCGGACTGGTCGGCAAACGCACCATGGTCGTCGACGCGCCCACCGGCCGCGTGCGCGCGATGCTTGCCGTGGCCACCCCGTTCGGCGGATCACGTTACGGCCGACTCATGGTCCTCCCGTCTCTGCGGATCTTCTCGCCCCGCAGCGCGACGATCCTCGCTCTGTCGCGGGAGCACGAGGTCAACGGGCGCATCGTGTCGGTCTACGGCCGGTTCGATCCGCCTGGCGCCGCGAAGAACGTGCGCCTCGACACGGGCGGCCATTTCCGGGTGCTCGCCCACCCGCGCGTCATCGCGGAGCTGATCGGTCTCTCCGAGGACCCCCCAGTCGTACCCTGATCGGATGCGACTGTACGTCCACAGCGCCGACCGCGACGGCCCCTCCGCCTGGCCCTCGTCGGCGCCCGGCGATGCGCAGTACCTCCCGCTCGACCTCACCCTCCCGCTCGACGCGCTCTCCGCTTCGCCGATGGATGCCGCGCCGCGAGGCGCGACCGTGTTCTCCCATTCCGCCGCCGCCGTCCCCGTCGCGCTCGCTGCGGCCCAGCTGTCGCCTCGCGCACTCGTCCTCGTCGAGCCCGCGCTCTACGACATCGCTCGAGGTCATCCCGCGATCGAGGCCCACATCGCCGGAATCACTCGCGCGAAAGCATTCGCCGACACCGGCGACCTCTTCGGCTACTGGTCCGTCGTGCGACCCCTCATGTTCGGCGGCCCCGCCGACCCGGCGCGCTGGGAGCCCGAGCGTGCCGGGGTCGCGCGCTTCGCGGCGAGGCGACCGCCGTGGGGGTTCGGCGTGGACGCCGCGATGCTGCGCGGCATCCCGACCCTCGTCGTCACGGGCGGGTGGAACGCCGAGTACGACGCGATCGCCGAGGTGCTCGAGCGACACGGTGCGCATCGCCGGACCCTGTCGGGCCATGGTCACCGGCCCCAGGACCACCCCGACTTCGCCGCGACCGTCGAGACGTTCCTCGCGGACGTCTGACCGCCCTCAGGCGAGCGCGTCGACGATCGGGCGGAACTTGACCCGGGTCTCGAGCATCTCGGTCTCGGGGTCGCTCCCGGCGACGATGCCCGCGCCGGCGTGGGCGGTGAGCGCGATGTCGCCCTCGCCGTGCACGTCGAACTGCGCGCAACGCAACGCGATGGCCCACTCGCCGTCGCCGTTCGCGTCGATCCAGCCGACCGGCCCGGCGTAGCGGCCGCGGTCGAACGGCTCGACCCGACGGATCACCTCGAGCGCCGCCTGCGTCGGAGTTCCGGCGACCGCCGCCGTCGGGTGGAGCACCTCGACGAGGTCGAGCGCCGACGCGTGGCCCGAGAGCGTGCCCTCGACATCCGTCGCGAGGTGCCACACGTTCGGCAGCTTCAGCATGAACGGCTCAGGCTCGGCCACCAGCGCGGTCGTGTGCGCGCGCAGCGCCGTCAGCACACTCTGCACGGCGTACCGGTGCTCGTCGAGGTCTTTCGCACTGGTGGCGAGGGCGACGGATGCCGCGGTGTCGGCGTCGGCGTCGGCGCCCCGCGCGGCGGTCCCGGCCAGCACACGCGCCGTGACCGTACCGCCCGAGACCGTGACGAGGGTCTCGGGGCTCGCTCCGATCGCGCCGTCGACGGCAAAGGTCCAGGTGTCCGGGTAGGCCGAGGCGAGGGCGCGGACGAGTCGTCGCAGATCCGATCCGGCAGGCACGGAGCCGACGAGGTCGCGCGCCAGCACCACCTTGGCGACCTCGCCCGAGGCGATCGCTTCGAGCCCGGCCCGCACCTCCGCCTGGTAGCAGTCGGGTGTGCAGGCCCCCGGCCCCACGACCGCCGACCAATGCGGCCCGAAGGGGATGGACTGCGGCTCGGGACGCTCGGGCTCACCGTCGGTGAAGACGTGGGTGACCCAGCTCGTGTCGCCGCGGCGGCCGATGATCATCTTCGGCACCGTCAGCGTCGCGCTCGACGAGCTGTGGGCCGGGTCGAACGGCAGCGCGCCGAACGCGACGAGGCCGGATCCCGGCATCCGCACCTTGTCGTCGACCTCGGCCGCGGCGCTGACGGCCCGCCACCAGGCGACGGCGGACTCTCCCGCCGGAAGCTCGGCGGCGCGGCCCCAGCCGACGAGCATGTCGCCGCGACGCGACCAGACCGTCGGGTCGTCGGGCGCGGCGTAGGAGAGGGGGTCGTCGACCGGCTCGATGCGGCGGGTGACGGCGCGCAGCCGGGGAGCGCCGAGCGCAGTCGAAGTCACGCTCTCAGCCTAATCCGGCAGCACCCACCCGAGCCTCGCGCGCAGCCCCGCGGCATCCCGCCCCGATTAGGCTCGACACGTGACCGAACAGCCCTCCCGCACCCCGTCCACCCGCGCGGACCTCGGCAAGGATCCCGCGCGCGTCAGCGGCATGTTCGACGAGGTCGCGGCGGGCTACGACCGCACCAACACGATCCTCAGCCTCGGCAACGACAAGCTGTGGCGCATCGCGACGACGCGCGCCATCGCACCGCGGCGCGGGCAGAGGATCCTCGACCTCGCCGCCGGCACCGGCGCGAGCTCGGTCTCGCTCGCCCGCTCGGGTGCCGAGGTCGTCGCGGGCGACTTCTCGGCGGGGATGATCGCCGAGGGCAAGCGGCGGCACGGCGGCATCCCGAACCTGTCCTTCGTCGAGGCGGACGCGACGGCCCTGCCGTTCGGCGACGAGGAGTTCGACACCGTGACGATCTCGTTCGGGCTGCGCAACGTCAACGACCCCGAAAAGGCGCTGCGCGAGTTGCTCCGCGTCACCAAGCCCGGCGGGAGCCTCGTCATCTGCGAGTTCTCGCACCCGCCGGCAGCGCTCATGCGTGGGCTGTACCGCTTCTACAACGACCGCGTCCTGCCCGTCGTCGCGCGGGCGTTCAGCTCGAACGCCGACGCCTACGACTACCTCAACGAGTCGATCCGCGACTGGCCCGATCAGCGCACCCTGGCCGGCCGCATCCGCGCCGCCGGGTGGGAGCAGGTCGCCTGGCGCGACCTGAGCTTCGGGATCGTCGCACTGCACCGCGCGCGCAAGCCCGCAACCCCGGGCCGGGCCTGAGGCGCGACGGGTACGCTGGAGGCATGACCCCCCGTCCCGGTACTCCGGGCTCGCAGATCGCGAGCCGTCTCGGCGTCACCGAGCGCATCTTCGTGGGCCCGCGCATGCGCAAGCTGCTCGCCACGGTCGAAGAGGGGCTCGACCTCGTCGAAGCCCGCCTCGCCGGTGAGCTGAAGGTCGGGGACTCGCTCGCCGACGTCACCTCGCGCTACCTCTACGAGGCGGGCGGAAAGCGGATGCGGCCGATGCTCGCCATCCTCACGGCGCAGCTCGGCTCCGGGGTCACCGACGACGTCCTCGCGGGCGCGACGGCTCTCGAGATGACCCACCTCGGCTCGCTGTACCACGACGACGTCATGGACGAGGCCGACCGTCGCCGCGGCGTTCCCAGCGCCCACGCGGTGTGGGGCAACAGCGTCGCGATCCTCACGGGCGACCTGCTCTTCTCGCGTGCCAGCCAGCTCATGGCGCAGGTGGGCGAGCGTGCCATCCGGCTGCAGGCCGACACCTTCGAGCGCCTCGTGCTCGGTCAGATGCACGAGACCGTGGGGGCGCAGCCGGGCGACGACCCGGTCGACTTCTACCTGCAGGTGCTCAGCGACAAGACCGGTTCGCTGATCGCCGCCGCCGCCGAGACCGGTGTCGTCTTCTCCGACGCCTCCGACGAGTACGCCGCGCCGGTGCGCGAGTTCGGCGAGCGCGTGGGTGTCGCCTTCCAGCTGCTCGATGACGTCATCGACCTGTCGGCCGACGCCGAGGAGACCGGCAAGGTCCCCGGCACCGACCTGCGCGCCGGCGTGCCGACGATGCCCTACCTGCTCCTCGGCCGTGCGGCCGACCCGGCCTCGCAGGCGCTCAAGGTCACGATCGACGAGGGTGTCGCCCGCATCTCCGACGGCGCCGATCCCGTCATCCTCGACGCCCCGCTCGCGCAGCTGCGCGACCACCCCGCGACCGAGGCCACCCGCCGTCTCGCGCACGAATGGTCGGACCGCGCCGTCGCCGCCCTCTCGCCCCTCCCGGACGGCCTCGTCCGTGAGGCGCTCACGCGCTTCGCGCAGGTCGTCGTCGACCGCTCCAGCTGATCACCGGCGGAACCGCCGCTTCTTCGTCACGCCCGCGCGCGGGCTCTCGGAAAGGACACCCATGACCAAGCTCCGGCTGGCCATCGTCGGCGCAGGACCCGCCGGCATCTACGCGGCGGACATCCTCCTGAAGGCGGAGCGCAAGTTCGACGTGTCGATCGACCTCTTCGACCACCTTCCGGCGCCCTACGGCCTCGTGCGCTACGGCGTCGCCCCCGACCACCCGCGCATCAAGGGCATCATCAACGCCCTGCGCGACGTCCTCGACCGTGGTGACATCCGCATCTTCGGCAACGTCCGGTTCGGCGTGGACATCACCCTCGCCGACCTGAAGAAGCACTACAACGCCGTCATCTTCGCGACCGGCGCGATCAAGGACGCCGACCTCGACATCCCCGGCATCGACGCCGAGGGCTCCTTCGGCGCGGCGGATTTCGTCAGCTGGTACGACGGCCACCCGGACTTCCCGCGCGAGTGGCCGCTGGATGCGGCATCCGTCGCGGTCCTCGGCAACGGCAACGTCGCGCTCGACGTGGCGCGCGTGCTCGCCAAGCACGCCGACGACCTGCTGCCCACCGAGATTCCCGCGAACGTCTACGAGGGTCTGAAGGCCTCACCCGTCACCGACGTGCACGTGTTCGGCCGTCGCGGTCCCGCGCAAGTGAAATTCACCCCGCTCGAGCTGCGCGAGCTCGGCGAGCTGCGCGACGTCGACATGGTCGTCTACGACGAGGACTTCGACTACGACGAGGCCTCGAAGGCGGCAATCGCCTCGAACAAGCAGGTCATGGTCATCGACCGCGTCCTGCAGTCGTGGCGCCAGCGGCCGAGCGTCAACAACGCCGGCGGCGAGGCGAGTCGCCGGCTGCACCTGCACTTCTGGGCGCGTCCCGTCGAGATCAAGAAGGATGCCGACGGCCGCGTCGCGGCGATCGTCACCGAGCGCACCCGTCCCGACGGCTCCGGCGGGGTCGAGGGCACGGGCGAGCTCCGCGAGATCCCGGTCGGCCAGGTCTACCGTGCCGTGGGCTACTTCGGTTCGCCGCTGCCGGACGTGCCGTTCGACAAGCGACACGGTGTGATCCCGAACCACGAGGGTCAGGTGCTGAAGAAGGGGTCGAACGAGCGGGTCCCCGGCGTGTACGCGACCGGCTGGATCAAGCGCGGCCCGGTCGGCCTCATCGGTCACACGAAGTCCGACGCCATGGAGACGATCCGCCACCTCATCAACGACCAGGCCTCGTGGTGGACCCCCGAGGACCCGTCCGACGACGCGATCATCTCGCTCCTCGCCGAGCGGCAGGTCGCATGGACGGACCTCGACGGCTGGCACCGGCTCGACGAGCACGAGGTCACCCTCGGTGCACCGCACGAGCGCGAGCGGATCAAGGTCGTCGACCGCGACGAGATGGTGCGGGTCTCGCGCGGCGAGTGAGGCTCCGATGAGCGGCGAGTGGGAGACAGATGTCCTCGGGCGTCCGTTCCAGTCCCTGACGCTGCCCCTCGGCACCGACCAGGAGGGCGAGGTCGTCGCGACGCTCGTCCGCCTCGAGCCGCCGACGCTCGCGCGGCTGACGGGGCCGCTGCGCGACGTCGACGTCCTCTATCTGCACGGCTGGTCCGACTACTTCTTCCAGGTCGAGCTCGCCCGGTTCTGGACTTCGCACGGAGCGCGCTTCCACGCGCTCGACTTGCGCAAGTACGGCCGCAGCCTGCGCACCGGTCAGACGCCCGGGTTCGTGACGTCGCTCGAGGTGTACGACGCCGACATCGCCACGGCCCTCGAAGCGATGGGCCACGGCCTCGAGGGTGCGCCGTCGCGGCGTCGGCTCGTGATGATGGGGCATTCGACGGGCGGCCTCACCGCCACGCTCTGGGCATCGCGGCACCACGGGCGCCTCGCGGGGCTGGTCCTCAACAGCCCGTGGCTCGAGCTGCAGATCGGCACCCTCGGTCGCCAGGCGCTGTCGCCCCTCGTGCAGATGCGGGCGCGCGTCGATCCGTTGGGTGCGCACCCCGTCGTCGACCTCGGCTTCTACACCCGCGCGCAGACCGAGGTGGGCGCGCTGCCCGTCCGCGGCTACCGGCGGGAGTGGCGGCCCGAGCGCGGGTTCCCGACGCACCCGGGCTGGCTCGCCGCGATCGTCGAAGGGCACCGTCGGGTGTCGGCGGGCATCGACGTGGGTGTTCCGACCCTCGTGATGCTGTCGACCGCGTCGACGAATCCGTTCGCGTGGAACGCCGAGATGACCGGCAGCGACTCGGTGCTCGTCGTCGACGACATCGCCCGCGCCGCCACCCGGATCGGGCGCGACATCACGCTCGCGCGGATCGAGGGCGGCATCCACGACCTCTTCCTGTCGCGTCCGGGCCCGCGCGAGCAGGCCTACCGTGCGCTCGAAAGGTGGCTCACGACGGGTGCGATCGGGCGCTCGCGCGGTTCGAGGCGATCCCGAGCGTCAGGCTGAGCAGCGCGCCGACGAGCATGACGCACGCCATCGGCACCGCGGTCTCCTCGCCCCACAGGCCCACCACGGGGGTGATGAGCGCGCCGACCGCGAACTGGGACGCGCCCATGAGGGCCGCGCCCGCGCCGCGGTTGCGGGGCGTCGCCCGGGCGAGGCCGAGCGCGTTCGCGTTGCCGAACGTGAGACCCGCCGCCCCCATGGTGGCGAAGGCGCAGCCGAGGAAGAGCGGGATCGACAGGATGCCGGTGGCCGCCGAGACCGTCATGACCGTCGCGGACGCGACGCCGAGCGCGGCGCCGACCACCAGCATCCGTTCCGGTCCGATGCGCGGTGCGTAGGTCGCGTTGATCAGGGGGCGTCGAGCTCGCGGGCGATCTGCGGCAGCGACGCGAGGTACATGTCGATCGCGAACGGACCGACCGCCGAGAGGAAGCCGAGGACGACGACGAGCCGGCGCGTAAGGTGCGGCCCGGTCATGCGGGCGGGCGCAAGAGCGCGCCGAGGGTGCGCAGGGTCGATTCCAGCCCGACCGCCGGATCGAGCAGCCACTGGATCTGCAGACCGTCGGATGCCGCGATCAGAAGCGACGCGAGGTGTTCGGCCGAGACGTCGTCGCGCACCAGGCCCTCGGCCTGCTGTCGCCGCAGGCTCTCGGTCATCGTGGCGCGGAGCCCGGTGAAACGGGCCGTGAAGAACTCGCGCCCGACGCCGGACTCCGTCTCGAGCGAGGCGGCGAGCAGGGTGGAGTACAGGGTGACGAGACCGGGCACCTCGACGTTCTTGATCGCCGCCTCGATCATGGTGTCGATGCCGGGGCGGAGGTCGGGGGAGTCGACGCGACTGTCCTCGGCGTGCTTGTAGACGGCGACGAGCAGCTGTTCGCGCGAGTCGAAGTAGTGCAGCAGGGCGGCGTGCGAGACGCCGATGGCCTCGGCGATCTTGCGGAGCGACGTGCCGTGCGCCCCGCGCTCGCGGAAGACCTCGATCGCGCGATCGAGGATCTCCTGCCGCCGGGCGACGCCCTTCGGCTGCGATCCGCGGCGGCCGATCACGCCCTCGTCGTCCTGACCCATGGGGACAGAGTAGGGCCGTCGACGAAAAACCTCCAACTGGAGGTTTTTCTGCTATCGTCGTGGCCACGCCGCCCCGCGGCATCCGACAACGACGTACGAAGGAAGGCCCATGGCTCTGCCACTCGCCTCTGTCCAGCTCTACACACTCGCCAAAGAGTTCAGCGAGGACATGTCCGGATCGCTCGACAAGCTGGCTGCGATCGGCCTGCGCAACGTGGAGGCGTTCGACTTCGTGCGGCGTCCCGACGAGATCCGTGCGGCCCTCGACGCCAGCGGCCTCGCCTCTCCCACCGGCCACGCGCCGCTGCTCTCGGACGAGCTCTGGACCCCGGACGGCTCGATCCCGACCCCCGCTCCCGAGGTCGTCTTCGAGGCGGCCGCGACGATCGGCATGACGACGGTCATCGACCCGTTCGTGCCCGCCGAGCGCTGGCTCACCGAAGAGGGTGTCGCCGACATCGCCGAGCGCATGAACCGCGCCGCCGAGAAGGCCGCGGAGTTCGGCCTGACGGTCGGATACCACAACCACGCGCAGGAGTTCGTGGCGGACTTCGGCGGTCAGACCGCCTACGAGCGCTTCCTCGAGCTGACCGACGACCGCGTCGAGATCGAGCTCGACCTGTTCTGGGCGCTCACCGGCGGCCAGGACGTGCCGGCGCTCGTGAAGAGCCTCGGCGACCGGCTCGTCGCCGTGCACGTCAAGGACGGCATCGCCCCGGCATCCAACCCGTGGGCGCCCGGCGCCGACGCGTTCGGTTCCGACTCGCTCGAGCAGCTGCGCGCCGGCACGGGCGACGTGCCCCTCGCCGAGTCGCTGCAGGCGGGAACGGGCATCAAGTTCGCCGTCATCGAGTACGACAAGGCTCCCGGCGACGTCTTCGAGGACATCGCAGCCTCGTACGCCTTCCTGAAGGACGGCGGGTTCATCGCATGACCGGTCCGGTCGGAGTCGGCATCGTCGGTGCCGGTGTCATCAGCCAGACCTACCTCGAGAACCTCACGTCGTTCCCCGACGTGAAGGTGGTCGCGATCGGCGACCTGATTCCCGAGCGCGCGAAGGCGAAGGCCGAGGAGCACGGGGTGCCCTCGTGGGGAACGCTCGAGGACGTCCTCGCCAACCCCGAGGTCGAGCTCGTCGTCAACCTCACGATCCCCGAGTCGCACATCGCGGTCTCGGCGCAGGCGGTCGCCGCCGGCAAGCACGTGTGGACCGAGAAGCCGCTGGGCCTCGACCGCGAGGGTGCTCGTCAGCTGCTGAAGGATGCCGAGGCCGCGGGCGTCCGCGTCGGTTCGGCGCCCGACACGATCCTCGGTCCGGGTTTCCAGACCGCCAAGCGCGCGATCGCCGAGGGTGTCATCGGCACCCCGCTGTTCGTGCAGACCGCGTTCCAGACGCAGGGCCCCGACCTGTGGCATCCCGAGCCCGCGTTCCTGTTCGCGAAGGGTGCCGGCCCGCTGCTCGACATGGGTCCGTACTACTTCTCGGCCCTCGTCAGCCTGCTGGGGCCCATCGCCGGCGTCGCCGCGCGCGGGTCGCGGTTCCGCACGGAGCGTCACATCCACACCGGTCCCCGCGCGGGCGAGACCTTCCCCGTCGAGGTGCCCTCGTCGGTGCAGGTCCTCTCGACCTTCGAGGGCGGCCAGCACGGCACGCACCTGCTGAGCTTCGACTCGGCGCTCGAGCGTCACGGCGTCGTGGAGATCCACGGCACCGAGGGCTCCATCGTGCTGCCCGACCCCAATCGCTTCGAGGGGCGCACGGCGTACGTCAAGCCGCTGGGTGTGTTCCGTGACGGCATGAAGACCGAGCAGGAGTGGATCGAGGTCGAGCAGCAGGGCACGGTCGTCGGCCGCGGCCTCGGCGTGCTCGACATGGTGCGCGCCGTCGCAGAGAACCGGCCGCACGTCGCGACCGGCGAGCTCGGCTTCCACGTGCTCGACGTGCTGCTCTCGGCGCAGGACTCGGCCGAGACCGGCCAGTACCTCGAGATCGACAGCACGGTCGCACCGGTCCCGCCGGTGCCGGTCGACTTCGACCCGTTCGCCCGCACGCTCTGAGCCGCTGACGAGACGACGGCCCGGATCCCTCAGGGGGTCCGGGCCGTTCGTCGTCCGGTCAGCGCGGCTGAGTTGCGCGGACGCGGAACCAGAGGCTCAACTCGCGTGCCGCCCGCAGGGTGGCCGACGGGTCGCCGTGCGCTTCGAGGTCGTCGAACGTGTCACGGAAGCCTTCCGGCGCCTCGGCGTCCGGGGTCGTGATGGGTTCGAAGCCCATGGTCCGCTCGGCGAAGTTGCGCTCGTCGATGAACTCGTCGATCAGCACCCGGAGGTGGTCGTGGCGGGGGTCCCGTTCGATCTTCGCCATCGTGTCACGGACGGCCTGTTCGGGGCCCTCGAGGATCTGGATGAAGCGGCCGTTCCGGTACAGCAGCATCCCCGTCACGAAGCCGTCCTCGACGCGCGCCCAGACCGTGCCGGGGGTGGGATGGTGGTGCTCAGGCACAGCGGGGACCTCACAAGCTCGTGGTGCTGACCTGCCACGCTAGGTGAGGCCTCCGACGCTCGCGCGAGCTTGACACCCCGCCCGCGCTCCCGTGGTGCTCGGGCGCTGTGCTCAGCGGTAGTTGACGAACTGGAGGTCGACGTCGAGGTCGGCGGCCTTCAGCATCCGCTGCACTTCCTGCAGGTCGTCGCGGGACTTCGACTGCACTCGCAGCTCGTCGCCCTGGATCTGCGCCTTCACCGACTTGGGGCCCTCGTCGCGGATCATCTTGCTGATCTTCTTCGCGTCCTCGGAGGAGATGCCCTCCTTGAGGGTCGAGACGATGCGGAACTCCTTGCCTGAGGGCTGGGGCTCGCCGGAGTCGAGGCTCTTCAGCGAGATGCCGCGCTTGATCAGCTTCGACTGGAAGACGTCGAGCACCGCCTTGGCGCGCTCGTCGCTGTTCGCCTTGATGAGGATCGACTCGCCGCTCCATTCGATCGAGGCGCCGGTGCCCTTGAAGTCGTAGCGCTGCTCGACCTCCTTGCGCGCCTGGTTGAGCGCGTTGTCCGCCTCCTGGCGATCGATCTTGCTGACGATGTCGAATGAGCTGTCGCTGGCCATGCGTTCGAGGGTACCGCCGGAGGATCGTTGCGCGCCCGTGACCCGGGACGGATAGCGTCGAGGTATGGATCGTCGGGGGAAGATCATGCTCGGTATCGCCGTGGGGTCGGTGGTGGGCCTGCTGGCTCTCGCTGCGCCCGCTGTCATCGGGATGATCCCGACCGACGAGGTGGTCGCCGAGGCGCCGCCCACGTCGGCGGCACCGCCGCGGACGGCGACACCCACGCCCACGCCGACGAGGCTCGCGCCCCTTCCCACCCCCGTCGAGACGACCCCGGCGCCCGAGAGCAAGTGCCTGGGCGTGCCGGCGGGCACGGACCGCGGCGACATCTCGCCCGGAGCGACCGGCGTGGTCGAGCGCTCCAATGGGAAGGGCCTCGCGACGGTCTACCGGGTGGCCTCGGGCGACTCGTACTGGGCGATCGTCGAGCGCTTCTGCCTCGCCAGTGCGGACTTCAACAGCGCGAACAACTTCGGCGGTGCGGGCGACATCTACGCCGGCGACTACCTCGCCGTCCTCGCCGAAGGGCAGCCCGAGGCGCTGGCGCTCAACGAGGCGGCCAAGGGCGGCTACCGCACGCATCAGGACTGCGACGCGATCGCGCGCATCTCGCTCGCAGAGCCCAACGCGGAAGGGCGGATCCCGGTCAGCATGTCGGGCACGGTCGTCGACACCGGGAAGGGCGAGTACGCCGAAGGCCCGGTCGAGAAGGTCGACGGCAAGCCCACCTTCTACACCGTGCAGCCGGGGGACACCTACCGCGGCATCGGCGACCGTTTCTGCGTCGACGCGATCACCGTGCAGGCGTTCAACGAGGCGGGCGGACCGGAGCACGTCCTGCAGCCCGGCGACCGCGTGCAGTTGCGGCCGACGAGCCGCACGATCGCGGCGCAGGGTTGACGTTCCGCGCGTCGCCGCATCCGTCGTCGCGTCCGCCCGTAGCCTGACGGGGTGACCACGCCCGCCGTTCCACTTCTCGCCCAGCGCGCGTGGGGCATCGCCGCCGTCGCGCTCGTCGTGCTCTCTGTGCTGCCGACCCTGTTCGTCCTGCTGCTCGCCGCGACCGTCGACGAGCAGTACGGCTGGCTCCTGATCCCGGCCTTCGCCCTCCTCGTCGGCGGCGGGTCGGTCGCCATGCTCACCGGCATCGTCGGTCTCGTCTTCGCTGGCATCCGCCGCCGCGGGTTCCTGTGGCCCGCGATCGGCACGGCAGCGGGGATCGGTCTCGTCGGCACCGCCTCGCTCATCCTGAACCTCGGCGCCTGACGTCGGCGGAGCCGCGGCATCCGCCCCTTCGTACAATGGGCTGATGCGGCCGCTGACAGAGGACCAGTTGCGCGACGTGCTGGTGAACGCGACGAAGGACGAGCGGGAACGCCTCGAGCCGCCCCACGACTTCCCGCTGCTCGAGTGGGATCACCTCGACTTCCTCGCGTGGCGCGATCCCACGACGCGCAGCCGCGGCTACGTCGTCGCCGAGATCGACGGGCACCCGACCGGCATCGTGCTGCGCGCCGCGAACGGTGCGACGCAAGGTCGCTCCGCCATGTGCAACATCTGCCACACGATGCAGCCGGGCAATCAGGTCACGATGTTCACCGCTCGACGGACCGGGGATGCCGGTGACCGCGGCGACAGCGTCGGCACCTACGTGTGCGCGGACCTGACCTGCCACGACAACGTCCGCATCGCGGGGCCGCTGGCTCCGAGCGAGATCCGGGCGAGCGTGGATCGCCGCATCGACGGCACCCGCCACCGCCTCGAATCCTTCGTCGAGCGCGTCGCGTCGGCCGCCTGACGCCGCGGTTTTCGTCACGCCCGCGGGGAGGGTAGAGTAGGGGATCGCGCCTCCGGTCGACTGCACAAGCCGGGCGGGTGCGCACATGGCGAGTTACCCAAGCGGCCAAAGGGATCTGACTGTAAATCAGACTGCATTGCATTCGGGGGTTCGAATCCCTCACTCGCCACCACGAAGGGCTGCGGAGATCTCCGCAGCCCTTTCCCGTTCCCACGGGGGAGCCGCGCGATAGCCTGCGGGCAGGATGACCACGCACCGATCGATCGCCGTCGCCCCCGACCAGGTCGCCGTCATCGAGTTCTTCGAGTACCCCTCGACCGACGTGCCCGACACCGTCGGAGGAGTTCGACGGCGCGCAGACCCAGTCCAGTCGGCTGATCCTCACCGACGGCCGCGAGATCGAGATCACGACGATCTGGATCGGCCCGCACGACAACGTCGTCCTCTGGCCCGACGCCACCGTGTGGCGCACCGAGTGGGGGTCGCCCCGCGTGGTGGAGGCCTACGCCGACGTCGCGCAGATCGACCAGGTGAGCGCCGACGAGCTGCCGGTGGTCGTCCTTCCCGGGTGATCTCCTCCACACCCCGGTGACGCGCCGCCACCCCTGTGGACATCCGACCTGCTCATCGGCCGGTCTGACAGGATGGGGGCGAGTGCGGGGGAGGCCTCCGCCGAAGGGATGTCGAGGATGAGCGAACCGATCACCGCCCCCCGTTCGAGCAGGATCTTCCGCGCAGCGATCTGGGTCGCTATCGGCGCCCTGATCGCCGCCGCGATCGTCTGCGTCGTGTGGGTGCTCCTCGGCGACTCGAACGGCATCGTCGGGCGAGCGTTCCTGACGATCCTGCTGCTCGCGGCCTTCGCCGGGATCTCGATCCTCGAGGCATCCCTCGCCAGCCGTCGCCCCGCGTGGTTCGCCCTCGCGAGCATCGTGTCGTGGGTCGTCGCGCTCATCATCGGCGCGTTCATGATCTGGATGCCGGAGGCCGCCGGCGACTACGGCGTCGGCGCCGAGCGCTTCTTCAAGTTCCTGCTGATCCTGCTGATCCTGCAGGGCGCGCTGCTGCACATCCGCCTCTACGCGAAGGCCTTCGCCCGTTACCAGACCACCTTCACGAGCATCGTCACCTACGTGACGATGGGCCTCGTCGTGATCCTCGCGGTCATGCTGATCATCCCGCTGATGCTCGAGGAGTTCATCGAGTTCCGCGAGATCTACTGGCGCGTGCTCGTGTCGGTCGCGATCCTCGCCGCCGTGGGCACGGCGCTCGTCCCGCTCGTGAACGCCCTCTTCGCCCCGAAGAAGGAGCGTCCGCAGGTCGCGGCGCCCTACGGCGCGCAGGCGTACGCCACGTCGGGTCAGCCCGATGGTGGTGCGTACACGGCGTCGGCCACGGCGCCTGCGCAGGCGTGGCCCACGTACGCCGACGGTCGCACGCCCCTGCCGGTCATGCCCGACGGCAGCCCCGACTGGAACGCGTACTACACCGGCTGGCCCACCTACTCGCAGCAGCCCTACGGCGCCACGACGCCGGACGGGGCGTCGGCTCCCGAGGCGGCTCCGGCGGCCCCGGCAGCTCCCGCTGCTCCGCCGGCGCCCGCATCCGCGCCGGACGCGCCCGCTGCTCCGCCGGTGCCCGCATCCGCGCCGGACGCGCCCGCTGCTCCGGATGCTCCCTCGCCGCAGGTCCCGCCGGTGCCGCCCCTCCCGGGCGCGCCCGACGCGCCCCCGGCGCCGCCCGTCCCGCCGCAGCAGCACTGAGCCTCAGCGCGACAGCATCTCCAGGGCCGCCATCGCGGCGTTGTGGCCGCCGATCCCGCTGACGGCGCCGCCGCGCCGGGCGCTCGACCCGCACAGCAGAACACCCTCGACACCGCTCGAGACCCCCCACCGATCCGCGGGGGTCTCGAGCGGTTCGTCGTCCGCGGCCCACGGCCACGACAGGTCGCCGTGGAAGATGTCGCCGCCCAGCATCCCGAGATCCCGCTCGAGGTCGGCCGTCGTCCGCGCCTCCACGCACGGCGAGCCGTCCGGTGCGCGGTACAGCACGTCGACGATCGGTTCGGCGAGCACCGCGTCGAGCGAACGCTGCGCGGCGGCCCACAGGGCGTCCCGGTCGACGGCGCCCTCCGCGACGAGCCGGTGCGGCACCTGCAGTCCGAACAGGGTCAGCGTCTGCGCACCCGAGGCCCGCAGCTCCGGCCCGAGGATCGACGGGTCGGTCAGGGAGTGGCAGTAGATCTCGGCCGGCAGCGGATCCGGGATGCCGCCCTCCGCCGCCCGGTCGTAGGCGGCATCCAGCTGCGACAGCGTCTCGTTGATGTGGAACGTCCCCGCGAACGCGGCGCGCGGGTCCACCGCCGTGTCGCGCAGACGCGGGAGTCGCGAGAGGAGCATGTTGACCTTGATCTGCGCGCCCTCGGGCGTCGGGGCTCCCGTTCCCGCGGCGCCGCCCGCGCGGAGGAGGCGGTCGAGGACCGCCGCACCGACGCCGCTGAGGAGCACGCGGGCACCGAGCCGCTCGCCGTCGGCGAGGACGACCTCGCCGTCCGGCGACGCCGCGATGACCTCGACGCCGGTGCGGATCTCGGCACCGGCAGCGCGTGCGGCCCGCTCGAGCTCGCCGCTGACCGCACCCATGCCGCCGACCGGGACGTCCCAGTCCCCGGTCCCGCCGCCGATGACGTGGTACAGGAAACACCGGTTCTGGCGCAGGGACGTGTCGTCCGAGCGCGCGAATGTGCCGATCAGTCCGTCGGTGAAGGCGATACCGCGGGCGACGTCGGTCTGCAGGCCGTCGCGCAGGAACTCCGCGAGCGGACGGGCGGTCACGGCCTCCCACAGGGCGTCGTCGCCGACGGCCGCGCGGGCGTCGCGTTCCCGCTGCAGCGGCGCGGTCACGGTGGGGAACAGCGCCGCGCCGAGCGGGGCGAGACGCTCCGAGAAGCGCGCGAACCGGCCCGCTTCGTCGGCGTCGCCGGTGGCCCGCGCGAAGCTCGCGGCGGTGGCCGCGGCATCCGCGTTGTCGATGAGGATGCCGCGGCTCGGGTCGTCCGGCAGGGGCGTGTACGACGAGTAGCGGCGGCGTTCGAGGCGGATGCGCAGCCCCAGGTCGTCGATGACGGTGCGGGGGAGCAGGCTCACGAGGTACGAGTAGCGCGAGAGGCGCGCGTCGACGCCCGCCCACGGCCGTTCCGACACGGCGGCGCCGCCGACGTGGTCCTGTCGCTCCAGCACCGTGACGGTTCGTCCTGCTCGGGCGAGGTACGCGGCGGCGACGAGGGCGTTGTGGCCTCCGCCGATGATGACGACGTCGCGGCTGGCGCTCATAGTGCCCAACCTAGCGGCGTAGCGTGGAGGGATGGATGCCGCTGCGCTCGCCGACCTCGCCCTCGACATCGCCCGCGAAGCCGGCGCCCTCGCCCGGCAGCGCCGCGAGGAAGGTGTGGCCATCGCCGCGACGAAGTCCGCGATCGCCGACATCGTGACCGAGGCCGACCGCGAGGTCGAGGCGCTCATCCGTGCGCGGCTCGCCGCCGAGCGCCCGGACGACGGCTTCCTCGGCGAGGAGTCCGGTGCCGAGCGGGGCACCTCCGACATCACGTGGGTGGTCGACCCGATCGACGGCACGGTGAACTACGCCTATGGGATGCCGCACTACGCCGTCAGCATCGCCGCGGTCTCCGGTGAGCCGACACCGCCCACCTGGACGGCGCTCGCGGGCGTCGTGCACAACCCGGCGGTGGGGGAGACGTTCCACGCCGTCCGCGGCGGCGGCGCCTGGCGGGGCGAGCAGCGCCTCGCGGTGTCGCAGGTCGGCGAAGCCGGCGGGCTGGTGGCGACCGGATTCGGGTACGACCCGAAGCACCACGAGGGCGACCTCGCCCGCGTCGCGGCGGTCATGCCGCTCGTGCGGGACCTCCGCCGTGCCGGCGCGGCCTCGCTCGACCTCGCGTACGTCGCGGCGGGGCGCCTGGACGGCTATTTCGAGCGCGGTCTGCATCCGTGGGACCACGCCGCGGGTGCGCTGCTGGTGACCGAGGCGGGCGGCCTCGTAACCGGTGCGCCGGACGGATTCCCCGGCCGCGAGATGACGGTCGCCGCCGGACCGGACCTCCTCCACAGGATCGTCGCTGCGATCGGGTTGTGAACGGACATGCCATTCTCAGCCCCGTCGTGTAGCGTGTTTATCTGATCGTTACCTTCGCTGCCCGAGCGGAGGATTCTGACCTTGCAGCCCGCGGCCCCCGCCGCTCTACCCGAGAGCCCGCACGTTTGACTTTCGAGAACTCCCCCACCGACGCGCCCGCAACGCATCGCGACCGGCATTCCCCTGTGTCCGGCGCCACGCCGCTGACCCGTGCGGAGCTTCGGCGCCGCGCCGCCGCCGCTCCGGCTGCGAGCGAGGCCGAGGTCGCCGCGGCGCAGGCTGTCGCGGCGATGGGCGAGGTCATCGCAATGGTCCAGGCGAGCGAGACCCCGGCGCTGCGCCGTCGTCGCGACCGTGCCGCCGCGTCGGCGGAGTCCACCGTCGCCGAGTCGGAATCCGCGAGCCGCGAGTCCGCGTCCCCCTCGATCGTCGAGTCGGTCGTCGCTGAGACCCTCGCCGAGGCGCTCTCGGATACCTCCGCCGCCACCCTTCCTCTTCGTCGCCGTACGCGCACCCCGCGGACGGCGACGGTCGTTTCGCCCGTCCCCGAAGCTCCGCGGGTGCCCCAGTTCCTCGACGAGACGATCGTCCTGCCGTCGGCGTCCTCGACCCACACCTCGCCGCAGGATGCGGGCCCCGCCGTCGACGAGTTCGAGTTGGCGGCGAAGGTGTTCTCCTTCACCGGTGAGACGCCCGTCCAGGTCGCCCGGGCCGCCGTCGACGCCGAGGAGCACGCACGGCGCACGACCCGCGTCCGCATGGCCGAGCAGCCGCGCCGCCCGCGACGTGGTCGCGTGCTGCTGAAGCGGGCTGCTGCGGCATCCTTCTCGATCAGCGTCGTGGGTGTCGTCGGTCTCCTCGCCATCGGGACGACCACTCCCGTCACCGCCGTCGGTGCGTTCGGTCAGGACGTGAGCGGCGACATCTCGCTCGCCGCCCAGGCCACGGACGCCGACGCCCCCGAGATCCAGGCGTACGTCGCCGGCTCAGACGCCGGTGAGACGACGCTCGCCCGGTCGGGGGAGTACGACATCGAGTCCATGGCCGACGTGGCCGCCCAGTCCGGTGTGACGCAGTTCGCCGGCACGTGGGTGAACGACGAGACGGCCGCCGTGCAGTGGCCGTTCCCGGTGGGTGTGCCGATCTCGGCGCAGTTCGGTTCGACGTCGTACCTGTCGAAGTTCTCGCGCCCGCACCGCGGCACGGACCTCACGCCGGGCGCCGGCGCCGAAGTCCACGCCGTCGCCGCGGGCACCGTCCGCATCGCGACCGAGGCCGGCGGCGACTACGGCGTCACCGTCGTCATCGACCACATCATCGACGGCAAGCTCGTCTCGACCCGGTACGGCCACATGCAGTACGGATCGCTGCGGGTCTCGCCCGGCGAGACGGTCGACGCCGGTGACGTTATCGGGCGGGTGGGGAGCACGGGCAAGTCGACGGGTGCCCACCTGCACCTCGAGGTGCTGCTCGGCGGCACCACCCGGATCGACCCCATGCCGTGGCTGGAGGAGCACACGGAGGGCTGACCCGTGACATCGGGGATGCCGCGACTCTGGTATCCTCTTCTAGTTGCCCGCGTGCGGGCAGCACGCCCCGATAGCTCAGTGGCAGAGCACTTCCATGGTAAGGAAGGGGTCGTCAGTTCAATCCTGACTCGGGGCTCGCAGCATCTCTCGGATGCTCGTGGCGGGGTAGCTCAGTTGGTGAGAGCGCACGACTCATAATCGTGAGGTCGCGGGTTCAAGCCCCGCTCCCGCTACGCAAAACCCCCGGCTCCACCCGGGGGTTTTGTTGTTTCATGGAGTCAGCCCGCGAGGAGCGCCGCCGCGAGCTCCTGCGCACGACCGAGACGGTGCGAATCCCCGTCGAGGCGCTGATGCGCGATCGCGCCCTCGACGAGCAGGAAGACGTGCTCGGCCACATCCGGTGCCGGTCGTCCGAGGTCGGCCGCGACGAGTTCGCGGAGGCGACCGGCCACACGGGTCTTGTGCGATCGGATCACCGCCCAGCCGGGGTGTCCTGGCGGCAGCTCCGCGGCGGCGTTGAGGAACGCGCATCCCTGACCTGACGGATCGGCATCCTCGGCATACGCGTCGAACACGGTGAGGGTGCGGGGAGCGGATGCCGCGGCGATGCGCTCCTCCCAGCGCTCCCACCACGTGGTGTCGCGGCGCTGCAGGTATGCGACCACGAGCGCATCCTTCGACCCGAAGCGGTCGTACAGGGTGCGCTTGGTCACCCCCGAGGCCTCCGCGATCGTGTCGACGCCGACCGACGCGATGCCACGCGCGTAGAACAGCCGGGTCGCGGCATCCAGGACCTTCGTCGCCCCCGGCGTGAGGGGAGCGGGTTCCGGCGTGCTGATCATGCACCTAGGCTACTTCACAGATCTGTGAGGTGAGGATGCCGGTGACCGACGACACTCTGACGGCGCGGCGCACGGTGGTCCTGTCCGCCACGGGGATCACGCTGATCGCCGTCTGCTACGGGCTCGCCCGATTCGCGTACGGCTTGTTCGTGCCCGCCTTCCGCGTCGCCTTCGACCTCGATGGCGCCGTGGTCGGCGCCATCGCCGCCACGAGCTACGCCGCGTACGCGGTCGGCATCCTCTACGCCACGGTGGCGACCCCTCGTCTGGGAGCGCAGTTCGTCGCGACCTCCGCGGGCGTGCTCGGTGCGATCGGATGCGGCCTCATCGCCGCCGCGCCGGACCCCGGTATCCTCGCCCTCGGGGTCGCGGTCGCCGGCTCCAGCACCGGCGTCGCCTCGCCACCCCTCGCGCACGTCGTCGCTCGCCGCGTCCGAGAGGCGCGTCGGGACCGCGTGCAGACCGTCGTCAACGCGGGCACCGGGCTCGGCGTGCTCGTGTCGGGACCGGTCGCGCTGTTCGCGGACGAGCAGTGGCGTCTCGCGTGGGCGGTGTTCGCCGGCATGTGCGCCGCCGCCGCGGTGTGGGCGGCGGTGGTCGTGCCGTCCGAGCGCACCACCCGGCCGCGCACGCAGCGGCGACGTCCGAGGCTCGTCGCCGGCGCGACGTCGCTCGCGCTGGCCGCCGCCGTGTCGGGATCGGGGACGGGGCCCGTCTGGACGTTCGGGCAGGACCTGCTCCGCGACGTGGGCGGTCAGAGCGCGGGGTCGGCGGCGATCGTGTGGATCGTCCTCGGCGCCTGCGGGCTCGTCGGCGCGTTCGCGGGCGGCGTCATCGGCCGGGTCGGCATCGTCGCGGCGTGGCGCGCGCTCGTGGCCGCGGCATCCGTCGCCACCGCCGTCCTCGCTCTCGCCCCGTCATCGTTCGCGGCCGCGGCCCTCGCGAGCGGGATCTTCGGCGCGGTCTACATCGCGGTGACGGGCGTGCTGCTCGTCTGGAGCACCCGCGTCTTCGTCGACAGCCCCGCGACCGGCGTCGGCGTCGCCTTCCTCGCGCTCGCGATCGGTCAGGCGCTCGGATCCCCGCTGATCGGGTGGATCGCGGACCTCACCGACCTGCGCGTCGCGATCGTCGTGGCGGCCGGCCTCGGCCTGGTCGCGCTGCTGGTCACGCCGCCTCGCGAGTCCTGACCGGCCTCGCGTACGCAGATGCAACAGATCTGGCGCGACACGCTGCTCCGCCGGGGCGGGCGTCGGCGTGTCGGGCCGGATCCCTTGCATTCGTGAACGGGTCAGAGGTCCTCGGGCGACAGGTCGCCCTCGCCCTCCTCGCCCAGTTCGACGACCACGGGGTCCTCACCCTGCGATTCGGGCTGGATGTCGCTCGCGGCATACGTCTCTTCGGGGTCCTCCGCCGGGGCGTCGTCGAGGGGGCGCCCCTCGAACTCCGCGTCGGCCGCAGCGGTGTCGCCGACGGTCGTGTCGCCGAGCGGCGCATCGGCCGGGTCGAGGCGGATGCCGTCGTTGTCGCCGGTCTCGGGTGTGCTCATGTCGCGGTCCTTCCTCGCGTGCCCGGGCGGTCGCACCGGGGCATCCACTCTGCGCTTCCTCGCCCCCCGTCCGCAGGGGCTGTCGCCCACCGGGCGCCTCGGCTACCCTGCCGCGATGACCACCCGGCTGCTCCTGATCTCCGACACGCACATCCCCGGCCGCGCCCGGCGCCTGCCCGACGCAGTACTGCGAGAAGCGGATGCCGCAGATCTCATCGTCCATGCCGGGGACTGGGTCGCGGCATCCGTCCTCGACGACCTGCGGCAGCACGGCGACGTCCTCGGGGTCTACGGCAACAACGACGGCGAGGACCTGCGCGCCGTTCTGCCAGAGGTCGCGCGCCGCGAGGTCGAAGGCGTGCGGATCGCGGTCGTGCACGAGACGGGGCAGAAGCAGCGTCGCGAGGAACGGATGGACGTCGCCTACCCGGATGCCGACCTCCTGGTCTTCGGCCATAGTCACATCCCGTGGGACACGACGACGCCGCGCGGGATGCGGCTGCTCAACCCCGGCTCACCGACGGATCGCCGTCGGCAGCCCGACCACACGTTCATGACGCTGGAGCTCGCGGACGGCGGCATCCGCTCTGTCCGACTCCACAGCATCTGACGAGGTGCCCTCTGTCGCGGAGGAGTACTATCGCTGTCGGATTGCTAGAAAAGCGAGGTAAATGTCATGGCGAGGGACTCCCGGCGGTGGTTCGGTCTCGTCTTCATCAGCGTCGCGGTCTCGCTCATCATCGTCGACTCGACGATCGTGAACGTCGCGGTGCCCTCGATCGTCGAAGAGCTGAAGATCAGCTCGACCGAGGTGCAGTGGGTGCAGGAGGTCTACACCCTCGTCTTCGCCTCGCTGCTGCTGTTGTTCGGCGCCTTCGCGGACCGGTTCGGGCGACGGCGGATCATGCTGCTCGGCGTCGCGATCTTCGCCGCGTCGTCGGTGCTCGCGAGCTTCGCGCCGACGGGTGAGCTGCTGATCCTCGCCCGTTTCGTGCAGGGGATCGGCGGCGCCATGATCCTGCCGACGACCCTGTCGCTCATCAACTCGACCTTCCGCGGCCGCGAGCGCGGCATCGCCTTCGCTGTCTGGGGCT
The DNA here is from genome assembly GCF_049545525.1 of Microbacterium sp. NPDC064942. NCBI lineage: Bacteria > Bacillati > Actinomycetota > Actinomycetes > Micrococcales > Microbacteriaceae > Microbacterium > Microbacterium sp. NPDC064942. The sequence continues at coordinate 168,575 of NZ_JBMWDR010000007.1, read as the reverse complement.
CCACGATCGGCGGGATGGCCGCCGTCGGGCCGCTGCTCGGCGGCTGGCTGACGACGGCGTTCTCGTGGCGGTGGGCGTTCGGCATCAACGTGCCGCTGGGGATCATCATCGTGATCGGCGTCCTGCTGACCGTCGCGGAATCCCGCGAGGGCCGCAAGCGGTCCATCGACGGTGTCGGGGCGCTCCTGTCGGTCATCCTCTTCGGCTCGCTCGTCTTCGGTCTCATCGAGGGGCGCACGTTCGGGTGGTGGACGGCGGAGGACGGCCTGACGATCGGCGGGTGGGAGTGGCCGTTGACGATCTCGCCGATCCCGTTCGCCTTCGCGGTCACCCTCGTCGCGCTCGTGCTCTTCGTCTGGTGGGGCCTGCGCCGCGCCCGCCGCGGCCAGGACCCGCTCATCGACTTCTCGCTGCTGAGCATCTCCTCGTTCCGGAACGGCAACATCGCCGCCCTCGTCGTCTCGCTCGGCGAGTTCGGACTCATCCTCGCCCTGCCGCTGTGGCTGCAGTTCGTCCTCGGCTTCGACGCCCTGCAGGTGGGCTTCCTCCTGCTCGCTCTGGCGGGCGGCTCGTTCGTTGCAAGTGGGGCCGCGGGCGCGTTCAGCGGCAAGGTGCCGGCGGTCGTCGTGGTGCGTGTCGGCATCCTGGCCGAGATCGTCGGCATCGCGTGGGCCGGGTTCATCATCGGACCGGATGCCGCCTGGGGCTGGCTCATTCCGGCGCTCGCCGTGTACGGGTTCGGCGTCGGACTCGCGACGGCGCAGCTCACCGGCGTCATCCTGCAGGATGTCCCGGTCGAGAAGTCGGGCCAGGGGTCGGGCATGCAGTCCACCGCGCGCCAGGTCGGCTCGGCGCTGGGCGTCGCGATCCTCGGGACCGTGCTGTTCACGACGACCGGAGGTGTGCTCGCGGCATCCCTCGACGACGCCGGCGTGCCCGCCGCGCAGGCCGACACCGTCGTCTCGGCCGTCGTCGATTCGGCCGGCGCCGCGATCGCCGGGTTCGAGGCGGACCCGGCGCAGGCGCAGATCGCGGATGCCGCGCGCACCGCGTTCTCGGACGGCACCCGCGCCTCGGCGCTGACCGCCGCGGGCTTCTTGGTGATCGGCCTCGGCGCGACCTACGCCCTGGGCTCGGGGCGCCGGCGCGAGGAGTCTCAGGAGTCGCGGCCGGCGGAGCGCGTCCAGGGGTCGTAGTCGACCTCGAGCGGCTCCTGCGGGGGCCGCTCGGGTTCGGGGACGTGCTGCAGGTTGACGCGGACGCGGTACCAGAGCGAGCTCGATCCGCGCATGCCGTCGACGAGCACGTCGGCGGGGGAGAGGCGGCGGGTGACGTCGGGATGCCGCGCCTTCCACCGCTCGAGACCTTCGAGGGCCTCGTCCTTCGTCGCGGCGCGCGAGATCTCGATGAGCGGCATCGTCGACTGGCGGCGCCCGGTGCCGTCGCCGCCCCGGGGCGCCTTCTCCGCAGGCCCCAGCCGCTCGGCGAGGTCGAGCAACCGGTCGAGCGAACCGGGTGCGTCGTCGATGCCCGCGTGCGCGTCGCCGCGCTCGGCGAACAGGGCGGGAACCGTGCGCACCGTGAACGCCTCGGGGCGGACCTCGCGCAGGTCGTCCCAGTCGACCGGCATCGACACGCGGGCGTCGGGGAGCGGGCGCACCGAGTAGGCCGAGGCGACCGTGCGGTCCTTCGCGTTCTGGTTGAAGTCGACGAACACGCTCTCGCCGCGTTCCTCCTTCCACCAGTGCGCCGTGGCGAGCCCCGGCGCGCGGTTCTCGACCTCGCGCGCGAACGCCTGCGCGGCCAGTCGCATCTGCGGATAGTCGTGGGCCCGGTCGGTGCGGACCAGGATGTGGATGCCGCGCGACCCCGACGTCTTCGGCCAGCCCACGAGCCCGACGTCGGCGAGCACGTCGCGCGCGACGAAGGCGACGTCGACGATCTGCGTCCAGTCCACGCCGGGCATCGGGTCGAGGTCGATGCGGAGCTCGTCCGGGTGGTCGAGGTCGTCGGCGCGAACCGGATGCGGGTTGAGGTCGAGGCATCCGAGCCCCACCGCCCAGACCAGGCCCGCGGCATCCCGGATCACCGCCTCTTCGGCGCTCGTCCCCGAGGCGTAGCGGAGCGTCGCGGACGACACGAAGTCCGGCCGGTTCTCGGGCACGCGCTTCTGGAAGAACGCCTCCTGACCGATGCCCTTCACGAAGCGCTTCAGCACCATCGGGCGGTCGGCCACGCCGCGGATCGCGCCGTCGGCGACGGCGAGGTAGTAGTCGGCGAGGTCGCGCTTGGTGATCCCCGGCTCGGGGAACACCACCTTGTCGGGGCTCGAGAGCCGCACCACGTGCCCGTCGACCTCGAGCGTGACCGCGTCGTCCTTCTTCGCCATGCGCCCGGTTTACCCCGCCCGCGCCGGCCCCGCCACGGGGTTGCGGCGCGGCTGTGTCTACGATCGAGAGGTCCCGTCCGGCATCCCTCCTGGAGGTCCCATGTCCACGCCCGTGTCCGGCACGGCCGCACTCGACCACGCCGCCGACCTGGCCGACTTCGTCGCCGCCTCGCCGTCGAGCTACCACGCCGCAGCCGAGGTCGCCCGTCGACTGCGCGAGGTCGGCTTCCGCGAGCTCGACGAGCGTGAGGCCTGGCCGGCGCAGCCCGGTGGCCGGTTCCTCGTGGTCCGCGACGGTGCGGTGCTCGCCTGGATCGTCCCGGAGAGAGCGGATGCCGCGACCGGCGTCCACGTCTTCGGGGCCCACAGCGACTCACCCGCCCTGAAGCTCAAGCCGCGCCCCACCACCGGGTCGCACGGATGGCTGCAGGCCGGCGTCGAGGTCTACGGCGGGCCGCTGCTGAACTCGTGGCTCGACCGTGAACTGCGCCTCGCGGGTCGCCTCGTGCTCGACGACGGCACGAGCGTCCTCGCCGCGACCGGACCCCTCCTGCGCCTGCCGCAGCTCGCGATCCACCTCGACCGCGAGGTCAACGAGGGGCTCGCCCTCGACCGGCAACGGCAGACCCAGCCGGTCTGGGGTCTGGGTGACGCCGACTCGTCGGATCTGCTCGGCGAGCTCGCGGCGCAGGCCGGCGTCGACGCGACCCGCATCCGCGGATACGACGTGGTCACGGCGGATGCCGCACGCGGCGCGGTCTTCGGCAAGGACGATGCGTTCTTCGCCTCGGGGCGGCTCGACGACCTGGCGTCGGTGCACGCCGGTGTCGTCGCGCTCGCGCGCGCGGCGAACGGATTCGACGGGGAGCGCATCGCGATGCTCGCCGTCTTCGACCACGAGGAGGTCGGCTCCGCCACCCGCTCGGGTGCCGCGGGGCCCTTCCTGGCCGACGTGCTCGAGCGGATCCAGCTGAGCCTCGGCGCCGACCGCGAGCAGCAGCTGCGCGCCCTCGCGTCGTCGTGGTGCGTCTCGAGCGATGTCGGTCACGCGGTGCACCCCAACTACGCCGAGAAGCACGACCCCGTCGTCCAGCCGCGGCTGGGCTCCGGCCCGATCCTCAAGATCAACGCGAACCAGCGCTACGCGACCGACGGCGCCGGGGCCGCCGCGTGGCACGGCTGGTGCGAGACCGCCGGTGTCGGCTCGCAGGAGTTCGTCTCGAACAACGCGGTGCCGTGCGGCTCGACCATCGGTCCGATCACGGCGACGCGACTGGGCATCGCCACGGTCGACGTCGGCATCCCGATCCTGTCGATGCACTCGGCCCGCGAGCTCGCGGGCGTCACCGACCTGTACGACCTCGCCCGTGTCGCCGAGGCGGTCTTCACCTCCTGAAACGGTGGATGCCGCGGGCCCGCCGACGTCGTGTCGGGGACCCGCGGCATCCGGGGGCGTGCGGGGGTCAGTACCAGCCGTTGGACTGGGAGTGGCCCCATGCGCCGCAGGGGCTGCCGTAGCGGCCGTCGATGTAGCCGAGGCCCCAGGCGATCTGCGTCGCCGGGTTCGTCTTCCAGTCGGAGCCGGCGCTGCCCATCTTGCTGCCGGGCAGGGCCTGCGGGATGCCGTAGGCGCCGCTCGAGGAGTTGTAGGCCTGGTAGTTCCAGTTCGACTCCTTGTTCCAGAGGGAGACGAGGCACGAGAACTGGTCGTCGCCCCAGCCGTAGTTTCCGAGCATGCTGCGCGCGGTCGCCTGCGCGGCGCCGGCGGACGTGCCCGAGGCGGCGCGCTTGGTCGTGCCGGCGGAGCTCGACGAGCCCGACGACGACGAGCCGGAGGAGCTGGACCGGGATGCCTCGGCCGCGGCAGCTTCTTCGGCGGCCTTCTTCTCGGCGGCGGCCTTCGCAGCAGCCTCGGCCTTGCGCTTCTCCTCGGCCAGACGCTCCTTCTCCTTCTGGATGGCGGCGTCCAGGCGGCCCTGGAGCGCGCCCGTCTGCTCGTTCACCTCGGCGACCGCCTCTTCGACGGCGGCGGTGGCGTCGCGCGTGTCGAGCAGCAGCGGGAGGGCGGAGACGTTCTCGAGGTCCGAGACGGCCTGAGCGAGGTCATCGGTCTCGACCGTGGTGTCGTCCGTACCGACGTCCAGCTTCGAGGTCGCGATGTCCGCGGTGACCTTCTTCGAGGCTGCGACCGCGTCGTCGGCGCGGTCGAGCGTGGACTGGATCTTCGAGGCGGGGACCGAGGTGGCGACGCCGGCGGTGATCGAGTCGGGCAGTGCCTTCGTGAACGAGGCCAGCGCGATCGCCGGGGTCGATTCGGCACGTGCCGTGGCCGGAGCGGGGGCCATGGCGGTGGCGCTCGCGGCGATGGCGAACGCGGTGGTCAACGTCGTGAGGACGAGGACCGGACGGCGCCGGAGTCGGCGTGCGTCGGTGCGGGTCGTGCGGATGGATCGGCGGGTGGGGGTGGATGGCGTGTCTGTAGGCATGCAGAAGAAAAGGTTCCGTGTAGCGAGAACACGCTCCGATGGAGCGCGCGTGTCCGTTCGGGCGGGCACGAGTCGCCCACTCTGTCTCACATTCCTGGGCGTTACCCGAACGTTACCTGGACAGTCGGGTCATCGACGGTGACCGAAAAAGGCCTGATCACAAACCCTGGGAAGTTGCTGACGCCACCCCTTGGCTGTCGTCAGCGATATATCGTTGGGTATCGGTCACCATCTGGAGGAGACATCATGAACAGCTCATTCGGCTCGCAGGGCTTCGGTTCGGGCGGCTTCGGCGGCGGCGGTCGCGGCTTCGGATCGGGGTCCCAGGGCTTCGACCTCAGCGGCCTCGGCGCGAATCTCATGGAGGCGTTCGAACAGTTCCGCACCCAGTTCGACCAGCGTCCCGCATCGCCCCGGATGAGCCGCGGCGACGTCCGCACCGCCGTGCTCGCCCTCCTCGCCGAGAAGCCGATGCACGGGTACCAGATCATCCAGGAGATCGACTCGCGCAGCGGCGGCTCGTGGAAGCCGAGCGCCGGCTCGGTCTACCCCACCCTTCAGCTCCTCGCCGACGAGGGCCTGATCGTCGCCGAGGAGGCGAACGGTCGCAAGACGTACTCGCTGACGGACGCCGGCCGGATGGTCGCCGAGGAGGCCGTGGGATCGGCCCCGTGGGAGACCGCCGCGCCGCAGAAGGAGCACCCGCACCGCGCGACCGCGCTGCCCAAGGCGGGCGTCGAGCTCGCCCAGGCCGCCGCGCAGGTGGCGCGCTCCGGCTCTCCCGAGCAGGTGGCACAGGCCGTCGAGATCCTCGACGAGGCCCGCCGCCGGCTCTACGCCCTGCTCGCGCAGGGCTGACCCGCGTGGCAGCACGGCGTCGGGAAGGCGACGACCTTCCCGACGACCGCGACGCACGGGCGCGCTACCGCCGCATCCTCCGTTTCGCCGCGAGGGCCCTCGTGGTCACGTGGTGGTTCGAGCTGTTCCTTCCCCGGATCGGTCTCGGCTGGATCGGCGTGCGCGGCCGTTCGGCGCGCATGCAGCGGATCGCCCGACGCTTCCACGCGCTCGCGATCGACCTCGGCGGTCTCATGATCAAGGTCGGGCAGTTCATGTCCTCGCGCCTCGACGTGCTGCCGCCCGAGATCACCAAGGAGCTCGAAGGTCTGCAGGACGAGGTCCCCGCCGTCCCGTTCCCGCTCATCAAGGCGGAGGCCGAGGGTCAGCTCGGGGTCACCCTCGACCGCGCGTTCGCCGCCATGGAGACCGCGCCGGTGGCCGCGGCATCCCTCGGCCAGGCTCACCGCGCACGACTGTCGTCGGAGGACGCAGCCCTGACCGGGCTGGACGCCGTCGTCGTGAAGGTGCAGCGCCCGGGCATCCAGGACATCGTCGACACCGACCTCGCGGCGCTCCGCCGCGTCGGCAGGTGGCTGAGCCACGTGCGGATCGTGTCGGACCGCGTCGACGCGCCGCAGCTCGTCGAAGAGTTCGCCGAGACGAGTCTCGAGGAGATCGACTACCTGCACGAGGCCGCGAACGGCGAGCGGTTCGCCGCGGACTTCGCCGGCGACCCGCGCGTCGGCGTCCCCGCCGTCGTCTGGGAGCGCACCTCGCGGCGCACCCTGACCCTCGAAGACGTCACGGCCATCAAGATCACCGACCACGAGTCGCTCCGGGCCGCCGGCATCGATCCCGCCGAGGTGGCGCAGGTGTTCGCCTCCGTCATGTTCGACCAGGTGTTCACGCACGGGTTCTTCCACGCCGACCCGCATCCGGGCAACATCTTCGTCACCCCGATGCCGACGACGGATGCCGCGGGTCCCGCGACCCCGCCGTGGCGGCTCACGTTCATCGACTTCGGGATGATGGGCGAGGTCCCGCCGAGCCTGCGCGCCGGTCTCCGCCGCCTCATGATCGCCGTCGCCGCGCGCGACGGCGTGGCCCTCGTGCAGAGCATCCGCGATGTCGGCGTCCTGCTGCCGAGCGCCGACACGAGCGAGCTCGAGCGCGCCATGACCCAGCTGTTCGCGCGCTTCGGCGGGATGGGTTTCGCCGAGCTGCGCGAGGTCGACCCGCGGGAGTTCCGCGCGTTCGCGATCGAGTTCCAGGACGTCGTGCGGACGCTGCCGTTCCAGTTGCCGGAGAACTTCCTGCTCATCGTGCGCGCCATGTCGCTGACCTCGGGTGTCTGCAGCGCCCTCGACCCCGCGTTCAACCTGTGGGATGCCGTCGAGCCCTATGCGTCGCGCCTCGTCCGGGAGGAGGGGCGCAACGCCGTGACCGACGTGCTGCGGCGCGCGGTGACCTCGCTGACGACCGCTTCGCGCCTGCCGGGCCGCGTCGACGACCTGATCACCCGCGTCGAGGACCATCGCATCACCCTGCCCGACCCGGCGCTGGAGCGTCGCGTCGCGCGGCTCGAGCAACTCGGCCGTCGCACCCTGTCGGGCATGCTGTTCGCCGGCCTCCTCGTCGGGGGCGCGGTGATCCGCCCCGACGATCCGGTGCTCGGCGGTGTCCTCATGACGGGGTCGCTCCTGCCGCTCGCGCACGCCGTGCTCGCGGGGGTCTTCGGCCGCCGCTGGTGAGCGGGCGCCGGCGCCTAGGATGAGTCGGGCGCACCGGTCCGCTGGTGGCGGTGCGCGGAGGAGGCGGCATGGCCGGCAATCGCAGGACCTGGGTGCTCGTCGACGGGGAGAACATCGACGCCACCCTGGGCGGATCGATCCTCGGCCGGCGTCCGCAGCCCGATGAGCGGCCGCGGTGGGACCGCATCCTCTCGTTCGTCGCGGACAGCTGGAACCAGGATGCCCGCGGGCTCTTCTTCCTCAACGCGTCCATCAACCTGCCGATGTCGTTCGTGCAGGCGCTCCTCGCCCTCGGCTACCAGCCCGTGCCGCTGTCGGGAGACCCGGACGAGAAAGTCGTCGACCTCGCCATCCAGCGCACCCTCCGCGCCCTGCAGGACCACGGCGACGACGTCGTCCTCGTCAGCCACGACGGCGACTTCGTCGACGACCTCGGCGTCCTCGCCGACGGCTCGCGCCGTGTCGGCGTGCTCGCCTTCGAGGAGTTCCGCAACGCCGGCTTCGCCCAGATCCCCGGCATCCGCTTCTTCGACCTCGAGTACGACGCCGGAGCCTTCGACGCCCAGCTGCCGCGCGTGCGCATCATCCCGATCGCCGAGTTCGACCCGGAGCAGTTCCTGCGCTGAGCGCGCTCAGGCGAAGCGGACCCAGTTCGCGCCGCGGCCAGTCTCGTATCGGCCCTGCAGGTGCAGGTCCGCGCCGTCGACGCGGTAGAGCGAGACGGTCGTCGAGCGCTCGCCCGCCGCGACGAGCAGTGTGCGGTCGTCGCTGACGGCGAAGCCGCGCGGCTGGTCCTCGGTGACGACGAAGCCGGTCGGTTCGGAGAGGGAGCCGTCCGGCGCGATGCGCAGGGCCGCCAGCGTGCTCGCGGTCCGCTCCGAGGCCCACACGACGCCGTCGGTGAGGTGGATGTCGGCACCCCAGACGTAGCGGTTCTCGCGGGGGTCCTCGTCGATGACGCTGTGACGGAGCTTCTCGGACGGGTCGTGGGCGGGCGTCGACGACAGCAGCTCGAGCGTGCCCGCCGCCGGGTCGCGCCGGTAACGCAGGACTTCGCCGGTGAACTCCGTCAGAACGTACAGGGTCTGCTCGTCGTCGCCGAACGCGAGGTGACGCGGGCCGCTGCCGGTCGGAGCTGCGGCCACCGGCGGGTCGAGCGGGGTCAGCGCGAGGTCGTCGCCGAGCGAGAACTGCGCGATGAGGTCGCTCTCGAGCGAGACGAAGTAGGTGTGGCGGCCGTCGCCGCTCGCGATCACCGAGTGCAGTCGCGGGAAGCGGACCTCGGCGGCGGGCGGGCTGACCACCCCGTACGCGTCGACGGCGCAGACGATCCCGTACCCGCCGGAGTATGCCGCGCCCAGCAGCACCGAGCCGTCCCGCGTGAGCGAGAGGTAGTTCATCGCGCCGCCGGGCAGCGGCACGCGGGTCAGCGGGGTGAGGTCGCCCGTCTCACGGTCGAGGGAGAGGGTGAGGATGCCGGCATCCGCGTTCTCGTCGTCGGCCTTGACCGACGCGTAGACGAGGCCGCGCTCGGGGTCGACGGCGAAGTTCGAGCATCCGGTGGTGCCGGTCGTGACCGACAGGCGCTCGAGCCCCGCATCCGTCACACGGAACGTGCTGATCGAGGATTCACCGGCATTGGCCACGAGGACGAGCGAAGGGGACATGCTTCGATCGTAGGCCGAGGCTCCGCGCGGGCGTCCGCCGGGCCGGGAGTAGGGTCGAGGCATGCGTTTCGTGTCGGACCCCGCCTCGTGACCACGACACCCCCCGTCGCCCGCACCCCCCGCTACTACCTGGGCGCACTGGGCATCGGCTTGCTCGCCGGGCTCATGTCGGGCATGTTCGGCGTGGGCGGCGGAACGGTCATCGTGCCCCTTCTGCTGACGCTGCTGGTCTTCGATCAGAAGCGCGCCGCCGGCACCTCGCTCGCCGCCATCGTGCCCACCGCCGCGGTCGGCGTCGTGTCGTACGCGGCCGTCGGGGCCGTCGCCTGGGTGCCTGCGCTGATCCTCGCCGGCGCCGCGGTCGTCGGCGCGCAGATCGGTACGTGGCTCCTCGCCCGGCTGCCGCAGAACGCGATCCGCTGGGGCTTCATCGCCTTCCTCGTCGTCGTCATCGTGATGCTCTTCATCGTCGTGCCGTCCCGCGAGGCCGAGTTGCCGCTGAACTGGCTCACGGGAACGGGCCTGGCCGTCCTCGGTGTCTTCACCGGCGTGATGGCGGGGCTCCTCGGGGTGGGCGGAGGCGTCATCGTCGTGCCCGCGCTCATGTTCCTCTTCGGCACGAGCGATCTGGTGGCCAAGGGCACCTCGCTGCTCATGATGATCCCGACCGCGATCTCGGGCACGATCGGCAACCTCCGCCGCCACAACGTCGACCTCGTCGCCGCCGGCGTGATCGGTGTCGCCGCGTGCACGACCACCGCCCTCGGCGCGTGGCTTGCGACCCTCGTCGACCCGTTCACGGCGAACGTCCTCTTCGCGGTCTACCTGACCTTCATCGCCGTGCAGCTGTCGATCAAGGCCGTGCGGGCCCACCGCGCCCGCTGAACCGGGCCGGCGCCGGACCCGGACGGTAGGATCGACCGGTGCCCGTGAATCCCGAGTTGCAAGGTCGTGTTTTCCCGCCGACCGCCCCGTACCTCGTCGGCCGCGAGAAGGTGCGCGAGTTCGCCCGCGCGGTGTTCGCGACCGACCCGCAGCACGACGACCCCGAGGTCGCGCGTTCCCTCGGCTACGCCGACGTCGTCGCGCCGCCGACCTTCGCGATGGTGATCCAGGACGCCACGCTGCAGCAGCTGCTGAGCGAGCCGGACTCCGGCATCGTGCTCGAGCGCGTCGTGCACGCCGAGCAGCGCTTCCGCTACACGCGGCCCATCGTCGCCGGTGACGAGCTGACGGGACGCCTGACGGTCACCGGCATCCGCGCCTTCGGGAAGGGTGCGATGGTGACCAGTGAGGCCGAGATCACGGATGCCGCCGGTGACCACGTCGTCACCGCGACCTCCGTCCTGCTGGTGGGAGGCGACGAATGACCGCCGTGGGCCCGGCCTTCGAGCTCGGCGCTGTTGTCGCCGAGCGCACCGTGCACCTGACCCGCGCCGCGCTCGTGCGCTACGCGGGCGCGTCGGGGGACTTCAACCCGATCCACTACAACGACGCCGTCGCCGAGCGCGTGGGGCTGCCGGGCGTCCTCGCCCACGGCATGCTCACGATGGGCCTCGCCGTCGAGACGATCGTGTCGTGGCTGGGGGACTCCGGCCGCATCCTCGACTACGGCGTCCGCTTCACGCGCCCCGTCGTCGTCGACACCGATGCGGGGGCCGACGTCTCCGTCGTCGCCAAGGTCGGCGCGATCGAGGACGACGCCGTGCGCATCGACCTGACCGTCTCGCACGACGGCACGACCGTTCTCGGCAAGGCGCAGGTGCGCGTGCGCGCGGCATCCTGATGCCCGAGATCGCCCCCGTCCCGCTGTCGCAGCTCACGACGCTCCGCGTTGGAGGGATGCCGCGCCGCATGATTGAGGCCGCGACGACCGACGAGCTCGTCGCCGCCCTCCGTGACGTGTGGGACGACGGCGACCGCTGGCTCGTCGTCGGCGGCGGGTCGAATCTGCTGTTCGGCGACGACGAGTTCGACGGCACCGCCGTCCTCGTGCGGACGAGCGGCATCGAGCGCCTGCCGTCGCCGCACCCCGGCCGCGTGCGGCTGAAGGTGCAGGCCGGTCACAACTGGGACGACCTCGTCGCGCAGACCGTGGCCGCAGGACTCAGCGGCATCGAAGCCATGTCGGGGATCCCCGGCACCACCGGCGCCGCCCCCATCCAGAACGTCGGCGCCTACGGTCAGGAGATCGTCGAGACGCTCGTCGAGGTCGAGCTCATCGACGAGGCGACCGGCGAGGTGTCGGTGGTCCCGGCATCCGATCTGGGACTGGGGCTCCGCACCTCGGTGCTGAAGAAGCACTACGGGTCGGTCCCCGAGCGCTCCGCCGTCATCCTCTCGGTCACGCTGGAGCTCACGCAGGTCGGTCACGGCGACGTCCCCGTGCGCGGCGCGCAGCTGCGGTCGGCGCTGGGCCTCGAACCGGATGCCGCGGTCTCGCTCGCGTGGATCCGCGAGACGGTGCTCGACATCCGCTCCCGCAAGGGCATGGTGCTCGACGAGGACGACCACGACACCTGGAGTGCGGGGTCGTTCTTCCAGAACCCGATCGTCTCGGCGCAGTTCGCCGCGACGCTCCCGCCCGAGGCGCCGCGCTGGTCGATGGCGCCCGAGCCCGAGGCCGACCGGGTGATCCCGCTCGACCGGTTCGACGGGTTCATCCCGCCGCGGGCGGACGGACCCGCGCCGGTGAAGATCAGCGCCGCGTGGCTCATCGAGCAGGCGGGGATGCGCAAGGGCTTCCGCCTGCCGGGCTCGCGCGCGTCGCTGTCGACGAAGCACGCGCTCGCCCTCACGAACCGCGGACGCGCGACCGCAGAGGAGGTCGCCGCGCTGGCGCGACTCATCCAGCAGCGCGTGCAGTCCGAGTTCGGGGTGCTGCTGCAGCCCGAGCCGGTGCTCTTCGACGTCGAGCTCTGACCCGAGCCGTCGACCTCGGTGCTCGACGCCCGGCGGGCGCGCGTCAGCCGAAGAGGCGCTGCAGGCGCTGGACTCCCTCGAGCAGCTGCTCCTCACCGAGGGCGTACGACAGGCGCAGGTAGCCGGACGGGCCGAAGGCCTCGCCCGGGACGACGGCGACCTCGGCGCGCTCGAGGATGTAATCCGCCAGCTCGAGCGACGTGTCGATGCGCACACCGTCCCACTCGCGCCCCAGCAGTCCCGTGACGTCCGGGTAGACGTAGAACGCGCCGAGCGGGTTCGGGACCGTGACGCCGGGGATCTTCGCGAGCTCCGAGACGATCAGTCCGCGACGGCGGTCGAAGGCCTGGCGCATCTTCTCGGCCTCGTCCTGCGGGCCGGTGAGGGCGGCGAGGGCCGCGCGCTGCGCGATGTTGTTGACGTTCGAGCTGAGGTGCGACTGCAGGTTGCCGGCGACCTTGATCGCGGCGGCGGGGCCCACCATCCAGCCCACGCGCCAGCCGGTCATGGCGTATGTCTTCGCGACGCCGTTGACGAGGATCGTCTGGCCGGCGAGCTCGGGCACGGCCTCCACGATCGACACCGCGCGAGCGCCTTCGTAGACGAGGTTCTGGTAGATCTCGTCGCTGATGACCCAGATGCCGTGGGCGAGGGCCCACTCGCCGATCGCCTTCGTCTCGTCGGCGGTGTAGACGGCGCCCGTCGGGTTCGACGGCGACACGAACACGAGCGCGGTCGTCTTGTCGGTGCGCGCGGCCTCGAGCTGGTCGACGGTGACCTTGTACTCCTGGTCGGCGCCGGCGAACACCTCGACGGGCACACCGTCGGCCAGGGCGATCGCCTCGGGGTAGGTGGTCCAGTACGGCGCGGGCAGCAGCACCTCGTCGCCCGGGTTCACGACCGCCTGGAAGGCCTGGTAGACGGCCTGCTTGCCGCCGTTGGTGACGATCACCTGCGACGGGGCGACCTCCAGCCCCGAGTCGCGCAGCGTCTTCGCGGCGATCGCCTCGCGCAGCACGGGCAGACCGGCCGCGGGGGTGTACCGGAAGTTGGCGGGGTCACGCAGCGCCTCGGCCGCGGCATCCACGACGAACTGCGGGGTCGCGAAGTCGGGCTCGCCGGCCGCGTACGAGACCACCGGTCGTCCCGCGGCCTGCAGCGCCTTCGCCTTTGCGTCGACCTTCAGGGTCGCGGACTCGGCGATCGCGCTGAGCTTCGTGGAGACGGCGGGCGTGCGGGGGGCGGCAGCGTGTTCGGTCACCCTCCGAGCGTACCGTCGGGCGCGTTGTCGCGGGATGCCGACCGGCACCCTGTCCGGCCGGTTCAGCGCGTCGGGCGCGTCAGGATCTCGTTGCCGGATTCGAGGATCGCGACCGTGTGCTCGGTGTGGGCGGTCCGGCATCCGGTCGCGCTGCGCAGCGTCCAGCCGTCCTCGTCGACCTTCAGCTCGTCGGTGTCGACCATGACCCACGGCTCGATCGCGAGCATGAGTCCGGGGCGCAGGCGGTACCCGCGGCCGGCGCGGCCGATGTTCGAGACGTGCGGGTCCTGGTGCATCGTCGTGCCGATGCCGTGCCCGCCGAACTCGGTGTTCACGGGGTAGCCGGCGCCGGTCAGCACGTCGCCGATCGCGGCGGAGATGTCACCGATGCGCGCGCCCGGCTGGGCGGCTTCGATGCCGGCGGCAAGGGCCTCCTCGGTCGCACGGATGAGGGCATCGTTCTCGGCGTGGGGCGCGCCGCCGACGGTGAAGCTGATCGCGGCATCGGCGGCGACCCCGCCCGTCTTGATCGCGAGGTCCAGCGTCAGCAGGTCACCGGCGGCGACGCGCTGGTCCCGCGGACGGCCGTGCAGCACGGCGTCGTTGACGGCGGTGCAGATGTAATGGCCGAACGGGCCGCGGCCGAACGACGGCGCGTAGTCGACGTAGCAGGACTCGGCGCCGGCGCCGAGGATCATGTCCTTCGCCCATGCATCGATCTCGAGCAGGTTCGTGCCCGGCTTCACGCGCTCCTTGATGCCGTGCAGGATGTCGCCGACGAGGCCGCCCGTCGTGCGGGCGCGGTCGATCTGGTCGGGGGTGAGGATCTCGATCACGAGGCAGTCCGTTCCGGTCGTCAGGCGCGACCTCTCATCCTACGCCCGCCCGGATGGTTCCCAGCCCGGCTCCACTACGGTGGATAGGTGAGTGACCCCCAGACCCCGACCGAGCCCGCAGACACCCCCGCCCTCCCCGGCTTCGACGAGCTGGGCCTCACCGGTCCCGTCCTCGCCGCCATCAAAGACCTCGGCTACGAGACGCCCTCCGCGATCCAGGCCGCGACCATCCCCGTCCTTCTCGGCGGCCGCGACGTCGTCGGCATGGCCCAGACCGGCACCGGCAAGACCGCCGCGTTCGCACTGCCGATCATGGAGAACCTCGACCTGACGCAGAAGACGCCGCAGGCACTCGTCCTGGCCCCGACCCGTGAGCTCGCGCTCCAGGTGTGCGAAGCGTTCGAGTCCTACGCCGCGCGCATGAAGGGCGTCCACGTCCTCCCCGTCTACGGCGGTCAGGGCTACGGCGTGCAGCTGTCCGCTCTCCGCCGCGGCGTGCACATCGTCGTCGGCACGCCCGGCCGCATCATGGACCACCTCGAAAAGGGCACCCTCGACCTCTCGCAGCTGAAGAACCTCGTGCTCGACGAGGCCGACGAGATGCTGAAGATGGGCTTCGCCGAGGACGTCGAGCAGATCCTCGCGCAGACCCCCGCCGAGAAGCAGGTCGCCCTGTTCTCGGCGACGATGCCGGCATCCATCCGCCGTCTCGCGCAGCAGTACCTGCGCGACCCGGAGGAGATCACGGTCAAGACCAAGACCTCCACCAACACGAACATCACGCAGCGGTATCTGATCGTGTCGTACCAGCAGAAGGTCGACGCGCTCACCCGCATCCTCGAGGTCGAGGACTTCGACGGGATGATCATCTTCGTCCGCACCAAGAACGAGACCGAGACCCTCGCCGAGAAGCTCCGCGCCCGCGGGTTCAGCGCCGCCCCCATCAACGGCGACATCCCGCAGCCGCAGCGCGAGCGCAGCATCCAGCAGCTGAAGGATGGCAAGCTCGACATCCTCGTCGCGACCGACGTCGCCGCCCGCGGCCTCGACGTGGAGCGCATCAGCCACGTCGTGAACTTCGACATCCCGACCGACACCGAGTCGTACGTGCATCGCATCGGCCGCACCGGTCGCGCCGGCCGCACCGGAGACGCGATCAGCTTCGTCACGCCGCGCGAGCGCTACCTGCTCGCCCACATCGAGCGAGCGACGCGTCAGGCGCCCACGCAGATGCAGCTGCCGACGACCGAGGACATCAACTCGACCCGTCTCGCGCGCTTCGACGACGCGATCACCGCCGCGCTGGGCGAGACCGACCGCATCGCCGGCTTCCGTGACGTCATCGCGCACTACGTCCGCAACCACGACGTGCCCGAGCAGGATGTCGCCGCCGCGCTCGCCGTCGTGGCGCAGGGCGAGACACCGCTGCTGCTCGACCCCGCGAGCGACCAGCTCGCGAAGACGCTCGCGGCCGACGCGCAGCGCGGCACCCGCAGCGACAAGGACGCGCGTCCCGAGCGCGCCGACGGCGGCACGCGCGAGCGTCGCAGCCGCGGCGACTTCACGACCTACCGCATCGACGTGGGACGCCGTCACCGCGTCGAGCCCCGGCAGATCGTGGGCGCACTCGCGAACGAGGGCGGCCTCGGCCGCGACGACTTCGGCGCCATCACGATCCGTCCCGACTTCTCGCTCGTCGAGCTCCCGACGAACATGGATGACGGCGTCCTCGACCGCCTGCGCGCCACGCGCATCTCGGGTCAGCTGATCAACATCGCCCCCGACAGGGGACGCCCCGGCCAGCGGGGCGGTGATCGGCGCTCGTTCGACGACCGCCCGAAGCGCAGCTTCGACGACCGTCCGCCGCGGAAGGCCCGGCACAAGGACTGACCGCACGAAGAGGGGGCGGATGCCTGAACAGGCATCCGCCCCCTCTTCGTTCCCCCCGGACGTCAGCCGAACTGGTTCATCGTGTTGTGCGCGCCGCCCGCCTTCAGGGCGGCCTCGCCGGCGAAGTACTCCTTGTGGTTGTCGCCGATGTCGCTGCCGGCCATGTTCTGGTGCTTGACGGTCGCGATGCCTTCGCGGATCTCGCGCCGCTGCACGCCGCGCACGTAGGCGAGCATGCCCTCGTCGCCGAAGTAGCCCTTGGCCAGGTCATCCGTCGACAGCGCGGCGGTGTGGTAGGTCGGCAGGGTGATGAGGTGGTGGAAGATCCCCGCCCGCGCGGCGCCGTCGCGCTGGAAGGTGCGGATCTTCTCGTCCGCCAGCCGGGCGAGCTCGGTGTCGTCGTAGGCGACGTTCATGAGGTCGGCGCGGTCGTAGGCCGAGAGGTCCTCACCGCGCTGCTCGAGCGCGTCGTACGCCTGCTGCCGGAAGTTCAGCGTCCAGTTGAACGACGGGCTGTTGTTGTACACGAGCTTCGCGTTCGGCACCTCGGCGCGGATCGCGTCGACCATGCCCGCGATCTGCTCGATGTGCGGCTTCTCCGTCTCGATCCACAGCAGGTCGGCGCCGTTACGGAGCGACGTGATGCAGTCGAGCACGACGCGCGCCTCGCCCGTCCCGGGCCGGAACTGGTAGAGGTTGCTGGGCAGGCGCTTGGGCCGCAGCAGCGTGCCGCCCCGCTTGATGACGACGTCGCCGTTGCCGAGGTCGGCGCCCGAGATCTCCTCGACGTCGAGGAACGCGTTGTACTGGTCGCCGAGGTCGCCCGGCTCTCGCGTGACGGCGAGCTTCTGCGTGAGGCCGGCGCCGAGCGAATCGGTGCGGGCGACGATGACGCCGTTGTCGATGCCGAGCTCGAGGAATGCGTAGCGGACCGCGTTGAGCTTCGCGATGAAGTCCTCGTGCGGGACGGTGACCTTGCCGTCCTGGTGACCGCACTGCTTCTCGTCCGACACCTGGTTCTCGATCTGGATGGCGCACGCGCCCGCCTCGATCATCTTCTTCGCCAGCAGGTACGTCGCCTCGGGGTTGCCGAAGCCGGCGTCGATGTCGGCGATGATCGGGACGACGTGCGTCTCGAAGCTGTCGATCTGCGACTGCACGAACTCGGCGGCCGTCTCGTCGCCGGCGGCGCGGGCGTCGTCGAGCTTGGTGAACAGCAGGTCGAGCTCACGGGCATCCGCCTGCCGGAGGAACGTGTACAGCTCCGCGATGAGGGCGGGGACGGCCGTCTTCTCGTGCATGGACTGGTCGGGGAGCGGCCCGAACTCGGAGCGCAGCGCCGCGACCATCCAGCCCGACAGGTACAGGTAGCGCTTGTTCGTGCTCTTGAGGTGCTTCTTGATCGAGATCAGCTTCTGCTGCCCGATGAAGCCGTGCCAGACGCCGAGCGACTGCGTGTAGAGGGACGAGTCGGCGTCGTACTCGGCCATGTCGCGCCGCATGATGTCGGCGGTGTACTGCGCGATCTCCAGTCCCGTGCGGAACCGGTTCTGCGCGCGCATCCGGGCGACGGATTCGGGGTCGATGGCATCCCAGGAGGGGCCGTTCGCCTCCTTCAGGGTGCGGATGGCGTCGATGTCGTTCGAGTAAGCGGTCATTGCTCTTCCTCTGGTGTGCGGGGCCGGGGTCAGTCGGCGTCGGTCAGGTAGGTGGCGTAGGCGCCGAGGGTCAGGAACGTCGGGAACTCGGCGCCGAGGGCGACATCGCGGAACACGGCGGCGGCGTCGTCGAACCGGTCGCCGCCCTGGCGCTCGACCTCGCTCAGCACCTGCGCGATGAGGCCCTCGATGTAGTCCCGGGTGATCGGCGTGCCGTCCTCGGTGGTGCGGTCCTGGTGGATCCACTGCCACACCTGCGACCGGCTGATCTCCGCGGTCGCGGCATCCTCCATCAGGTTGTCGATCGCGACGGCGCCGAGTCCGCGCAGCCACGCCTCGATGTAGCGGATCGCCACCGACACGTTGCCGTAGACCCCGGCGGCGCTGATCGGCAGGCCGATGTGGCAGTCGATCAGCTGCGACGGGTGCACCTGGACGTCCTCCCGCAGGCGGTCGACCTGGTTCGGCCGGTCGCCGAGCACGGCGTCGAACTCCGCCTGCGCGACCGGGATGAGGTCGGGGTGGGCGACCCACGTGCCGTCGAAGCCGTCGCCGGCCTCGCGCTTCTTGTCGGCGGCGACCTTCTCGAACGCCTGCCGCGTCACCTCGGGGTCGCGCCGGTTCGGGATGAAGGCGCTCATGCCGCCGATCGCGTAGGCGCCGCGCTTGTGGCACGTCTGCACCAGCAGCTCGGTGTACGCCCGCATGAACGGGACGGTCATGGTGACCTGGCTGCGGTCGGGGAGGACGAACCGGGCGCCGCGGCCGCGGTAGTTCTTGATCATCGAGAAGATGTAGTCCCACCGGCCGGCGTTCAGACCCGCGATGTGGTCGCGCAGCTCGAACAGGATCTCGTCCATCTCGAACGCGGCGGGAAGCGTCTCGATGAGGACGGTCGCGCGGATCGTGCCGTGCGGGATGCCGACGTACTGCTCGCTGTAGGTGAAGACGTCGTCCCACAGCTTGGCCTCCTCGGACGACTCGATCTTCGGGAGGTAGAAGTACGGGCCGCGGCCGTTGGCGATCAGCTGCGCGGCGTTGTGGAAGAAGTACAGGCCGAAGTCGACGAGCGATCCGGATGCCGCGAGGGTGCGGCCGTTCCGGTCGGTGAACTCCATGTGCTTCTCCATGAGGTGCCAGCCGCGCGGCCGCATGACAATCGTCGGCGTCCGCTCCGCCGTGACGCGGTACTCCTTGCCCGCCTCGTTCGTGTGGGTCAGCTGCCCGCGGATCGCGTCGAAGAGCGAGAGCTGGCCCTCGATGACGTTGCGCCACGTGGGGCTGGTGGCGTCCTCCTGGTCGGCCAGCCACACCTTCGCGCCGGAGTTCAGCGCGTTGATCGTCATCTTCGGGTCGGTCGGGCCGGTGATCTCCACCCGGCGGTCCTCGAGCCCGGGGCCGGGGCCGGCGACGCGCCATTCCGCGTCGTCGCGGATGTGCGCCGTGTCATCCCGGAACGTGGGGTCCTGGCCGTTGCCGATCTCGAAGCGCCGACGCATCCGCGCGGCCAGCCGGTCGTGGCGACGACCGCCGAAGCGGGCGTGGAGCTCGGCGAGGAAGTCGAGCGCGGCGGGAGTCAGGATCTCCTCGTACCGGTCGCCCATCCGACCGCGAACGACGAGCGTCGGCGTGATCTGCGTCGGGGTGGGGGTGGTGACGGGCGCGATGCCCGTGGCAGTGAGGGTCATGGCCGGCTCCTTCGCGGTGAGGTCGACGCCGGTGCGGCGCCGATTCGGTTCGTGACATCCACCATGAGTGAAGTTCGACTCTCGCAACGGGCATTTCAGGAGAGAAGATTGCGCGATCTTCTGCTTCCGTGACACACTTCCGGTCATGACGATCATCGAAGACGCCCCGGTCGACGGCGATGCGGCCGACGCGCTCACCATCGGGAGGCGGGTGCGGCAGCTGCGCGTCGCGCGTGGGATGACGCTCGACGACCTGGCATCCGCCGTGTCCCGAGCGCCGAGCCAGTTGTCGATGATCGAGACGGGCAAGCGGGAGCCGAAGCTCACGCTGCTGCAGGCGATCGCGCGTGCCCTCGGCACGACGATCGACGCGCTGCTCGAGGCGGAGCCGCTCGACGAGCGCGCCACGCTGGAGATCGCGGTGGAGAGGGCGATGAAGGGGCCGACGTTCCAGTCCCTCGGGATCGAGCCGTTCCGCATCGGCAAGGCCGTGCCCGACGAGGTGCTGCGTACCGTGCTGCGCCTGCAGGGCGAGGTCGAGCGGCTCAACGACGAGCGCTCCGCGACGCCAGAAGAGGCGCGTCGCGCCAACGTGGAGCTCCGCCACCTCATGCGGCGGCAGGACAACTACTTCCCGGAGCTCGAGGACCACGCGCAGCGGATCCTCGCCGCCGTCGACCATCCGGGCGGCCCGCTCACGCAGCGGACCGCATCCGAGATCGCCGCCCACCTCGGCTTCTCACTGCACTACGTGAGCGACCTGCCGCAGTCCACGCGCAGCGTCGCCGACATCCGCCACGGCCGGCTGTACCTCTCGAGCACGGTGCCGCACCGCGGCGACTCGCGGACCCCCGTGCTGCAGGCGCTCGCCAGCCGCATCCTCGGCCATGCCGAACCGCGCTCCTACGCCGAATTCCTGCGCCAGCGCGTCGAGACCAACTACCTCGTCGGCGCGATGATGGTGCCCGAGGCGCACGCGGCGGCGGCGCTGCAGGAGGCGAAGTCCCGCCGCGCGCTCTCGGTCGAGGACCTCCGCGATGCCTATTCGGTGTCGTACGAGACCGCCGCGCACCGGTTCACCAACCTCGCGACGCGGCACCTCGACTTCCCGGTGCACTTCCTCAAGGTGCACGAGTCGGGCACGATCACGAAGGCGTACGAGAACGACGACGTGAACTTCCCCGCCGACCGGTTCGGCTCGATCGAGGGGCAGCTGTGCTGCCGCAAGTGGACGAGCCGGGTCGTGTTCGACATCCCCGACAAGTTCAACCCGTACTACCAGTACACCGACACCGGGAACGGGACCTACTGGTGCACGGCCCGCGTGGAGGCGTCGAGCGAAGGCTCCCACTCGGTGAGCGTGGGCGTCCGCTTCGACGACACGAAGTGGTTCATCGGCCGCGAGACGACGAACCGCGGCGTGTCACGTCACTCCGTCGAGGTGTGCTGCCGGCGCCCGCCGGAGGACCTCGAGTCGCAGTGGCGCGACCAGGCGTGGCCGAACGTGCGGACGCCGCGGACGCTGCTCGCGACGCTGCCGACGGGGGCCTTCCCCGGCGTCGACACGACCGACCTGTACGAGTTCCTCGAGGCGCACGCGCCGGAGTGAGGCCGCCGCCGGGCCGAACGGCGGAGATCCTCGCGACGCGCCGTGGTGCGGCATCCGTTCCGCGGCGTGTCCGACCGGATCTCCGCCGTCGGTGTCACCCCCCGAGCTGCAGCGCCGCCCACAGCTCGGCGCGCCCGGCGAACGACGAGAGGTCCACGCCGAGTACGCGTTCCGCGGCGGCGAGGCGCGTGCGCACGGTGTGGCGGTGCACACCGAGCGCGGATGCGGCGCCGTCGTTCGACCCGTCGGCGGCCACCCACGCGCGCAGGGTCTGTTCGAGCCGGCCGCCCTGCTCGCGGTCGTGCCGGCGCAGCGGCTCGAGGAAGGCGGCGGCCACCGTCGGCGCGGTCCCCGCCGACAGCGCCGACAGGATGCCGCCGGCCTGCACCTCCGCGAATCCCACCACGCCCGCGCTCCCGGCGCGTCCGCGCGCCACGCGGGCCTGGTCCAGGGCCTTCGCGAAGCCGGCGTAGGGCGTCGGTTCCGACACCCCCAGCCGCGCGTCGAAGCGTTCGGCGAACTCGTCGAGGGCCGGTGACGCGGATGCCGGGACCACGATCACGACGTCGTCGTCGACGCTCCCGAAGAACAGCCCGCCGTGGCGCTCCTCGGCGCGCAGCTCCAGTAGGTCGAGCAGTGCGTCCGCGCGGCGACCGGCGGCATCCGTCACCGCCACGACGACCGGCGCGGGCGGCAGGGCGCCCCACACGTCCCGGGAGATCTGCCGGGCGAGCGCCGGATCCCCGGTGAGGAGCGAGCGCACCATCCCCGAGCGCAGCGCCTTGCGCGCCCGCGACAGGCGCTGATGCTGCTCGAGGGCGAGTCCCGCCATCGCGATCACCGCGGTGACGACGTCGCGCCCGGCGCGGTCGAGCTCGCCGGCGGCGATCGCGAGGACGCCGCGCAGCTCGCCGCCGCGCCCGAGGGTCTGCAGCGTGAAGGCGG
The DNA here is from genome assembly GCF_049545525.1 of Microbacterium sp. NPDC064942. Lineage (NCBI taxonomy): Bacteria > Bacillati > Actinomycetota > Actinomycetes > Micrococcales > Microbacteriaceae > Microbacterium > Microbacterium sp. NPDC064942. Next base: position 146,633 of record NZ_JBMWDR010000007.1, on the reverse strand, counting down.
CGGCGTCCGAGTGCAGCGACGAGCCGGCGCGCGCACCGCGCCGCAGCACCGCGCCGACCTCGGCGCGCAGGGTGTCCGCCGCGGTGGGCGAGAGCGCGCCGGCGGGGTGCTCTCGGACGAGTTCGCCGGCGGCGTCGTACATCCCGACCCACGTGTCGAGCTGCTTGGCGAGCTCGGCGATTGTCGCCCCGAGCCCGTCGGGCCGGAGCGCGGCGAGGGCGAGGGCGCGCTGCGCCGACAGCGCCCACGTGCGCCGTGCGTAGGCCTGCGCGGCGACGGCTTCGGCGTTGGCGCGGGCGACGGCGATGAAGGGTGTGCTGTAGGGGACCTCGAACAGGGGGAGCCCGGCGGCCCGGCACGCCGCCGCGAGGTCGGGCGGGATGCCGTCGCGCACCACCTCGGTGCCGAAACCGAGCGCCGCCACGCCGCGGTCCACGAGCCGCCGGACGTACGCGTCGAAGGGGTAGTCGCCGTCGGTCGGGAACTGGGTGCCGGTCGTCAGGAGGACGAGGTCCTCGGCGAGGAACGGGGTCGGATCGTCGAGGTCGGAGCTGTGCACCCACCGGGTCGGTCGGTCGAGCGCCCCCGGCCGGAAGGCCGACTCGTCGTCGGCGAGGCGGAGGGCCAGCTCGCGGCGAGAGAGCAGCGCCCGCAGGGTCGGCTCGGCCTCGCGCGTGACCATGTCGCCTCCTCCGGTGTGTACACGATGTACACCCCTGCGCTGAGGATAGACGCAACGGCGAGTGACCGCTCGCCCGCGCCCCTCTACGCTCGCCGCATGAGCACCTCGACCGCAGCCGTCACTACGCCCCTCGGCGGACCGTCCCTCCCGCAGGAGCGCCGCCTCGAGACCGCGATCCCCGGGCCCCGCTCGCAGGAGCTCCTTTCGCGCAAGGCCGAGGCCGTCGCCGCGGGCGTCGGGCACACCGTCCCGATCGCGGCCGTCGCCGCCGGCGGTGGCGTCGTGGTCGATGCTGACGGCAACTCGCTCATCGACCTCGGCTCGGGCATCGCCGTCACGACGGTGGGTGTCGCGCACCCGAAGGTCGTCGAGGCGATCGCCGCCCAGGCCGCGCAGCTGACGCACACCTGCTTCATGATCTCGCCGTACGAGTCCTACGTGGAGGTGGCCGAGAACCTCAACCGGCTCACCCCCGGCGACCACGCGAAGAAGAGCGCCCTGTTCAACTCGGGCGCCGAGGCGGTCGAGAACGCCGTCAAGATCGCCCGCAAGTTCACCGGCAAGCAGGCCGTCGTCGCCTTCGACCACGCCTACCACGGCCGCACCAACCTCACGATGGCGCTCACCGCCAAGTCCATGCCCTACAAGAGCGGCTTCGGCCCGTTCGCCTCCGAGATCTACCGCGTGCCCGGTTCGTACCCGCTCCGCGACGGACTGTCGGGGGCGGATGCCGCGGCCCGCGCGATCTCGATGATCGAGAAGCAGGTCGGTGCCGACAACCTGGCCGCCGTCATCATCGAGCCCATCCAGGGCGAGGGCGGCTTCGTCGTCCCGGCCGACGGCTTCCTGCCGGCCGTCGTCGACTGGTGCCGGGACAACGGCGTCGTCTTCATCGCCGACGAGGTGCAGTCGGGCTTCGCCCGCACCGGCGCCACGTTCGCGAGCGAGCACTTCGGCATCGTTCCGGACCTGATCACCACGGCCAAGGGCATCGCTGGGGGAATGCCCTTGGCCGCGGTCACGGGACGCGCCGACATCATGGACGCGACGCACACCGGCGGCCTCGGCGGCACGTACGGCGGCAACCCCGTCGCATGCGCGGCCGCGCTCGCCGCGATGGACGCGTTCGAGAACGACGGTCTCATCGAGCGCGCGCAGCGGATCGAGGCGCTGCTGACGGCTCGGCTCGGCGCGATGGCGGCATCCGACCCCCGCATCGCCGAGGTGCGTGGGCTCGGCGCCATGATCGCGATCGAGTTCGTCGACCCGACGACCGGAGCGCCGGACGGTGCGCTCACGTCCGCGGTCGCGAAGGCCTGTATCGCCGAAGGGGTCATCGTGCTCACGTGCGGCACCTACGGCAACGTGATCCGCTTCCTGCCCCCGCTGTCGATCAGCGACGACCTGCTGACCGAGGGCCTCGACGTCCTCGCGCAGGCGCTGAAGACGGTCTGAGTATGGCGGGGTCCGACAACTGGTCGCAGCCGGTCTCTCCCGAGACGTCGGCGGGGCTCGGCGCGGTGACGCAGGCGCGCTCCAACAAGCTGCGCTCGCGGCACGTGACGATGATCACCCTCGGCGGGATCATCGGGGCGAGCCTGTTCGTCGGGTCCGGAAACGTGATCCGCGAGGTCGGACCGGCCGCGATCGTGTCGTACCTCATCGGCGGTCTGCTCGTCTTCTTCGCCATGCGCATGCTGGGCGAGATGGCGGCATCCCGTCCCGCGATCGGCTCGTTCATGGAGTACGCCCGCGTCGGTCTCGGCGACTGGGCGGCGTACCTCGTGGGCTGGCTGTACTGGTACTTCTGGGTCGGAGTCCTCGCCTACGAGGCGGTGCTCGGCGGCGAGACGCTCCACACGTGGCTCCCGGCGCTGCCGTCCTGGGCCTGGTCGCTCATCCTCATCGCGATCTTCGTCGGCACCAACGTCATCTCGGTTCGCACCTTCGGCGAGGTCGAGTTCTGGCTCGCGAGCATCAAGGTGCTCGCGATCGTCGTCTTCCTGGGCGCCGGCATCCTCTTCGCCCTCGGGCTCTGGCCGGATGCGACGTTCGCCGTGCCGAACCTCTGGGAGCACGGCGGGTTCGCCCCCAACGGCATCGGCGTCGCCTTCACCGGCGTCGCGCTGGTGATCTTCTCGTACTTCGGCACCGAGATCGCCGTCATGGCCTCGGCCGAATCGGTCGACCCGGCCAAGGGCATCCGGCAGGCGACGAGCACGATCATCTGGCGCATCCTGCTGTTCTTCGTGGGGTCGGTCCTCGTCATCGTCACCGTCGTCCCCTGGGACGAACTGCCCGTGCCGACCGATGTCGCCAACGCGCCCTTCACGATCGCGCTGTCGCGCTTCGGCATCCCGTTCGCCGACGTGATCATGCAGCTCGTCATCTTCACGGCCGTCATCTCGGTGCTGAACTCCGGGCTGTACTCGGCCTCGCGCATGTTCGCCGCGCTCGCCGACAAGGGGTTCGCCCCGAAGGTCGTCGCCCGCCGCTCCCGCACCGGGGTGCCGGTGTTCGCCCTGCTCGCCTCGACGATCGGCGGGCTCATCGCGACGCTCGTGAACTTCGTCGCCCCCAGCTCGGGCATCTTCGACTTCATCATGAACTCGGCGGGCCTCGTCGCCCTCTTCGTCTACGTCTTCATCGCGCTCACGCAGATGCGGCTGCGCCAGAAGATGACGCCCGACGAGGTCGCGAAGCTGAAGCTCAAGGTGTGGCTGCACCCGTGGCTCAACATCCTCCTCATCGCGGCCATCGCCGCCGTCGTGGCCATCATGTTGACGTCGGAGTCCGGGCGCGCGCAGGTGTGGACGAGCCTCATCGCGACCGCCGTGCTGCTCGTGTTCTGGCCGCTCGTGCGGCGCAACCTCCGTCGCCGGCCCGACCACGCGCCGACGACCAGCTCTCTGACGAAGGAGTCGTGAATGACCGAGATCACCCGTGACGTCGTGATCGTGGGAGCCGGCGCCGCCGGCCTCACCGCCGCGAACGAGCTGCGCAAGGCCGGTCTGTCGGTCGCCGTCCTCGAGGCGCGCGAGCGCGTCGGCGGTCGCCTGTGGACCGACGTCGTCGACGGCGCGATGCTCGAGCTCGGCGGCCAGTGGGTCTCGCCCGACCAGGACGCCCTCATCGAGACGGTCGCCGAACTGGGTCTCGAGACCTTCAGCCGCTACCGCGATGGCGACAGCGTCTACGTCGGGCCCGACGGCACCGTGTCGCGTTTCACGGGCGAGATGTTCCCCGTGAGCCCCGAGACCGAGCGGACGATCGACGAGATCACCCGCCGGCTCGACGCGATGGTCGCCGAGATCGACCCCGACCGTCCCTACGCGCACCCGAAGGCCGCCGAGTGGGACACGATCACGTGGGACGCGTGGCTGCGCCAGCAGACCGACGACGACGAGGCGGTCCGCAACCTCGCCTTCGCGACCGGGTCGGCGATGCTCACGAAGCCGACGCACGCCTTCTCGCTGCTGCAGTCCCTGCTCATGGCCGCGAGCGCCGGCAGCTACTCGCACCTCGTCGACGCGGACTTCATCCTCGACAAGCGCGTCGTCGGCGGCCTGCAGCAGGTGCCGGTCCTCCTCGCGGAGCGCCTCGGCGACGACGTCTTCCTGAACCGTCCGGTGCGCACACTGGAATGGTCGGATGCCGGGGTCACGGCGCACGCCGAGGGCCTCACCGTCCGGGCGCGCAGCGCGATCCTCGCCCTCGCGCCGGTGCTGTACCACCGGATCTCGTTCGAGCCGCCGATGCCGCGTCTTCAGCACCAGATGCACCAGCACCTGTCGATGGGGTTCGTCATCAAGGTGCACGCCGTCTACGAGACGCCGTTCTGGCGCGAGAAGGGCTTGTCGGGCACCGCCTTCAGCCCCTACGAGATCTGCCACGAGGCCTACGACAACACGAACCACGAGGACCCGCGCGGCACGCTCGTCGGCTTCGTGTCGGACCGTAACGCCGACGACATGTTCCGCCTGTCCGCCGAGGAGCGCAAGGAACGCATCCTCGAGTCGCTGACGCACTACTACGGCCCCGAGGCGAAGGACCCGGTCGTCTACTACGAGAGCGACTGGGGCACCGAGGAGTGGACCCGCGGCGCCTACGCGGCGAGCTTCGACATGGGCGGCCTGCACCGCTACGGCGCGGATGTGCGCACGCCCGTCGGGCCCATCCACTTCGCCTGCAGCGACATCGCGGGCGCCGGCTACCAGCACGTCGACGGCGCGATCCGCATGGGTCGCCTGGCCGCCCGGAACGTCCTCGCGGACGGCCGGGCATGAGCGGCCGGATCGTCGTCGGGTACACCGCGACGAAGGCGGGCCGCGACGCGGTGGCCGTCGCGGGCGGGCTCGCCGCGGCATCCGGTGCCGAGCTCGACATCGTCCTGGTCCTGCCGGGGGAGGGGCGCAGCGTCATCACCCCTCCCGACGCGTCGTACGACCGCTACCTGCTCGGCCAGGCCGAGTCCTGGCTCGCCGAGGCGGCCGCGGATGTGCCGAACGGCGTGGTCCACCGCGAGCACGCCCGCTACGCCGAGTCGTTCGCCGAGGGTCTCGTCGAGGCGGCCGACGAGTTCGGCGCCTCGCACCTCGTGGTGGGCGCCGCCGACGGCGGCTCGCGGGGCCGTCACCGGCTGGGCTCCACGACGAGCCAGCTGCTCCACTCCTCCGACGTTCCGGTTGTGCTCGTGCCGCGCGGTGCGCGCAAGCGGGTGACGGATGCCGGTGTTCCGCGCCTGACCGTCGCGGTCGGCACGCGTGCCGGTGCCGACGTCCTCCTCGAGGAGGCCGTCGCGCTCGCGTCGGCGACGGGGGCGTCGCTGCGCCTCGTCTCGCTCGTGACGGTCGACCTGCCCGCCTCGGTCGACACGGGGGTCATCCGCCTCGCCGGGGCCGCCCACGCCGAGAAGGTCCTCGACGACGTCCTGACGGCCATCCCCGAGGGGGTCCGCGCCGACATCGTGACCGCGAAGGGCGACAGCATCGAGGATGCCGTGGCCCACCTCGACTGGCTGCCGGGCGAGATGATCCTCGTCGGCTCGAGCCGCCTCGCGCAGCCGCGGCGCCTCTTCCTGGGATCGGTCGCGGCGAAGCTGCTGAGCGAGATCCCGGTGCCGATGGTCGTCGTGCCTCGCACCCGCACCCCCGAACAGTCCCGCTGATCCGAAGGAGCTCGACGATGAGCCAGCACGCCGCAGAGAAGATCCCCGGCGCGAAAGACGCCGCGATCTCCGCCAAGGGCCTCAGCGCCGGAACGGTGGGCCTGGTCGGCGCCGTCGTGATCGGTGTCTCGACGATCGCCCCCGCCTACACGCTCACCGCCTCCCTGGGGCCGACAGTCTCGGCGGTGGGCGTGCAGGTGCCCGCCGTGATCCTCGTCGGGTTCATCCCGATGCTGCTCGTCGCTCTGGGCTACCGCGAGCTGAACCGGGTCATGCCCGACTCCGGAACGAGCTTCACGTGGGGCGTCCGCGCCTTCGGCCCGTGGATCGGATGGATGACGGGCTGGGGCCTGATCGCGGCGACCGTCATCGTGCTGTCGAACCTCGCCGGCATCGCCGTCGAGTTCCTCTTCCTGCTGATCGCGCAGATCAGCGGCAACGAGGGCATCGCCGAGCTCGCCTTCAACCCGTTCATCAACGTCGGGGTGTGTCTCCTGTTCCTCCTGGGCGCGACGCTCGTGTCCTACCGCGACATGCAGACCACGCAGAAGTTCCAGTACGTCCTCGTTGGTTTCCAGGTCATCGTGCTCGTCCTCTTCGCGGTCGCCGCCTTCGTGAAGAGCTTCAGCGGGGACGGCATCGACCACCTCGCCTTCGACTGGTCGTGGGTCAACCCGTTCGAGGTGTCGAGCTTCAGCGCCTTCGCCGCGGGCATCTCGCTGTCGATCTTCATCTTCTGGGGCTGGGACGTCGTCCTGACGATGAACGAGGAGACGAAGGACCCCGACCGCACGCCCGGACGCGCCGCGATGGTGACCGTCGTGGTCGTGATGGCGCTCTACCTCGCCCTGTCCGTCAGTCTGATGATGTTCGCCGGCGTCGGGACCGGGGAACTCGGGCTCGGCAACGAGGACATCTCGGCGAACGTCTTCTTCGCGCTCTCGGGCCCCGTGCTCGGACCGTTGGCGTTCCTCGTCTCGCTGGCCGTGCTCTCGAGCTCGGCGGCATCCCTCCAGTCCACTGCGGTGGGACCGGCCCGGACGCTGCTGGCGATGGGGCACTACGGCGCGTTGCCGCGTCGGTTCGCCGCCGTCAGCCCGCGGTTCTTCACGCCCGGCTTCGCGACGATCGTGTCCTCCGTCGTCGCCGCGGTGTTCTACGCGGTCATGCGGCTGCTCAGCGAGAACGTCCTCACCGACACGATCCTGTCGCTCGGGATGATGATCTGCTTCTACTACGGGCTCACCGCCTTCGCGTGCGTCTGGTACTTCCGCAAGCAGTGGTTCGATTCCGTCCGGTCGTTCCTGTTCACATTCCTCTCGCCGCTCGTCGGCGGGGTGATCCTCGCCGTCATCTTCGTCACGACCCTCGTCGACTCGATGGACCCGGCCTACGGGTCCGGCTCCGAGGTGTTCGGCGTCGGCCTCGTGTTCATCCTCGGGATGCTGATCATCGTCGTCGGGATCGTCACCATGATCTGGCAGTCCGTCCGCCGTCCGGCGTTCTTCCGCGGGCAGACGCTCGCGATGGACGCACCCCCCAGTGCGCGGAAGCTGCGCGCAGAAAGCGAGAACAACCGATGACCTCCCGCGAGTCCGACTTCCTCGCCCAGATCCCGAACCAGCTCTTCATCGGAGGCCGGTGGGTGGATGCCGAGGAGGGAAAGACCCTCGACGTGTTCGACCCGTCGACGGGAGACGTGATCCGGCGGATCGCCGACGCCTCGCCGGGCGACGGCATCCGGGCCCTCGACGCGGCCGTTGCAGCGCAGGAGGCGTGGGCGGCGACCGCGCCCAGGGAGCGGAGCGACATCCTCCGCCGCGCGTTCGACCTCGTGCAGGCCCGCAAGGAGGACCTCGCCCTTCTCATGACCCTCGAGATGGGCAAGCCCCTCGCCGAGTCCCGGGGAGAGGTGGCCTACGGGGGCGAGTTCCTGCGCTGGTTCAGCGAGGAGGCCGTGCGCATCTCGGGCCGCTACGGCATGAATCCCGAGGGCACGGGGCGCATGGTCGTCTCGCAGCGCCCCGTAGGTCCGTCCTTCTTCATCACGCCGTGGAACTTCCCGCTCGCGATGGCGACTCGCAAGATCGCCCCCGCGCTCGCCGCGGGCTGCACCGTGGTCGTGAAGCCCGCCGAGCTGACGCCGCTGACGACCCTGTTCTTCGCGCAGCTGCTCGCCGAGGCCGGCGTCCCCGAGGGCGTCGTCAACGTGATCACGACCTCGTCGTCGAGCGCGGTGTCGGGGCCGATCATCTCCGACCCGCGGCTGCGGAAGCTGTCGTTCACGGGGTCCACGCCCGTCGGTCAGAAGCTCATCGCCCAGGCGGCCGAGGGCGTCCTGCGCGTCTCGATGGAGCTCGGCGGCAACGCGCCGTTCGTCGTCTTCGAGGACGCCGACCTCGACAAGGCCGTCGACGGCGCGATGCTCGCCAAGTTCCGCAACATCGGACAGGCCTGCACGGCGGCCAACCGCTTCATCGTGCACGAGTCGGTCGCGGCCGAGTTCTCGCAGCGCGTCGCCGACCGCGTGCGCGCCATGAACGTGGGCCGCGGCACCGAGGACGGCGTGCAGATCGGTCCGCTCATCGACGACCGCGCGGTCGCGAAGGCGCAGGAGCTCGTCGGCGACGCCGTCGAGCGGGGCGCCCGCATCCTGGCCGGCGGCAACGCCCTCGAAGGTCCCGGCACCTTCTACGAGCCGACGGTCGTCGAGGGTGTCGTCCCCGGCAGCGCCATCCTCCGCGAGGAGATCTTCGGGCCGGTGCTCGCGATCTCCACCTTCTCCGACGAGGACGAGGCCGTGCGCCTGGCCAACGACACCGAGTACGGGCTGGTGTCCTACGTCTTCACGCAGGACCTCGCCCGCGGCCACCGCATGATCGACCGTCTCGAGACGGGCATGATGGGCCTGAACGTCGGCGTCGTGTCCAACGCCGCTGCCCCGTTCGGCGGGGTCAAGCAATCGGGCATGGGGCGCGAAGGCGGCCTGGAAGGCATCCACGAATACCTGAACGTGAAGTACACCCTGATCCCCGCCTGAGCGGGACGAAGAGGAGCATCATGAGCGACTACGCCGTCATCGACCCCGCCACGGGGGAGACCCACGCCACCTACCCGACCGCCACCGCCGACGAGGTGGAGCGCGCCCTGGCCACCGCCGACGAGGCCGCCCGCGGGTGGGGGCGCACCTCCACGCCCGCTGAGCGGGCCGACCTGCTGCGCCGCGCCGCGCAGCTGCACCGCGAGCGCCGCGACGAGCTCGCGAAGATCATCGTCCGCGAGATGGGCAAGCAGATCGACGGCGCGCTCGGCGAGGTCGACTTCGCCGCCGACATCACCGAGTACTACGCCGACCACATCGAGGAGATCACCGCGGACGCGCCCGTCCCGATCGACGGCGACGGCACCGCCGTCATCCGCAAGGCGCCCCTGGGCGTGCTGCTGGGCGTCATGCCGTGGAACTTCCCCTACTACCAGGTGGCCCGTTTCGCGGCCCCGAACCTGGCGGTCGGCAACACGATCCTCCTCAAGCACGCGCCGCAGTGCCCCGAGTCCGCAGCGGCGATCGAGGCGATCTACCGCGACGCGGGCTTCCCCGAGGGCGCGTACACGAACGTCTACCTGACGAACGAGCAGGCCGCCGACGTCATCGCCGACCCGCGGGTGCAGGGCGCCTCGGTGACGGGTTCCGAGCGTGCCGGCGCGGCGGTCGCCGAGGTCGCCGGCCGCAACCTCAAGAAGGTCGCCCTCGAACTCGGCGGGTCCGACCCGTTCATCGTGCTGTCGGCCGACGACATCGACGCGGTCGCGCAGGCGGCGGTCGACGCGCGCCTCGACAACACCGGGCAGTCCTGCAACGGCGCGAAGCGGTTCATCATCGTCGACGGGCTCTACGACGCGTTCCTCGAGGCGTTCACCGCCAAGATGGCCGCGGCGAGCGTCGGCGACCCGTGGAGCTCCGACACGGTCCTCGGCCCGCTGTCCTCGGTCGCGGCCGCCGAGCGTCTCGAGAAGCAGATCCGGGATGCTGCGGCCCAGGGCGCCACGATCGTCACCGGCGGCACCCGCGACGGTGCCTTCTTCACCCCGACCGTCCTCACGGGCGTCACCCCCGAGATGGACGTTTACCGCGAGGAGCTGTTCGGTCCGGCGGGCGTCGTCTACCGCGTCGCGAACGAGGACGAGGCGGTCCGCCTCGCCAACGACACCCCGTTCGGCCTCGGATCGTACGTGTACACGACCGACCCCGAACAGGCGAAGCGGGTCGCCGACAGGATCGAGGCGGGCATGGTCTACGTCAACCTCGTGCTCGCCGACGAGCCGGGCCTGCCCTTCGGCGGCATCAAGCGCAGCGGCACCGGCCGCGAGCTGGGGCTCCTGGCGGCCGACGAGTTCGTCAACAAGAAGCTCATCCGCATCGGCTGAACGAACGGCCGGCCAGCAGGCGCGCGCGCGTGTCGAGTACGTCGGCGACGTACCAGTGCGCCTCGTTGGCCTGGCCGAGCGCCAGCGCCTGGTCGATCACGTCGGAGGCGTCCTCGTCGCCGCGCTGCATCTTGGCCTGCGCGAGCAGGTGCAGCGCCTCGGCGAGCACGCCGACCTGGTCCTCGCGGTCCCGGATGAGGCCGATCGCGGTGTCGAACGCGAGCACGGCGTCGTCGAACTCCCCGAAGTTGCCGAGGTGCCGGCCCTGCTGCACGAGCGCCTGCGCCTGGCCGCCGGCTCGGTGACGGTCGTCTCGCCGCCGCCGGGGAGGTCGACCACGACGGTGTGGGGCAGGTAGCGCCCGAACGTCTCGGCGAGGTCGAGGACGGTGCTCGTTTCGAGCAGCGACCGCGTGTCGGCGCGCGGGGTCAGGTGCACGCTCGTCCCGACGGGGAGGTCGCCGGCGTACGGCGACACCGTGAAGGTGCCGTCGGCGTGGCCGGTCCATTCCACGGCGCCGCCCCCCGCGGCGCTGCGCGAACGGATGACGATCGTGTCGCACACCATGAAGCACGACAGCATCCCGATGCCGAACTGGCCGAGGAAGTCGCCGCGCGGCAGGTCGAAGATGTCGCGCTTCGAGCTGCGTCCCACCGTCGCGAGCAGATCCGCGACCTCGGCCTCGGTGAGCCCGATGCCGTCGTCGCGCAGGACGAACTCGTCCGACGCGGCGCTCACGGGCGTGATCCGGATGCGGCCGCCCCCGCCGTCGAGCGCACGTCGAGCGGCGATCGCGTCGACGGCGTTCTGGAGGAGTTCGCGCAGGAACACGCGGGGGCTCGAGTAGATGTGGCGACTGAGGAGGTCGATGACACCCCGGAGGTCGACCTGGAACTGGTGGGCGGCGGAACTGTCGGTCACCGGGCTCCTCGTGATCGTCCGTGCGCCGGACCCCCTCCGGCGCTGCCGCGACAGGACGGCCGGACAAGCCTAGCGAGGCCCTTCCGGGAGGGGGGAGGATGCCGCGCGTTCGCCACCCCGCGAGGCATGCCGTATGCTTGTGCGCGCAGTTGTCTGCATTCTTTTGCCGTGCCCATGGGGTCGGCGAGGATGTGGATCCCCGGGTCGCAAGACCTTAGGGCGGTAGCTCAATTGGCAGAGCAGCGGTCTCCAAAACCGCAGGTTGCAGGTTCGATTCCTGTCCGCCCTGCGCGTCAGCGTCAGCTGACTCGAACCGAGCAACAGGTGGGTTGAATGGTCCAGGATGAGCCGAACGGCGAGGTCGTCGCTGCCAGCAGCGGCGCCACCCGTGAGAAGAAGCTCAACTTCTTCCAGCGGATCGCCCTCTTCATCCGTCAGGTGATCGCCGAACTCCGCAAGGTCGTCACGCCGACCCGGCAGGAGCTCGTCAAGTTCACGCTCGTGGTCCTCGGATTCGTCGTCGTCGTGATGGCGATCGTCTACGGGCTCGACCTGCTCTTCACCTGGGTCACGGACATCGTCTTCGACGTGCCGAGCTGACGAACGGACGACCATCCGTCGCGGTGACGGACGGCATCCCGGACCACGGGATCACCCGCCGACGCGCCGCTGAACATCGAAGCCGAACCTGCAGGGAAGTGAATGACGTGACCGAAAGATATGTCGACGACGCCGACTGGTCGACCGCCGCGGAGCAGTCCAGCGAGGACGACGAGGCCCAGGAGGGCAACGTCCTGGCCGACCAGGAGCGTTCCGCCGAGTCCGCCGAGCACGCCGCCCTGCACATCGAGGACGACGAACCCTCCGATGACGAGCCCACGGGAGAGGACGCCGTCGTGATCGAAGACCCCGAGGCCGACCGCATCGTGAACGACGCGCTCGAGATCGACCAGGCCGACGAGGCCGAGGCCGCCGCCGAGGTGCTGACCGAGTCGCTCGCCGACGAGGAGGCCGAGCGCGCTGCGGCCGCCGCCGACGAGGTCGCCCCCTACGACGGTCCCGAACTCGGCGACGACGAGGACGAGGACGAGTCCCCCGAGGACCCGTACGAGGCGTTCCGTCAGGAGCTGCGCTCGCTCGAGGGCAAGTGGTACGTCATCCACTCCTACGCCGGCTTCGAGCGCAAGGTGAAGGCGAACATCGAGCAGCGCAAGTCGACGCTCGAGGTCGAGGACGACATCTACCAGGTCGAGGTCCCCATGGAGGACGTCGTCGAGATCAAGAACGGCCAGCGCAAGATGGTCAACCGCGTGCGGATCCCCGGCTACGTGCTGGTCCGCATGGAGCTCAACGAGGACACCTGGTCGGTCGTGCGTCACACGCCCGGTGTCACCGGCTTCGTCGGCAACGCCCACAACCCCACGCCGCTGCGCTTCGAAGAGGCCTTCAACATGCTGAAGCCCCTCGTCGAGGCCAAGGAGGTCGCCCCCGCCAAGGCCGGTGCCGCCAAGGGCTCCGCCACGCAGGCGCGCTCGGTCGTCACCGAGGTCGACTTCGAGATCGGCGAGACGATCACGATCAAGGAGGGTTCGTTCGCGGGTCTGCCCGGATCGATCTCCGAGATCAAGCCCGAGAGCGGCAAGCTCACCGTCCTCGTCTCGCTCTTCGAGCGCGAGACGCCGGTCGAGCTCAGTTTCGACCAGGTCACCAAGCAGTAAGCGCCGCACCGCGCGACGCGAAGGCCCCGCTCCGGCGGGGCCTTCGCCGTACTGCCGGAGGATGCCGGATGCGGTAGACTCATGTGGTTTGTGTGTCGCTTCGTCGCGCGCACGGACACCACCACGACCCGGAACCGCCGGGACCGTGGGAGAACGGGGCATCCGTCCCGCTCGTGAAAGGAAGAGGAATGGCACCGAAGAAGAAGGTGACCGGCCTGATCAAGCTTCAGATCAACGCCGGTGCCGCCAACCCGGCGCCGCCGATCGGCCCCGCGCTCGGTCAGCATGGCGTCAACATCATGGAGTTCTGCAAGGCGTACAACGCCGCGACCGAGTCGCAGCGCGGCAACGTCATTCCCGTCGAGATCACCGTCTACGAGGACCGCAGCTTCACCTTCGTCCTGAAGACCCCGCCCGCCGCGGAGCTCATCAAGAAGGCCGCCGGCGTCGCGAAGGGCTCGAAGACCCCGCACACCGTCAAGGTCGCGAAGCTCACCAAGGACCAGGTCCGTCAGATCGCCGAGACGAAGATGCCCGACCTGAACGCGAACGACATCGAGGCCGCCTCGCTGATCATCGCCGGCACCGCCCGCTCCATGGGCATCACGGTCGAGGACTGAGGGGAAGAACATCATGGCTAAGTCCAAGGCTTACGAAGCAGCAGCGGCGAAGATCGACCGCTCCACGTTCTACTCCTCCGAGGAGGCCGTCGCCCTCGCGAAGGAGACCGGCTCCGCGAAGTTCGACTCGACCGTCGAGGTCGCGCTGAAGCTCGCCGTCGACCCGCGCAAGGCGGACCAGATGGTCCGCGGCACGGTCATCCTGCCCCACGGCACCGGCAAGACCGCGCGCGTCATCGTGTTCGCGACCGGTCCCGCCGCCGAAGCGGCCATCGCCGCGGGTGCGGACGAGGTCGGTGGCGCCGAGCTCATCGAGAAGGTCGCCGGTGGCTACACCGCGTTCGACTCGGCGGTCTCCACCCCCGAGCTCATGGGCCAGGTCGGTCGCCTCGGTAAGGTCCTCGGACCCCGCGGCCTCATGCCGAACCCCAAGACCGGCACCGTGACCCCCAACCCGGCCAAGGCCGTCGAGGAGATCAAGGGCGGAAAGATCGAGTTCCGCGTCGACAAGCACGCCAACGTCCACTTCGTGGTCGGCAAGGCGTCGTTCACGGCTGAGCAGCTCAACGAGAACTTCACCGCCGCTCTCGAAGAGATCGTGCGCCTGAAGCCCTCGAGCGCGAAGGGCCGTTACATCCAGAAGGGCGCCATCTCGACCACGTTCGGTCCCGGCATCCCGCTGGACGTCAACGCTCTCGTCTGAGATCACTGACCGTACGGGGCTCCACCTTCGGGTGGGGCCCCGTCGTCGTTCCCGCCCTTGGTAGCGTCAGGGGGTGACCGGTGATCTGCATTCCCTTCTCGGTATCGACACCCCGATCGTCCTCGGCCCGTTCGGTGGGCTCTCGTCGGTCGCGCTGACGGCGAGCGTGAGCGACTGCGGCGGCCTCGGATCCTTCGGACTGTACGGCTACTCGGGCGACCGCATCCGTGACACCGCGACGGCGCTGCGCGCCGCGACCGGGCGCCCCTTTGCGCTCAATCTGTGGCTGCCGCTGGGCGACGAGGTCGCGCCCGACGAGGTCGACCTGACCGCCGCGCAGGCGGCCGTCGCGCCGCTGTTCGAGGCGGCCGGTGCGGCCGTCCCGCCGCTGCCCGCCGCGTTCCTCCCCTCGCTGTCGGAGCAGCTCGACGCGGTCTGGGATGCCGCGCCCGCCGTCCTGAGCGTCGTGTTCGGGGTGCCCGCGCCGGAGGTCGTCGCCGAGGCGCATCGTCGCGGCATCCGCGTCATCGGCACGGCGACCTCCGTCGCCGAGGCCGTCGCGCTGGAGGAGGGTGGCGTCGACGCGGTCGTCGCGAGCGGTGCCGAGGCAGCCGGTCACCGGGTGAGCTTCCTGCGACCGGCCGAGGAGTCCCTCGTGGGGACGTTCGCCCTCGTGCCGCAGGTCGTCGACGCCGTCGACATCCCGGTGATCGCCGCCGGCGGCGTGGCCGATCGTCGGGGTGTCGCGGCGGCATTCGCGCTCGGGGCGGCCGGCGTGCAGGTGGGGAGCGCGTTCCTGCGGACGCGGCAGTCGGCGGCCGCCGAGGCGCACCGAGCCGCACTCGCGGCGGCGGCGGACACCGACACGGTGCTGACCCGGGCGATGAGCGGGCGCCTGGCCCGCGGCATCCCGAATCGAGCGGTGCGGACGATCGAGGACGGCGGGGCGATCGCGCCGTTCCCGGCGCAGAACTGGCTGACCGGCGGATTCCGCTCCGCCGCACCGCACAGCGGCGACCTCGTGTCGCTGTGGGCGGGTCAGGCGGCCGCCCTGTCGCGGTCGGACGACGCCGCCGCAGTGTTCGCGGAGCTGGTCCGCGGGCTGCCGCGCTGACACAGTCCGTCACCCGGGGAAGATCTCGGGCCGCTGCGTGTTGTACTGAAGGGTCGCGCCGGCCACCGATGCTGCGCGACCGCATCCCGACACCCCCTCACCAAGGAGATCCATGTCCCGTCGTACCGCTGCCCTCGGAGCCCTCGCCCTCAGCACCGTCCTGGCGCTGACCGCCTGCTCCACGAGTTCGGGGCAGCCCGGTGCCGGCGGCGAGGACCTCGGTCTCGCCAAGGCGGGCACGCTCACGGTCGCCACCGAGGGCACCTACCGTCCGTTCACGTACCACGACGAGACCGGCAAGCTCGTCGGCTACGACGTCGAGATCATCGAGGCCGTCGCCGAGAAGCTCGATCTGAAGGTGGAATTCCAGGAGACCCAGTGGGACGGCATCTTCGCCGGTCTCGATGCGGGCCGCGTCGACGTCATCGCCAACCAGGTCTCGATCAACCCCGAGCGCGAGGAGAAGTACCTCTTCAGCGAGCCGTACACCGTGTCGCCGAGCGTCGTCGTGGTCCAGGAGGGCGACGACTCGATCTCGAGCTTCGCCGATCTGAAGGGCAAGAAGACGGCGCAGTCGCTCACAAGCAACTTCTTCCAGCTGGCCGAGGAGGCCGGCGCCGACGTCACCCCGATCGAGGGCTGGGCACAGGCCGTCGAGCTGCTGCGTCAGGGCCGCGTCGACGCGACCGTCAACGACAAGCTCACCTTCCTCGACTACGAGAAGACCAACGGACCCACGGGCCTGAAGATCGCGGCCGAGACCGACCCCGCCCAGAGCGCCGTCGTCGCCGCCAAGGACAAGACGGCGCTGATCGAGAAGATCGACGACGCGCTCGACGAGCTGCGCGAAGATGGAACCCTCGCGAAGATCAGCGAGACCTACTTCGGAGCCGACGTCACCGAGTGATCCCGGCCCCGACGGGCTCGGCGCGACGCTGCGAGGCGTCCGTCGGGCCCGTCGCCCGTTCTGAGAAAGGATGCCGGTGGACGCCGATACGTGGCAACTGGTCCTGAGCTCGTTCTGGCCGATGCTCCTGGCCGGGGTGACGGTCACGATCCCGCTCGCCCTCGTCTCGTTCGTGATCGGTCTCGTGCTGGCGATCGCGGCGGCGCTGATGCGCATCTCGGGCAACCGGGTGCTGTCGGGTCTTGCCCGCGCGTACATCTCCGTCATCCGGGGGACGCCGCTGCTCGTCCAGATCTTCGTGGTCTACTACGGGCTGCCGCAGATCGATGTGCGCCTCGACGCCTGGCCGGCCGCCGTCATCGCGCTGTCGCTCAACGTCGGCGGGTACGCCGCGGAGGTCATCCGCGCCGCGATACTCTCCGTCCCCAAGGGGCAGTGGGAGGCGGCATTCACCGTCGGTCTGCCGCGGGCCACGGCGCTCCGACGCATCATCCTGCCGCAAGCGGCGCGCGTCTCGGTCCCGCCGCTGTCGAACACGTTCATCTCGCTCGTGAAGGACACGTCCCTCGTGGCGCAGATCACGGTGGCCGAGCTGTTCCTCGCGGCGCAGCGCATCGCCGCGTTCAGCTCGGAGTTCCTCGTCGTCTACATCGAGGCCGCGTTCATCTACTGGCTCTTCTGCCTCGTCCTCTCCTTCGGTCAGGACCGCATCGAACGGAGGCTCGATCGCCGTGTCGCACACTGACGCCCCCCTGCTGGCCGTGACCGGACTGCGGAAGTCCTTCGGCGACAACGTCGTCCTCGACGGCGTGGACTTCGCCGTCGGTCGCGGCGAGGTCGTCTGCCTCATCGGTCCGAGCGGGTCCGGCAAGACCACGGTGCTCCGGTGCCTCAACGGCCTGGAAGCCCCCGACGCCGGCGTGGTGACCTTCTCCGACGGCCAGACGCACGACTTCGGCCAGTCGGCCACGGGGCGGGCGGCGAAGCAGCAGCGCGCCGCGCTCCGGGACCGCTCCGCGATGGTCTTCCAGCACCACAACCTCTTCCCGCACCTCACGGTCCTCGAGAACGTGATCGAGGGACCGGTGCACGCGCGGGGGGTGACGAAGGATGCGGCCGTCGCCGACGCCGAGCGGCTGCTGGCGCGCGTCGGACTCGCTGAGAAGCGCGATGCCTATCCGCACGAGCTGTCCGGCGGACAGCAGCAGCGGGTCGGCATCGTACGGGCGCTCGCGCTCGCTCCCGACGTCCTTCTCTTCGACGAGCCGACCAGCGCCCTCGACCCGGAGCTCGTGGGCGAGGTGCTGCTGGTGCTCAAGGAGCTCGCCGACGAGGGCTGGACGATGGTCATCGTTACGCACGAGCTCGGCTTCGCGCGACAGGTCGCCGACGAGGTGGTCTTCTTCGACGGCGGCATGATCGTCGAGCGCGGTCACCCCCGCGACCTCTTCACCGCGCCGACGAACGAGCGCACCCGGCGCTTCCTCGACCGCATCCTGCGACCGCTCGAGGACTGACGCGTCAGGCGTCGCGGCGGATCTCGAAGTCCGCCTCCTCGTCCTGCGGCGTGACCTCGGTCAGCACGACGTCGTCGACGACGCCCCCGCGCGGCCCCTTCGCCGCCCAGTCGACGACCGCCTCGACGGCGGCCGCGTCGCCCTGCACCTCGGCCTCGACCGTGCCGTTCGAGAGGTTGCGCACCCATCCGGTGGCACCGGCCGCACGCGCGGTGTGCTGCATCGCGAACCGGAACCCGACACCCTGGACGATGCCTCGGACGACGAGGCGGATGCGGCGCATCAGGCGTCCGCCACGCTCAGCACGATCTTGCCGCGCGTGTGGCCGCGTTCGAGCTCGCGGTGTGCCTCGGCGGCGTCGGCGAGATCGAACACCCGGTCGATGTAGACCTGCACGGCACCCGAGTCGAGCAGGCGTCCGAGCGTCGCGAGCACGGCACCGTCGGGGATCGTCTTGTAGGAGGTCGCGCGCACGCCGGCCGCCGCGGCGGCATCCGCGTATCCGTCCCAGGCTCCCGTGGGCACCATGACGTACAGACCGCCCGGGCGCAGGACGGTCAGGGACCGCGTACCGGTGTCGCCGTGGACGTTGCCCACGAGGTCGATGACGACGTCCACCTCGCCGACGACCTCCTCGAAGCGGGTCGTCGTGTAGTCGATGGCGACGGATGCCCCGAGCTCGCGCAGCCAACCGAGGTTGCGCTCCGAACCGGTCGCCGTCACGTGGGCACCGAAGTAGGCCGCGAGCTGCACGGCGAAGTGACCGACGCCGCCGGAGCCGGCGTGGATGAGGACGCGCTGGCCCTCGTGCGCGTGAGCGGTCTCGACGACGAGTCCCCAGGCAGTGAGCGCCGCGACCGGCACCCCCGCCGCCTCGACGTGCGACAGCGAGGCGGGCTTGCGCGCCACCGACAGGGTGGGCACGACGAGGTAGTCGGCGTAGCTCCCGCCCGTCCGGGGGAAGGCCGCCATCCCGAACACCGGGTCGCCCGGCTGCAACGGGTGGGCCTCGAACGGGCTCGCGACGACGACCCCGCTGAAGTCGAAGCCGAGGGGCGTGGGGGCACCGTCGAGGAGACCGTTCAGGCCGCGACCCGCGCGGGTCTTGGCGTCGATGGGGTTCACGCCGGCGGCGACGACGCGCACGAGCAGTTCGCTGAGCGCTGGTTTCGGGACGGGCAGCCGGGCGACACGGAGGGCCTCGGCGTCGCCCGGGGCGTCGTAGACCACGCCGCGCATGTCCGGGGGAGGAGCGGTCACCTCGACGGCCTCGCTCGCGGTGGGGGCTGCGGATCGCAGCGGCCGGAATCGCATCGGCTGCTCCTTCTCACCTGCGCTCGACGGCGAGCGCGGGGGTGCTCGGTGGAAGACCAGTCAATCGCGACATTGTCTCGACGGTGTTACGTCGGCGTCACCGGAGCGAGAATCCCGGCGGCGGCCTACGTGGTGGGGCCGCCGTCGGGTCGGGATCCGGCGACGAGGGCGTGCAGCAGTCGGGCGAGGTTCTCGATGTCCTCGACCCGCCAGTCCTCCAGCGCGGCGAGCAGCGCGCCCTCCTGGGGGCCCCGGGCATCCGCGAGGCGATCGCGGCCGTGCGCCGTGGCGCTCAGCAGGCTCGACCGGCCGTCGTTGGGGTCGGGGGTGCGTTCGATGAGTCCGAGCTCCGTGAGCTCGCGCACGCTCCGGCTGAGTTGGCCCTTGTCGAGCAGGAGCATCTCGGCGAGGGCGGACTGGGTGACCGGCTCGTGACGCACGATCGTCGTGAAGACCTTGTAGGCGCCCGGCAGCATCCCCGGGCTCACACGGTTGGCGTTCTCGGTGATCTTGCGCCTGAAGAGGGTGATCAGGTCGCTGAACTCGCCCTCGAGAGCCCGCACCGCGCGGGTGCGGGCCTCTCGGTCGGTCGCTGCGGACATCGTGTCCATGTTATCGCCGTGCCTCGCTCGCGGCCTCGTCCGCCGGGGCGTCGGGGGCGACCACGGGAACCGTGCCCGTCGCGGTGACGGCGTCCATTCCGGCGGGCACCGACACGGTGGCCAGGTCGGCCTCCGACGCGTGGCGACGCTCGGAGGTGGTCATGGTGCTGAGGCTGCGGTCGGGCAGGAAGATCACGGCCAGGATGCTGATCACACCGAACGGCACCGCGATGAGGAACGCGGACGAGATGCCCTGCGCGTAGATGTCCTCGACGATCACGCGGAGGCTCTCGGGCATGGTGGCGACGCGGGGGAGTGCGCCGGAGGCGAGCTGCTTGGCCCAGGTCGCCCCCTCGGGCCCGAGGGCGGTGAGGGCGGCGACGATCTTCTCCTGCGCTCCGCCGAACAGGTCGGTGACGCGCGTGGCGAGCGCCGCGCCCATGAGCGAGACGCCGACGGTGCCGCCGAGGCTGCGGAAGAAGGTCACACCCGAACTCGCGACGCCGATCTCCGACGGCTTCGCGGTGTTCTGCACCGCCAGGACGAGGTTCTGCATCGTCATGCCGACGCCCGCGCCCAGCAGGAACATGTAGACCGAGACGAGGAAGAAGTCGGTGTCGTAGTGGATGGTCGACAGGAGGGTCGCGCCGGCGGTCAGCAGGATGCTGCCCACGACGAGGTACGGCTTCCAGTGGCCGAAGCGCGTGATGAGCGCACCGACACCGACCGACGACAGCAGGAGCCCCGCGATCATCGGGATCGTCATGAGGCCGGCCTCGGTCGGCGTGGCGCCGCGGGCCATCTGCATGTACTGGCCGAGGAAGACCGACGCACCGAACATCGCGATGCCCGTGGCGATCGAGGCGACGACCGCGAGGGTGAAGGTGCGGTCGCGGAAGAGGGTGAGCGGCACGAGCGGCTCGCTGGTGCGCAGTTCGACGACGACGAACAGCACGGCGGCGACGAGGGCGCCACCGACCATGAGGATGGTCTCGGTGCCCCACCAATCGAAGCTGGAGCCGGCGCTGGTGACCCAGATGAGCAGCAGCGAGACGGCGGTGGACAGCAGCACGATGCCGAGGTAGTCGATCTTCGGACGGCGACTGCTCACGCTCGAGTGAGGCAGGGTGCGCTGCACCATGATGAGCGCGGCGACGGCGATCGGGAGCGACACGAAGAAGTTCCAGCGCCAGCCGAACGCGTCGGTGATGACGCCACCCAGCAGCGGGCCGCCGACGGTCGCGACGGCCATGACGGCGCCGAACAGGCCCATGTAGCGGCCGCGCTCACGCGGGCTGATGATGTCGGCCATGAGCACCTGGCTGAGGGCCGCGAGGCCTCCTGCGCCGAGACCCTGCACGGCGCGGAACGCGATGAGCGTGCCGGGGTCCTGCGCGAACCCGGCGGCGGCGGTCGCGAGGACGAAGATGACGAGCGCGATCTGGTAGAGCGCCTTGCGGTTCACGAGGTCCGCGAGCTTGCCCCAGATGGGCGTCGAGATGGCCGTGGTGAGCAGGGTGGCGGTCACCACCCAGGTGAACGCGCCCTGGTCGCCCCGGAGGTCGTGGATGATCACGGGCAGCGACGTCGAGACGACCGTCGACGCGATCATCGACACGAACATGCCGAGGAGCAGCCCCGAGAGCGGGGCGAGGACCCGGCGCGGCGCGGTGGGGGTCGAGGTGGACATGCGACTCCTGTTAGATGATTCAGGTCAACATTTGATAGACGTCAACTATATGGCGACATTTGATCCACGTCAACTATCTCCCCGAGGCGCGACGAAACACCGCCCGAAGGCGGCCTCATCGCGGGGGATCAGTCGGCGAGGGCGAGCGCGCGGAAGATGTCGCGTTCGCGCAGCTGCTCGCGGCGGCTGACCGGCGCGGCCGTCTCGCGCACCGGCGGCGTCTTACCGGTCGTGCGGTGGTAGAGCTCGTCGATCAAGGCGGTCGCCAGGCGCACGAGCGAGCCGATCTCGGCCTCGTCGCGATCGATCCAGGCGCACCGCGGCTCGTCCCGGAGCGGGACGAAGTCCTGGTGCTCCTCCCACACGACGAGCGTGCGCTCGGCGCCGAGGACGTGCTGCTGCCACCACACCTGACGCAGGTACGTACGGGGGATCGACTTCCACGTCTTGTTGGTCGTCTTGATCTCGGCGAGCGTGACGCGGCCCGCGGCATCCACCATGATCCCGTCGGGCGTGGCGAGGTGCCGCTTCTCGATCTCGGCGTGGAACAGCGCCGACGACGGACGGATGCCGTGGGTCGCCGCGACCCAGGCGGCGATCTCGGGCTCACGCCGTCGGCCGTGGTCGGTGTAGGCGTTGCCGCTGAATCCGGAGCCGTTCAGTTTCGCCTCGGCCGCCCGGGCGATCGCCTTCTCGCTGGTGAGCGAGGCGACGTCCGTGGCCGTGATCCCGCGGGAGCGGGCCCGCATCCACGCGACCCGGTCGCGGGAGTCCGCGACGATCCGGGCGGCGAGTTCGGGAGTCACCCGTCGATCCTAAGTCGCCCCTCCCGCACGGGCTGCCCCGACCCGCCGCGCGCGGCCGTCGCCCGATCAGACGGTCTCGACCCCCGCGGCGAGGACGTCCCGGGAGAGCGCATGCTCGACGACGAGGATGCTGGCGCCCAGGACGCCCGCCTCCGCACCCGTCGCGGACTGCACGATCGACAGGTGCGCCGTCGCGAGCGGCGCGGAACGGGAGTACACGACCTCGCGCACCCCGGCGATCAGGTGCTCGCCCACCCGCGCCATCGATCCGCCTTCTCCTCGCACTGACCCGCGCCGGTGCCGGCGCGCGAGGGCGTGCGCTGCGTCGCCCGCGCGCTGCGCTGCCGCCCGTGCGCTGCCGCCCGGCATCCGCCCTTCTGTCCACATCATGTCGTCTGGTCGACATCACACGTCGTGAGCTGCGCGGAACGTGTGTTCTCGTGCGGACGACATGATGTGAACATCCGTCGCTTCCTCCACTGGACGACGGATTGCGGAGGCTTCCCCGGTTCGGTGCGCGAACCCCTCTGGGCCGGGTCGCCCTGGGGAGGCTCGCTGCATGCCTCGACACATCTCGTTCGCCGAAGCGCGCCGGCTGATTCTCGATCGTGCCGATCTGGAACGCTCCGGGTGGCGGTCGCGTGACATCACGGACGCGGTGAGAGAGGGTCGGATGCTGCGGATCCAACGCAATCGATACGTCCTCGCCGAGCAGTTCGACGACCTATGGCCCGAAGCGCGCCACCTCGTCGAGATCGCCGCCGCCGATGCTGAGCGGAAGGACGGGACGAGCGTGTTCTCCTATCAGTCCGCAGCGGTGCTGTGGGGACTGCCGCTTGCACGGCACGTACCCGATGCGGTTCACGTGAGCTTGCCGGCGGATGGCCGGCTGGTCAGTCGCGCGGCGCTGCGCCGACACGCGGATCGGCTCGAGCCGTCCGAGATCACGAACCCGTTCGATGTGCCCTGCACGACCTTGGCCCGGACGCTCTGGGATGTGTGTCGAGTTCTGCCGCCGTCCAGCGGTGTCGCGGCCGCCGACGCGGCATTGCGCATCGTGGCGTCCACATCCGGCGGCGATCCCGAGGCGGTCGAGCGCTGGCGTCAGAGTGTGCTCGACATCGGCCGGCGAAAGCGCGGTTCACGCGGAGCGGCTCGTGCAGGGACGGTCATCGCCTTCGCGAACGGTCTCGCCGAGAGTACGGGCGAAAGCATCGCGCGCTGGATGCTGGCGGAGATCGGGTTCGCCCGATTCCGGCTCCAAGTCCCGGTGCGCGGGCCCGCCGGCTCGGACTACCGCGTCGACATCGAGCTGGAGGACGAGAACGTTCTCGTCGAGTTCGACGGCGCGGTCAAGTACCGCGACGATGAGCTCCGCGCCGGTCGACACCTGGACGACATCCTGCTCCTGGAGAAGCAGCGTGAGGATTGGATCCGAGGCGTGACACAGAAGCGACTGGTGCGCATCGGGTGGACGGACCTCGACACACCGCAGGTGCTCGCCGCCCGGATGGCTGCCTTCCGGATCTCACCCCGCCCATGAGCGCGGCGAACGCGGCATCCCCTGCCTCCTCCGTCGTGCACATCATGTGCTCTGAACGACTGCACATCTCCTAAACCGTCCGCATCGTGTGCTCTCGTCGGGAGCACATGATGTGGACGACGCGGCGGCGCCTCGCCCGCACCTCTCGGCACGCGGGCGCGCTTTCGCGCGAACGCACGGACCGGATGCCGGGATTTGGCGGGTGCGCGAGCGCGGCGTACACTGGGGGACAAGCCAAAGACCGTCGGTCATCGTTGTGCGCCCGCGCACACGATCGAAGCTCTGCATCGCAGGGGCCCGCGCAGGTGTACGACAGACTTCCGGGAAACCGGGCCGAAGCTCCGTGCGCATGCGCCGGAGCTTTTCTCATGCAGCCCGACCGTCGAGGTCGACGTCCCGCCACCGCGGGGCGTCTCGTACACATCAAGGAGTGACCATGGCGCAGAAGGATGCATCGGTCGCCGAGCTCACGAAGAACTTCGAGGACTCGAACGCCGTCTTGCTGACCGAGTACCGCGGTCTGACGGTTGCCCAGCTCAAGCAGCTGCGCAACGCGATCCGTCAGGACGCGCAGTACGCCGTGGTGAAGAACACGCTGACCAAGATCGCCGCGAACAACGCGGGGATCACGGCGCTGGACGAGGACCTCAAGGGTCCCTCGGCCGTCGCTTTCGTGCACGGCGACTTCGTCGCCACTGCCAAGGCTCTGCGTGACTTCGCCAAGGCCAACCCGCTTCTCGTGATCAAGGGCGGCATCTTCGAGGGCAACGCGCTCTCGGCCGACGAGGTCAACAAGTACGCCTCGCTCGAGAGCCGCGAGGTTCTGCTGGCGAAGGCTGCGGGCATGATGAAGGCGACGATGGGCAAGGCTGCCGCCACCATCGACGCGCTTCGCGAAAAGCTGGAGACCGCTGACGCCGCGTAAGCGACGAGCGAGCTCTTTTACACACACCCCATCTATCTAGGAGATACATCATGGCGAAGCTTTCCACCGAGGAGCTGCTCGAGCAGTTCGCCGGCCTCACCCTCGTCGAGCTCAGCGAGTTCGTGAAGGCGTTCGAGGAGAAGTTCGACGTCACCGCTGCTGCCCCCGTCGCCGTTGCCGGTGCCGGTGGTGGCGCTGCTGCTGAAGAGGTTGAGGAGAAGGACTCCTTCGACGTCATCCTCGAGGCTGCCGGCGACAAGAAGATCCAGGTCATCAAGGTCGTCCGCGAGCTCACCTCGCTCGGCCTCGGCGAGGCCAAGGCCGTCGTCGACGGTGCTCCCAAGGCCGTGCTCGAGGGCGCGAACAAGGAAGCCGCCGACAAGGCGAAGGAGGCCCTCGAGGCCGCCGGCGCGACGGTGTCCGTCAAGTAAGGTTCCGCACCTTTCCGAAGGCCTCGGATGCTTCGGCATCCGGGGCCTTCGGCCGTTTCCGGGGTGGATGCCGGGGGTCAGGACCAGGCCGCGTCGCGGACGGCGGCGCTCGATGACCCGGTCGGTGTGGACGTCGAGTTCCGCACCACCAGTCGGGGTCGGATTATGACGCTGGTCGGTTCGGCCGTCGGATCCTCGATGTGCCGCATGAGCAGTTCCACGGCCGTCGCGCCCTGCTCGCGCGGGATCTGCCGCAGCGTCGTCAGGGCGAACATCTCGGCGTTCTCGTGGTCGTCGATGCCGATGACGCTGAGGTCGGAGGGGACCAGGATGCCGAGGCGCCGCGCCGCGATGATGGCGCCGATCGCGACCTCGTCGCACGCCGCCACCAGTCCGGTGGGTCGCTGCGAGGGGTCGCTGAGCAGATCGACCGCGGCGGCGTAGCCGGCGGACATCGTGAGCTCCGCGGGCGTGCGGCTGATGTGGTCGCTGAGCCCCGACTCGCGCATCTCGCGTTCGTAACCCTCGTAGCGCGCGGACTCGACGTGGGGCCACAATGTCGCCGCCGTGCCGCCGAGGAACGCGATGCGGCGGTGTCCCAGCGAGACGAGGTGCGCCGTCGCCAGGGCGGCCGCGTGCGCGTCGTCGAGGGTCACGACGCTCGTCGTGCGCTCAGTGCCGATGATGCTGACGACCGGGCGGCTGAGCGACAGCAGGGTCTCGAGCTCGCTCTCGGCGGGCTCCAGCCCGACCGCGATGAGCCCGTCGAACCTCTTGCGGGTGAGGAACTCGTCGAACACGCGACGGCGGGTCTCGCTGCCCGGGTCGGCGTCGTACAGGGTGAGGTCCAGTCCGCGTTCCAGGAGCGCCTGCTGGATGCCCTCGAGGACCTCGGCGAAGAACCATCGGTTGACGTGCGGCATCACGACGCCGACGTTGCGGGTGCGCCCCGTCGCGAGGCTGACGGCGCTCGTCGACGGTGTGTATCCGAGCCGGCGTGCGGCCTCGTGCACACGTCGTCGGGCATCGGCCGACACCTGCGTGCTGCCCGTCAGTGCGCGACTGGCGGTCGCCTTCGATACGCCGGCCTCACGTGCGACGTCGGCGATGGTGCTCATCGGTCCTCCTCGACCCCGTCCGACCGTCCCCTCGGTCGAGGACTCAGCGTAGTGCCTGGAACGGCACTCCGGAACCGGTTCCGTGGGCCGGCCGTGAGAGCGGTCTCACGGCTCGAGGGCCCAGGCACTCTAATGGATGCAGAACCTTGATATTTCGCTGTTGTGTCGAAGCGCTACCGCCAAGTAGGTTGTCTTGGAATCGGTTCCCCAAGGATGCGGCCAAGGCTCCTCTGGGCGGACGATGATCCCGAAAGAGGAGAAGTACATGGCATTGTCACAGCGATACCGTCTTCTTGCCCCGGTCGCCCTCCTGGGCGCGGCAGCACTGGTGCTCGCCGGGTGTGCAGAAGGTGGCACCGAGGGCGAAGGCGGCACGGGCGGCGAGGCGAAGAAGACCGTCCGCATCGCCGGAGGCATCACCGGCGGTGAGGCCGACGCCCTCAACAAGTCGTTCGAGAAGTTCACCGCCGACACCGGCATCACGGTCGAGTACACCGGCGACAAGTCGTTCGAAGGAAACATCGTCACGAAGGTCACCGGTGGTGACGCCCCGGACATCGCGATCGTCCCGCAGCCCGGTCTGCTGAAGACGCTCGTCGACACCGGCAAGGTGCTGCCCGCCTCCGACGCGGTCGAGAGTGCCGTCGACGAGAACTGGTCGCCCGACTGGAAGAACTACGGCACGTTCGACGACGAGTTCTACGCCGCCCCCATGCTCGCGAACCTGAAGGGGTACGTCTGGTACTCCCCGAAGCAGTTCGCCGAGTGGGGCGTCGAGATCCCCAAGACGTGGGACGAGATGATCGCCCTCACCGACAAGATCGTCGAGACCACCGGCGGCCCCGCGTGGTGCGCCGGATTCGCCTCCGACGCCGCGTCGGGATGGCCGGGCACCGACTGGATCGAGGACCTCGTCCTGCGCCAGTCCGGCCCCGACGTCTACGACCAGTGGGTGGCCGGTGACGTGAAGTTCACCGACCCGCAGATCAAGGAAGCGTTCGACGCGGTCGGCGACATCCTGCTCAACCCGGACTACGTCAACGCCGGCTACGGCGACGTCAAGAGCATCAACTCGACGGCGTTCGGCGACGTGGCTGCGGCCGTCGCGAGCGGCGACTGCGCGCTCACGCACCAGGCGTCGTTCCTCTCGGCGAACTTCCTCGACGTGCAGACCGCCGACGGCGAGACCCCCGAGGTCGCCCCCGACGGTGACGTCTACGCGTTCATCATGCCGGGCTACACCGAGGGCGAGCTCCAGGTCGAGGGTGGCGGCGAGTTCGTCGCCGGCTTCTCGGACGACGAGTCCACTCAGAAGGTGCTGGAGTTCATGGCCTCGCCGGAGTTCGCCGACGCTCGTGTCGAGCTCGGCGGTGTGATCTCCGCGAACAAGAACGCCGACCCCAGCCTCGCCTCCAGCGAGTTCCTCACGGAAGCGATGACGACGCTCCAGGACGAGTCGACGGTCTTCCGTTTCGACGCCTCCGACCTGATGCCTTCCACGGTGGGCTCGGGCTCGTTCTGGAAGGGCATGGTCGACTGGATCGACGGCAAGGACACCGACACGGTGCTCTCGGACATCCAGGCCGGTTACGAGAACTGATCGTCGCCTGACGATCGGCTGAGCCGAGCGGGGTCGGGCTGCACCAGCCCGACCCCGCTTCTCCCATCCGCACCGCCCGAGTACGTCGTCCTACTCAGAAGGGGACACCCATGTCGCAGACCACCGTCGACAGGCCGGTCGACACCGAACCCGCCGTGACCACTCACGCGCAGGACCCCAAGGGACGATCGATCACCCGAATCGTCGTCGCCGCCGGCTTCGCCCTGATCGTCCTGCTCTTCTTCCTGCTGGCCTTCACGGCCTCCAGCGAGGAGTCGGCACGCATCACCATCGGGTTCTCGCTCAACAGCTTCTTCCTCTGGCTCGGCGGTCTGAACCCGCTGATCCAGATCCCCGTCATCCTGGTGGTGTTCGGGATCGTGGTCGGCATCATCCTCGTGCTGATCGAGTTCGCCCCGCGGCCCGGCCGCGGCTACTTCATCATGCGGTTGGCGGCCTGCCTGCTGATCCCGCTGCTGGCCTTCCTCCTGCTGCGTCCCTACGCGAACGCGGTGGTGTACGTCGTCGCGATCGCCCTGCTGGTCGGTGGACTGCTCTTCTTCGCGGACTTCCGTTCCCGTCAGGGCGCCGGCTACCTGTTCCAGCTGATCCTCTTCATGGCGCCGGCCAGCATCATGCTGATCCTCGGCCTGATCTACCCGGCGATCTCGACGATCTTCAAGTCGTTCTTCGACAAGTCGGGCGAGCAGTTCGTCGGCATGGAGAACTACATCTGGGTGTTCACGAACCCGACCGGTACGGCGTCGGTGGTCAACACGCTGCTGTGGGCGCTTCTGGCACCGACGATCTCGGTCGTGATCGGTCTCGCCTACGCCGTCTTCATCGATCGCGCCCGCGGCGAGAAGATCCTGAAGGTCCTCGTGTTCATGCCCGTCGCGATCTCGTTCGTCGGCGCCGGCATCATCTGGAAGTTCATGTACGACGCCCGCCAGGGCGACCAGGTCGGTCTGCTGAACGCCATCGTCACCGCCTTCGGGGGCGACCCGGTGCAGTGGCTGGCGATCAAGCCGGTCATCAACACGCTCATGCTCCTCGTCGTCTTCGTCTGGACGCAGACCGGTTTCGCGATGGTGATCCTGTCGGCGGCCATCAAGGCGGTCCCCGTCGAGCAGATGGAGGCGGCACAACTGGACGGCACCAACGCGTGGCAGCGGTTCCGCAACGTCACGGTCCCCGGCATCCGCTCGTCGCTGATCGTCGTGCTCACGACCATCACGATCGCCTCGCTGAAGGTGTACGACATCGTCGCCGTCATGACCGGCGGTCGCGACGAGACGACCGTCCTCGGCTTCGAGATGGTCAACCAGCAGCAGCGGTTCCAGAGCTACGGTCACTCGTCCGCTCTGGCCGTCGTCCTGTTCCTGTTCGTCCTGCCGCTGATCATCTACAACGCCCGATCGATGGCCAAGCAGAGGGAGATCCGCTGATGACCGTCGCAGCACCCACCACACCGGTCGACAACCGCACGGCCCGCCAGGTCGCGCGCGACACCCGCAAGAACGAGGCGATCGCCCACAAGAAGCTGACGTCGAAGGGCGCGACGATCGCGGCCGTCATCATCGCCATCTTCTGGACGATCCCGACGTTCGGCCTGTTCGTCACCTCGTTCCGACCCGGCGCCGACACGCAGTCGACCGGGTGGTGGACGGTGTTCACCAACCCCGACTTCACCCTCGACAACTATTTCGAGGCGCTGAACTCGGGCGGTACGTCGACGACACTCGCCTCGGCGTTCGTGAACTCGCTCGCGATCACCATCCCCGCGACGGTCTTCCCGATCGTCATGGCGGCGCTGGCGGCCTACGCGTTCGCGTGGATCGACTTCAAGGGGCGCAGCGCGCTGTTCGTCTTCGTGTTCGCCCTGCAGATCGTGCCGCTGCAGATGGCCCTCGTGCCGCTGCTGTCCCTCTTCTCCGAGGGGCTCACCATCAACGAGGTGCCGATCTTCCCGGGCTTCGGTCTGAACGACGTGCAGTACAGCTTCGCGCGCGTCTGGATCGCGCACGCCATTTTCGCGCTGCCGCTGGCGACGTTCATGCTGCACAACTTCATCGCGGAGATCCCGGGTGAGGTCATCGAGGCGGCGCGGGTGGACGGCGCCGGCCACGGTCAGGTCTTCTTCCGGATCATCCTGCCGCTGGCCGCTCCGGCGATCGCGTCGTTCGCGATCTTCCAGTTCCTGTGGGTGTGGAACGACCTGCTGGTCGCGACGATCTTCGCCTCGCCGGGCGCCCTGCCGATCACGCAGGCGCTGAACTCGCTGTCGGGAACCTGGGGCAACCGCTGGTTCCTGCAGTCGGCGGGCACGTTCATCTCGATCATCGTCCCGCTCATCGTGTTCTTCGCGCTGCAGCGCTTCTTCGTCCGCGGCCTGCTCGCGGGTGCGACGAAGGGCTGAGCCCGGAACGACGAGAGAGGGGGATGCCGGTGGCCACCGGCATCCCCCTCTTCGTTCGTCTGCGGGTCAACCGCTGCAGCCGAGGCGCTGCTGCATCGAGGTCATCGCCTGGATCTCGAAGGACTGGCCTTTGATCATGGTCTGAGCGACCGTCCGGACCCGCTCGTCGGAGGCGAGGTCGACGGCGGCCTCGGCCATCGGGATCGCGCCCTCGTGGTGGCGGATCATCAGGGTGAGGAACGAGCAGTCCGCCTGCTGACCGGTGGCCGCCTTGAGAGCTGCCAGCTCGGCGTCCGAGGCCATGCCCATCTGCTCGCGCATCTCTTCGTCCGAGAGGGGCTCGCCGTCGGTGCCGCCGTGCGCATGCCCGGAATCGGATGCCGCCATCCACGCCATCGGCTGGTCGTCGTACTGCGGCAGCCCCCAGCGGACCAGCCAGTCCAGCATCTCGCCGCGCTGCGACGACTGCCCGGTCGCGATGTCGTACGCGAGGGCGCGGAGCTCGTCGTCGTCGGTCTCGGCGTAGATGGTCATCGCCATGTCGACCGCCTGCGCGTGGTGCATCTGCATGTCGCGGGCGAAGCCGGCGTCGGCGGAGCCTTCACCCGGGGTGGAGCCGGCGATGCCGAACGTCGAGAAGCGGCCGATCGCGAACGCCACCGCGGCGATGGCGAGGCCCACGAGCAGCACGACCCACCACGGGGGCAGGGTGCGCTCGGTGCCCGGCTCGTCGCCGACGGTGCCGTCGGTCACTGCTTGCCGGGCGCGTCCAGAGCGCCGGTGCACGCGGCGCCCGGCTCGGGACCGTTCACGTTGCGCCAGTAGGCCTTGATGAACTCGCCGATGCGCTCATCGTCGGGGGAGTCGACCTTCAGCTGCGCGTTCCACGCGCTGACGGCGATGGGAGTGTCCATGTCCTCGTAGGGCGAGAGCACGGTGTGGTCCGAGGGCAGCTGCGCGTCGAGGGCGTCGATGCCGGCCTGGTCGACCTGCGCC
The DNA here is from genome assembly GCF_049545525.1 of Microbacterium sp. NPDC064942. Lineage (NCBI taxonomy): Bacteria > Bacillati > Actinomycetota > Actinomycetes > Micrococcales > Microbacteriaceae > Microbacterium > Microbacterium sp. NPDC064942. The sequence continues at coordinate 115,415 of NZ_JBMWDR010000007.1, read as the reverse complement.
GGGTCGTACGTGATCCAGATGGCGCCGTGCTCGAGGGTGTGGACGGCGTTCTCGTTCGGGACGGGCTGGTCGTAGACACCGCAGTTCAGCCACACCGCGTTGTGGTCGCCGCCGGCGGGAGGGGTCTGCTCGTAGTCGACGACACCCTCGACGTGGTTCGCGGTGTGCTCGAAGGTCTGCACCCCCGCGATGCCCGAGCCGTCGCCGTCGCCGCGGGCGACGGTCACGGGGCGCGGGGTGAGAACGACGGAGGCCACGACGAGGCCGACGATAAGCACGGCGGCGGTGACGCCGACGATCCACCAGGTGGTCTTCGTGCGGCGGCGCTTGGCGAGCTGGCGCTGGTACTCGGCGAGCTTCTGCTGCTTCTGCTGCTCGCGCTGCTGCTTCACGGTGAGGTTCAGCTGCGCCTGCGTGGCAGGGTTGCCGCTCGTGCGCTTACCGGTGGGATCGTTCGGGGTCATGGGAGTGGCCTCGTCGGTCGGGGTGGGGAGGGCGCAGGTGCGCCGCTTCGATTTTATTCGCCTGCATCTGCACGGGCCCTGGGCGGTGAGCGTTTCATAGGGTCTCGTGACGTGTGGGGCATCCCGCGCGGCTGCGCAAGGGGTGCCTGACGGCGCCCCGCGTCGAGCAGGATGGGGCCATGACAGTGCCCACGCACGAACACGAGATCGGTATCGGTCTGCGGCTGGCGGTGATCGGCGCGGCGCTCCTCGTCGCGGCCGTGGCCACCGGGATCGCCGTCGAGTCGACCGACTCCGAACTCATCGACCTCGATTCCTGGTGGAACGCCTACGTCGCGACGTTCCTCCCCGGCATCCGACCCGTGTCGCTGCTCATGAACATCCTGGGCGCGGGGGTCATCGGGACCTACGTCGTGCCCCTCGTCGGCGCGGGGTTGCTGCTCGTGGCCCGGCGGCTGTGGGGTGCGGTCTTCTTCCTCGCCGCGTCCATCGCGGGGGCGCTCGTCGTGCAGCTGCTCAAAGGGATCTTCGGCCGCGTGCGGCCGGAGGAGATGCTCGTCATCTCCGACCAAGGGTCGTTCCCGTCCGGCCACACGGCGAACGCCGCGGTGATCGCCACCGTCGCGGTGGTCCTCTTCCCGCGCGTCTGGGTGCTCGTCGTCGGAGTCGCGTGGACCCTGCTCATGGCGTTCAGCCGCACGCAGGTCCATGCGCACTGGTTGACCGACACCCTGGGCGGGACCGTGCTCGGTGTCGCAACGACGCTGCTGGTCGCGGCGGCGCTGACGATCCCCGTCGTCCGGGAACGCGAGCGCCGGCTCTCGCTAGGCTGAGCGGCATGAGCGCCGAGGAAGCCGATGCCGAACTCGCCCGTCTCGAAGCCGAGGCCGCCGCCGCAGAGGCGGAGCTGAAGCTCGCGAAGGCGCAGGCCGCCCTGGCCGCCGCACGTGCGGCGGCCGCACGGACACAGACGGATGCCGCGCCTCCGACCGCGGCCGGCCCGGACGGCGATCCCGCCCCGGCCGCCGACCCTCCGCCGCCCGTTGCGCCGGCTCCGGCCGACGCACCCACTCCGGCCGACGCACCCACTCCGGCCGACGCGCCCGCTCCCGACGCGCCCACCGGCCCGCTCGACGCGGAGGAGGTCGCGCGGATCGTCACGGGGTACACGTTCGAAGAGGAGACGCTCGACCTCGGCGCGCTCGTCAACGGCGACCCGGTCCGCGAAGCGCAGATCCGAATCCCGATCGCGATGACCAACAGACACGGGCTGGTCGCCGGGGCCACCGGCACGGGCAAGACCCGCACCCTGCAGGGGCTCGCCGAGCAGCTTGCGGCCAAGGGCGTGCCGGTCTTCGCGGCCGACATCAAGGGCGACCTCACGGGGATCGCCACGGCCGGCGAATCGAGCCCGAAGCTCCTGGCCCGCACCGAGGCGATCGGCCAGGCGTGGGAACCGGCGGCATCCGTCACGGAGTACTTCGCGCTCGGCGGCATCGGTACCGGCGTCCCGGTCAGGGCCACCGTCACCGGGTTCGGTCCGCTGCTGCTGAGCCGCGTGCTCGGTCTCAACGAGACGCAGGAGTCGAGCCTCGGCCTCGTCTTCCACTACGCCGACGCGCACGGGCTGCCGCTCGTCGACCTGGCGGACCTGCGCGCCGTCCTCACCCACCTGACCAGCGACGCCGGCAAGCCCGAGCTGAAGGACCTCGGCGGGCTGTCCTCCGCCACGGCCGGTGTCATCCTGCGCGAGCTCATCACCTTCGCCGACGGCGGCGCCGACGTGTTCTTCGGCGAGCCGGAGTTCGACGTCCGCGACTTCCTGCGCACCGCCCCCGACGGACGCGGGATCATCTCGCTCCTCGAGGTGCCCGGCATCGCCGACAAGCCCGAACTGTTCTCGACGTTCCTCATGTACCTGCTCGCGGAGCTGTTCGAGATCCTTCCCGAGGTGGGGGATGCCGCCAAGCCCAAGCTCGTGTTCTTCTTCGACGAGGCGCACCTGCTGTTCCGCGACGCGTCGAAGGCGTTCACCGCGGCGATCGTGCAGACCGTGCGCCTCATCCGCTCGAAGGGGGTCGGAGTCTTCTTCGTGACGCAGACCCCGAAGGACGTGCCGGGCGACGTCCTCGGCCAGCTCGGCTCGCGCATCCAGCACGCGCTCCGCGCCTTCACGCCCGACGACGCGAAGGCCCTGCGCGCGACGGTGGGCACGTACCCGACTTCGGGCTACGACCTCGAACGCGTGCTGCAGGAGCTCGGCACAGGCGAGGCGATCGTGACCGTCATGAACGAGAAGGGCGCGCCGACGCCCGTCGCCTGGACGCGGCTGCGCGCGCCGCAGGGGCTCATGTCCCCGACCCCGTCGGCCGCCGTGCAGGCCGCCGTCGCGGCGTCGCCGCTGCTCGCGACCTACGGCACCCCGGTCGACCGGGAGTCCGCGCGCGAGATCCTGGCCGCGAAGATGGCGGCGGCGGACGCCGAGGCGGATGCCGCGAAGGCCGCCGCCGACAAGGCGAAGGCCGACGCGGAGTACGCGAAGCAGAAGGCCGCGATGGACAAGGCGCAGAAGAAGGCCGAAGCCGACGCGCAGCGCGAATACGACCGGATCCTCCGCAGCACCGGCGGCCGCACCCGGACCTCGCGTCGCGTCGAGTCCTCGCCGCTCGAGCAGATCCTCGGATCGAAGGCGACGCAGTCGATCATCGGCAGCGTCATCCGCGGCGTGTTCGGGAACGGTCGGCGGTGAGTGCGGCATCCCGCATCCGTCCGTTCCGTCCCGGGGACGAACCCGCCCTCGCCGAGATCTGCCTGCGGACCGCCGACGGCGGCGGCGACGCGACCGGGATCTTCGAGGACGACGCGATCTGGGCCCACATCTGGGTCCTGCCCTACGTCGAACGCCACCCCGACGTGGCTTTCCTCGTCGAGGACGAGGACGGCACCGTCACGGGGTACGTCGTCGCGACGCCCGACACCGACGCGTTCGAGCGGTGGTTCCGCGACGAGTGGTGGCCGCGCCACGCGCACCGCTGGCCGAAGCCCGAGCGCGAGGTCACGCGTCAGGACGGCACCCTGCTCTACGCCCACAGCCGCGGGGAGAAGCCCGAGCGGTACGCCGAGGAGTTCCCCGCGCACCTGCACATCGACCTGCTGCCGCAGGCCCAGGGCAAGGGCGCGGGGCGCCGCCTCATCGAGACGCTCTTCCACGCGCTCCGAGAGCGGGGTGTCTCCGGACTGCACCTCGTGGCGTCGGCGGGGAACACCGGCGCGATGGCCTTCTACACCCGCCTCGGGCTCGCGCCACTGCCCTCGTCGCCGGGGTCCCGCGCCTACGGCGTGAAGCTATGAGCGGTGCACCGGGATCGGCATCGTCGACGTGTCGATGAGCGGGTCGTCGTCCTGACGCTCGACGACCTCGATCGCCTCCTCGCGCGTCTCGACGGTCGGCACCGAGCCGAGCAGCGGTCGCTTCGCGGTCTCCTTCATCGACAGCAGCGCGATCCCGCCCAGCAGCGCGAAGAACATGATGTAGAACGCGGGCATGTAGGTGTTGCCGGTGGCGTCGATGAGGGCCTGACTGAACAGCGGAGTCGTGCCGCCGAACAGCGAGACCGAGACGTTGTAGGCGATCGCCATCGCGCCGAACCGCGACGCGGTCGGGAACAGGGCCGGCAGGGTGGACGCCGACACGGCGACGTAGAAGGCGACGGGGATCGCCACCATCCCGAGGGCGACGAAGACCGCCCACTCCTGCCCGATCTGCATGATCGCGAACGCCGGGATCATGAGCACGATCGTCGAGCCGGCGGCGATCATGTAGACCGGCCGCCGGCCGATCCGGTCGCTCAGCATCCCGATGAACGGCAGACAGGCCGACATCACGAGCAGCACCGGCACGGTCGCCACGGCCGCGCCGAGGTTCGAGATCCCGACCTCGGTCTCGAGGTAGGTCGGCATGTAGCTCGTGAGGGCGTAGCCGGCGGTGTTCGTCGCCGCGACGATCGCGATGCCGATGAGCACCTCGCGCCAGTGGTGACGGAGGATGCCGCCGATCCCGTGGCGTGCGAGGGGGTCGTCGCGGTCCGGCTCGTTCTCGGTCTCGGCGGCGTTCTCGTAGGCGGGGGTCTCGGGGATCTTGAGGCGGAACCAGATGGCGACGATGCCGAGGGGGATCGCGACGAGGAACGGGATCCGCCACCCGAAGTCGGTCATCGCGGTCTCGCCCCACACCGACTCGGTGATGACGGTGGTGAGGGCGACGACCGAGGCGCCGGCGGCGAAGCCGACGTAGGAGCCCAGGTCGAGCCACGACGACCAGAAGCCGCGTCGCTTGTCGGGGGAGAACTCCGCGACGTACGTGGTGGCGCCGGCGTACTCGCCGCCGGTGGAGAACCCCTGCACCATCTTGAGCAGGTACAGCGGCACGATCGCCCAGAGCCCGATCTGCGCGCTCGTGGGCAGGACGCCGATGAGGGCGGTCGCGACGGCCATCATCGCCATCGTGAAGAAGAGGACCTTCTGCCGACCGATGCGATCGCCGAGCGGGCCGAGGACGAGGCCGCCGATGGGGCGCACGAGGAACGAGATCGCGAACCCGAGGAGGGTGACGAGCAGGTTCCACGGCTCGGGCAGATCGTCCGCGAAGACGACGGAGATCGTGACGGCGAGGTAGCCGTAGATGCCGAAGTCGAACCACTCCATGAAGTTGCCGACGACCGTGCCGCTGATCGCGGTGCGGACGCGCTTCGTGTCGACGACCACCACATCGTCCACGTCGAGGCGTGGCGGGGGCGCCGAGCGGGTGATCGGATCGGAGGACGGGGGTACCGGCTGACGGGATGACCTGGCCATCTCTCCACGGTACGCGCGTGGTCCGCGGCCCGCATCCGTGCGGCTGTCCCTTGACAAAACCCGTCCGTCGAGCGGGGGCCGCACCCCTCCGCGGCCGGTCTATCGTGGCGACATGAGCGAGCTCTCCGCCCCCACCGGCCGCGAATCCGCCCTCGTCGCCCAGCCCCGCGCCGACGGCTCCGCGCCGCGTGCGCTGGTCCTCGGATCGACCGGATACCTCGGCGGACGCCTCGTCCCGCGACTCCTGTCGGCGGGGTACCGGGTGCGGGTGCTCGTCCGCACGCCCGCCCGGGTGAGGGCGTTCGTGTGGGGGAGCGAGGTCGAGGTCGTCGAGGGCGCCGCCGAGGACGCCGACGCCGTCGCCCGCGCCGTCGACGACGTCGACGTGCTCTACTACCTCGTCCACTCGATGGGCGGCGGCGGCGACTTCGAGACGAAGGACCTGCGGGCGGCGGAGACCGCGGCGGATGCGGCGGCCGAGGCATCCGTCGGTCGCATCGTCTACCTCGGGGGTCTGCACCCGGCCGGTGTGGAGCTGAGCCCGCACCTGCGCTCGCGCGTCGAGGTGGGCGAGGTGCTGCTGCACAGCGGCGTCCCCACCCTCGTCCTGCAGGCCGGTGTCGTCATCGGGTCGGGGTCCGCCTCGTTCGAGATGGTGCGTCACCTCACCGACGTGCTGCCGTACATGCCGGCGCCGAAGTGGGTGCGCAACCGCATCCAGCCGATCGCGGTGCGCGATGTGCTGCACTACCTGCTCGCGGCGGCGCGGGTCGACTCGGACGTCAACCGGGCCGTCGACATCGGCGGGCCGGACGTGCTCCGCTACGGCCAGATGATGAACGGGTACGCCGTCGAGGCGGGACTGCGCCAGCGCGCGATCGCCGCGCTGCCGGTGCTCACCCCCGGTCTCGCGTCGCACTGGGTGAACCTCGTGACCCCCGTTCCGCGCGCGATCGCCCGGCCGCTCATCGCGTCGCTGCAGAACGAGTGCATCATGGACGACCACGCCGTCGACGAGCTGCTGCCGCGGCCCGAGGGCGGACTCACCCCCTACCGCGAGGCGGTGCGGCTGGCGCTGCGCAAGGTCGAGGCCGACGCCGTCGAGACGAGCTGGCAGGACGCCGAGGTCTCGTCGGTGCCGAGCGACCCGCTGCCGAGCGACCCCGAGTGGGCCGGCCGGCTCGTGTTCACCGACGAGCAGAGCGCGACGACGTCGGCGAGCCCCGAGCAGCTCTGGCGCGTCATCGTCGGGATCGGCGGCGAGAACGGCTGGTACTCGTCGCCGTTCCTGTGGGCCGTCCGCGGCTGGATGGACCGACTCGTGGGCGGTGTGGGCCTGCAGCGCGGGCGCCGCAGCCGCGGCAAGGTCGCGGCGGGCGACGCGATCGACTTCTGGCGCGTCGAGGCCGTCGAGGAAGGGCGACTGCTGCGCCTGCGTGCGGAGATGAAGGTGCCGGGCCTCGCGTGGCTCGAACTGCGCGCGAGCCCCGAGGGGTCGGGCTCACGGTACGACCAGCGCGCCGTCTTCTTCCCGAAGGGGCTCGCCGGACGGCTCTACTGGTTCGCCGTGCTGCCCTTCCACGGCTTCATCTTCCAGGGCATGGCGAACCGCATCGCGGCCGCCGCCGAGCGCGAGGCGCCCGCCGCCTGAGGTCTCAGGCCGTGAGGCGACCGTTCGCGACGCGGACGGTGCGGTCGACGAGGGATGCCGGGACCTCGGCGTGCGAGATGAGCACGACCGCGTGCGACCCGTCGACCGCGCCGAGCAAGTCGGTCAGCAGCGCATCGGCGGCGGACGGGTCGACGCCGGCGGTCGGTTCGTCGAGGATCAGCACGGGAAAGCCGCGCAGCAGGGCGCGCGCGAGCGAGATGCGCTGGGCCTGACCGCCCGAGACGAGCGCGCCGCGCTCGCCGACCCGCGCGTCGAGTCCGCCGCGCGCGCGGAGCCAGTCGCCGAGGCCCACGCGCTCGAGGACGCGCACGAGCTCGTCGTCGGTCGCGGTGTCGCGGGCGAAGAGCAGGTTCTGGCGGATGTCCTCGTCGAAGAGCATCGGATGCTGCTCGCACAGTCCCACGGTCTGTCGCAGGTCGTCGGGGGCGATCGCCTCGACGGGGCGCCCGCCGATCGTGTACTCGCCGGAGACGGCGAGGAAGCGCACGAGGGCGGCGGCGAGGGTCGACTTGCCCGCGCCGCTCGGACCGACGACGTGGATCCGCTCGCCGGGGCGGACGTCGAGGTCCACGTCGGTCAACGCGGGGCGGTCGGCGCCCGGCCAGCGGACCGTGACGCCGCGCAGGCGGAGGCCGTCGCCGAGCGGCGGTGCCTGCCCCGTCGGCGCGCCCGCGGGAGGGATCTCCGCCGGCACCGCGGCGGGGACGACGCCCGCGACACGCGTCGCGGCCGCGCGGACCTGCCGCCACGCGGACGCCGCGAGCGGCACGGACGTGTAGACCTCGAACACCGCCATCGGCACGAGCACGACCACGGCGAGGGACGGGCCCGAGAGCGCACCCTCGGCCGGGGCGGCGGCGACGAGCGCGAGGACGGTCGCGGCGCCGGCGGCGAGCGACACGAGGGCCGCCGTCCCCGCCTGCGCCGCGGTGCGCCGGAGGAGGGCGCGCCGCAACGCCGCGTCCGCGGCGCGGACGTCGGCACGCGAGTCGTGCTCCGCGCCGTAGGCGACGAGGACGTCGAGGCGCGAGAGGTGGTCGAGGATCGCACCGCGCAGTCGTGCGCGCAGGGGGGCGATCGAGCGCTCGGCGCGGGCGCCCGCCGTCCAGCCCCACGCGGTCGCCGCGACCCCCGCGCCGACGAGGCACGCCGCGAGGGTGAGGGCGGCGGGCCACCACACGACGGCGACGAGCACGACGGCGCCGACGGCGACGGCGGCCGACGACACGAGCGGCAGGACGACGCGCAGCGGCAGGTTCTGCAGTTCGTCGACGTCGTCGACGAGAGCGGTCGCCGCATCGCCGCGGCCGGCCGTGGCGAGCCCCGCGGGCGCGTGGGGGAGAAGGCGGCGCACGAGGTCGGTCCGCGTGCGGGCCAGTTGGCGCAGCACCGCGTCGTGGCCCGCGAGGCGCTCGGTGTAGCGGAACACGGCGCGGGAGAGGGCGAACGCCCGGACCCCCACGACAGCGGTCGTGATGTAGAGGACGAGCGGCTGCTCGGCGGCGCGCACGATCAGCCAGGCGCTCACGGCGAGCAGGGCCACCGCCGAGGCCTCCGAGAGGAAGCCCGAGGCCAGGGCGGGCCAGAGGCGGCGGACAGGCGGCACGGCGCCGCGCAGCACGTCACGGGTCGTCGTCACACCGACACCCCCGCACCGGTCAGCCGCACGACGCGATCCGCGATCGCGCGGGCGCTCGTGCGGTGCGAGACGAGCAGGAGGAGGGCCCCGGCATCCGCGATCGATCGCAGCGACCGCCAGAGGTGCGCCTCCGCGGCGGCGTCGAGCGCGGCCGACGGTTCGTCGAGGGCGAGGACGGGTGCGTGCCCGCGCAGGTGGCGGGCGACCGCGCGAGCGACGGCGACCCGCTGCGCCTGCCCGCCCGAGAGTCCGGCACCCTGGACGCCGAGGACCCGCTCCGGCTCGACGTCGGTGAGCCCCACGAGCGACAGCGCCTCGGCGACCGTCGCGGCGGACAGGTCGGCATCCCCCAGCGAGACGTTCGACGCGACCGTCCCCGCCGCGAGCCCCGGCCGCTGCCCCGCCCACGCGAGCCACGCCGACGGCGGGAGGATGCGGACGTCGCGGCCGTCGAGCTCGATGCGGCCCGTCGCGGGCGCGAAGCCCAGGAGGGCGTGCAGCAGGCTCGACTTGCCCGCGCCGCTCGGCCCCTCGATGAGGACGATCTCGCCCGACCGCGCCTCGAGGTCCACCGGCGGCAGGTCGCGCACCCGGACGTCCGTCAGCCGCAGCACGTGCGCGCCCCGGCCCACTGCTGCCGCCGCAGGTGCCGACGGCGTCGCCGCGGCGGCCTCGTCGAGGACGGCGAACACATCGCGGGTCGCCGCGACGCCCTCGCTCGACGCGTGGAACTGCACCCCGACCTGGCGGATCGGCAGGAACGCCTCGGGCGCGAGCAGGAGGACGAAGAGCCCGACCGTCAGGCTGAGCGACCCGTCGAGCAGCCGGAACCCGATCGTCACGGCGACGATGGCGACCGAGATCGATGCCAGGAACTCGAGGGCGAACCCCGACAGGAACGACACCCGCAGCACGGTCATCGTCTCGCGCCGGTAGTCGTCGGTGACCCGCTCGATCGAGTCCGCGGCGCGATGCTGCCGCCCGAAGACGGTGAGGGTGGACAGTCCCTGCACCGTCTCGGCGAAGCGGGTGGCGAGGTGGGTGAGCGTGGCCCACTGGCGGCGCTGGACGCTGCGGGTCGCGAGTCCGATCAGCACCATGAAGATCGGGATGAGCGGCAGGGTGAGCAGGACGGTGAGGCCCGAGACCGCGTCCGCGGTCCCCATCACCGCGAGCAGGATCGGCGTGGCGACCACGGTCTGCACGAGCTGGGGCAGATAGCGGCCGACGTAGGGTTCGAGCGCGTCGAGTCCGCGCCCGGCGACGAGGGCGAGCTGCGCCGTGCTGCGGGTCGCGGTCCACCCCGGCCCGAGGCGGGCGATCGCGTCGAGCACGGCCGCCCGCAGCTGCGACTCGACGCGCGCCGACGCGCGGGCGGCCACCCGCTCGCGCGCGAACGAGAGCACCGAGCGGAGGAGGACGACGGCCGCCAGGGCGAGGAGGGTTCCCGCGATCTCGCGTCCCGCGATCGCATCGACGACCGCTCGCGTCGTCAGGAAGGCGAAGCCGACGACCACCGCCGTCTGCGCCAGCGCGAGCAGTCCGATGAGCAGGAGGAAGGATCGGGATGCCGTCGCGTACCGCCACAGCCGGGGGTCCACCGGCGGCGGCTGCCGCCGTTCGAGCTCGGGGGCCATGGGTCGATCCTCCTCCGCTGTCTCAGTGGGCGGGCGCGGCATCCGCCTTCTCGATCTGCGCACGCGAGATGCGCTTGCGGAAGACCCAGTACGTCCAGGCCTGGTAGGCCAGGATGCCCGGCAGGAAGATGACCGCCGCCCACGTCATGACCCCGAGCGTGTAGTCGGTGCTGGACGCGTTCTCGATCGTGAGGGAGAACGCCGGGTCGGTCGAGGACGGCATGACGAAGGGGAACAGCGCGAACCACAGGGTGAGGACGGCCGTGACGATCGTGACGGCGCCCAGCGCGAAGGCCCACCCGTCGCGCTCCCGCAGGTTGGCCACGGCGGAGCCGATCAGGGCGAGCGCGGCGGCGACGCCGCATCCGATCACCGCCGCCAGTGCGGGGGCGTCGCGGTCCATCGCGATCGCCGTGGTCCAGACGACCGTCCCGGCCGCGAAGAGGATCGTCGGGATCGCCACGCGACGGGCCAGGGCGTGGGCGTCCTCCTTCACCCGGCCGTCGGCCTTCAGCCCGACGAAGTACAGACCGTGCAGGAAGAAGAGCAGCAGGGTGGTGACGCCGACCCACAGTCCGTAGGGGTTCAGGAGGGTGAGGAGCGACCCGGTGAACTCCTTGTCGGCGTCGATCGGCACCCCCTGGACGATGTTGCCGAACGCGACCCCCCAGAGCAGGGCCGGGACGACCGAGCCGATGACGATCATCCGGTCGAAACCGCGCTTCCACGCGAGCCCCTCGCGCTGGTGGCGGTACTCGAACGAGACGCCGCGGAGGATGAGGGCGAGCAGGATCAGCAGCAGCGGCAGGTAGAACCCGCTGAACAGGGTCGCGTACCACTCCGGGAACGCGGCGAACAGGCAGGCGCCCGCAACGATGACCCATGTCTCGTTGAGGTCCCACACCGGCCCGATGGTGTTGATGACCTGGCGCCGCGACACCTCGTCGCGGCCGAGGAACGGCAGGCTCATCCCGACGCCGAAGTCGAAGCCATCGAGCACGAAGTAGCCGACGAAGAACACACCGACGACGAAGAACCAGAGGTAGGCGAGATCCATGGCGTGCTCCTAGTAGACCGTCGAGGGGGTCTGGTCGACCGGCAGGCCGCGTGGGTCGGGGTCGTCGGGCCCGGGCAGGGGGTCGGGACCCTTCTGCGCGGCCTTCAGGATGAGGCGGAACTCGACGACGGCGAGCGAGGCGTAGATCGCGGTGAACGCGACGAGGGAGATGAGCACCGTCCAGCCGGGGACACTGGGCGAGACGCCGTCCTCGGTGAGCATGAGGCTGAACACGATCCAGGGCTGGCGGCCCATCTCGGTGAACACCCAGCCGACGAGGCTGCCGAGCAGGGGGAGCGGGGCGGACCAGATCGCGATGCGCCACATCCAGTCGGCGACGGGACGGGTCGCCTTCTTCCGCGTGACCCAGAGGCCGGCGACCGAGATGAGGGTGGCGAGACCGCCGAAGCCGATCATCCAGCGGAAAGACCAGTAGGTGACCCAGATCTCGGGACGGTAGTCGACGCCGGCGCCGAAGCGCTGCGTGTAGAGGTCCTGCAGATCGTTCAGTCCTTCGACGCAGCCGTCGAGCGTCTGGGTGGACAGGAAGGAGAGCAGGTAGGGAACGCGCAGCGACCAGATCTCCTCCGAGCCGTCGGGTGTGCCGATCGAGAAGATGGAGAAGGATGCGTCGGCGCCGCACGCGTTCTCGTACAGGGCTTCGGCGGCCGCCATCTTCATCGGCTGCGTCTGCACCATGACGAGCCCGAGCTGGTCGCCGCTGATGGCGGTGCCGGCGAAGGAGATGATCATGAACCACATGCCGTAGCGGAGGGCCGGACGCATCGTCTCGACGTGCTGCCCGCGGCGCAGGTGCCAGGCGGCGACGGCGATGATGACCGCCGCGGCGAACATGAACGCCGAGAAGATCGTGTGCGGGAAGGCAGCGAGGGCGACCGGGTTGGTCAGCAGCGCGAAGAAGTCCGTGAGCTCGGCGCGGCCGGTGTCGGGGTTCAGCGTGTAGCCGACCGGGTTCTGCATGAACGCGTTGGCCGTCAGGATGAAGTACGCCGACAGGATCGACCCGAACGCCGTCGCCCAGATGGTGAGCAGGTGGATGCGGCGGGGCAGCTTGTCCCAGCCAAAGATCCACAGGCCGATGAAGGTCGCCTCGAAGAAGAACGCCATGAGGCCCTCGAAGGCGAGCGGGGCGCCGAACACGTCGCCGACGAAGCGGGAGTATGCGGACCAGTTCATGCCGAACTGGAACTCCTGCACGATGCCGGTGACGACGCCCATCGCGAAGTTGATGAGGAAGATCTTGCCGAACAGGCGGGTCAGGTGCAGCCACCTCACGTCGCCGGTGCGGTGCCAGATCGTCTGGAAGATCGCCACCGTGAGCGCCATGCCGAGCGTCAACGGCACGAACAGATAGTGGTAGAGCGTCGTCAGTCCGAACTGCAGGCGAGCCAGGATGAGCGGGTCCAGAAAGTCCACGGGCTTGGTCCTTCCACGGGTATGCTCCGACGCTACGACAGCCGGCTGATCGCGGCATCCGATCGGGCCGTGCAAAATACCCGGATGCCGCCGCGCCGGACGCCCCCCATGGTGGGAGCGGTCTCCGCCGCCTACGGTGGGGCTCATGACTCGCGGTGATTCGTCCCGGGTTCCCGCGATGGTGCGGCGGACCACAGCCTTCACCGCGGCGTGGCTGGCGGCGGTCCTCGTCCTGACCGCGGGGCCCGCCTCGGCCGGCACGACGCCCTCGCCGACGCCGGCCGTGTCACCGTCGCCGACCTTCTCACCGACCCCGACGGCGACTCGCACGCCGACGCCGACGGCTACCCCGACTCCGACACCGACGGCGACATCGAAGCCCACGCCGACGCCGACGCCGACGCCCACGGCTACCCCGACTCCGACGCCCACCCCGACACCCACGCCGACCCCGACACCCGCTCCGACGCCGGATGCCGGGGCGCGCCTGGCGGCCCCGCCCGCCCCGCGGATGCCGTCGACGGGTCGCCTCAGCGCCGCGACCGCCGCCGACCAGACCATCGCCGTGAGCCGCGCCCTCTTCCCGAACGGGAGCGCCGAGGTCGTGATCGCCGCCGCCAAACGCCACGACGCGCAGATCGCCGCGGGGCTCGCGGGCGCCCGCCGGGCGCCGATGCTGTACGTCGCACCAGACTCGATCCCCGCCGCGGTCAAGACCGAACTCGCCCGGCTGAAGCCGACGCGCATCCTGGTCGTCGGCTCGACGGCGTCGGTGAACAGTACGGTCGCGCGGGTGCTCGGTCAGACGGCCCCCGTCGAGCGGATCTCCGGCGCCGACACCTACGCGCTCTCGCGCGCGGTCCTGCGCTTCCTGGGCCCCGTCGACCGCGTGTACGTCGCCGACGGGCGCACGATGGACACCGCTCCGATCGCCGCGGCGGCCGCCGCCGCGACGGGAGGCGGCTTCATGGCCGTCGACGGTCGCGGCACGGCCTCCGACGCCACGATGGCGGCGCTGGAGGACGTCGGTGCGAAGGAGGTGGTCATGATGAACATCGCCTCGATGATGGGGAAGGGGTTCGTCGACCGCATCCGCTCCGCCGGGATCAGCGTGCGTCGCATGGCGGGCGGCACCAGCGAGGCCGTGGCGATCTCCACGGCCGCCGACTACCCGAGCACGACCACCCGCGGTGTCGTGGTCTCCGGCGTCGCGATCCCCAACCACGAGACCGGCACGGCGGCCGCGGTCGCCGGCGCCCTCCGCCAGCCCTTCCTCTACTCACGCACCGAGTGCGTGTCGGATGCCACGGCCGCCCTCCTCGACACGCGAAAGGACACCGTCCTCGCCGTCGGTCCGACCAGCCGGTTGCAGGCGGCCGTGCTGACGGGCGACGGCTGCACCGTCGTCCGCACCGCGGCGGCGAACACGCTGCGCGACAAGATCACGGCCACCATGAAGCGGCATCCCTCCTCGTCGTACGCCGTCACCGTGCGGCAGATCGGCGGTCTCGAGGTGCTGACGGGCAAGACGGGCGCCACGCGACGCGAACCCGCCAGCATGATGAAGCTCTTCGTCGCCTGGGCGGCGCTCAAGCGGGTGGAGAAGAAGCAGGCGTCGCTGTCGACGAAGCTGTCGTCGGGTCTCACCGTCAAGGAATGCCTGCGCGAGCTCATCTGGATGTCCGACAACTACTGCCACACCGACCTCGTGCACTGGATCGGCGTCTCGAACCTCAACAAGCAGATCGCCGCCGCCGGCTACTCGCAGACCTCCTACGGGCGCGTGCTGAAGGGACAGGACGTCCTCTACGCCGGCAACCGCACCACCTCGAACGATCTGAGCCTGCTCGTGGCACGCCTCGAGAAGGGGCAGATCCTCAACAAGACGCACACGACGCTGCTGCGGGATCTCATGCACACGCAGTTGTTCCGCTCCCGCATTCCCAACGGCATCCCGGCCTCCGCCTACCAGGCCTCCAAGCCGGGCTCGCTCTGGGTCAAGGGCGGTCTGCTTCAGGCCGACACCGCGATCATCCGCGGGCCGAAGGCGACCTTCGTGCTTACCGTGATCGGCGACGCCGGGTCGTCCAAGGCCGGCATCCGCGACATCGCGCGCACCGTCTACACGCACTTCAACGGCTCGTTCGGGGCGGCGGCGAAGCACTCCGACCTGCACGTGCGGACCACGAAGAACGCGACGTGGCGGAAGTCCGCAGGCGGCGCGGTCGGCGGGACGATCCCGAAGGGCACGCCGCTGCGGGTCTCGGATTCGAAGCGTCACTGGTACAAGCTCCACTACCGGGGCGGATACGCCTGGGTCTGGTACTCGTCCCTGCGCACCAACCTCGCCTACTGAGGCGGGTTCACGCGGAGGCGTCCGGGCGCCGCCGCAGGAGGTGGATGACGCACTGCTGCGGATCGCACGACGAGCGCATGCCGTCGACCGCCAAGGGCCCGCCCGCCTCGCTGAGGGCGCCCTGCATGAGCCCGAGGTGCACGTCGCAGAGCGTCTCGCGGTTGTCCGCCTGATCGGCCGCGTGCGCGCAGGGCGTCAGGTCGATCGTGAGGGCGTCCTCGTCGATGTCGGGGTCGAAGCCGCCGTCGAGAAGCTGCTCGACGAGCGCGTCGAGCTGATGCTGTTCCTCGCCCGTCAGCGACCCGGCGGTCTCGGGCATGACCCGGCGCATGAGGTCGCCGCGCTCGGCGGCGGCCTGCACCTTGCGACGGTGCTCCGGGCTCGAGACGCTCACGCCGTCGACGGCGCGGTAGAACACACGGGGTCGGCCGCGCGTCGTGCGCTTCTCCACCTCGGTCGCGACGAATCCGCGCTCGATGAGCCGCTGCAGGTGCTCGCGGACCGTGTTCGGATGCAGCTTCGTCGCCGCGACGAGCTCGCCGACCGTCTGCTGCGGAGTCGTCTGCAGCAGGTGGAGGATCTCCACGCGCGATGACGTGGAGATCGCGTTGTAGGCGGTCGGGCGCCGGGCCGTCATGAGTTCATTATGGCGGGATGACGGATGCCGCGGGGCGGCCCTGGCCTATGATTCCGCCCGTAATCTGAGACCATGCGGCATCCCACCCCCGACCCCGTCGGACCGGGTCAGGAGAGCGTCTGGGACTACCCCCGGCCTCCCCGCGTCGAACCGGTCGCCGGCACCGTCACGATCACCCTCGGCGGCGAACGCATCGCCTCGACGAGCCGTGCCCTGCGCGTGCTCGAGACGAGCCACCCGCCCGTCTACTACCTGCCGATCGACGACTTCGTCCCCGGTGCGCTGACGCCCGGTCAGGGGTCGTCGTTCTGCGAGTTCAAGGGCGCCGCGCGCTACCTCGACGTCCACGGTGGCGGCGTGTCCCGCCCTGCGGCGGCGTGGAACTACCCGCATCCCGAACCGGGCTATGAGGAGCTGGCGGACCGGGTGGCGGTGTACGCGCAGCAGATGGACGAGTGCACCGTCGCCGGTGAGGTCGTGACCCCGCAGCCGGGGCGCTTCTACGGCGGGTGGGTCACGTCGCAGGTCGTGGGACCGTTCAAGGGCGTGCCGGGCTCTATGGGCTGGTGACCGGCGCCGACCGTCAGAGGCCGAGCGCCGCCTGCACGTCGGGGGAGTCGCTCTCGCGCGGTTCGGTGCGCACCAGGTCGGCGACCGAGCCGAGGATCTCGTCGGGGCGGAACGGGTAGCGCTCTATCTCGGCGGTGTCGCTGATGCCGGTGAGCACGAGCACGGTGTGCAGGCCCGCTTCGATCCCGGCGACGACGTCCGTGTCCATGCGGTCGCCGATCATGCCGGTGTTCTCGGAGTGCGCGCCGATGCGGTTGAGTGCCGAGCGGAACATCATCGGGTTGGGCTTGCCGACGACGTAGGGCTCTTTGCCGGTGGCCTTCGTGATGAGCGCCGAGATGGCGCCCGTCGCCGGCAGGACGCCCTCGGTCGAGGGGCCGGTCGCGTCGGGGTTGGTGGCGATGAAACGGGAGCCGGCGCCGATGAAGCGGATCGCCTTGGTGATCGCCTCGAACGAGTAGTTGCGGGTCTCGCCGACGACGACGTAGTCGGGGCGGGTCTCGGTCATGATGAAGCCCGCCTCGTGGAGGGCCGTCGTGAGACCGGCCTCACCGATCACGAACGCGGTGCCGCCCGGCATCTGCGAGGCGAGGAAGTCCGCGGTCGCCAGGGCCGAGGTCCAGATCGACTCCTCCGGCACGACGAGTCCCGACGCGCGCAGCCGGGCGCTGAGGTCGCGCGGCGTGAAGATCGAGTTGTTCGTGAGCACGAGGAACGGGGTGCCCTCGTCGCGCCACTGCTCGAGCAGCTCCGCAGCGCCGGGGATCGGTGTGTTCTCGTGCACGAGCACGCCGTCCATGTCGGTCAGCCAGCACTCGATGTCCGCGCGGGTCCGCATGGGTCCACCCTATGCCCGCGTGCGCCGCTCGCCCGGCGCACCCGAGCGCTACGCCGTGGCGATCTCGTGCGTCGGCGTCCACCCCAGCGACGGGGCGACGTAGCGGGCGAACGACTCGACGAGGCGCAGGTTGAACGCCACACCGAGCTGGCTCGGGATGGTGAGCATGAGCGTGTCGGCCTCGCGGACCGCGGCGTCGTGCTGCAGCTGCTCGACGAGCTCGTCGGGGGTGCCGGCGTAGGTCTTGCCGAAGGTCGACCGCATGCCGTCGATGATCCCGATCTGGTCGCCGTCGGAGCGGCCGCCGAAGTACATGGCGTCCTCCGCGGTCGTGATGGGGAAGATGCTGCGGCTCACCGAGACGCGCGGGGTCCCCGCGTGACCGGCCTCGCGCCAGGCCGCGCGGAACGCGTCGATCTGCTCGGCCTGCAGGATGTCGAAGGGGCGACCGTCGGCCGAGGTCAGCAGCGTCGACGACATGAGGTTGACCCCCATGCGTCCCGCCCATTCGGCCGAGTCGCGGTTGCCGGCGCCCCACCAGATGCGCGAGCGCAGCCCGGGGGAGTGCGGTTCGATGCGCTGCAGCCCGTGGCCGCCGCCGAACGGGCTGTGCGGGTCGCTCTCGGCGAGTCCGTCGCCCTCCACGGCGCGCAGGAACAGCTCGAAGTGCTCGCGGGCGATGTCGGCGCCGCGCGGGTCCGTCGACCCGGTGTAGCCGAAGGTCTCGTAGCCGCGGATGACGCTCTCGGGTGACCCGCGGCTCACGCCGAGCGCGAGCCGTCCGTCGCTGATGAGGTCGACCGCGGCCGCCTCCTCCGCGAGGTAGAGCGGGTTCTCGTAGCGCATGTCGATGACGCCCGTGCCGACCTCGATGCGCGAGGTGCGCGCCGCGATCGCGGCGAGCAGTGGCATGGGGGAGGCCTGCTGACGGGCGAAGTGGTGCACGCGGAAGTACGCGCCGTTCACCCCGAGCTCGTCCATGCCCTGCGCGAGGTCGATCGCCTGCAGCATCGAGTCGCCGGCGGTGAGCTCGCGACCCCCGCCGAGGGGACCGTAATGGCCGAAGGACAGCGTTCCGAAGCGTTGCATACCGGGCACAACGCCGCGGCCGCGGTATCCATTCCGATGAATATGGATGCCGCGGCCGCGGGAGCGTGCGAGGGATCAGCTCGCAGGAGCCACGGCGCGCAGCGCGTCCTTCCAAGGGGTCACGGAACGCCCGATGAGGTCGGTCAGGTCGGACGAGGTGACGTCGAGGGCGCCGCGGGCGATGCCGCCGTCGAGGGCGACGACGAACCCGACGGTGCCCTCGTCGAGCCCGAACGACGCCAGCCGCGCCGCCAGCTCGTCGGGGGTCGCCGGCGCGTACACGACCTCGCGCCCGAGCACCTCGCCCATGGCGGCGGCGATGTCGGCGTAGGTGGCGCGGGGTCCCGCGAGCTCATACGTGCGGCCGAGGTGCCCGTCCTCGAGCAGGACGACCGCGGCGGCCTCGGCGTAGTCCGCCCGCGCGGCGGCGGCCACGGCGGCGTCGCCGACGGCGGCCGACAAGACGCCCGTCTGCGCCGCGCCGGCCAGGTCGCCGGCGTAGTTCTCCATGTACCAGTTGTTGCGCAGGATCACGGCGAAGATGCCGCTGGCCGCGATCGCCTCCTCGGTCGCCTTGTGGTCGGGGGCGAGGACGAGGTCGACGGTGTCGGCGTGCGAGACGCTCGTGTAGACGAGCTTCGTGACACCGGCGCGGGCGGCGGCGTCGATGACGGTCAGGTGGCCGGCGAGGCGCCCGCCCGGCTCCGAGCCCGAGATGAGCAGCACGCTGTCGACGCCCTCGAGGGCGGCGTCGACCGACTCGGGCACGGTGTAGTCGAGCGGCACGACGCGGACGCCCCTGCCGGCGAGGTCGGCGGCCTTCGAGACGGTGCGGGCTCCGGCGACGATGCTCTCCGGGGCGGCGCCGCGGGCGAGCAGTGCGTCGACGACGAGGTGTCCGAGCTGGCCGCCGGCGGCGGTGACGAGGATGGTCATGGCGAGTCCTTTCGATGATCGCGCGATGCGTGCGACAGCCGGGACAACCCCACCGGACCCCCATGCATTTCGAGCGGAGGGTACCCACTTTCAGGTAAGCTGCTGACGTGTCGGTGAGTTTCGAGCGGATGCGGCAGGAGTCGCCCGGGATCTTCGGCGAGGCGTGCCCGTCGCGTGTCGTCCTCGACCACGTCATGAGCAAGTGGGGCGTCCTCGTCCTCCTCGCGCTCACCGATGGCACACGCCGGTGGGGCGAGCTGCGTCGCAGCGTCGACGGGATCAGCGAGAAGATGCTGGCCACGACGCTGCGCACCCTCGCCGCCGACGGGATCGTGGCGCGCACGTCCTACCCCGAGGTCCCGCCCGCGTCGAGTACTCCCTGACCCCGCGCGGCGTCGAGCTGATGGAGCGGATGACGCCCCTCATGACGTGGATCTAGGCGAACGCCGACGAGATCGTCGCGCGCTGAGCCCCGGCATCCGCGGCCGTGTCAGGATCGAGATCATGACTGTTCTCGGTACCAGCGATCTGACCGTGTTCCCGCTGTCGCTCGGCGGCAACGTCTTCGGCTGGACGGCCGACCGCGACACGTCCTTCGCCGTCCTCGACGCCTTCACCGCCGCCGGCGGCGACTTCATCGACACGGCGGACGTCTACAGCGCGTGGGTCCCCGGCAACTCGGGCGGCGAGAGCGAGCGCATCATCGGCGAGTGGATCGCCTCGCGGCGGCCCGAAGGCGTCGTCGTGGCGACCAAGGTGTCGAAGCACCCCGAGTTCCCCGGCCTGTCGGCGGACAACGTGCGCGCGGCCGCCGAGGCATCGCTCGCCCGGCTGGGCGTCGACACCATCGACGTGTACTACGCGCACGCCGAAGACCCCGACACCCCGCTCGAGGAGACCGTCGCCGCCTTCGGCTCCCTCGTCGCCGACGGACTCATCCGCTACCCGGCCGTGTCGAACTTCTCCGTCGAGCGCACCCGCGAGTGGGTGCGCCTGGCCCGCGAGCAGGGGGTCGCCGAACCCATCGCGACCCAGCCCGCCTACAACCTCGTCGACCGCGCCGTCGAGCGCGACGTCGTCCCGATGGCGGCCGAGCTCGGACTGACCGTCGTGCCGTACTACGCCCTCGCGAGTGGATTCCTCACCGGCAAGTACCGCTCCGCCGACACCTCGGGGCAGTCCTCGCCCCGTGCGGGATCGGCGGCGAAGTACGCGACGCCCGACGGGCTCGCCGTGCTCTCCGCGCTCGATGACGTCGCGGCCGCCCACGGCGTCTCGGTCGCCTCCGCCGCCCTCGGGTGGCTGCGGGCGAAGGGTGCCGTCCCGATCGCCTCGGCCTCGCGCGTCGACCAGGTCGAGGGCCTCATCGCCGGCGCGACGCTCGAGCTGGCACCCGACGAGGTCGCCGCGCTCGACGACGCCTCGGCACCGTTCGTCGGCTGACCGACCCGGGACGGATGCCGCCGGTCGCCTAGCCTGGACCGGTGGCATCCGTCCTGAACATCTCCGCCTACCTCTTCACGCCGATCGACGACCCCGCGTCGCTGCGCTCCGAGCTGCAGGAACGGGCCGACGCACGCTCGCTGCGCGGCACGATCCTGCTCGCCGAGGAGGGCATCAACCTCTTCCTCGCGGGACCGGCGGAGGACGTCCGCGGGTTCGTCGACGAGCTGCGGGCCGAGGAGCGGTTCGCCGCGCTCACGACGAAAGAGAGCTGGTCGGCCGAGCAGCCGTTCCGCAAGATGCTCGTCAAGCACAAGCGCGAGATCATCAGGATGGACCGCCCCGCGATCCGACCGGCGGCCGGACGCGCCCCTGCGGTCGACCCCGTGACGCTCCGCCGGTGGCTCGAATCCGGCCGCGACGACGACGGCCGCGAGGTCGTCCTGCTCGACACGCGCAACGCCTTCGAGGTCGACCACGGGACGTTCGCCGGTGCACTGGACTGGCGCCTGGAGAAGTTCACCGAGTTCCCGGACGCCGCCGCCGCGCACCGCGACGAGCTCGTCGGCAAGACCGTCGTGAGCTTCTGCACCGGCGGCATCCGCTGCGAGAAGGCGGCTCTCGTCCTGCGGGAGGACGGCATCGACGCGCGTCAGCTCGACGGCGGCATCCTCGGGTATTTCGAGCACGTCGGCGGCGACGGGTTCGACGGCGACTGCTTCGTCTTCGACGAGCGGCGCACCGTCGACGCACGCCTGCAGCCCACCGGCTGAGCAGCGTCCGAGGCGGGCGCTAGCCTCGACCCATGCACCGGCTCACGAGGGACGAGGCCCGCCGCATCGCGGTGCGCGCGCAGCTGCTCGATGCGGACCGACCCGGCGACGTCGTCGAGGTCGCCGAGCAGATCGCCGCGATCAAGATCGACCCGACGGCCGTCATCGCCCCCAGTGAGCAGTCGATCTGCTGGTCGCGCATCGGCTGGGCCTACGAGCCGGGGCAGCTGTCGAAGGCGGTCGAGGGGGACCGGCTGCTGTTCGAGTACGACGGGCACTTCCGCCCGGCATCCCTCCTCCCCGCCCTGCGGGCCGTCATGCCGGGGCGCCGCCTCGGCGGTTCGACGCGCCAGTACCTCGAGGCCAACGCCGCCTTCCGCGCCGAGATCCTGCGACGCCTCGAGCGGAAGGGGCCGCTGCCGGCCTCGGAGATCCCCGACACGAGCGTCGTCCAGGCGAAGAACGAGAGCGGCTGGTACGGCGCGAACCAGGTGCCGCGCATGCTCGAGCTCATGTCCTACCTCGGCGACGTCGCCATCAGCGGGCGGATCGGCCGGCAGCGCGTGTGGGACCTGCCCGACCGTGTCTACGGTGCACGGGATGCCGAGATGGACCCGGCCGACGCCGAGGACGTTCCGGCAGCACGGCGGCTGCAGGCGCTCGGCATCGCGCGCGAGAAGTCGTCGTGGTCGGGTGTCGGCACGGCGGGCGAGCCGGCCGAGGTCGAGGGCAGCGCGTGGCGCTGGCGGGTCGACCCCGAGGCGCTCGCCGCGCTGGGCGATGATCCGGGCGGGCGGGCGGCGATCCTCAACCCGTACGACCGCATGCTGTTCGACCGCCCGCGCCTGACCGAGCTGTTCGAGTTCACCTACGTCCTCGAGCAGTTCAAACCGAAGCATCAGCGGGTCTACGGCTACTTCGCGCATCCGATCCTCGTCGGCGACCGCTTCGTGGGTCTGCTCGACGCGGCGCTCGACAAGAAGAAGGAGAACCTCGTGGTCTCCGCCGTGCACGAGCTCGTCCCCCTGGAGGACGACGAGCGCGAGATGGTGCACGCCGAGGTCCGGGACCTCGGCGAGTGGCTCGGGGTCCCGGTCCGCGGACTCGACTGAGTCCGGCGCCGCTCAGCGCGCCAGGCGCAGCGTGACCAGCTGGAACGGCGACAGCTCGAGGCGGACCGCGTCGCCGGCGGCATCCCGCAGCGCCGTCGCCGCGATCGGGCGTTCGAGCAGGTCCGTCTGAACGACGCCGGTCGCCCGGAATCCCGGGACGAGGTGCGCGGTCCGGGTCGAGCCGAGCGCCTCGTAGAGCCGCACGATGACATCGCCCGACCCGTCGTCGGCGAGCTTGACGGCCTCGACGACGACGCCCGGGTCGTCGAGCTCGAGGAGCGGGTCGACCTCGCGCGCCCCCTGCAGAGGGACGGCCGGGAGGTTCAGTCGCAGCCCTTCCGCGACGGCCGCCGCGACGGTGGCGCCCGGCAGCACGGACAGGCGGAAGGTGTGCGCGCCCTGGTCGGCTTCGGGGTCCGGGAACAGGGGCGCCCGCACGAGGGTGACCCGTGCGACCGTCCGCGCACCCCCGTCCGAGCCGGGCGCGCGCTGCACGTCGTGGCCGTACATCGCGTCGTTGGCGATCGCCACGCCGTACTCGCCCTCGGCCACGCGGATCCAGCGGTGCGCGACGGTCTCGAACCGGGCGGCATCCCACGTCGTGTTCATGTGGACGGGCCGCGACACGTGGCCGAACTGGATCTCGGACTCCGCGCGCTCGGCCCGCACCCGCAGCGGGAAGGCGATCTTCAGCATCTTCTGCCGCTCGCGCCAGTCGAGCCGCAGCGCCACCTCGAGCGCGCCGGACGCGGGGTCGACGCGGTAGCGCTGCTCGGCCGACGACGATCCGAACCGGCGTCGGACCACGAGGTCGGCCCCGTCGACCGTGATTTCGTCGGCCGCCTCGAGGACGGTCCCGAGCGCGCCGTCCTCGACGTCGATGTTCCACGCGTCCCAGTCCCGCGGGGTGTCGCGGAACAGGTGCAGCGCGCCACCGGGGTGCGCGGGGTCGATGAGCTCGCGGCCCGTGGCGAGGTCGACGGCGCCCACGACGAGTCCTCGCGCGTCGATCGCCCAGTCGAACCGGGAATGCCGGAACCGCCAGCCGTCGCCGTCCGTTTCGGGCAAGACGACGGGAGCGGATGCCGCGGCCCCGACGCCGAGCGCAGGTGCGCCGCCGAGCGCCACCGGCGCGGCGTTGGCCGCGAGCGCCCGCTCGCCCTCACCCACGAGCGAGCGCAGGGCGGTGTCGATGATCTCCCGCAGGTCGTCCGCGACGCGGGCGTACGTCGCCTCGGCCTCCTGGTGGACCCACGCGATCGAGGTGCCGGGCAGGATGTCGTGGAACTGGTGCAGCAGGACCGTCTGCCACAGGGCGCGCAGCCGCTCGGCGGGGTAGGCCGCGCCGGTGCGGACCGTGTCGAGCGTCGCCCAGAGCTCGGCCGCCCGCAGCAGGTGCTCGCTCTCGCGGTTGCCGCGCTTCGTGCGCGCCTGCGCGCTGTAGGTGCCCCGGTGGTACTCGAGGTAGAGCTCCCCGGACCACACCGGCGGCGCCGCGTACTCCGCCTCGGCGTCGGCGAAGAACTGCGCCGGCGAGCCCAGGCGCACCTTGGGGGACCCCTCGAGGTCGGCGGTGCGGCGCGCGGCGGCGATCATCTCGCGGGTGGGTCCGCCGCCGCCGTCGCCCCAGCCGAACGGCACGAGCGAGTGCGTCGCGTGCGCCTTCTCGGCGAACTGACGCTCGGCGCGGGCGAGCTCTGCCGCCGACAGGTCGGAGTTGTACGTGTCGACGGGAGGGAAGTGGGTGAACACGCGGGTGCCGTCGATGCCCTCCCACAGGAACGTGTGGTGCGGCATCCGGTTCGTCTCGTTCCACGAGATCTTCTGCGTGAGGAACCAGCGCGAGCCCGCCGCGGCGATGATCTGGGGGAGCGCGGCCGAGTACCCGAACGAGTCCGGCAGCCAGACCTCGAGCGGCTCGACGCCGAACTCCTCGAGGAAGAACCGCTTGCCCTCGACGAACTGGCGGGCGAGGGCCTCCGATCCCGGCATGTTCGTGTCGGATTCAACCCACATGCCGCCCACGGGCGCGAACCGGCCCTCGGCGACGGCCCGCCGCATCCGCTCGAACAGCTCGGGGTAGTGCTGCTTCATCCACGCGTACTGCTGCGCCGACGACGCCGCGAAGACGAAGTCGTCCTCGGTACGCATGAGGTCGAGCACGTTCGAGAACGTCCGCGCGACCTTGCGGACGGTCTCGCGGACCGGCCACAGCCAAGCCGAGTCGATGTGGGCGTGCCCCACGGCGGTCAGCTGATGCGAGGTGGCGGATGCCGGGGCGTCGAGGGCGTCGCGCAGTTCGGCGCGCCCCGCGGCGACCGTACCGGCGACGTCGTCGGGGTCCACCGCGTCGACCGCGCGGCCGAGCGCCGCCAGGACGCGGGCGTGACGGGTGCGGTCGGGGTCGAGCTGCTCGACGAGTCCGCGCAGGGTCCAGATGTCCTGCTGCAGCTCCCACACCGTCTGGTCGAGCAGCCCCAGCTCCAGGCGCCGCAGTCGGTAGATGGGCTCCGCGCCCGCGGTCCGCTTGTCGCCGAGCGGGGTCGCGGCGAAGGTGAACGTCCCGGCGACGCTGGGATTGCCCGCCGCCTCGATCCAGAGGTCGATCTCGTCGCCCTCGACGGGGACGGCGGTGTTGCGCGGCTCGATCGCCTTCACGATCGACCCATCGGGGCGGAACACGAGCGCCTCGGCCTGGAACCCCGGACCGGAGCCGTCGAAGCCGAGGTCGACGACGATCTCGGAACGGGTGCCCGGCACGTCTCGCCAGGAGTCGGGCACGCGGCCGGTGACGTGGAACCACACCGTGCCCCACGGCTTGCCCCATTCGGTGCCGACGGCGAACGGGGCGTACTCCTGCCGGATCGCCTCGGCGAAGGGCACGGGCTCGTCGGGGACCTCCCACGCCTCGATCGTCACGGGGGCGGTCTCGCGGTGGAGGGCCGGGGGCAGCCGGTCGCGCACGAGCCGTTCGATGCGCTGCAGGGCCAGGTGGTCGTTGCGGTGCATGCGGGTTCCTTCGAGGTCGGTGCGGCGCGGGAGCCGGGACGGGTCAGCCCTTCACGGCGCCCGAGAGGGCGAACGAGCCCCCGAGGCCGCGGGTGACGAGGAGGTAGAGCCCGAGGACGGGGAGCGAGTAGAGCAGGGAGTAGGCGGCCAGGCGTCCGTAGGCGACGGTGCCGTACTGCCCGAAGAAGGCGTAGATCGATACCGCGGCGGGCTGCCAGTCGGGCGTCAGCAGGAGGACGAACGGCACGAAGAAGTTGCCCCAGGCCTGCAGGAAGACGAAGACGAAGACGACGCTCAGGGCGGGGCGCATGAGCGGCACGACGATCGTCCACAGCGCGCGCATCGCGCTCGCCCCGTCGACCCAGGCGGCCTCTTCGAGGCTCACCGGCACCGAGTCCATGAAGTTCTTCGTCATCCACAGCGCCATCGGAAGGGCGCTCGCGGCGAGGAACAGCGCCACCGCCCACGGCTGGTTGATCAGCCGGACCTGCACGAACAGGCTGTAGACGGGCACCATGATCGCGGTGATCGGCAGGCAGCTCGCGAAGAGCACGGAGTAGAGGAACGGTGCGTGGAACCGCGACCGGTACCGCGAGAGCGGGTAGGCGGCGAGGACGGATGCCACGACCGTCACCGCGGCCGCACCCGTCGAGAGCAGCAGGCTGTTCACGAGCGGGCGGAGCGTCAGCTCGGGGGTGAGGACGTCGGCGAAGTTGTCGAGGGTCGGGTCGGTCGGCCACGCCACGCGATAGGTCGCCGCCGAGTCGATCGAGGCGAGGACGACCCACGCGAGCGGCGCGGCGAACACGATCCCGATGATCACGAGCACGAGGTTCGCCCAGAACCGCGTCGCGCCGCGTCGCGGTGAGGCGACGCTGGGCGCACGGGGGGTGCGCCGGGTCGCGGTGGCGACGGTCGCGGTGGCGGTGGTCACGCGACACCCCCTCGGCGCCGCAGCGACACGACGTACGCGATCGAGAAGACGGCGCCCAGGGCGAGCATGACGATCGCGATCGCGTTGCCGTACCCGATGTCGCCGAACGAGAAGGCCTCGCTGTAGGCGAGCACGGGGAGGGTGCGCGACAGGTCGCCCGGGCCGCCCTTGGTCATGACCCAGATGAGGGTGAACACCGACAGGGTCTGCAGCGTCGTGAGCAGCAGGTTCGTGAAAATCGTCCCCGAGATCATCGGCAGCGTGATGTAGCGCAGCCGCTGCCATGTACCGGCGCCGTCGATCATCGCCGACTCGGTGACCTCGGGCGGCACGTCGTCGAGCGCCGCGCGGTAGATCATCATCGAGAACGCGGTGCCCCGCCAGGTGTTCGCGAGGATGACCGCCAGCAGCGGCAGGGCGTAGAGCCAGTTGGGTCCCTCGATCCCGACGAGCGACAGCGCGCCGTTGAGTGTCCCGTCCGCGGAGAGGAACGCGTAGCCCACGAAGGCGGCCACGATCTCGGGCAGGACCCACGCCGTCACCACCAGGACGCCCACCGTGCCCGCGACGACCCTGCTGCCGGCGCGGAACAGGACCGCGAGCAGCAGCCCGAGGACGTTCTGCCCGACGATGGCCGAGCCGATGACGAAGACGACGGTCAGCAGGACCGACAACGGCAGCACCGGATCGGTGAACAGCCGGGCGTAGTTGTCGAGGCCGATGAACTCCGGCTTCGCCGCCCCCACTCCCGTCAGGGCGCGGTCGGTGAAGGAACCGACCGTCGCCCAGACGATGGGGCCGGCCAGGAAGACGACAAGGAGGCCGACGGCGGGGAGGAGCGGGAGCGCGCGCGTCGGGGAGAGGCGCATGTCGACCCGACCGTGGCCGCGGCGGCGGGGCGACGCGCGGCGGTCCTGCTGCGGCGCGAGCGTCGTGCTCACGGGGTCATCCGGTGATGACCCCGTCGTCGCCGACGATCTCGCGGACGGCGTCGTCGTAGGCGGCGGCTGCTTCGGCGGGCGACTGCTGTCCCGTGATGACCGCCTCCGTGGCCTGCTGCGCCGCGACCGAGATCTTGGGGTAGTCGCTGTTCGCGGGTCGGAAGTGCGTCACCGAGACGGCATCCGTCACAGCGCCGACGAACGGGTTGGCCTCGAGATACGTCGGGTCCTCGGCGACGTCGGAGCGCACCGCGATCTGCGCATTGTTGATCGCGTACCAGAGCGCGTTCTCCTTGTTGAGGACCGTCGTCATGAAGTCGAAGGCGAGGTCGGGAACGTCCGTCTGCGCCGATGCCGCGAGGGTCCACCCGCCCGACATGCTGACGCCGCCGGGCGCCTGTCCGTCCTGCGTCGGGAAGAGGGCGACCCCCATCGTGTCGGTGTACTCGGGCCACGGGTACTGACCGCCCTCGGCCCAGAACGACGGGGTGTACGAGCCCTCGACGGTCGCCCCGAGGGTGCCCTTCGGGAACCACTCGCCGAAGACGGCCTGCCACACGTTCGGGTCGAGGGCCTGATCGGCGCTCACGGCGTAGCCCTCGTCGTAGAGGGTCTGCAGGAACGTCAGCGAGTCGATGAAGCCCTGCGATCCGACGACCCACTTGCCCGCGTCGTCGTCGTACAGGCCGGTGCCCTCGCCGGTGCCGTAGAGCAGCTCGTAGAAACTCTGCATCACGGTGCCCTCGCCGGTCCCGGTGCCCGCGTACATGTTGAACGGCACGACGTCCGGCTGGCTCTCCTTGATCGCGGCGGCGGTGGCGAGGATGTCGTCCCAGCTCTCGGGCTGCCAGGGCGTGGCGATCCCGGCCTTCTCGAGGACGTCCTTGTTGTACCAGATGACCCGCGTGTCGGTGCCGAGCGGCAGGGCGTAGGTCCCGCCGTCCTCGCCCTTGCCGGCGTTCCGGCCGGCCTCGTCGAACATCTCCCAATCGGCCCAGTCTGCGAGCTTGTCGTCGAGCTTCAGGAGGTAGCCGGCCTCGGCGTCGCTGCGGACGGTGAAGGTGTCCTCGTAGAAGACGTCGGGGGCGGTGTCGGGCGAGGCGAGCGAGAGCTGCAACCGGGTCTTGTAGTCGTCGTCCGTGGCGGTGATCGGCTGCAGGTCGACGGTGATCCCCTCGTGGGATGCCTCGAACTCCTCCTTCGCCGTCTTCATCAGGGTGTCGAGCACCTCGAACGAGTCGGTCTTCGCGTAGACGACCGTGACGGTGTCACCGTTGCTTTCGCCTCCCTCAGCGGAGCACCCGCCGAGGAGGAGGGCGGCAGCGGTCGCTGCGGCGATGGATGTGACGACGGTGCGAGCTTTCACGGTGCCCCCTTGCTCCGGATCGTGGCGTCCACGCGCGACGGCGGGACACGGTAAGTCAAACCGATGGACATAGCGGAGTCAAGACGCCTTGCGGCGTCGGGCGCCGGGCTCACGCAGACGGCACCAGAAGCGAGGTCGGCCGGGGCGTCAGGGCCTCGTCGAGGATGAGGCACGCGGCGCCGATCGCCCCGACATCCGACCCGAGTGCGGTGCCCGCGATCGAGAGGCGATGGACCCCGCGTGCGACGCGCATCTCGTCGAGGAGCGGGGGGATCGCCTCGGTGAAGGTCGGTCCGACGCGGTCCCAGAGCGGACCGCCCATGACGATGCGGTCGACGTCGAGCAGGTTGGAGACGACGGCGAGGGCGCGGGCGACGTGCACCGTGCACCGCTGCAGCAGGTCGCGGGCGCGCTCATCGCCGTCCTCGGCCATGCGGACGAGCCGGGTGAGCGCGGCATCCACCCGCGTCGGGTCGTCGGACTCGCGGTCCGCCTCGAGCACGCCGCGGCGCTCGGCCTCCTCGACGAGGGGGAGCGGCGCGCACGTGACCGCGATGCATCCGCGGAGTCCGCACGCGCACGACGGACCCTCGGGGTCGACGACGATGTGCCCGATCTCGCCGGCGTTGCCCGACCCGCCGCGGACGACCTCGTCGCCGACGACGAGTCCCACGCCGAGCCCGGTGCCGAGGTACAGGAACGCGAAGTTCGGGGCCCCACCGGGAGCGGCGACCCACTTCTCGGCGACGGCCGCCGCCGTCACGTCCTTGTCGAGCACGACCGCCAGCCCGGTGGCCTCGGCGATCGCGTCGCGGAGGGGGACGCGGTCCCAGCCGAGCAGGTTGGGCGGGTCGACGACGATGCCGCGGTCGGCGTCGATCGGTCCGGGCGCGGCGATCCCGAGGCCGACGATCCGGTTGCGGTCGATCCCCGACTCGGACAGCACGGCGTGGATGTCCTCGATGAGGACGGCCACCGTGTCGGCCGGGTCCTGTGCGCGCGGCGTGGCGCGGGCGTGGCGGGCGACGACCTCGCCGTCGATCGACAGGACGACCACCGTGATGAGTCCCGGATCCAGGTGGACGCCGACGGCGTAGCGGCTGCTTCCGACCAGTCGCAGGGTCGTACGCGGCTTGCCGCGCCCCGAGCTCGTGCGGCCGGCCTCCTCGACGATCCCCGCATCCAGCAGGCGCTGGACGATGTTGGACACGGTCTGTGCGGACAGCCCGGTGGCGTCGGCGAGCTCGACGCGGCTGTGTCCGCGGGACCGGCGGATCTGGTCCAGGACGACAGCCTCGTTGTAACCACCGACGCTGGGTTGATTGGCGCCGCGTCTGGCCATGGGTGAACCTGCTTTGCTCCGGGTGTGCGGTGGCTTGAGCGTAGCGCGCCGCGTTCACGGCGGCGATCCGACGCCGCCGCTACATTCGAGGCATGGCATCTCCCTCCGCGCTTCCTTCCCGCACGCTCGACGACGGCGCCGTCCTGCGCGCTGCGGCGCCCGGCGACGAGGCCGGCATCCTCACCGCGATCCATGCGCTCGCCGTGTACGAGCGCGAGCCGGATGCCGTCCGCACGACGACGGACGATCTCACCGCCACCCTGTTCGACGACGATCCGAAGGCCTTCGCCCACGTCGTCGAGCGGGACGGGGGGATCCGCGCGATCGCCGTGTGGTTCCTCACCTACTCGACCTGGACCGGACGCCACGGCATCTGGCTCGAGGACCTCTTCGTCGATGAAGCGGACCGGGGCCGCGGGTACGGTACGGCGCTGCTGTCCTCCCTGGCCGCCGTCGCACTGGAGCGTGGCTATCCGCGACTGGAGTGGACGGTGCTCGACTGGAACGCGCCCGCCGTCGGCTTCTACCGGTCCATCGGCGCCGAGGCCATGGACGAGTGGACGACGCAGCGGATGACGGGCGACGCGCTCGCCGCCCTCGCGCGGCGCTGATCGCGACGCGTTCGCCGACTCAGCTCAGCGGCGAGATCGTGACCGGCTCGCCGAGGCCCGACAGCTGCTGCGTCAGCGTCGCCGTCCGCCCGAGGAATCCGGTGGTCGACTCCGCCGCGACGGGGCGGAAGTCCTCCGTCAGCCACAGCGTGTAGGCGTCGATCGGGATGCCGTACCAGTCGTACGCCGCCGTGCTCTCCAGGCGGTAGGCCTCGACGGACCCGTCGGGCGTCTCGACCGGCTCGGGCGCGGCCGAGACCGACCAGGTGTCGCCGCCCCCGATGAGGTCGCCGATGAAACCCGGGTCCGAGAACACGCGGTACGCCTCCGCCGCGGCTCCGGCTGCCTGTTCGGTGGGATCGGCGGAGTCCGGATCGGCGACGACGGGCCCGTCGCCCTCGTCGATGAGCATGTCGCCGTCGACGAAGCTGATGGCCACCGGCCCGCCGCCGGTCTCGAGGTCGCCACGGAACTCGAACATCGGGTCGTAGTGGTACGAGATCTCTCCGGCGAGCTCGTCGCCGGAGATGGTGAGCGTGCCGGTGTCGTAGCGCACGAGGACCGCCTGCAGGCAGGGGCCGAGGTCCGACCCGGCGACCGTCCCGGAGGCGAGGTCGAGCGTCTCGCACTCGACGGGCGTCTCGACGACGGGCGCGCCGGCCGTCGCGTCGGGGGTGGGGGACGCGGAGGCGGGCGGTGCCGCAGATGCGGATGCCGAGGCGGTCGGCGACGTGCTCGGGGCGGGGGTCTCGGCGGCCGAGCACCCCGCGAGAGCGAGCACGGCGGTCGCGGCGAGCAGGGGCAGGGCGGGGGTGCGCACGATGCGGCTCCTTGCGGGGGACGGGTCGGCAGTCGCGGACGAGCCTATCGCCGCTTCTATCCGTTCCTCCGTCGCTCGTGCAAGCCCCTGGAGAGGACGAACGCATCGGGAGCACGATGGGCGGCACGATCACGACGAGAGGAAAACCGTGGCCAGCATCATCGAGACCGTCGATGTCAGTGTGCCGGTGTCCACCGCGTACAACCAGTGGACCCAGTTCGAGTCCTTCCCGCACTTCCTGAGCTACGTCGAATCGATCACGCAGATCGACGACACGACGAACCGCTGGAAGGTGAAGATCGGCGGCGTGGAGCGCGAGTTCACCGCGCACATCACCGAACAGCATCCCGACGAGCGTGTCGCGTGGAAGAGCGTCGACGAGGATCACGCCGGGGTCGTCACCTTCCACCGGCTGAGCGACACCGAGACGCGCGTCACGGTGCAGCTCGACTGGAAGCCCGAGGGCTTCGTCGAGACCGTCGGCGCCGCCATCGGCATCGACGACCACGCGGTCAAGAAGGATCTGCAGAAGTTCAAAGAGTTCATCGAATCCCGCGGCGCTGAGACCGGTGCCTGGCGAGGCGACGTGGGGTGAGTGGACGGCCCGTCCTTCCGCTCGCGGCGGCCCGGTGGTGCATTCCACCGGGCCGTCGTGGCACGGTGGAGGCATGACCACCCTCTCCGTCGAAGGCCGCGCTCGCCGCCTTCGCGAACTCCACGCCGCCCCCGAGATCCTCCGTGTCGTCAACGTGTGGGACGTCGTCTCGGCCAAGGCCGTCCTCGCCCTCCCGGACACCCGCGCGATCGCGACGGCGGGGCACTCGATCGCGGCATCCTTCGGCTACGACGACGGCACGATCCCGCTGGAGACCACCCTCGATATGGTGGGCCGCATCGTCGCCGTCGCCGGCGACATCCCCGTCACCGCCGACCTCGACGACGGCTACGACGACACCGGCGACACCACCCGCCGCGCCATCGGGGCGGGCATCGTGGGCGCCAACATGGAGGACCGGCTGCGCCCGTTCGACGAGTCGGTCGCGCGCGTCGCGGCCGTCGTCGCCGCCGCCGAGGCGGAGGGTGTGCCCTTCGCCCTGAACGCCCGCACCGACGCGTTCGTCCGCGGCGGAGGCCGCCCCGTCGAGGAGTCGATCGCCGACGCGATCGCGCGCGGACGCGCCTACCTGGACGCCGGCGCCGATGTCGTCTTCGTGCCGGGGGTCCTCGACGCCGAGACCACCTCCCGCCTCGTGGAGGGCATCGGCCGGATCAGCGTCATCGGGCTGCCCGGCGCCCTCACCGCCGGCGAGTACGAGAAGCTCGGCGTCGCCCGCATCTCTTACGGCCCCCTGACCCAGCGCGTCGCGCTGACCGCGTTCCAGGACGTCGCGGCCGATCTCTACCGCGACGGGGTGATCCCCGAGGGCACCCGCGCCCTGAACTGACGACGGATGCCGCGCCCCGCGCGCGGGCCGGACGACCCCCGCGTGGTAGGCTCTTCCGTTGGAAGCGTGTCCGAGCGGCCGAAGGAGCATGGCTGGAATCCATGTAGGCGGGGTAACTCGTCTCGCAGGTTCAAATCCTGTCGCTTCCGCCACAACGAAGCCCCGCACCCGAGTGGTGCGGGGCTTCGGCGTTCCCGCCGGGGCGGCTCAGCGGCGCACCGGTGTCTCCTCGGCGAACGTCGACCCCGGGCGGATGACCAGCGATCGCGGCAGGAGGCGCGCGATCCGACGCCGCGGCGCCGCGACGGCCGAGTACAGCCCGGCGCGGACGGCGGCGGCATCCGTCGCCATCGCCGCGCCCTCGTCGCCGAACGATCCCAGCGGGGCGTAGCTGGCGCGTTCGACCGCGTCGACGAGTCGCTCGACGGCGTCGGCGGGGGCGCCGTGGTGACGACGCAGGCGGTAGCCGAACGCGCGGGGCGACTCGGAGTCGGGCACCGGGATGCCGAGATCGATCGCGGCGTCCTGCACGAGACGCCAGGCCGCCACCGCGCTGCCGCCCCGGGCCTGCGCGGCGCGGCGACGGGTGACCGTGGCGCTCACGAGGGCCGGCAGGGCCAGCACGACGAGGATCGCCGCGACGATGCCGACGACGGGGAGCGCTTGCGTGATAGAGGCGGTCGAGGTGGGCGTGGTGCCGGCGGTGGGGTCGTCCTCGGGCCGCGGTGCCGCCGACGCACTCGAGGTCGGCTGCGGCGTCGAGCTCGCCGTCGGTTCGGGTTCGGGCTCGTTCGAGCCGTCGTCGTCGGAGGCGAACCGCTGCGCGGTGCCGAGACTCTTCGTCGGCTCGAACCCGACCCAGCCGATGCCCTCGAAGAAGACCTCCGGCCAGGCGTGCAGCTGCGCGGTCGTCGCCTGGTAGACGCGTTCGTCGTCGACGACGTCGCCCGTGGCGAGGCCCGGGAGGAACCCCACGACGACCCGCGAGGGCATGTCGAGCGACCGTGCCATGAGGGCGAACGCCGAGGCGAAGTGCACGCAGTAGCCCGATCG
The DNA here is from genome assembly GCF_049545525.1 of Microbacterium sp. NPDC064942. Classification (NCBI taxonomy): domain Bacteria; kingdom Bacillati; phylum Actinomycetota; class Actinomycetes; order Micrococcales; family Microbacteriaceae; genus Microbacterium; species Microbacterium sp. NPDC064942. Next base: position 81,380 of record NZ_JBMWDR010000007.1, on the reverse strand, counting down.
CACCTGCAGGAACCGCGAGACGGCCTCGACACCCGGTCCGTCGAACCCGTCCTCGACAGGCGCCTCGAGCGAGTAGTCGAACTCCGGTCCGCGGAACCAGGACTGCAGCGCGAGGAGCCGGTCGTAGTCGGTGCCGGCGTCGGCGGTCACCTCGGCGGCGAGGGCGCCGATGTCGTCGGGCGTCTCGGCCGGGAGCCCCCGCGCGCCGTCGGGGCCGCCGCGCGCCTGGGCCGCGCGGGCCTGCTCGATCGTGGGCGCGGGGCTGCGGGTCACGACGTCGAAACGCTGACCGCGCGCCGCCGAGGAGGGGGACACGACCGTGCCGTTCTCCGCCGCGATGCGCCAGGTGCCGCTCAGGCCCTCGAACGACACCGCATCGGCCGGGACGGGCAGCTGCGCCGAGGACAGGTCGAGCACCTCGACGGTCCGCGAGGACTCGACGATCTCGATTCCCTCCGCCGCGGAATCCTCGGGTGCCCACTCCTCGACGGGCACGGTGCGGGCGCGGTCGGGACGCCACGACCCGCCCTCGAGCTCGGTGAGGGTGGCGACCCGCAGGTACGAGGGTCCGCCGCTCGCACTCCACTGGCGCACGACGGGGACCTCGGCCGGGCGCCGCAGATCGTCGCCGAGGTTGAGGCTCGCGTCGATCCTCGTGCCGCCGCCGAACCCGCCCGCGGGGGCGACGGCCGTCGGCAGGACCGGCGCGACGATGACGGCGATGACGACAGCGGATGCCGCGATCACGGCGGCCACGCCGCCGACACCGCCCCGGGGCGCGGCGGGATGCAGCGCGCGGTGCCGCGCGCGCGTCTCGGTGCGCATGAGCCACAGGAGCGCGAGGGCGAGGAGCGCGAACGCCCACAGGTCGACCGCGCGGGGGACGGCGATCGTCGGGATGAGCCAGACGGCGATCAGTGCGATACCGCCGAGGAGCGGCATCCGCGCCGTCAGGACGACGTGGTCGAGCGCGATGGTCAGCACTCCGACGGCGCCGACGATGAGGAACGTCAGCGACGCCGAGGCCTCGAGGGGCGCGACGCCGACGGCGATGTCGGAGCTCGCGATCTCGAGCAGCCGCGGCACCCGCGCGAACGCCTCACCGGACGGGATGACGAGCAGCCACGCGACGTCGGAGAAGAACACCGCCGTCATGATCGCCGTCCACAGCGCCAGGAGGGCGAGGGTGACGACGCCGGCCACGAGCCGGAGGCGCCGCAGGAGGTAACCGGCGCCGAGGAGGAGGGCCGAGAGCACGAAGGCGAGCGCCGCCCACGCACCGCCGGCGATCACCGAGAAGAGCGGGATGAGCGCCGCGACGATCGCCAGGAGCAGGGCGATCGTCGACGGACCGTCGTGGCGGGGCCGTTCCGCCTCGATCCGGTCAGTCGACATGACCGCGGCCTTCGGGGAACCCCGCCATGCCCGACCACAGGGTGTCGATCTCGTCCTCGGGTTCGAGCCGGTGGACGCGCCAGCCGCCGTCGCGGGCGATCCGCATCGCCTCGGCGGACCCGCCGAGCGCGAACAGCACCGGGAGGCTGCTGTGGGTGACGATCGGAAGGAGGGCCGCGGCATCCTCCGCGTCGATCTCGCCGGTCGCGACGACCACGGGGCCGAGGGTCGTCCCGGCGAACAGCGTCGAGAGGGTGCGGAGGTTCCCGTCCCGTCGCGCGGTGAGCGTGGCGAAGCCCGTCGTGAGCGCCTCGAGCGCCGTCGTGTCGCCGCCCTCGAGCGGCTCGGCGATCTCCGAGCCGTCCACGTCGACGATCGTCACGCTGTACCCCTCCTGCACGAAGCGGTGCGCGGCCGAGACCACGATCGAGACGGCCGCCTCGAAGCCCGCGTCCTCGCCGGGGGAGCGCAGGGCGTCGCCGCTCCACCGCGTCACGCTCCGGTCGAAGACGATCACGGCCTCCGGGTTCGACTCGCGCTCCTCCTGACGCACCATGAGCTCACCGCGGTGCGCGCTGGCGCGCCAGTGGATGCGGCGCATCGAGTCGCCGGGCGCGTACACGCGCGGGATGAGGTTGTCGGCGCCCTGCCCGAGCTTGTCGGTGACGGACTGCATCGTGCCCCCGGCGGCTCCCGGGAGTTCCTCGAAGGCCTCGAGCGGAACGACGGCGGGCGCGATGGTCAGAGGGACGGTGCCGCCGAGCTGCTGACGCCGCCGGCTCAGTCCGAACGCATCGGTCGTCTCGACGACGAGGGGGCCGATGGGGCGCACGCCCCGGCGCCGGGCCTGCACCCGGTACGAGATGTCGACGCTGTGCCCGCCCGAGACGAGACCCGACCGCAGCGCGGGGTAGACGCCGCTCGGTTCCCCGTCGACGCCGCGGGGCAGTCGGTCCTGCCACATGCCCACCCCCGTCGGGAGGACGGTGCGCGCCTCGACGTGGGTGCGGACGTCGACGTCGCCCCCGACGCTCGCCACGGCGGGCGCGAACGAGCGGCGCACGCCGTCGTCGCGGTGTCCCAGCCAGAGCGACGCGAACGAGACGCCCACCGCCGCCAGCAGCAGCACGCCGAAGAAGACGAGCGCCGGCACGGAGAAGATCTGGGCGCACACGAACGAAGCGAGTCCGACCAGGACCGTTCCTGTGCCCCGAGGGGTCAGGGGCCATCGCGTCATGTCGTCGGACCGCTCAGCGCGCGGCGACGGGGACGCGCACCGAACGCACCACCGAGTCGAGCACCGACGTCACGAGGTCGGCGCCGCCCCGGCCGCGCGCCATCGCACCGCCGCGGGCGGCGATGAGGCGGTGGGCGAAGACGGGTTCGAGCAGCGTCACGAGGTCGTCGGGGATCACGTACTCACGGCCCTCGAGCGCCGCCCACACCTTCGCGGCGCGGACGAGCTGCAGCGTCGCGCGCGGGCTCGCCCCCAGCCGCAGGTCGCTGTGCTCGCGCGTCGCCCGCGAGAGCGCGACGGCGTACTCCTCGACGGCGGGGGAGACGTGCACCGAGCGCGCCCAGGCGATGAGGGCGGCGACGCGTTCGGCCGAGATCACGGGGCGTATCGCCTCGAGCGGGTTGCCGCTGTCGCGCTGGCGGAGCATGAGCGCCTCGTTCGCGGCATCCGGGTATCCCATCGAGATGCGCATCATGAAGCGGTCGCGCTGCGCCTCGGGAAGGGCGTAGGTGCCCTCCATCTCGAGCGGGTTCTGCGTCGCGACGACGAGGAACGGGTCGGGGAGGACGCGGCTCGTGCCGTCGACCGTGACCTGGCGCTCCTCCATGGCCTCGAGGAGGGCCGACTGGGTCTTGGGCGACGAGCGGTTGATCTCGTCCGCGATGACGACGTGGGCGAAGATCGCCCCCGGCTTGAACTCGAACCTGCCCTCGGACTGGTCGTAGACGCTCACACCGGTGACGTCGCTCGGCAGCAGATCGGGAGTGAACTGGATGCGGCGTACCGTCGCCCGGATCGACGCGCCCAGCGCGCGGGCGAGCATCGTCTTGCCGACGCCCGGGACGTCCTCGATGAGGAGGTGCCCCTCGGCGAGCAGGCACACGAGCGCGGCGCGGACGGCGTCCGGCTTGCCGTCGATGACCTGCGACACCGAGGCGATGAGGGCATCGGTGGTCTCGGCGAACACCGCGGCATCCACTCCGGTCGCTGCCCATGACGTGGAAGCGCCCCCCGGCGCCGTCATCGTCGTCTGGTCGTCGGTCATCCGTCCCCCTCACGCGGTCGGCGCATCAGCGCACCCGACCCGATGCTAACCCGCCCGTCACGGGCGGGCGCCCGACGTCGGGTAGACTTGCAGCAGCTCTCCGCGAGACGGCATCCAGGCCAACTCCCCCAGGACGGAAACGTAGCAAGGGTAACCAGGCTCTGCCGGGTTCGCGGAGAGTCTTTCTTTTGCCCGGCGCCTCCCAGCCCGTCCATCGGCCGCGACCCTAGGCTGGGAGCGTGGCTCAGAGCATCTACATCACCTCCGCCGAAGGTCACTCGGGCAAGTCGACGATCGCCCTCGGCGTGCTCGACACCCTCAGCCGCCGGTCGCCTCGCGTCGGGGTGTTCCGCGCGATCGCGCGCTCGACCGAGGAGCGCGACTACGTGCTCGAGATGCTCCTCGACCACGACGGCGTCGACCTAGGCTACGACGAGTGCATCGGGGCCACCTACGACGAGGTCCGCGCCGACCCCGAGGCGGCCCTCGGCCGCATCGTCGAGCGGTACAAGGCGGTCGAGGCCCAGTGCGACGCGGTCGTCATCGTCGGCAGCGACTACACCGATGTCGGCAGTCCCGCCGAGCTCGGCTACAACGCGCGCATCGCGGCCAACCTGGGGGCGCCCGTCCTCGTGGTGCTGTCGGGGCAGGCCGCCGACGGTGAGCGGCAGACGGATGCCGGTGGGCTGACACCCGCCCAGGTCGGTAACCTCGCGACCCTCGCGCTGTCCGAGATCACGCACGAGCGCGCCGGCATCTTCGCCGTCGTGGTCAACCGCGCCGACCCGGCGCACCTCGACGACATCGTCGCAGCCGTCCGCGCCGTCCCCGCCGCAGCGGGCGACATCGGGGTCTGGGCGATCCCCGAGGACGCGTACCTCGTGGCCCCGTCGGTCGGCGACGTCGCCCGTTCGCTCGGCGCGACGCTCGTGAAGGGCGACGAGGCGCTGCTCGACCGCGAGGTGCTGCACGTCGTCGTCGCGGGCATGTCGCTCAACAACGTCCTTCCGCGGCTCGAGGAGGCCGCGATCCTCGCCGTGGCGGCCGATCGCACCGAGGTGCTGCTCGCGGCGCTCCTGGCCAACGCGTCGGGGACGTTCCCCTCGCTGTCGGGCATCGTCCTCTACGGTCCGTTCGAGCTCCCCGAGCACGTCGAGCGCCTCATCGACGGCCTCGACTCGAACCTCCCGATCCTCGCGACCGATCAGGGCACGTACGAGACCGTGCGCGGCATCATGAGCGCCCGCGGCCGGCTGGCCGCGCACTCGCAGCGCCGGTACGACACGGCCCTGGCGCTGTTCGAGCAGCACGTCGACACCGGCGACCTCCTCCGACGCATCGGCCTCGCGAGCTCGCAGGTGGTCACGCCCCTCATGTTCCAGTACGGGCTGATCGAACGCGCCCGGCGCGAGCGTCGCCGCATCGTGCTGCCCGAGGGCGGCGACGACCGCATCCTGCGCGCGGCCGCCACTGCGCTCGCGCGCGGGATCGCCGACATCACGATCCTCGGCGAGCCCATCGAGGTGCACGCGCGTGCCCTCGAGCTGGGTCTCGACATCCGCGCCGCCGAGGTGCTGAGCCCCTTCGACGCCGTCCACGTCGACAAGTTCGCCCGCGAGTACGAGCGCCTCCGCGCGCACAAGGGCGTCACGTTCCGGCAAGCCGCCGACACGGTCACCGACGTCTCCTACTTCGGCACGCTCATGGTGCACCTCGGGCTCGCCGACGGCATGGTGTCGGGCGCGGCGCACACGACGGCGCACACCATTCGTCCGGCGTTCGAGATCATCAAGACCAAACCCGGCGTCGACGTCGTCTCGAGCGTGTTCCTCATGGCGCTCGCCGACCGCGTGCTCGTCTACGGCGACTGCGCGGTCATCCCCGACCCGACGGCGGCCCAGCTCGCCGACATCGCCGTCTCGTCCGCGGCCACGGCGGAGCAGTTCGGCATCTCGCCGCGCGTCGCCATGCTCTCGTACTCGACCGGCGAGTCCGGGTCGGGTGCCGACGTCGAGAAGGTGCGGGAGGCGACCGCGCTCGTGCGCGAGCGTGCTCCGGAGCTCCTCGTCGAGGGTCCGATCCAGTACGACGCCGCGACCGACGCGGCCGTCGCGGCGACGAAGATGCCCGGGTCGGATGTCGCCGGTCGGGCGACCGTCTTCGTCTTCCCCGACCTCAACACGGGCAACAACACCTACAAGGCCGTGCAGCGCTCGGCCGGCGCGGTGGCGATGGGTCCGGTCCTGCAGGGCCTGAACAAACCCATCAACGACCTCTCCCGCGGTGCCCTCGTCGAGGACATCGTCAACACGATCGCGATCACCGCGATCCAGGCGCAGAACGCGGATGCCGCGTCCCCGGAGGCCCGCGCATGACCCCCGTCCTCGTCATCAACAGCGGCTCGTCCTCGTTCAAGTACCAGCTCGTCGACGTCGCCACCGAGCGTCCCCTCGCCTCCGGCCTGGTCGAGCGGATCGGCGAGGAGTCGGGCATCGCGACCCACACGGTCTTCCTCGGCGGGGAGGGCACCGCGGTCACGGCGACGAAGGCCACCTCGCGCATCGAGCGCGCGATCCCCGACCACACCGCCGGGTTCGCCGTCATGCTCGAGGCCTTCGCGGTCCAGGGTCCCTCCCTCCAAAACGCGCGCCCGGTCGCCGTCGGGCACCGGGTCGTCCAGGGCGGCGCCCGCTTCTTCGAGCCGACCCTCGTCACCCCCCTCGTCGAGATCAACATCGACGAGCTGTCGGCCCTCGCGCCGCTGCACAACCCGGGGGCGCTGCAGGGCATCCGCGCGGCGCGCGCCGCCTTCGCCGATGTCCCCCACGTCGCGGTGTTCGACACGGCCTTCCACCAGACGATGCCGGCCGCGGCATACACCTACGCGATCGACCGCGAGACGGCGCAGAAGCACCGCATCCGCAAGTACGGCTTCCACGGCACGAGCCACAAGTTCGTGAGCGAAGCGGCTGCGGCCTTCCTCGGGCGGCCGCTCGCTGAGCTCTCGCAGATCGTGCTGCACCTGGGCAACGGGGCGTCGGCGACGGCCATCCGCGGCGGCGAGTCGGTCGACACCTCGATGGGGCTCACACCACTCGAGGGGCTCGTGATGGGCACGCGCTCCGGCGACATCGACCCGTCGGTGCTCGGGGTGCTCGCCCGGCGCGAGGACATGGGCCCCGGTGAGCTCGACGCCTTCCTCAACAAGCGCAGCGGCCTCCTGGGACTCGCCGGCGCGTCCGACATGCGCGACATCGACACCCGCCGACGTGAGGGGGATGCCGACGCGCAGCTCGCCTTCGACGTCTACATCCACCGGCTCCGCGCCTACCTCGGCGCCTACCTCGCGCAGCTCGGCGGCGTGGACGTCATCTCGTTCACGGCGGGCGTGGGCGAGAACTCCGCCGTCGTGCGCGCCGCCGCCCTCGAGACCCTCGGCTTCGCCGGTGTCCACCTGGATGCCGAGCGCAACACGTCGGGCGAACGCGGCATCCGCGTCATCTCCACCGACGACTCTCCCGTGACGGTCCTCGTCGTGCCCACCGACGAGGAGCTCGAGATCGCGCGCCAGGCCCACGCCGTCGCGACGGCCTGACGTGCGCGGCCGTTACGCTGGTCCGGTGACGATGGCTGAGCTTCCCGACCTCACCCGTTTCGACGGGGTCCTCTTCGACCTCGACGGTGTGCTGACCCCCACGGCCGAGGTCCACATGCACGCCTGGCAGAGCATGTTCACGGAGCTGTTCGCCTCGTGGGGCGTCGAGCCCGCCTACCGCGAGAGCGACTACTTCGAGCACCTCGACGGCAAGAAGCGGTACGACGGCGTCGCGAGCCTGCTGCGCTCGCGCGACGTCGAGGTGCCGTGGGGCGACCCGTCCGACGACCCGTCGGTCGACACGATCTGCGGGATCGGCAACCGCAAGAACGTCGTCTTCGAGCGCGTGCTGCGCGCCGACGGCATCGCGCCGTACCCGGGCTCGCTCGCCCTCGTCGAGAAGCTGCAGGCCGCCGGCGTCCCCATCGCCGTGGTCTCGAGCTCGAAGAACGCCCGCGAGGTCCTCACGGTCGCCGGCATCATCGACCGCTTCCCGGTCATCATGGACGGCGTCGTGGCCGAGTCCGAGCACCTCGCCTCCAAGCCCGCGCCCGATGTCTTCGCGCGCGCCGCCGAGCTGCTCGGGGTGGACCCCGCGCGCAGCGCCGCCGTCGAGGACGCGCATTCGGGCGTGCGATCGGCCGCCTCCGCCGGGTACGGTCTCGTGGTGGGTGTGGACCGCGGCGCTGGAGCCCAGGCGCTGCGTGACGCCGGGGCGCACGTCGTCGTGGACGACCTCGCCGTCTTCGCCTGACCCGCGGCATCCCCTGTCGTCCTGACACCCGAAGAAGGACCCCCGCATGATCGATCGTCATCGTTTCCCCGTGGACCCGTGGCGTCTCGTCGAGACCTCGTTCTCGATCGACGACGTCGGCGTCACCGAGACGCTGTTCGCCGAGGGCAACGGCTACCTGGGCCTGCGGGGCAACCACCCCGAGGGGAGCCACGCGCACGAGCACGGCACGTTCCTGAACGGCTTCCACGAGGTGTTCCCGATCCGGCACGCCGAGCGCGCCTTCGGCTTCGCCGAGGTCGGGCAGACGATCATCAACGCGCCCGACAGCAAGGTCATGCGCGTCTACGTCGACGACGAGCCGCTCTCGCTCGACATCGCGGACCTGCGCGAATACGAGCGCGCCCTCGACATGCGCCGGGGAGTACTGACCCGCCACATCCGGTGGATGACCCCGAGCGGCAAGGACGTCGTCATCGACTACGAGCGCATGGTCTCCTTCGAGGAGCGCCACGTCGCCGTCATGCGCGTCTCGGTCACGGTGCTGAACGCGGATGCCCCGGTCACGGTCAACTGCCAGATGATCAACCGGCAGGACGGCCAGGACGTGTACGGCGGTCCGGGGCTCGGCAAGCAGGCAGAGGCCGGGTTCGACCCCCGCAAGGCCGACGGTTTCGCGAACCGGGTGCTGCAGCCCGAGGACCACTGGCAGGACGGCAATCGCGCCGCGCTGTCGTACAAGGTCACCGACTCCGGCATGACGGTCGCCGTCGTCGCCGACCACCTCGTCGAGACCGAGAACGAGTACTCGTCGCGCTCGCTCGTCGAGCCCGACGTCGCCAAGAACGTCTTCCGGGTGCAGGCGAAGCAGGGTGTGCCGGTGACGATCACGAAGGCCGTCGCGTATCACACCTCCCGCGGCGTCCCCGCGCGCGAGCTCGTCGAGCGCGCCCGCCGCACGCTCGACCGGGTCGAGCACGAGGGCATCGAGCGGCTGTTCGAGCGGCAGGAGGCCTGGGTGCAGGCGTTCTGGGAGCGGTCGGACGTGCTCATCGAGGGGCACGACGACCTGCAGCAGGCGACCCGGTGGTGCCTGTACCAGCTCGCCCAGGCGGCCGCGCGCGCCGACTCGCTCGGCGTGCCCGCGAAGGGTCTGACCGGCTCGGGCTACAGCGGCCACTACTTCTGGGACACCGAGGTCTACGTCCTGCCGTTCCTCGCGTACACGACGCCGCTCTGGGCGCGGAACGCGCTGCGGATGCGGTACCTCATGCTCCCCGCGGCCCGGAAGCGCGCGGGGCAGTTGAACGAGGCGGGCGCCCTGTTCCCGTGGCGCACGATCAACGGCGAGGAGGCCTCGGCCTACTACGCCGCCGGCACCGCGCAGTACCACATCAACGCCGACGTCGCCTTCGCGCTCGGCAAGTACGTCCGCGCGACGGGGGACACCGACTTCCTGCACCGCGAGGGCGTCGACATCCTCGTCGAGACGGCGCGGCTGTGGGCGACCCTCGGGTTCTGGCGGTTCACCGAGACGGGCGAGCCCGAGAGCTTCCACATCCACGGGGTGACCGGTCCCGACGAGTACACGACGGTCGTCAACGACAACCTGTTCACGAACGTCATGGCGCGGTACAACCTGCGCTACGCCGCGCGCGTCGTGCGCGAGATGGCCGTCGACCAGCCCGAGGCCTACCGCGCGATGGTCGACCGTCTCGATCTCGACGAGGCCGAGCCGGTCGCGTGGCAGAGCGCCGGCGAGGCGATGCACATCCCGTACAGCGAGGCCCTCGGCATCCACCCCCAGGACGCCGTCTTCCTCGAGCGCGAGGTGTGGGACCTCGAGAACACCCCCGCCGAGCAGCGCCCGCTCCTGCTGCACTTCCACCCGCTGGTGATCTACCGGTACCAGGTCCTCAAGCAGGCCGACGTCGTGCTCGCCCTGTTCCTGCAGGGCAACCAGTTCACCCCGGCCGAGAAGCTCGCCGACTTCGAGTACTACGACGCGCTGACGACGGGCGACTCCACGCTCTCGGCGGTCGTGCAGGCGATCCTCGCCGCCGAGGTCGGGTACCAGGACCTCGCGCTGGAGTACTTCCGCGAGTCGGCGTTCGTCGACCTCGGCGACCTGCACAGCAACGCGTCCGACGGCGTCCACGTCGCCTCCGCCGGCGGCGTCTGGACGGCGCTCGTCGCCGGGTTCGGCGGCATGCGCGATCACCGCGGGGCGCTCAGCTTCGACCCGCGCCTGCCCGCCGACTGGCCGTCGCTGTCGTACACGCTCCACTGGCACGGCACGCGCCTGCGGATCACGGTCCGCCGCGACGAGATGACGGTCACCGCTGACGACGGCGACGCCGTGTCGTTCACGGTCCGCGGCGCCGGGTACACGGTCGCCGGCGGCGAGACGGTGACCGTGCACCTCGACGGCCAGGGCCCGGTGATCCCGGGACGCCCCACCCTCCGCCAGATCGGCGAGCAACTGCGCGAGGACGGCACGCTGCTGTCGGCATCCGTCCCCGACGCGACGGCCGCGACCTCGGTCCCGGTGCACACCGGCACGATCCCGATCGTGACGGCGGACGAGGACCAGGCGGATGCCGCGGCGCAGCAGGCGTTCGAGCCCGACATCCGGACGCAGCAGTTCCCGGCGATCGACGCGGGTGATGTGACCGCGACGGTCTGAGTTCAGACCGTCGCGGTGGCGCGCTCGCGAACGATCGCGCGGACGGCGTCGCGACCGGCGCGGTTCGCGCCGATCGTCGACTGCGACGGGCCGTAGCCGATGAGGAACAGCCGCGGCTCGTCGATCGCGCGGGTGTCGCGCACCCTCACGCCGCCGGCGGGGGTGCGCAGGCCCAGCGGCGCGAGGTGGGCGATGTCGGCGCGGAAGCCGGTCGCCCACAGGATGACGTCCGCGCGCTCGAGGGTGCCGTCCGGCATCCGCACCCCATCCGGCTCGATCGCGCGGAACATCGGATGCCACACCAGGGCGCCCCGGTCCTTCGCCGCCTGCGCCCACGGCGACCAGTGCGCGCCGGTGACCGAGACGACGCTTCCCGGCGGCAGCCCCTGCCGCACGCGCTCCTCGACTCCGGCGATGGCCTGGATGCGCGCGGCGGTGTCGAAGGCGGTCGCGTCCCACTGCGGTTCGGTGCGCGAGACCCAGAACGTGTCCGTGACGGCGGAGATCTCGTCGAGCAACTGGATCGCCGAGACCCCGGCGCCCACGATGACGACGCGTCGACCGCGGAACTCCTCGGCCGAGCGGTAGTCGTGCACGTGCAGCTGCCGGCCGGTGAACGTCGCCTGCCCGGGGTAGGTCGGCCAGAAGGGCTTCCGCCACGTGCCCGTGGCGTTGATGACGTACCGCGCCGCCCAGGCGTGGGCGCCGTCGCTGGTGTCCGCCTCGACGATCAGCCGGCCGCGCGGGTCGTCGTCGGCCCGTCGGACGGCGCGCACCTGCACGGGGCGACGGACCGCGAGCTCGAACCGCGCCTCGTAGGCAGTGAAGTACTCCGGCAGGACCTCCCGGCTGGCCGCCCGCGGATCCGCCGGCGGCACGGCGTAGCCGGGGAGCTCGTGGATGCCGTTGACCGTGCCCATCCGCAGCGACGGCCACCGGTGCTGCCACGCGCCCCCGGCATGCGTCTCGGCGTCCACGACGACGAACGTGGGCGCCTCCGCCTGGGCGTCCCCGAGTGGGACGAAACCGCGGTGACGCAGATGGTAGGCGGCGCTGAGCCCGGCCTGCCCCGCGCCGATCACGGCGACGTCGACGGGCTCGGGGGACATGACGGCTGCAACGTGAGACCGACCCCGGCTGTTCCCGGTGCCCGGAGCCTCGGCGCCGGATCGGATGTCGGCGCCACGCCGTAGTCTGTTGTGGTGACCACCGCTCTGTACCGCCGCTATCGCCCGGAGTCCTTCGGCGAGATGATCGGGCAGAGCCAGGTGACCGAGCCGCTCATGACGGCGCTGCGCAGCGACCGGGTCGGCCACGCCTACCTCTTCTCCGGTCCCCGCGGCTGCGGCAAGACCACCTCGGCCCGCATCCTCGCGCGCTGCCTCAACTGCGCGCAGGGCCCGACCGACATCCCGTGCGGCGAGTGCGACTCCTGCAAGGAGCTCAGCCGCGGCGGCGGCGGTTCGCTCGACGTCGTCGAGATCGACGCCGCCTCGCACAACGGTGTCGACGATGCGCGCGACCTGCGCGAACGCGCCGTCTTCGCCCCCGCGCGCGACCGCTTCAAGATCTTCATCCTCGACGAGGCGCACATGGTCACGGCGCAGGGCTTCAACGCGCTCCTGAAGCTCGTCGAGGAGCCCCCCGCGCACGTGAAGTTCATCTTCGCGACGACCGAGCCCGAGAAGGTCATCGGCACGATCCGCTCGCGCACCCACCACTACCCGTTCCGCCTCGTCGCCCCCGCCGCCATGCTCGAGTACGTCGAGCAGCTCTGCGCCAGCGAGGGCGTGACGGTCGAGCCCGGTGTCCTGCCCCTCGTCGTCCGCGCCGGCGGTGGATCGCCGCGCGACACCCTCTCGCTCCTCGACCAGCTCATCGCCGGCTCCGAGGACGGCGCCGTGGGCTACGAGCGCGCGGTCGCCCTGCTCGGCTACACGCACGCCGAACTGCTTGACGAGGTCGTCGACGCGTTCTCGTCGCACGATGCCGCCGCGGCCTTCGGCGCCGTCGACCGCGTCGTTCAGACCGGTCAGGACCCGCGACGTTTCGTCGACGACCTGCTTGAGCGCCTGCGCGACCTCATCATCGTGGCGGCGACCGGCGAGGGCGCCCGCGCCGTGCTGCGCGGTGTGCCGGCCGACGAGCTCGAGCGCATGGGGCGCCAGGCTGCTGCGTTCGGCACCGACCGGCTCTCGCGGATCGCCGACCTCGTCGTCACCGCGCTCGACGACATGACCGGCACGACCTCGCCCCGCCTGCAGCTCGAGCTTCTCGTGGCCCGTGTCCTCGCCGCGACGGATGCCGGTGCGCCCGCCGCGGCCGCGCCCTCGGCGCCCGCGCCGGTCGCCTCCGCGCCGGTCGCCTCCGCGCCGGTCGCTGCGGCGCCGGTACCTGCGGCGCCGGCGCCCGCCGCGGTGGAACCCCGCGCGACGCCCCCGGTATCCGCTCCCGCCGCTCCCGGCGCAGGGGCCGCCGCGGCGCCCGCCCCGTCGGCGCCCGAGCCGGCCCCGGCGGCCCTGCCCGAGCCGCCCGTCCCGACCGGGCCGGTGACGTTCGCGCAGATCCGCGACTCGTGGCCCGAGATCCTCCGCCGGCTCGAAGACCTCAGCCGCACGTCGTGGATGATCGCGAGCGCGTCCCGGCCGGTGGCATATGCGGAGGGTGACATCCTCACGCTGTCGTTCCAGAGCCACGCCGACGTGCAGTCGTTCAAGAAGCTGAGCGCGGGCAAGGGTCCGAGCGAGGATCTGCGCACCGCGATCCTGTCGGTGCTCGGCGTGCGGGTGAAGTACCTCACGCGGCACGACACCGACCCGACCCCGCCGCCGCCCGGCGGCGTCGGACCCGACGTCCCGCCCGCCCCGACGGCCCCGCCGGCCGCGACGCCCTCGTCCGGCCCCGGCGGCGCCGCTGCACCCGCGGCATCCCGTCCGCCGTCCGCCGCCCCGCGGACCGCCCCCGCAGCCGCCGCGCCCGTCACCGAGTGGGCGGTCGCTCCCATCCCCTCCGACGACGGTGCGCCCGCCGCGCAGTTCGCCGTCGACGAGGAGCCCGAGGATGCGGCCCCCGCGCCGGTCCGCACGCTCACCGCGCCGCGGGAGGGCGATGTTCTGCCCGCCGAGGCACCCGACGACGACGAGGACGACGTGCCGCCGCCGGTGGATGCCGACGCGCCCGTCCCGGTCCACACCCCGCCGCCCACGCGGCTCGCCGCCGAGCCGCCGCGCGCGCCGCGTCCGGGCGGCATCGAGCGGGTCGGCGAGGCGGCGGTCCGCCAACTGCTCGGCGCCCGGTTCATCCGCGAGGAGCCGTACACGCCGCCGACGAGGTTCAACTGACCCATGTACGACGGCATCGTCCAAGACCTGATCGACGAGTTCGGGCGCCTTCCTGGCATCGGCCCGAAGTCGGCGCAGCGCATCGCCTTCCACATCCTGCAGACGCCGTCCTTCGACGTCTCCCGGCTCGCGCAGCTGCTGTCCGAGCTGCGTGAGCGGGTGCGGTTCTGCGAGATCTGCGGCAACGTGTCGGAGCAGACGCAGTGCTCCATCTGCCGCGACCCCCGACGCGACCGCACCTTCATCTGCGTCGTCGAAGACGCGAAGGACGTCTCGGCGATCGAGCGCACCCGCGAGTTCCGGGGGCTGTACCACGTGCTCGGCGGCTCGATCAGCCCCATGGCGGGTATCGGTCCCGACGACCTCCGCATCGCGCAGCTCATGCAGCGCCTCGCCGACGGCACCGTCACCGAGGTGATCCTCGCGACCAACCCGAACCTCGAGGGCGAGGCGACCGCGACCTACCTGAGCCGCCTGCTCCACACCCTCGAGATCCGGGTGACCCGGCTCGCGTCGGGACTCCCGGTCGGCGGAGACCTCGAGTACGCCGACGAGGTCACCCTCGGGCGTGCCTTCGAAGGCCGTCGCGCGGTCTAGTCAGTCGGTCGGGGCGAACAGCTCCGGCTCCTGGGCGAGCGTGCGCTCGATGGCCGCGAGGATGTCCTCGTCCTCGAGGCGGTACTCGCCGTTCACACGCTCCTCGGCCTCGCCCCACGCCTCTTCGTCGCCGACCCCCGCCGTCTCGTCGTACTCGGACGCTGCTCGGTCCACGGCCTCGGCGGTCGCTTCGAGTCCGAGGGTGCGGTAGCCGTCGGCGATCGCGTTCAGGGGGAACTCGTCATCGGTTGAGTGCACCTCGATCGCGTACCAGAATCCGCCGTTCTGGACCATTCCGTGGAAGGTGAGGACCCGTCGGGCGGCGAGGTCGCCCGCCAGCGTCGCGGCGGCGTCGAAATCGACGGCCCGGTTCCAGATCGCGTCACTCGCAGAGCTCATGCGAAGAGCCTAGGGGAGAGCTCAGGACCGCTCGCGCGCGCGGGCGCGGATGACGGTGCCGAGCGTCGCGCGCAGCGGCTGACCGACGTAGATGCCGAGCGACGCGCCGACGGCCAGCGCGATCCCGACGGTCGCCGCCGAGGCGAGGGTCGTGAAGCCCATGAGCAGCGTCACGGTGCTCTGCCCGGACTCGACGACGCCGAGGAGGCCGCGGAAGACGGCCGCGCCAGGCACCATCGGCAGGATCGCCGCCGTCGTGATCGCCACCGACGGCACGTGCAGCTTGTAGGCGGCGAGGATGCCGATGAGGCTTCCCACGAACGCGCCCACGCCGCTGGCGGCCGCGGTTTCGAAGCCGAGGGCGGATGCCGCGGTGTAGCCCGCCCAGGCGACGACGCTCAGGGCCACGCTGACCGCGACGACCCGGAGCCCGGCGCCGTTGTAAATCGTGACCGAGACGGCGATAAGCGCGGCGCCCGCGAACTGCAGGGGGATCGGCCCGAACGGCAGCGGGTCGTTCGGGGCGTCCATCCCCGCCCCGACGACGCGCGCCGTCTCGAGTCCCGCGAGGATGCCCAGGACGACACCCAGGGTCTGGGTCGTGAGTTCGAGGATGCGGCCGGTCGCCGTGAGCGCGAAGCCGTCGATCGCGTCCTGCGCGGCGCCCACGACGGTGAGCCCCGCGAGCATGAGCACGATGCCGGAGGCGACGATGACCGACGGTCGGATGTCCTGCGCCGCCATCCATCCCGTCGCCTCGAGGCGCGGGGCGACGGCGGCGATGAGGGTCAGGACGAAGGCGCCGGCGACCTGGCTGAAGAAGAACGGGACGTGCGCGCGGCCGAGGAGGAACTGCGTGATCGCCGCCCCCGCCGCCGCGATGAAGGAGAGCAGGATGACCAGCCAGTTCGCGCCGAACATGAGGGCGACGCCGACGGCGAGCAGCGCCTGCGCCCCGACGATGACCGGCGGGTGATAGGCGAAGGGGGTGCGGCGCACGATCCGGAACTCGGCGCGCGCGGACTCCAGCGGCATCCCGTTCCGGATCGCCGCGACGAGGGCCTGCAGCCGCTGCAAACGGGCGTGGTCGGGGGCCTGGCTCCGCACGACGCGCATGAGCGTGATCGGACGGTCGGCGCCGCTGCGGTGATGCGCGACGGTGATCGAGTTGTAGCTGACGTCGACGTGCACGGGGTCGAGGCCGTACACCCCGGCGACCCGGACGATCGTGAGCGTCACCTCGCTCGCGGGGGCGCCCGAGGCGAGCATGGACTCGCCGATACGGATGGCCAGATCGAGCACCCCGACCGCGAACGCGTCGTCGATGACGGGCAGCATCTCGGTGTGCGGAGCCGAGCTCTCGGGAGTGCGGACGAGGGCCTGCAGCGACGTGAAGAGCTGGCGTCGTCCCATGGGATCCAGCCTAAATGAGCCCTCCCGGCGGTCCGCCCGCGTCACATGGCTGTCGCGGTACGGGCCGCTCCGTAGGATGGACGGCGGGCGTGAGTCTCCGCCCGCCGGCTGCGCCCGGCATCCACCCGGGAGTATCCGACCATGGCCCTGATCGTCCAGAAGTACGGCGGTTCGTCCGTCGCCGACGCCGAGAGCATCCGCCGCGTCGCGAAGCGCATCGTCGACGCCCGCCGCGCCGGTCACGACGTCGTCGTCGCCGTGAGCGCGATGGGTGACACGACCGACGAGCTGCTCGACCTCGCCTCGCAGGTCTCACCGCTGCCCGCTCCGCGCGAGCTCGACATGCTGCTCTCCAGCGGTGAGCGCATCTCGATGGCGCTGCTCGCGATGGCGATCAACTCGATGGGCTTCGAGGCACGCTCGTTCACGGGCAGCCAGGCCGGCATGATCACCGACAGCTCGCACGGCGCCGCCCGCATCGTCGACGTCACCCCCGTCCGGGTCCGTGAGGCGCTCGACGAGGGCGCGATCGTCATCGTCGCCGGCTTCCAGGGGTTCAGCCGCGACACCCGCGACATCACGACGCTCGGCCGCGGCGGCTCCGACACCACCGCCGTCGCGCTGGCCGCCGCCCTGAACGCCGACGTCTGCGAGATCTACAGCGACGTCGACGGCATCTTCACCGCCGACCCGCGCGTCGTGCCGAAGGCCCGCAAGCTCGCGACGGTCCAATCCGAGGAGATGCTCGAGCTCGCCGCCAACGGCGCGAAGGTGCTCTACATCCGCGCCGTCGAGTTCGCCCGCCGTCACGGCGTCATGATCCACGCCCGCTCGACCTTCAGCTCGGGTGTCGGCACGTACGTTCTCGGTCCGGGGATGACCGCCCCCGACCACGAAGAGGGAGAAGAGATGGAAGAGCCCATCGTCACCGGTGTCGCCACCGACCTCAGCCAGGCCAAGATCACCGTCGTCGGCGTGCCCGACGTCCCCGGCAAGGCCGCCGAGATCTTCAAGATCGTCGCGAAGTCCGGCGCGAACGTCGACATGATCGTCCAGAACGTGTCGGCCGCCGCCACCGGGCGCACCGACATCTCGTTCACCCTGCCCAAGGCAGAGGCGTCGACGGCTCTGCGCGCCCTGTCGGTCGAGCAGGGCTCGGTCGGCTTCGACAAGCTCGTCCACGACGACCAGATCGGCAAGCTGTCGGTCGTCGGCGCCGGCATGCGCACCCACTCGGGCGTCTCGGCGACCCTATTCGAGGCGCTGTCGACGACGGGTGTCAACATCGAGATGATCTCGACCTCCGAGATCCGCATCTCGGTCGTCGTCCGCGGTGACGACCTCGCCGAGGCGGCGCGTGTCGTGCACACCGCGTACGGTCTCGACGGCGACACCGAGGCCGTCGTCCACGCCGGCACCGGCCGCTGACGACGAGCCCGCCGGGCTTCATCCCTGCGCGGCGAGCCAGTCGTCGAAGGTCGGCCCGGCGAGTGTCGCCCCCGCGGCCGGCAGGTTCAGCCCGGCGCGCATGCCGCGCATCTGCGCCCCCGGGATGCCGACGGGGATGACGGGGGTCCGCGAGCCGTCCCGTCGCACCCACGCCCCGATCATGCGCTCGAGGCGTTCCTCGCGGGGCCCCGCGAGGTCCGCCGCACGTCCCTGCGGTCCCGAGACGGCGAGGGCGACCAGTCGTGCCGCGACCTCGACGGCAGCGACCGGCTGCACGCGGGCGCGCGGAGCGAGCTGTAGCGGCCCCAGTCGTGCCTGCGACGCCACCTGCCCGGCGAACTCGTGGAACTGCGTCGCCCGCAGGATCGTCCAGGGCACCGTGTCGCGTTCGAACAGCTCCTCCTGCACGACCTTGCCGGCGTAGTAACCGTTCGGGTTGCGATCGATCCCGACGATCGACAGCAGCACCGCGTGCGGCACACCCGCCGCCCGGGCCGCCGCGAGGAGCGTCCCGGAGGCGGCGCGGAAGAACTCCGTCGACGTCGCCGCGCGGGTGGTCCCGACACTGGCCGCGTCGATCAGGGCGTCGACGCCCACCAGTGCGCGATCGGTCGCCGCGCGGTCGCGCAGATCGACCCCCGCCGCCCGCGAGAGGACGACGGGCTCGTGCCCCGCCGCGCGCACCCGCTCCACCACGAGTCGTCCGACGGTGCCCGTTCCGCCTGCCACTGCGATCTTCATCTCTCCCCTTCCGAAGGTGTGTCACTGTGGTGACGACGCAGCCTCCGCGAATGTGAGGCCGGGGATGGAGATCGCGATGACGGATGCCGCGACGCGACCGGATGCCGCGGCCGGCGAGGTCGACGCGCACCGCCGCATCCTCGTCGCCGCGGCCCATCGCATGCTCGGGACGCTCGCCGAGGCCGAGGACGCCGTGCAGGAGGCGTACGTCCGCTGGGTGCGCCTCAGCGACACCGAGCGGACGGAGATCGCGAACCCCGCGGGCTGGCTCATGCGGGTGACGGGTCGGATCTGCCTCGACGTGCTCGGCTCGGCGCGGGCGCGCCATGAGATCTACGTGGGGGAGTGGCTCCCCGAGCCGGTCCCCGCCGAGTCCGCCGGCGGCGACCCCGCCGATGCCGCCGCCGGGGCGGAGAGCGTCTCGACGGCGCTCCTGCTCGTCCTCGAGACCCTCACCCCGGCCGAGCGCGTGGCGTTCGTGCTGCACGAGGTGTTCGCGGTGCCGTTCGGGGAGATCGCCGAGGTGCTGGGGCGTTCGCCCGCCGCGTGCCGACAGCTGGCGGCATCCGCTCGTCGTCACGTCGGCCGCCGCCCGGGGGCCACCGTCCCGCGCAGCCGGCACGACGAGGTCGTGGCCGCGTTCGCCGCCGCGAGTGCGACGGGGCGGCTCGACGCCCTCGTCCGCGTGCTCGCGCCCGACGTCGTCCTCGTCTCGGACGGCGGCGGGGTCGTCTCCGCGGCCAGGCGGCCGGTGCGCGGTGCCGACCACGTCGCGCGGTTCCTGCTCGGGCTGGCTCAGAAGCAGCCCGCGGCGGTGTACGAGCCGGCGGTCACCGGCGACGGCCTCGGTTTCGTCATACGCCTGGGCGGCGCCGTCGCCGCGGTCGTGACGTTCGCGACCGACGGCCAGCGGATCACGGACGTCTGGATGATGCGCCACCCCGGCAAGCTGCGCGCCTGGGTGTGACGCCCGGGCGACACATGCGGATCACGGCACCCGCGGCGCCGGTAGAATCGCCGGAACCCGCTCTCCTGCGCCTTGTCGCGACGCCTCGTCGCGCGGCGCCGCACCCCCGAGGAACCGCACCATGACCGTCTTCTCCGATTCGGGATTCTCCGTCGCCGTCGTCGGCGCCACCGGCCAGGTCGGGACGGTGATGCGCGACATCCTCGTCGAGCGCGCGTTCCCGATCCGTGAGCTCCGCCTGTTCGCGACGGCCCGCTCGGCCGGCTCGACGATCGAGGTCGACGGCCGCGAGATCGTCGTCGAGGACGTCACGACGGCCGACCCCGCCGGCATCCAGATCGCGCTGTTCTCGGCCGGCGCGACGGGCTCGCGCGCCCACGCGCCGCGGTTCGCCGAGGCGGGCGCCGTCGTCATCGATAACTCGAGCGCCTGGCGGATGGACCCCGAGGTCCCGCTC
Organism: Microbacterium sp. NPDC064942; assembly: GCF_049545525.1. Lineage (NCBI taxonomy): Bacteria > Bacillati > Actinomycetota > Actinomycetes > Micrococcales > Microbacteriaceae > Microbacterium > Microbacterium sp. NPDC064942. Next base: position 61,325 of record NZ_JBMWDR010000007.1, on the reverse strand, counting down.
GTCGTCAGCGAGGTCAACCCGCACGCGATCGAGGATCTGCCCAAGGGCATCATCGCCAACCCGAACTGCACGACCATGGCCGCCATGCCCGTGCTCAAGCCCCTGCACGTCGAAGCCGGGCTCGTCCGCCTGACCGTCAGCACCTACCAGGCGGTGTCGGGCTCGGGTCTGGCGGGGGCCGAGGAGCTGCTCGGCCAGGTGGAGTCGGTGGTCGGCCAGGGCGGCGCGATCGGTCTCGTCCACGACGGCGCCGCCGTCGAGTTCCCGGCGCCGCAGAAGTACGTCGCCCCCATCGCGTTCAACGTCATCCCCTTCGCCGGCAACCTCGTCGACGACGGCGAGGACGAGACCGACGAGGAGAAGAAGCTCCGCAACGAGAGCCGCAAGATCCTCGAGCTTCCCGACCTCCGCGTCGCCGGGACCTGCGTCCGCGTCCCCGTCTTCACGGGCCACTCGCTGTCGATCCATGCCGAGTTCGCGCGCGACATCACGCCCGCCCGTGCGCGAGACGTCCTCGCCGACGCCGCCGGGGTCGCCCTCGCCGACGTGCCGACTCCCCTCGCCGCCGCCGGCGCCGACCCGAGCCTCGTCGGCCGCATCCGGGCCGACCAGTCCGCGCCCGAGGGTAAGGGCCTCGTCCTGTTCATCAGCAACGACAACCTCCGCAAGGGGGCCGCTCTGAACGCGGTCCAGATCGCCGAGCTCGTCGCCGCGAACCTGGCCGCCCGCGTCTGAGGACGGATGCCGGGTGCCCCCGTCCCCGCGCGGCGGCACCCGGCATCCGTGTTTCACCTGGGGAAAGAAGCGTGTTTCCTGCACCGCCGGGGGCGCCCCGACGGAGATCGCCGGTGGTCGGGCAACGTAGACTGGATGACCGTGACTGACAATCCCGGAGCAGACGATCACGCCGTTGAGGACGCCGCCGCGAGCAGCCCCGCCGCGGTGAGTCCGACGGAGGTGTACGACGCCCTGCTGATCGGCGGCGGCATCATGAGCGCCACGCTCGGCACCCTGCTGCAGCAGCTCGAGCCGGACTGGAAGATCGGCGTGTTCGAGCGTCTCTCCGAGGTCGCGCAGGAGTCCTCCAACGCGTGGAACAACGCGGGTACGGGCCACGCGGCCCTCTGCGAGCTGAACTACACGCCCGAAGGACCCGACGGCACGATCGACCCGGCGAAGGCGATCGGGATCAACGAGCAGTTCCAGCAGTCCCGGCAGCTGTGGAGCGCCCTCGTCGAGCGCGGCGTGCTCGACGAGCCGTCGACGTTCATCAACGCGACCCCGCACATGACCTTCGTCCGCGGCGAGAAGGATGTCGCGTTCCTCAAGAAGCGCTACGAAGTGCTCAAGGAGCAGCCGCTGTTCGCCGGCATCGAGTACTCCGAGGACTCCCGCGTCATCAACCAGTGGGCCCCGCTGCTCATGCAGCAGCGCCGCAAGGGCGAGCCCTTCGCGGCCACGCGTGTCCCGGCGGGCACCGACGTCGACTTCGGTTCCCTCACCCGTCAGCTGTTCGAGCACCTCGCCGCGCAGGGCGTCGACGTCGAGACCAACCGCGAGGTGCGCGACCTGAAGCGTCAGAAGGACGGCACGTGGGAAATCACCTACCGCCGCACCGTCGGGCGCACTCCCGGCAAAGTGCGGGCGCGGTTCGTCTTCGTGGGCGCCGGCGGCTGGGCCATCAAGCTCCTGCAGCGCTCCGGCATCCCCGAGATCTCGGGCTACGGGGTCTTCCCGATCGGCGGCCAGTGGCTGAAGACCTCGAAACCCGAGCTCGTCGCGCAGCACAAGGCGAAGGTGTACTCGCAGGCATCGGTGGGTGCCCCGCCCATGTCGGTGCCGCACCTCGACACCCGCGTCGTCGACGGCGAGGCGTCGCTGCTGTTCGGCCCGTTCGCGACCTTCAGCCCGAAGTTCCTCAAGAACGGTCGGATGACCGACATCATCGCCCAGGTGCGCCCCGGCAACATCCTCCCGATGCTCAAGGTCGCGATCGACAACCCCGGTCTCATCAAGTACCTCGTCAGCGAGCTCCTCAAGGGTCACGCGAAGAAGGTCGACTCGCTCCGCGACTTCATGCCCAGCGCTCGCGATGAGGACTGGGAGCTCCTGCAGGCCGGTCAGCGCGCGCAGGTCATGAAGAAGGACCCGAAGAAGGGCGGCGTGCTGCAGTTCGGCACCGAGGTCGTCAGCTCCGCCGACGGCTCCATCGCCGGACTGCTGGGTGCTTCGCCGGGCGCCTCCACCGGCGCGTCGATCATGCTGGGTCTGCTGAAGACCTGCTTCGCCGACCGCCTGCCGGCCTGGGAGCCGACCCTCAAGGAGCTCATCCCCACGTACGGTCGGACGCTCAACGACGCACCGGAGACGGCGCACGAGGTCCTGCAGAGGACCGCGGCTGCCCTCAAGATCAACGCCTGAGACGCATCCGTGGCGAAGCTCTACTTCCGCTTCGGCGCGATGAACTCGGGCAAGTCGACGGCGCTGCTGCAGGCTGCGTTCAACTACGAGGAGCGCGGGCAGCACGTGCTGCTGGCCAAGCCCGAGATCGACACCAAGGGCGCCGACCAGATCTCCAGCAGGCTGGGCGTCGAGCGCAGGGTCGACTTCCTCATCGGGCCGGAGGACGACGCCCGCGCGCTGTTCGCGGAGCATCGCCGGCGGGTGCAGGTCGACGCCGAGGCGGCACTCGTGCCCGACACCCGGACGGACGTCGCCTGCCTGCTCATCGACGAGGCGCAGTTCCTCGCGCCGGATCAGATCGACGACCTGCTGCGGATCGCGGTGAACGACGGCATCCCCGTCCTCGCCTACGGCATCCGCACCGACTTCCAGACCCGGGCCTTCCCGGGGTCCGCGCGGCTCATGGAGCTCGCCCACAGTCTCGAAGAGCTGAAGACCATCTGCCGCTGCGGCAGCAAGGCGCTGTTCAACGCGCGGCTGGTGGGCGGCCGGTTCGTCTTCGACGGCGACCAGGTCGCGATCGACGAACTGTCCGCCGACCGCGTCACGTACGAGTCGATGTGCGCCCGGTGCTACCTGCGCGAGTCGGGCGGCAGGCTGCGCTGAGGCGGCTCAGCGGGCCTGCAGGGTCGGGATCAGCTCGTCCAGGTAGGCGGCAGTGTCCTCCCAGCCCTCGACGGCGTGGCAGGTCACGCCCATCGCGAGGACGGGGTAGTCGTTGCCGTGCTCGTCGAGGCGGTCGCCCACGAACAGCATGTCGTCGAGCGGGATGCCGGTCTGCTCGGCGAGTTTGCTCATGCCGTAGGCCTTGTCGATCCCGCGGTGCGTGATGTCGACCGAGGTGGACCCGCCGGAGCGGACCTCCAGGTCCGGGATGCGGGCGGCCACCGCGTCGCGCAGCGTGTTCTTCTTCTCCCCGGTCGGGTCCCACGCCGTCTTGGCGTCGAGGGGAGCGGACTGACCGAGCGCCGAGAAGGTGATCTGCGACCCGCGGTCCTCGAGGATCGGTCCCCACGTCTGCTCGGCCCACAGGCCCAGGCGCTTCGCCTCCTCCTCGACGGCCGCGAGTGCGCGCTGCTTCTCGTCGTCGGTGAGGGAGAGGGCGTAGACCGTCTCGATGCCGTCCGCGGTGAGGCGGTAGTACTGCGTGCCGCACGTGGGCATCAGGTGGATGTGCGCCAGCAGGCCGGCATCCGCTTCGGGCAGGCGCTCGACGACCTGCGAGCGGAACTGCTGCAGCTGGCCACCCGAGATGATCGCGACCTCGACGCGCTCCGCGAGGCGCAGCAGCTGCTCGCCGATCCGCGGATCGATGGCGCTCTTGGAGGGTGCGAGCGTGTCGTCGAGGTCGAAGGCCACGAGGCGGGGAGAGGTCATGGGACTCCGTTCGGTGGGAGGTGCGATGGCCCCTCCGAGGAGGGATGCGAAAGGCCCCGCCGGAATCCGGCGGAGCCTCTCTGCGGTCGGGGTGACAGGATTTGAACCTGCGGCCTCGTCGTCCCGAACGACGCGCGCTACCAAGCTGCGCCACACCCCGTGGCAACCCTCCAAGCTTACCCTGCCGACCGCCCCTCGGGCGAATCGTCGGCGCGTCGGGCGCGGAGGACGAGGACGGATGCCTCGGGTCGGCACGCGAAGCGCACGGGTGCGTAGATCGAGTGGCCGAGGCCGGCGCTGACGTTCAGCGGCACCGTGCGTCCGTCGTGCGTCCACGAGCTGAGCCCGCGCGCCTTCTCGAGCGGGATGTCGCAGTTCGACACGAGCGCCTTCTTCGAGAAGGGGATGCGGACCTGGCCGCCGTGCGTGTGCCCGCCGATGAGGAGGTCGGCACCGGCATCCGTGAACGCGTCCAGCACCCGTCGGTAGGGAGCGTGCGTGACCCCCAGGCGGACGTCTGCGCCGGCGCCGAGGGCACGGAGCGCGTCGATGGAGGCGTCGAGGTCGTCGAAGTCGCGGTGCGCGTCGTCGACCCCGAAGCCGTCGATGCGGACACCGCCGACGCGGATGCTGGCGGCGGTGTTGTCGATGAGCGTCTCGCCGAGGCCAATCAGGTAGTCGTCGAGGGCGTCGGTGTCGAGCGACGGAGTGAAGGACTCGTGGTTCTGCGGTCCCGACGGGCCGAAGAGGTACTTGATCGGGTTGCGGGCGCTGGGGGCGACCTTGTCGTTCGACCCGTGCACGAAGAACCCGGGTACGCCGCGGAGGGGCGCGAACGCCGCCCGGATGCCGCGCAGACCGTCGACGTGCCCCAGGTTGTCGCCCGTGTTCACGACGAGGTCGGGTTGAATGCGGTCCCCGATGTCGGCGATCCAGCGCTGCTTTCGGTGCTGCCACGGCGCCATGTGGGCGTCGGACAGGTGGAGGACGGTGACCGAGGGGCTCCCCGGCGGCAGGACGGCCAGCTCATGACGCCGGAGCGTGAAGAGGTACCGCTCGATCCCGACGCCCCAGATGCCGGCGGCGACGCCGACCGCACCCACCGCGCCGAGCGCGGTGAGGGCGGTGTGACCGGCGGGCCTCACGGACCGTTGCCGTTGCCGCGACCGTTGCCGCCGCCCCCGTTGCCGCCGCCGTCACCGTCACCGTTGCCGTCGCAGTCGGAGGACTGGTACTCGATGGTGATCGTGGCGTCGCGGCTCACGGTCTCGCCGGCGGCGGGATCCGTGCCGGTGACGACACCCTCTGCGGGCGCGCCGTCGTTGTCCTCGCACGTCTGCGCGACGTTGCGGAAGCCGGCGTCGGACAGTGCCCGCGCCGCCTGCTCCGGGGTGCCGCTCACACCCGGGACCACGACGCCTTCGCCGTCACTCGGGTTGATGGTGACCGTGGTGCCCGAGACGACGCGGCCCGCGCCGGGCGTCTGCGACACGATCGTGCCCTCGGCCTCCGGCGAGGAGACGGGCCGGCCGACGACGACGCTGAAGCCGGCGTCCTCGATCCGTTCGGTCGCGGCATCGACGTCGAGACCGATGACGCTCGGAAGCCGCGCATAGCTGCGCTTGGTGAGCTCCTTCGACGGCTCGGGGAACTTCGAGCCACCGAACTCCGCGTTCGCGGCTCGCTGCATGGCGGGCCAGATCGAGTTGCGGATACGGGAGAGTCGGTAGCCGCTCTCGTAGTGGTTCTCGAGGCGCTCGTTGCCCTTGACGTTGCCGACCCAGACCGCAGTGGTGACCTCGGTGCTCGAGCCGATCATCCAGGTGTGGAGGAACTGGTGGATGCCGGTCTTGCCGAAGATCGGCACGCCGTCGAACGTGCGGGCACCGCTACCGGTTCCGCTCCCGGTCATCACGCTCTGCAGGACGTAGGCCGCAGTTGCCGCGACGTCCTCGCTGAGCTTGCGCTCGCACTTCGTGTCGGGGATCGGCTGCTCCTCGCCGTCCGCGTCGACGACGCGGTCGATGGCCTTCGCGGCGCAGAGCGTGCCGTTCGAGGCGATCGCGGCGTACGCGTTCGCCATGTCGATGGGCGCGACATCCTGCGAGCCGAGGACGTCGTAGGGGTTGTTGTTCTGGTCGAGCGGCTGGCCGTTGCCGAGCGTCACGCCCAGGTCGCCGGCCACCTTGTTCGTCGTGCAGACCGGGATCTTCTCCGCCATGGTCAGGAAGCCGGAGTTCAGCGAGTCCTTCGTGAAGCGGGCGACGGTGCCGGTGTAGCCCCGGTTGCGCTCGAAGTTGCCGATCCGGGGCTGGCCGTCGGGTCCGGTGCCCTCACCGGTGTAGACGGTCTGTGTCGCACCGTCGCACGTCTGCACCGTCTTGGTGCCGACGCGTCCGTTGAGCATCTCGTTGACCGAGTGACCCTGCTGCATCCAGTTGATGAGGCTGAACACCTTGTACGTCGATCCGGCCGAGTGACCGCCGCCGCCGTTGCGCGCGGGGACGTTGTAGTTGACCTGGGTGGTCGTCTTGTCATCGGCCTGATCCGCCCACGGGCGGTTCTGCACCATCGAGAGCACACGACCCGTGCCCACTTCGACCTGGACGCCCGAGGCACCGAGGTCCATGTAATCGACGCTGGCGGGCACCACCGAGATTGCCTCGTTCGCGGCCTCCTGCAGGGATAGGTCGAGCGTCGTGTAGACGCTCAGCCCGCCACGACGCAGCGCCGCGATGCGGTCCGCCTCGCTCTCACCGAACGCCTTGTCGCCGCGAATGATCGACGTGACGTACGCGCAGAAGAATTCGGCCCCCTCAGCCTCGGAACACCCCTGCGGGCGCGACGTGATCTGCGGCTCGATGGGTGCGGCCACGGCTTCGTCGTGCTCCGCCTGCGTGATCTTCTTGTCCTCGAGCAGGCGGTTCAAGACGTAGACCTGACGCGCCTTGCTCAGCTTGTAACCGTCACCGGCGCCGTTGACAGGCGTGCCGTCGCTGGTCGTCGTCGAGCCGTCGGGCCGGTCGATGCGGAGCGTGTTGGGCTCCTGCACCATGCCGGCGATCACTGCCGCCTGACCGATGGTCAGCTTGTCGGGCGTGGTGTCGAAGTAGTGCCGCGCGGCCGCGCCGATGCCATAGACAGTCCCGCCGAAGTGCGCGATGTTGAGGTAACCGAGGAGGATCTCGTCCTTCGAGTACTCCTTCTCGAGCTGGATGGCGTAGCGCATCTCCTGGATTTTGCGCTGGTAGCCCGCCGTGCCTGTGTTTGCGGTGGACTCCTTGTAGCAGGCCTGAACTTGCTCGGTACCGACGGCCTTCGCCTCGCAGGTCTGCTGCAGGACGTTCTTGACGTACTGCTGGGTGATCGAGGATCCACCGCGGTTCGAGCCGGAGCTCGCGTTGCGGGCGAGCGCGCTCAGCGTGCCGAGCAGGTCGACGCCGCCGTGCGTGTAGAAGTTCTTGTCCTCACTCGAGAGGATCGCGTCGTACATCACCGGGTTCACCTGGTCGAAGGTGACCGGGATGCGGTTCTGATCGTAGAACTCGGTGAGCTTGACGTCCTTGCCCTCGTCGTCCTTCGCGTAGATCGTCGTCGGCAGCATGAGCTTCTCGATCTTGAGATAGCTCGGCATGTTCTCGAACATCTTGATCGCGCTCGTCGCGGCGTAGCCGGAAACGGCGATCGCGGGAGTGATGGTCGCCGTGACGAGGAGAGCGGCCACAGTGCTCAGACCGATGAGGCCCAACAGGCCTCCGAGCACACCGGTGGCCGTGCGTTTCGAGTGGGGCATAGGCTGATCGTAAGGGAGATAGCTGGGTGACGCCTCGGTGACGCTCCCGTCGTCGCGCCCGTCAGGGCCGCCCCGCCTCGACCTCCGGGAGCACCGCATGACCACGTGGGAGTACATGACCACGCCCCTGCTCATCCACAACACCGCCGCGATCCTCAACAACTGGGGCAAGCAGGGGTGGGAGCTCGTGCAGGTGGTGACCGGCCCCGAGGGCGGCCTCGTCGGCTACTTCAAGCGCCCCTCGGGCGGCGACGGCTCCGCCAACGCCGGACTGGATGCCGCGGCTCAGGCCGCCCGGCAGTTCGGGCAGGGCTGATGTCGGTCTCCGCGCGACTCGCCGAGCTGGGCATCGAGCTCGGCTCCGTCGTCCCGCCGCTGGCGGCGTACATCCCGGCCAAGGTGCACGGCGACCTCGTCTACACGGCGGGGCAGCTCCCCATGGTCGACGGCGCGCTCCCGGCCACCGGGAAGGTGGGCGAGGGTGAGGGCCTCGTCTCCGCGGACGACGCCGCCGCGCTCGCGCGCCAGTGCGCGCTCAACGCCATCGCCGCCGCCGCGGCCGCCGTGGGCGGTGTCGACCGGCTGACCGGCGTCCTGAAGGTGACGGGATTCGTGGCATCCGTCCCCGAGTTCACCGGCCAGCCCGTCGTGATCAACGGCGCGAGCAGCGTGCTGGGCGAGATCTTCGGCGACGCCGGCCGTCACGCGCGCTCCGCCGTCGGTGTGCCCGTGCTGCCGCTGGACAGCCCGGTCGAAGTCGAGGTCGTGTTCTCGCACGCCTGATCGACCGGGCTGCCGGCCGCGCTACTTCTTCGTGACCTGCCCCTTGATCGTCGACATGACCATCGTGTCGGCGAGGGTCGTGGTGTCACCCACCTCGCGCCCTTCCGCCACGTCGCGCAGCAGGCGGCGCATGATCTTGCCGCTGCGGGTCTTGGGGAGTTCCGTGACGATGTAGATGTCGCGCGGCCTCGCGATGGGGCCGATCTGCTCGCCGACCCACACGCGCAGCGTGTCGACGAGGCCGTCGAGCGAGTGCGCCTTCATGTACGACTCCTTGATGACGCAGAACGCCACCACCGCCTGACCGGTCGTCTCATCGGACGCGCCGACAACCGCGGCCTCGGCGACTGCCTCGTTGCCGACGAGGGCCGATTCGATCTCGGTCGTCGACAACCGGTGCCCCGAGACGTTCATGACGTCGTCGACGCGGCCGAGGAACCAGACGTCCCCGTCCTCGTCGAGGCGAGCCCCGTCGCCGGCGAAGTAGTAGCCGAGGTCGGCGAACTTGTCCCAGTACGTCTCCTTGAACCGCTCGGGGTCGCCCCAGATGCCGCGCAGCATGCTCGGCCACGGCTCGGTGAGGACGAGCAGACCGCCGTTGCCGTTGCCGACGACCTCGCCCTTCTCATCGACGACGTCGACGCTGATGCCGGGGAGGGGCACCTGGGCGCTGCCCGGCTTCGTCTCGGTCACCCCCGGAAGGGCCGACACCATGATCGCGCCGGTCTCGGTCTGCCACCACGTGTCGACGATCGGCGCCGTGTCGCCGCCGATGACGTGGCGGTACCACATCCACGCCTCGGGGTTGATGGGCTCGCCCACGCTGCCGAGGAGTCGGAGCGAGGAGAGGTCGTGCTGCTCGGGGATGCTGCGGCCGAGCTTCATGAACGATCGGATCGCCGTCGGGGCCGTGTAGAGGATCGTCACGCCGTACTTCGCGACGATCTCCCACCAGCGGCCCGGATGCGGGGTGTCGGGCGTCCCCTCGTAGATCACCTGCGTCGCGCCGTTGGCGAGCGGACCGTAGGTGACGTAGGTGTGTCCCGTGATCCAGCCGATGTCGGCCGTGCACCAATAGACGTCGGTCTCGGCGTGCAGGTCGTGCACGACCTTGTTCGTGAAGGCGGCCTGCGTCAGGTAGCCGCCGCTCGTGTGCAGGATGCCCTTCGGCTTTCCGGTCGTCCCCGACGTGTAGAGGATGAAGAGCGGGTTCTCGGCCGGGAACGGCTGCGCGACGTGATCAGCGGATGCCGCGGGCACGAGGTCGTGCCACCAGAGGTCGCGCCCGTCCTGCCAGCTGACCTCGGTGTCGGTGCGCTTGACGACGAGGACGTGCTCGACGGTCTCCTGCGGGCCGTGCCCGCGGTCGGCGAGGGCCTGGTCGACGGCGGGCTTGAGGGGCGAGGCCTTGCCCTTGCGGTAGCCGCCGTCGCTCGTGATGACGAGCTTGGCGCCGGCGTCGTCGATGCGCGAGCGCAGGCTGTCGGCCGAGAAGCCGCCGAAGACGACGGAGTGGATCGCGCCGATGCGCGCGACGGCCAGCATCGAGACGACGGCCTCGGGGATCATCGGCAGGTAGATGGCGACGCGGTCGCCGGCCTCGACCCCGAGGTCGGTCAGGACGTTCGCGAGGCGCTTGACCTCGTCGGTCAGCTCCGCGTAGGTCACCCGGCGCTCGTCGCCGGGCTCGCCCTCCCAGAGCAGGGCGACGCGGTCGCCGAGGCCCGCCTCGACATGCCGGTCGAGGCAGTTGTAGGCGACGTTCAGTTCGCCGTCCTCGAACCAGGTGGCGAACGGCGGGTTCGACCAGTCCAGGGTCTTCGTGAACGGGGTGTGCCAGTGGAGGGCGCGCGCCTGCTCGGCCCAGAAGGCCTCGCGATCCTGCGCGGCGGCCTCGTACAGGTCGGCGTGGGCGTTGGCCTGGGCCGCGAACTCCGCGGACGGCGCGAAGCGGCGGGTCTCGGTGAGGAGGTGGTCGATCTGGCTGCTCATGCGGCGCTCCTTTGCGTCGGGCCGTCGTGGCCTCGTCCTGCGATGCGGTCACTCTAGGATCGCTCGTCGTCGTCTACTACCGCCGATAGTGGGTGCGTGGCAACCATCGAGTGTCTGTGAACGTGCACTCCGCCGATGAGCGTAAGATCGTTAACGCCCGAACATCGATTCGGCTTCGCGGCCCCGCTGATCCCCCCTGAAGCGCGGTCGCGTGGGCGGCACCCTTCCCCCCAAATGGGTGCCGCCCTTCTCCTTTTCCCGGGCGGGGTGCGCCGATTCCTTCACACCTCGAGTGCGGACGCGGTCCTCCACCGCTGCCCGACGGCCGCCGCGGCGCCCCCGTCGCCGCGCCTAGCGTCTCGGGCATGCCGCATCCGTTCATCGTCGCTCCGCGGGGCCGCACGGCGTCCGCCGAGCCGCGCCCGGTGCCGCCGCATCCCGTCGTCGCACCGCTGCGGCGCTACCTCGCCGACCCCGAGGTGACCGACGTCTTCGTCAACGGCACGCAGGGGTTGTACGTGGACCGGGGTGGGGGAGCGGAACGGATCCCGGACTGGCGCCTCGACGAGGAGGCCGTCCGCGAGCTCGCCGTCGGGCTGATCGCGCTGGGAGGGCGGCACCTCGACGACGCGACGCCGTGTGCCGACGTGCGGTGGGAGCACGGGGTGCGGGTGCACGCGGTCCTGCCGCCCATCGCCTGCACGGGCGCGACGATCTCGATCCGTCTGGCCGGGACGGGTATGGCCGACCTCGACGAGCTGGGCCGTCGCGGCACCTTCGACGCCGCGACGGGCGCACGCCTCGAGCGGCTCGTCGACGAGCGGGCGAACATCCTCGTGACGGGGGCCACCGGCGCCGGCAAGACGACGCTGCTCGCGGCGCTCCTCGGGCGGGTCCCGGTGTCGGAACGGATCGTCACGATCGAGGACGTCGCGGAGCTGCGCATCGCCCACCCGCACCACGTCCGCCTCGAGGCGCGGCAGGCGAACCTCGAGGGCGTCGGGGCGATCGCGCTCGGGCGCCTGCTGCGCGAGGCGCTGCGGATGCGGCCGGATCGTCTCGTGGTGGGGGAGTGTCGCGGTGAGGAGGTCCGCGAACTGCTGACCGCGCTCAACACGGGACACGACGGCGGCGCGGGCACCGTCCACGCGAGCGGGATCGCCGACGTGCCCGCGCGCCTCGAAGCGCTCGGCGCCCTCGCCGGCATGGACGACCGGGCGCTCGCGCGGCAGACCGCCAGCGCGATCGGCGCGGTCGTGCACATCGAGCGGGGTCGTGACGGAGTGCGGCGCGTGACCGGGATCGCGCGTCCCGTCGTGCGCGGCGACCGGCTCGGCGTGGAGGACCTCCCGTGAGGCGCCGGAGGAGAGCGGATGCCGCGGCGGCACCCGACGCGGCAGCGGTCGCCGCCGTCGTCCAGCGTCTCGCGGTCCTGCTGCAGGCCGGCATCGCGCCGGGCGCGGCCTGGCGCCACCTGGCCGCGGCGGGGGACGACACCGCCGGCGCGGTCTGCGCCCGCCTCGACGCAGGGGATCCGCCGGCATCCGCTCTCGCCGAACGCGGTGAGGCATGGCGCCAGATCGGGGTGGCGTGGCAGGTCGCGACCGTCGTCGGGGCGCCCCTGGCGGCGAACCTGCGCGGCCTCGCCGAGGCGCTCCGCGACGCCCATCAGGCGCGCGACGACGTGCGCACGGCGCTCGCCGAGCCGCAGACGACGGCCCGCCTCATCGCGTGGTTGCCCCTCGTCGCGTTGGGGCTGGGCGCGGCGCTCGGGTTCGACCCGTTCACGGCCCTCGCCACGCCGGCAGGCGCCGTCTGTCTCGTGGCCGGAGGGTCGCTGATGCTCCTGACCCACCGGTGGACCCGCGCCCTCGTCGCCCGGGCGCAGCCCGGGGACGACATCCCGGGGCTCGATGCCGAGGTGATCGCGATCGCGCTCTCGGGCGGCGTCTCCATCCCGCGCGCGATCGAGGTCGCGGCGGCGGCGTCGGGCCTCGCGCCGTCGAGAGAGACCGGCGCGGTGCTCGCGCTCTCCCGCTCCGCCGGCGCCCCCGCCGTCGAACTGCTCCGAGCGGATGCCGCGGCCCGCCGTCAGTCGGCACGGACGGAGGGTCGGCTGCGCGCCGCCGCCCTGTCCGGGCGGCTCCTGCTGCCGCTCGGGGTCTGCACCCTCCCCGCGTTCCTGTTGCTCGGCGTCGGGCCGATGCTGCTCTCGGTCCTCACCACGACCCCGCTCACGCTGTGAGCCCCAGACGTGCCCACATCCACAACCCACATCGGAGGAGATCATGACATCCCACGACCTGCCCACCCTGACCCGCCGTCGCGCGGCGGAACTGTTCGCCGACGAGACCGGCGCGGCGACCGCCGAATACGCCATCGCGACGATGGCGGCCGTCGCCTTCGCGGGCCTGCTCGTCATCATCATGCGCTCGGACGAGGTGCGCGGCATCCTCACCGACCTGGTCCGGCGCGCCCTGACCGTCTCATGAGGCGCGACGAGCGGGGATCGGTCGCGGCGGAGTTCGCCGTGACGGTCCCCGCCGTCGTCCTCGTGCTCGTGCTCGCGGTCTCGGCGCTCTCCGTGGGCGGTCGGCAGGTGCGGCTCGAGCACGCCGCCGCGCAGGCGGCGCGTCTGGCCGCTCGGGAGGAGCCCGCCGATCGGGTGGTTGCCGCCGCGCGCGCCCTCGCCTCGGGCGCCGAGGTCGGGACCCGCCGGGACGGCGACCTCGTCTGCGTCGATCTGACCGCGGCGTCGGGGGTCCCGCTGCCGCTGCCCGACCTGCGCGCGTCGTCGTGCGCTTTGCCCGCACCGGAGGGGGACTGATGGCAGGATCGGCGACGATCGTCGGCGTCCTGGCGGTCACGGCGACCCTCGCGGTCGGCTTCCTCGCAGCCGGAGGGGCGGCGGCGACCGCCGCGCGCGCCGCGGGAGCTGCCGACGCCGCAGCCCTGGCGGCCGCCGACACCGCGTCGGGCCTCGTTCCCGGCGAACCGTGCGCACGCGCCGCGGACGTCGCCTCGCGCGTGGGCGCGTCGGTCTCCGCGTGTCGCATCGACGGCCTCATCGTCACGATCGAGGTCTCGATCGGCGTCGGCCCCCTGGATGCGCGGGCGCGCGCCCGCGCGGGCCCGCCGCCCGGCGCCGGGTGACGCGCCGGACCGCAACCGCTCCCAGCGTGCTCTTGACAACGCGGTGTGTATGGTGTGCAACGAAGAAAGGACCCCACGTGGCACAGGGCAAGAAGCTCGTCATCGTCGAGTCGCCGACGAAGATGCGCTCGATCCAGGGATACCTGGGTGACGGATACGAGGTCATGAGTTCGGTCGGGCACATCCGCGACCTCGCCGACAAGAAGGACATCCCGGCGGATCTGAAGAAGACCTCCGTCGGCAAGTACTCCATCGACATCGAGAACGACTTCACTCCTCTTTATGTGGAGAGCGACCGCGGCAAGAAGACGGTCGCCGAGCTCAAGCGCGCCCTGAAGAACGCCGACGAACTCCTGCTCGCCACCGATGAGGACCGCGAGGGCGAAGCCATCGCGTGGCACCTGCTCGAGACCCTGAAGCCCAAGGTCCCCGTCAAGCGCATGGTCTTCCACGAGATCACGAAGGACGCGATCCAGGCCGCGGTGAAGAACACCCGCGAGCTCGATCACGCCCTCGTCGACGCGCAGGAGACGCGGCGCATCCTCGACCGCCTCTACGGCTGGGACGTCTCGGACGTCACACGCCGCAAGGTGGGTCAGGGCACGAGCGCCGGGCGCGTGCAGTCCGCCGCGACCCGCATGGTCGTCGAGCGCGAGCGCGAGCGCATGGCGTTCGTGTCCGCCTCGTACTGGGACGTCGACTCGACCGCCGTGAAGGGGTCGGACTCGTTCGCGATCCGCCTCGCCCGCCTCGACGGCGCCCCTCTGGCGCGCGGCACCGACTTCGACGACACCGGTGCGCTGAAGAAGGCCGTCGTCGTCCTCAGCGAGGACCAGGCGCGCGAGCTGGCCGCAGCGCTCGAGGCGTCGGGCGCGGCATCCGTCGTCAGCGTCGAGGCCAAGCCCGGCACGCGCAGCCCCAAGCCCCCGTTCACGACCTCGACCCTCCAGCAGGAGGCCGGTCGCAAGCTCTCGATGAGCGCCAAGCACGCCATGGGCGTCGCGCAGCGGCTCTACGAGAAGGGGTACATCACCTATATGCGTACCGACTCGACCGCCCTGTCGGCCCAAGCGGTCACCGCGGCGCGCACGCAGGCCGTCGCGCTGTACGGCGACAAGGCCGTGCCCGCCAATCCCCGCAGCTACCGCAACAACGCGAAGAACGCGCAGGAGGCGCACGAGGCGATCCGTCCTTCGGGCGAGCACTTCCGCACGCCCCAGGAGGTCACCTCCGGCCTCGACCGCGACGAGCTGCGCCTGTACGACCTGATCTGGAAGCGCACCGTCGCCAGCCAGATGGCCGACGCCAAGTACGAGACGACGACCGTCGCGATCGACGCGGATGCCGCCGGTCGCACCGCGACGTTCACGGCATCCGGCACCGTCTACACGTTCAAGGGCTTCCTCGACGCGTACGAGGAGGGTCGCGACGAGAAGCGCCACGACAACGACCGCACCGACGACCAGTCACTGCCGGCGCTCGCCGTCGGCGACGCGCTGCGGCTGACCGACGTCGAGCCCAAGGGGCACGCGACGAGCCCCAAGCCCCGCTACACCGAGGCGTCGCTCGTCAAGGCGCTCGAGGAGCGCGGCATCGGCCGTCCCTCGACCTTCGCGAGCATCATCGACGTCATCCTCGACCGCGGCTACGTGTCCAAGCGCGGCCAGGCCCTCGTCCCCAGCTGGCTCGCGTTCAGCATCGTGCGGCTGCTCGAGGAGCACTTCGCCGATCTCGTCGACTACGACTTCACCGCCGCGCTCGAGGACGACCTCGACGCGATCGCCCG
The DNA here is from genome assembly GCF_049545525.1 of Microbacterium sp. NPDC064942. NCBI lineage: Bacteria > Bacillati > Actinomycetota > Actinomycetes > Micrococcales > Microbacteriaceae > Microbacterium > Microbacterium sp. NPDC064942. Next base: position 45,978 of record NZ_JBMWDR010000007.1, on the reverse strand, counting down.
GGGCGAGCAGAACCGCGCCGCCTGGCTGCGCGAGTTCTACTTCGGCTCCGAGGACCACGTCGGCCTCCGCAACATCGTCGACAACCTGGGCGACATCGACGCGCGCGAGATCAACTCCACCAGGATCGGCGACGTCGCGGTGCTCCGCTTCGGCCGCTACGGTCCGTACCTCGAGGTCCCGGGCGACGACCCCGAGACGCCGCGGCGCATCAACGTCCCCGACGACCTCGCCCCCGACGAGCTCACGCCCGAGAAGGCGCAGGAGCTCATCGAGGCGCCCGTCGGCGGCGACCGTGTCCTCGGGCAGAACCCCGAGAACGGCCGCGACGTCGTCATCAAGGACGGTCGTTTCGGGCCCTACCTCGAAGAGGTGCTGCCCGAGGAGGAGGCGCCGGCCGAGGACGCGAAGCCCAAGCGCGGCGCGAAGAAGGCCGTCGCGCCCAAGCCCAAGCGCGCCTCGCTGTTCAAGAGCATGTCGCCCGAGACGATCGACCTCGCGACCGCGCTGAAGCTCCTGTCGCTGCCGCGCGAAGTGGGTGTCGACCCCGAGTCCGGCACCGTCATCACGGCCCAGAACGGTCCGTACGGTCCGTACATCAAGAAGGGCACCGACTCGCGCAGCATCGCGAGCGAGGACATGATCTTCGACATCACGCTCGAGCAGGCCCTCGAGATCTACTCGCAGCCGAAGTACGCCAACCGCGCCGCGACCTCGCTGAAGGAGTTCGAGGCCGACCCGGTAAGCGGCAAGCCGATCCGCATCAAGGACGGCCGTTTCGGGGCCTACGTCACCGACGGCACGACCAACGTGACGATCCCGCGCGGTCAGACGCCCGACGACATCACCTTCGAGGTCGCCGTGCAGATGCTCGCCGACAAGCGGGCCAAGGGGCCGGCGCCCAAGCGCACGACCCGCAAGCCCGCGGCGCGCAAGCCGGCGGCGAAGAAGAAGTGACCTCCGGGCTGTGGATCACCCTCGAGGGGGGTGACGGCTCGGGCAAGACGACGCAGGCGGCCCTGCTGGAGCAGTGGCTCCGCGAGCAGGGTCGCCGGGTCGTGCGCACGCGCGAACCCGGCGGCACCGACGTCGGCGTCCTCATCCGCGACATCGTCCTGCACCACCGCGGCGACATCGCGCCGCGCGCCGAAGCGCTCCTCTACGCCGCCGACCGCGCCCACCACGTCGCGACCGTCGTGCGGCCGGCGATCGAGCGCGGCGACGTCGTCCTCCAGGACCGCTACCTCGACAGCTCGGTCGCCTATCAGGGCGCCGGCCGCGTGCTCGACGGAGGGGAGATCCGCGACCTGTCGCTGTGGGCCACGGAGGGTGCGCTCCCCGACATCACGGTCCTGCTGGATGTCGATCCGGCGACGGCGCGCGGACGATTGGATGCCGCCGACAAGCCGTTCGACCGGCTCGAAGCCGAGAAGAGCGCGTTCCACGAGCGCGTGCGCGCGGCGTTCCTCGCGCTCGCGGAAGCCGATCCGGACCGCTTCCTCGTCGTCGACGCGACGCGGGCGATCGACGAGATCGCGGCGGAGATCCGCTCCCGCGTCGCCCCGCACCTGTCCTGAGCGTCCCCGGCACCTCGTAGGCTGAACGGCATGACCGCCTCCACCGACGTGCTCCCGTGGGGCGAGGTCTGGGGTCAGGACGAGGCCGTCGCGCAGTTGCGGTCCGCGGCATCCGACCCCTCCCAGCTGGCGCACGCGTGGCTCATCACCGGACCGCCGGGATCGGGCCGGTCGACCCTCGCGTACGCGTTCGCGGCGGCGCTCATCGCCGAGCCGGGCGACGAGAACGCGATGCGGCAGGTCATGGCGCGGACCCACCCCGACCTCGCGGCCCTCCGCACCGAGGGCGTCATCATCTCGATCAAAGAGGCGCGCTCGCTCGTCGAACGGTCCTACTTCTCGCCGTCGCTCGGGCGCTACCGGGTCATGGTCATGGAGGACGCCGACCGCATGGTCGAGCGGACGAGCAACGTCCTGCTGAAGGCCCTCGAGGAGCCGCCCGAGCAGACCGTCTGGATCCTCTGCGCGCCGAGCGACGCGGATCTGCTCCCCACGATCCGCTCGCGCGTTCGCATTCTGCGGCTGCGCGAGCCCGACGTCGCCGACGTGGCCCGGCTCATCGTCCAGCGGACGGGCGTCGATGACACCGTGGCCGAGCAGTCGGCCCGGCTCGCACAGCGCCACATCGGCATGGCGCAGCGGTTGGCGACGGATGCGGCATCCCGTGAGCGTCGCGAGCGCACCCTCCGCGCGGTGCTCCGCGTGCGCGGTGTCGGCGACGCGGTCGAGGTCGCGGCCACGATCGTGCAGTCCGCGACCGACGACGCGAAGGCGCTCACCGCGGAACGCGACGAGAGCGAGCGCGAGGCGCTGTTGCGCACGCTCGGGGTCGCTCCGGGCAGCGCCGTGCCTCCCGCCGTGCGCAGCCAGGTCAGCGCCCTCGAGGACGAGCAGAAACGGCGCGCGACCCGCAGCCTGCGCGACGGGATCGACCGGGTGCTGACCGACCTCGAGTCGCTCTACCGCGACACGCTCATGCGGCAGTTCGGCCGCGAGACCGAGCTCATCAACCGCGAGCTCACGCCCGACATCGAGGCGCTCGCGGCGGCGTGGACGCCGCAGCACACCCTGACCGTCCTCGACGTCATCGCGCTCACGCGCACCAACCTGCAGGGCAATGCCGCCCCCGCCCTGGCCCTCGAGAGCATGCTGATCACCGTCGCGACGGGGCGCGCGGCGTGATCCGCGGCGTGCTCCGCCGCGCGGCGGCCGCCGTCCTGGCGGCCGGTCTCGCGGCGATGCTCGCCGGCTGCACCCCGAGGACGCCCGTCGCCCCCGACCGCGCGCCGGTGGTCTCCGGCGCCCCCGCCGGCTTCGAGGACTACTACGGCCAGGACGTCGCATGGGAGCAGTGCACCGGCTTCGACGACGGGGACTACTTCTGCGGCACGATCACCGCGCCGCGCGACTGGACCGACCCGGACGCCGGCGACCTCGACCTCGCCGTCATCGTCCGCGTCGCCTCGAACGGCGAGTCGAAGGGGTCGCTGTTCGTCAACCCCGGCGGACCGGGTGCGAGCGGCGTCGACATGGTCCGGCAGTCGGCGGGTTTCGCCGTCGGGCCGAAGCTGCTGCAGTCGTACGACGTCGTCGGCTTCGATCCGCGCGGGGTCGGACGCTCCACGGCGGTGCGCTGCCTCGACGCCGCCGCGATGGACCGGTACCTCTTCGACATCCCCGCCGCCCCGCGCGGCACGCCCGAGCGCGCCGGCGAGCAGCGGCAGTCGGCCGCCGCGTTCGCCCGCGCCTGCGACGCGAACAGCGGCGGCATCCTGCCCTTCATCACCACCGAGAACGCGGCCCGCGACCTCGACCTCATGCGCGCTGTGCTCGGCGACGAGAAGCTCGCCTACCTCGGGTACTCGTACGGATCGTTCCTCGGCGCAACGTACGCGAAGCTCTTCCCGCAGAACGTCGGCCGGGTCGTCCTCGACGGCGGACTCGACCCGTCGATCCCGGGCGCGATCGTCGGCGCGCGACAGGCCGCCGGTTTCCAATCCGCGCTCGACGCCTATCTGACCTGGTGCCTCGCCGGCTCGGACTGCCCGTTCGACGGGGCGCAGGACGCGGCGCAGCAGCAGCTCGAGGACGCGCTCGCCGCCGTCGACGCGTCCCCGCTGCCGGCCTCGGACGGGCGGATGCTGGGGGCCGATGCGCTCGTGATGGGCATCATCTCGGCGCTCTACAGCGAGGGCAGCTGGGCGACGCTCTCGTCGGCGCTCACCGCGGTCCTCGAAGGCGATCCCGACGAGATGTTCGCCCTCGTCGACCGCTACTACAACCGCTACGACGGGTCGTACCTCGACAACTCGACGGAAGCGTTCTCGGCGTACAACTGCATGGACTACCCGGCCGACCCGGCCGACGTCGTCGCGGAGGCGGAGGCTCAGGTCGCCGAGGACGCGCCCACCTTCGCGCCGTACTGGAGCTCCGACGTCGACCTCTGCGACGAATGGCCCTACCCGCCCACGGGCTCACGCAGCGAGATCACCGCCGACGGGGCGGCGCCGATCCTCGTCATCGGCACCACGAACGACCCCGCGACCCCCTACGAGTGGTCGGCGGCCCTGGCCGAGCAGCTGAGCTCCGGCATCCTGATCACGCGGGTGGGGGAGGGGCACACCGGGTTCAACAAGGGGAACGCCTGCGTCGACGAGACCGTCGTGGCGTACGTCGAGGACGGCGAGGTGCCCACCGGCGACGTCCGCTGCGACGCCGGATAGGGGCGCGTTCGCACCATCCCCTCGGACCCTGTAGGATCGATGATCGTGCAACGCGCGAGCGAAGCGCGCCACCTTAGCTCAGACGGCAGAGCGATTCACTCGTAATGAATAGGTCAAGGGTTCGATTCCCTTAGGTGGCTCCAGAACAGAGGACACACGGGTGACACAGGCCCTCGATGCGATTCTCGAGATCTTCTCGTGGGTGGGCTTCGGGGCTGCGGTCGTCTTCGGGATCGCCGCCCTCGTCGTGTGGGCGTCCGACGGCAGTTGGCTCCCCGCGGACGCGTACCTCGACGAGGACGGTCGCACCCTGCGGTGGCTCGACGACGCCGGCGAGGTGAACGCCGCAGAGCTGTCTGCTCACGACCGCGATCACCTCGGGGCAGGCGGCACGGCGCGCATCTGGTATCGCCACGGCTGGCGCGATCGCATGCGGTTCACGAGGCGTCCGCCCGTCCTGCGACTGCTGGTGGGGCTGGCGGTCGGCGGCGGTGCGCTGGGCGTCGTGACGGTGCTCGCCTCGGTGATCGTCTTCTTCCTGCGATCCTGAGATTGTTGCAAAAGCGTATATCTAGATAAGCTAGGTATATGTCCTCCGCATCGACATCCTCACGCTGGCTGCGCATCGCGCTTCCACTCGTCCTCGTGGTCATCTGGCTCGCCGGGGGATCCATCGGCGGGCCCTACTTCGGCAAGGTCGAGGAGGTCTCGACGAACGATCAGTCGAGCTTCCTGCCGCAGAGCGCCGAGTCGACGCAGGTGCAGGAGCGCCTCGACGACTTCCTCGGCGGCGACGCGATCCCGGCGCTCGTCGTCTTCGAGGGCACCGGCAGTCTCGACGCCGCCGACCTCGAGGGCGTGCAGACCGTCGCCGACGAGATCGGTGCACTCGAGGGCGTCCTCGAGGTCTCGCCCGCCATCCCGTCCGAGGACGGCGAGGCGGCGCAGGTGGTGGTCTCCATCGACGCCTCGGCGGAGGTCACCGACATCGTCGGCGAGGTGCGCGAACTCGTCGCGGCGGACGCTCCCGACTCCCTGCGGGCGTGGGTCACGGGTCCGGCCGGCTTCACCGCCGACCTCGCGACCGGCTTCACCGGCATCGACGGCCTGCTGCTGCTCGTCGCACTCGGCGCCGTGTTCGTCATCCTCGTGGTCGTCTACCGGTCGCCGCTGCTGCCGATCCTCGTGCTGCTGACCTCGGTGTTCGCGCTCTGCGTCGCCCTCCTGAGCGTGTGGTGGCTCGCGAAGGCGGGGATCGTCGTCCTCAACGGTCAGGTCCAGGGCATCCTCTTCATCCTCGTCATCGGCGCCGCGACCGACTACGCCCTGCTCTACGTCGCGCGCTTCCGGGAGGCGATCGGGGAGGGCCGCCGGAGGTGGGATGCCGCGACCGCCGCCTGGAAGGGCTCGATCGAACCCATCCTCGCCTCGGGCGGCACGGTCATCGCGGGCCTCCTCTGCCTGCTCCTGAGCGACCTCGCGAGCAACCGTGCCCTCGGCCCCATCGCCTCGATCGGCATCGCGTTCGCGATGCTGTCGGCGCTGACCTTCCTGCCCGCGCTCCTCGCGCTCGTCGGGCGCGCGGCGTTCTGGCCGTTCATCCCGAAGACCGGCATGGCGGAGCTCCCCGCCGACCTGACGCAGCCCACCCGCGGGCTGTGGGCGAAGCTCGCACGGTTCGTCGCGCGCCGCGCGCGGGTCGTCTGGATCCTCTCGACGGTCGTGCTGCTGGCGGCATCCGTCGGTGTCACCCAGCTGAAGGCGGACGGCGTCCCCGCCAGCGAACTCGTGCTGGGGGAGTCCCCAGCGCGGGACGGCGGGGTCGTGCTCGCCGAGCACTTCGCGGCGGGGTCGGGCAGCCCGCTCTACGTCATCGTGTCCGAGGGCGACGCCCCCGAGGCGGCCGAGCTCGTCGCCGGTCAGGACGGGGTCGACTCCGTCGGTGTGGTGGCCGCTGACACGCCCTCGGGGCAGGCCGCCGTCAGCGTCGAGGGCGGCGAACTCGTCCTGGCGCCGCAGGGTCCTCCCGGGACGCCGGCCCCCGAGCCGACTGTGGACGGCGGCGACGTCATGCTCGTGGCCACCCTCTCGGACGCGGCGGACTCGCTCGAGGCGGAACAGACGGTGCGCGAGCTGCGAGCCTCCCTCGCCGACGCGCCGTTCGAGGGCATCGTCGGCGGAACCACCGCCGTCGACCTCGACACCAACGACACCTCGATCCGCGACCGGACGGTGATCATCCCCGTCATCCTCGTCGTCGTGCTGCTGATCCTCATGCTGCTGCTGCGCTCGGTGCTCGCGCCGGTGCTGCTGATCCTCAGCGTCATCGTGTCGTTCGCGGCGGCGCTGGGCGTGAGCGCGCTCGTCTTCAACGACGTGTTCGGGTTCCCGGGCGGCGATCCCGCGGTGCCGCTCTACGGCTTCGTCTTCCTCGTCGCCCTCGGCATCGACTACAACATCTTCCTCATGTCGCGCGTGCGCGAGGAGTCGCTGGTCCACGGGACGCGCCGCGGCATCCTCCGCGGACTCGTCGCGACGGGCGGGGTGATCACCTCAGCGGGTCTGGTCCTGGCGGCGACGTTCGCGGCGCTCGGCGTGATCCAGATCCTGTTCCTCGTCCAGCTCGCCTTCATCGTCGCCTTCGGCGTGCTGCTCGACACGTTCATCGTGCGCTCGCTGCTCGTGCCGGCCCTCGCGTACGACATCGGCCGGAAGATCTGGTGGCCCTCGAAGCTGTCCCGTGTCGATGCGGGCGACGCTTCGGCGGATGCCGCACCCGAGGAGATGACGCGCGCCGAGTACCGCCGCACGCTCGACGCGTGAGGGGCGCCGTCAGTCGGCCGAGCGGCGGCGGGCGACGAGCGCGGCGACGAGCCGCCATCCCACCAGCAACAGGAGCAGAACGGATGCGGCGACGATGACGAAGGCGACCTGCACGCCCTGACCGGAGAGGGCGCGCAGGATCATGCCGCCGACGACGGTGACCGCCCACACCGGGATGCCGGTGCGCACCACCGCGAGCGGGGCGCGCCAGGCGAGGGCCACCAGCCAGCCGGCCACGAGTGCGGCGACGAAGGGCCCCGCCGTCGTCGCGAGACCGGTGAACGGCACCTCGGAGTGGCTGGCCCGTCCGATCGCGGCGAAGACCGTGACCAGTACGACGTCGAGGCCGAGGGCGGCCAGGATGCCTGCGGTCGAGCGGCGGTCGCGGACGGGGACGGTCATACCGCCAGCGTAGCCGCGCCGCCCGCGACACGGAGATGACCGCCGGCCCCGCGCCGTCGTACCCTCGTCACATGACCCGAGCGCTGTTCATCGTCGATGTGCAGAACGATTTCACCGAGGGCGGGGCCCTGGGCGTCGACGGAGGGGATGCGGTCGCCGCAGCCATCACGTCGCACCTGAGAGCACACGCCGCCGACTACGACCTCATCGTCGCCTCGCGCGACTGGCACGACGGCGACGGCGACAACGGCGGGCACTTCGCCGCCGAGCCCGACTTCGTCGACTCGTGGCCCGTGCACTGCGTCGCGGGCACCCCGGGCGCGGACTACGACCCCGGCCTCGACACGAGCGCGGTCACGCACCACGTCAAGAAGGGGCAGGGCCAGCCCGCCTACTCGCTGTTCGAAGGGGTGACGGATGCCGGTGAGACGGTCGCCGACCTGCTGACGGCGCACGGCGTGGTCGACGTCGACGTCACCGGGATCGCGACGGATCACTGCGTCCGGGCATCCGCCCTCGACGCGATCGCGCACGATCGACGGGTCCGCATCCTCACCGACCTCATCGCCGGCGTCGCGCCCGCCCCCAGCGAAGCCGCGCTCGCCGAGCTCGCGCACGCCGGTGCCGAGCTCGCCTCGTCGACGGGCGGCCGGGACGAGAGCGGCCGGTGAGCCGCCAGGCGCCCGCGGGCTGGTACCCCGACCCGGGCGAGCCGGATCAGCTGCGATGGTGGGACGGCACCGAGTGGGCGACCGACACGGTCGCCCCGCGCACGCCCGTCGCGGTCGACGACCCGGAACCCGCCGCTGCCCCGGCTCCCGCGCCGGCGCCCGCCCCCACGTCTCCTCCCAACCCCGCCCCGGCGCCCACTCCCGCCCCGGCACCCGGCGCCGCGCGCGCCGGCACCATCTGGATCTGGGCGGCGATCGCGGCATCCGTCCTGCCGCTCTACACGGGGGCGTTCCTCGACGGGGAGGCGGTCGCGCGCCTGTTCGGTGAGGCGTCCGCGGCGCTGACGCCGGCGGGGTGGATCGTCGCCGGCCTCAGCCTGCTGGTCGTCGTCGATCTCGTCCTCGTCGCCCTCGCGGTGCTGTTCGCGCGCCTCGACCATCGCGCGCTGCGGCGTCGCGGCATCCCGTCACCCTTCGGCTGGGGCTGGGCGGCGCTCGCCTTCGTCGCCACCCTCGGCGTCTACGTCGCCGGTCGTACGTTCGTCGTGCACCGCGAGACGGGGCGCGGGCTCGCTCCGTTCTGGGGCTGGCTCGTCGCGACCGCCGTCGGCCTGGTCGTCTTCGCCGTCTGGATCACCCTGTTCTCGGACGCGGCGTGGGAGGCGGTCACCACCGCACGGTGACCCCTGCGGCGATCTTCACGCGATGGTCATCTGCGGTTCATCGCGCCGGCGCGGCCCCGCCTCAGCATGGGGGGATGACCGGTCACCGCGTGCTCTCGCTGTACGAAGGCCTCTTCTCGGGTGGCGCCCGCGTGCTCCACACGAACGTCGTGACGTCGCTCCACCAGGACGGTTCGCACGAGCATGCCGTGCTGTCGATCGCGTCGCGCGCCCGGCGCGAGGGCGCCGTGCAGCACGTCGCCGACGACCCGCGGTACCGGTGGCTGCGCGACGCCGGTGTCGACGTCACCGATCTGGGGCGCGAGGCCGGCGCCCTGCCGCCCGAACCCGAGAGCTTCACCGACGCGGAGCTCGAGGTCGCCGCCGCGGCCGTCCGGCGCGCCGACGTGATCCTCACCCTCAAGGAGCAGCCGCTCGGCCTCCTCCTCGCCCTCGAGTCCCGCGGCCTCCTCCCCGACGTGCCGATCGCCGCGTGCCTGCACCGCTCTGACCCGACGCACTCGGGCGCCGCGGCGCGCTGGATGGGGGAGCTGGCGGCATCCGGTCGGCTCACCACGACCATCTCGTGCGCGGAATCCACGAGCGACGCCTACGCGCGCTACACGCCGCCGTCCGTCGAGCGCGTCGTGATCCCGAACGGGATCGACCTGACGCGGTACCGTCCCAAGCCGTACGAGCGGATGCCGCTGCGCGCCCACCTCGGGATCGCCCCGACCGCGCCGGTCGTCCTGTTCGCGGCGCGTTTCGACGCGATGAAGGACCCCGGGCTGTTCCTGCGGGCGGTCGCCGCGCACGCGGCGCGCGACACCCGCACGCAGTACGTCCTGTGCGGCGCCGGCATGACGGTCGACGACCCCGCGCTCACCGCTGCGATCGCCGAGGCGGGTGCTCCCGTCGAGCGGATCCATCGTCTCGGCATCCGCGACGACATGCCGCGCCTGTACCGCGGGGCCGACATCGTGGCCCTCACGAGCGCGTTCGGCGAGGCGTCGCCGCTCTGCCTCATCGAGGGAGCGGCGAGCGGGGCGACCCCGGTGACGACGGCGGTCGGCGACGCCGCGCAGGTCGTCGCGGGCATCGGACTCGTCACGCCGCACGACCCCGACGCGATCGCCGCTGCCTGGGCGAAGGTCATCGCCCGCCGGCCGGACTACCGCGCCGCGGCCCTCGCCGCCCGCCCTCGAGTGGGCGCGGATCGCATGCTGGACGCCTACCGCGGGGTCATCGACGGACTGGCCGAACGTCGCGAGGCGGCTGCCTGACCCGACGCCGTCACACATCGTCGGCGGGGTGTCAACCGGCATCCGCTCGGTCGGCGCCCCGGGAAGACTCGGGTCATGCCCCCTCACGACGACGCCGCTCCCGGTCAGGATCTGCGCAGCTACGCGCCGATCGGTGACGGCCGCACGGTCGCGCTCATCGGGCTGCGCGGTCAGATCGATTGGATGCCGCTGCCCGGCATCGACGACCTGCCGATCTTCGGGCGACTGCTCGACGACGACGCCGGTGGGTGCATCGAGCTCGAACCGGTGGAGGAGTACGACGTCCGCCGCCGCTACCTGCCGCGGACCAACGTCCTCGTGACGACCTTCCGTACCGCGTCGGGGACGGCGACCGTGACCGACGCGCTCGTGACGGGTGTGGCGGGGCGGCTGCCGTGGGCGGAGCTCGCCCGCCGCGTCGACGGGGTGGAGGGTGTGGTGGCGTTCCGCTGGCGCGTCCAGCCCGGCACGTCGCTGAAGACGGCAGCGCCGTGGCACGACCGGGCGAACGGCCGCAGCATCCTGCGTTCGGGACTCACGACGATCGGCGTGACCGGCCGCGACCACGGGCCGGAACCCGCGGCATCCGCCGACGGCATCGCGACGGGACTCGCGGGCGGCTTCACGGCCACGAAGGGCGGCCGGCACCTGCTCATCGTCGTCGGCACGCATGACGAGCCGATCCACTTCCCGGACCCCGACAACGTCGACCGCGGCATCGACCGCACCATCGAGGCCTGGCGCGCCTGGTCGCGCGAGTTCTCGTACGACGGTCCGTGGGCGACCGACGTGCAGCGGAGCGCGCTCATGCTGAAGCTCCTCATCCACAGCCCGACCGGTGCGATCGCGGCGGCCGCGACGACGTCGCTCCCCGAGAACCTCGCCGGGGGCAAGAACTGGGATTACCGACTCGCCTGGGTGCGCGACCTCGCGTACACGCTCGACGCCCTCGTCGGGTTCGGGCTGCGCGAAGAGACGCACGCCGCCATCTCGTGGCTGCTGCGGACGATCCGCCGGCACGGGCCGGAGCTGCACGTCATGTACACCCTCGACGGCGAGCTCGACGGCCACGTCACCGAGTACGACGTGCCCGGGTGGCGCGGGATCGGCCCGGTTGTGACCGGAAACCCCGCCCGCGAGCAGGTGCAGCTGGGCGTCTACGGCGACCTGTTCGCGATCTGCCGGGCCTACGTCGAGGCGGGGAACGCCCTCGACGTCCAGACCGGACGCATGCTGTCGATGTACGCCGACAAGGTGTGCGATTCGTGGCGGAACCCCGACTCGGGCATGTGGGAGCTGCCCGAGGAGCGGCACTACGTCTCGTCGAAGATGGGATGCTGGCAGGCGCTCAACGACGCAGTGCGGCTCGCCGAGCTCGAGCAGATCCCGGGCAGCAGCGAGCGGTGGGCGGCCGAGGCGGAGCTCGTGCGTGACTGGGTCGACGAGCACGGCTGGTCGGAGTCCCGCGGCGCGTATGTCATGGCCCAGGGCAGCCGCGACCTCGACGCCTCCGTCCTGCTGCATTCGCTGAGCGGCTTCGACCGCGGTGAGCGGATGTCGCGCACGATCGACGCGCTCTCGGGAGAGCTCGGCGAGGGGCCGCACCTCTTCCGCTACACGGGCATGCGCGAGGAGGAGGCGACCTTCGTCGCGTGCGGCTTCTGGCGCGCCGCCGCGCTCGTGTGCGTCGGCCGCCACGACGAAGGCATCGCCGCGATGAACGAGCTCGTCGCCTCGGGCAACGACGTCGGCATGTTCGCCGAGATGATCGACCCCGACGACGGCGCGTTCCTCGGCAACCTGCCGCAGGCGCTCAGCCACCTGGCGCTCATCCGCGCAGCCCTGACGATCCGCGAGCTGGTCGGCGACGACGCCGACGGCCGCTGACCCTCACCGACCGCACCACGACCACCACGAAGAAGGAGAGCACGATGGCACGCGACCAGTACACGTTCACGAACCCGGTGGAGCTCTACTCCGAGATCGAACCCCGCAAGGGCCACCAGGAGGAGCCCGGCCTCGACGCCGACCTCGCTCCGCAGGCCGACCTCGGCGAGGACACCTACCGCGGCACCGGCCGGCTGACGGGGCGCAAGGCCCTCATCACCGGCGGCGACTCGGGCATCGGTGCGGCGACGGCGATCGCGTTCGCGCGCGAGGGTGCCGACGTCGCCCTGTCGTACCTGCCCGAAGAGGAGGAGGACGCGCAGCGGATCGCCGGCATTCTCCGCGAGGCCGGCGCGACCGTCCTCACCCTGCCGGGCGACCTGAAGGACAAGGAGTACTGCGTCGGCCTCGTCGCGCAGACGGTCGAGGGCCTCGGCGGTCTCGACATCCTCGTCAACAACGGCGGCAAGCAGATCTACAGCGAGGACATCACCGAGCTTCCCGACGAGCAGTTCGACCACACGTTCACGACCAACGTCGATGCGATGTTCTGGATCACGAAGGCGGCGGTGCCCCACCTCCCCGCGGGATCGACGATCATCAACACGACCTCGATCCAGGCGTACTCGCCGTCCGAGACGCTCGTCGACTACGCCTCGACGAAGGCGACGATCAACGCGTTCACGAAGGCGCTCGCCCAGCAGCTCGCGCCCAAGGGCATCCGCGTCAACGCGGTCGCTCCGGGACCGATCTGGACGCCGCTGCAGGTGACGGACGGGCAGCCGCCCGAGAAGCTCGAGCAGTTCGGCGAGGACACCCCGCTCGGACGCATGGGACAGCCCGCGGAGCTCGCCCCGGCGTACGTGTTCCTGGCGTCGCCGGAGTCGAGCTACGTGCTCGGCGAGACCCTCAACGTCAACGGCGGGATGCCGACGCCCTGACGATCACATGACGAAGGCCCCGCCGCATCTAGCGCCGAGCGGGAAGTCGAGCGCCCGCAGGAGGAAGCCGAGGATGCCGATGCCGAGCAGCATCACGAGGTCGAAGGTCGAGCCCGACGTGGCGTAGATCCCGAGTCCGCAGAAGACCGTGATGCCGGCGTACAGGTGGCGAGCATGATCGCGGCGGTCGCCGAGATCGGCAGGCCGAGCGCCAACAGGGCGCCCATCGCCGTCCCGGTGGTCGAGTTGCCGGCGGCCTCGGGGGCGGCGAGGCCGCGGATCGCGCCCTTGCCGAACATCGGGTTCTTCCGCCGCTTGTCCAGGCGCTTCTCGAGGCCGTAGGCGAGGAAGGTCGGGATCTCGCTGTCGCTCTACTCGGTCGGGGTCGAACGGCACGTACTACGGGCTGCTGATGGCGGGGTCGGTCCTCGTCGTCACGCCGATCCTGCTGCTGTTCCTGTTCCTGTTCCTGCAGCGCTACTTCGTGCAGGGCATCGCGATGACGGGGTTGACGTAGGTCGCCCGGCGGCGCCGGGGTGCGATCGGCTCGTCGTAACGGCGGCGATCCGCGTTCCAGCGGTTGAACCGACGCCGAATGTCCGCTGGAGCGCAGATTCCCGCTGAAGCGCGGGGCACGGGACGCGAGCGAGGGGCGGGTGACACCACGCACCCGCCCCTCGCTGTTCCGTCGTGTCAGCGGATCTCGAACGAGACCGCCCGCAGCACCTCGTCGCGGGACGACGGCCCGATGAGGAGTTCGAACTCCCCGGGTTCCACGATGCGGCGGCCGGCCGCATCCACGATCGTGCAGTCGGACGCCGGCAGCTCGATCTCCACCGTCGCCGCAGCCCCCGGGGCGAGGTCGACGTGGCGGTACGTCTTCAGCTCCTTGTCGGCCCAGCTGACCGAGGTCACGGTGTCGCGCACGTAGACCTGGACGACCTCGTGCCCGGGGCGCGTGCCCGTGTTGCGGACGGTCACGCGGGCGCGGACGGTGTCCCCGGCGGAGACCACGGGCGTCAAGATCTCGGGCTCGTCGTACTCGACGGCCGTGTACGAGAGGCCGTCGCCGAACGCGAACGCCGGTTCCTGGGTGAGGTCGGCGTAGCGGTCGCCGTGCTGGCCGCGGATCTGGTTGTAGTACGTCGGCTGCTGGCCGGCGTGACGGGCGAACGAGATCGGCAGGCGTCCGGCGGGTTCGATCTCGCCGAGCAGCAACTCGGCGATCGCGCGACCGCCCTGCATGCCGGGGTTCGCGACCCAGACGACGGATGCCTCGCGCACCGACGCCGGCAGGATGAGCGGCTTCGACGCCATGAGCACGACGACGAGCGGCGTGCCCGTCGCCGCGAGGGCGTCGAGGAGTGCGCGCTGCCCGCCGATGAGCTCGAGGGTCGCGGTCGACCGGCCCTCGCCGACGAGCTCGATCCGGTCGCCGACGACGGCGACGACGACGTCGGAGCGCTCGGCGAGGGCGACCGCCTCGGCGATCCGCTCCTCGTCGGGGTCGCTCGGGACGACGATGGGCGGGCGCGGCTGCCCGTCGGGGAACGTGCCGGCGGGGTCGTCGGTCAGGCGCAGGATGTCGGCGCCCCGCGCGTACTCGACCGCCCCGCCCGAGCGCTCGCGCAGCCCGTCGAGGACCGTCGTGATCTGGGCACGCGGGTGGCCGTCCGGCATCCAATCGACCTGTCCGGAGGACCCGGCCCAGTCGCCCAGCTGGGTCTGCGCGTCGTCGGCGAGGGGGCCGACGACGGCGATCCGGCGGGTGCCGGCGGCCAGCGGCAGGGTGCCGTCGTTGCGCAGCAGCACGAGCGAGCGGCGGGTCACTTCGAGGTTGAGGTCGGTGTGGGCGCTGCGGGCGACGATCGCGGCGATGCGCTCGCGGTCGGGCAGGCGGGGGTTCTCGAACAGACCGAAGCGGAACTTGAGCGACAGGATGCGCGCGACGGCCTGATCGATGTGGGCCTCGGTCAGCATCCCGCGTTCGACGGCCTCGAGCGCGCCGGAGAAGAACCCCGGCGTGGTCATGACCATGTCGTTGCCGGCCTTCACGGCGGCGGCCGCAGCGTGGACGAAGTCGGGCTGCACCTTCTGCTCCCACACCATGCGGCCGACGTTGTCCCAGTCGGTGATGAGGGTGCCGGTGTAGCCCCACTCGCCGCGGAGGACGTCGCTCAGCAGCCAGTCGTTGACGGTGATCGGCACGCCGTCGGTGGTCTGGTAGCCGAGCATGAAGGTGCGGCATCCCTCCTTCGCGACGCGTTCGAACGGCGGCAGGAACCACGAGCGCAGCTTGCGGCGCGAGATGTCGGCCTCGCTCGCGTCGCGCCCGCCCTGGGTCTCGGAGTACCCGGCGAAGTGCTTCGCCGTCGCGAGGATCGCGTCGGGGTCGTCGAGGCCGTCGCCCTGGTACCCGCGCACCATCGCCGAGGCGAGTTCGCCGATGAGGAACGGGTCCTCGCCGAACGTCTCGTTCACACGGCCCCAGCGCAGGTCGCGCGCGATGCAGAGGACGGGCGAGAAGGTCCAGTGGATGCCGGTGGCCGCCACCTCCGCGGCGGTCGCCTTCGCGACCTGCTCGACGAGCTCGGCGTCCCACGTCGAGGCCATCCCGAGCTGGGTCGGGAAGATGGTCGCCCCTTCCCAGAAGGAGTGCCCGTGGATGCAATCCTCGGCCACCAGCAGCGGGATGCGCAGGCGTGTCTGCGCCGTGAGCTCGGCGGCGCGGAGCACCTTCTCGGGCGACGTGTGCAGGATCGAGCCGGCGTGGCGTTCGTGCACGATGTGCTCGAGGTCCTCGCGGGCGTCGAACTGCATCATCTGGCCGACCTTCTCGGGGAGCGTCATGCGCCCGAGCAGGTCGGCGACCCGCTCCTCGACCGTCCGTGCGGGGTCGAGGTAGGGGGCGGTGGGCAGGTCGACGACGGTCATGCGGTGCTGTCCTTCGAGGTGGTGCGGTGCGTCGAGGCGGGTGCGCGGACGACCGTGACGGCGTCGTTGACGTCGAGCCCCTTCTTCTTCATGGCGCGGGCGCGCTCGCCCGCCGAGCGCAGACGGGGGTTCACGTACTCGTCGATGCCGAAGTTGATGAGCGACAGCGCGACGCCGATCGCGGCGATGCACAGGCCCGGAGGCAGGTACCACCACCACTGGTTCTGCCGGAACGCACCCTGCGCGCTGGCCCAGTTGAGGATCGTGCCCCAGTTGTAGGTGTTGACCGGGATGACGCCGATGTACGAGAGCGTCGTGAGGCCGAGGATCGCGGCGGTCACGGTGCCGACGAAGCTCGCGGCGATGAGAGCCATGAGGTTCGGGAGCATCTCGACGGCGATGATGCGGCGCAGCGGCTCGCCGTTCGCTCGGGCGGCCTGGATGAAGTCGCGGTTGCGGAGCGACATCGTCTGCGCGCGCAGGACGCGGGCGCCCCACGCCCAGCCGGTGATCCCGAGGACCGCGGCGATGAGGACGAGCGGCGGCTCCTCGAACATCGACGCCACGATGATGATGAGCGGCAGACCCGGGATGACGAGGAATACGTTCGTCAGGGCAGACAGCCCCTCGCTCTTCCAGCCGCGGACGTAGCCCGACACCACGCCGACCACGATCGCGATGATCGTCGCGATGATGGCGGCGAGGAAGCCGACGACGATGACGCCGCGGGTGCCGTGGATGACCTGGCTGAGGACGTCCTCGCCGATGTGGGTTGTGCCGAGCCAGTGCGCGGCGGACGGCGGCTGGAACCGGGCCGTGTTGTCGACCTGGGTGGGCGGGTACGGCGCGAGGACGTCGGCGAAGATCGCGATGAGGACGAAGAAGCCGAGGATCGCGAGACCCGTGATCGACTTCGCGTTGCGGAACATCGCGAACGCCGACCCCAGGCGGGCCCAGAACGTGTTGGGCGTCGGGTCCTCGGTACGGGCCATCCGGATGGTGGCGGTCGTGGTCATGTCAGGCCTCCGTCTGGCGGGTGCGCGGGTCGAGGAACGCGTAGGCGACGTCGGCGAGGATGTTCGCGACGAGCACCGAGAGCGTGATCACGAGGAAGACGCCCTGCATGAGCGCGTAGTCCTTCGCGTTGGTGGCGTCCAGCAGCAGCTTGCCGACGCCGGGGTAGCTGAAGACCATCTCCATGACGATCGTGCCGCCGACGATGAAGCCGATCGACAGCGCGAAGCTCTGGATCTGGGGCAGCACTGCGTTGCGCGCGGCGTACCGCCAGAGGACGCGCGAGTTCGGCATCCCCTTGGCCTGCGCGACCGTGATGTAGTCCTCGTCGAGGACCGTGAGCATCATGTTGCGCATGCCGAGCATCCAGCCGCCGAGAGAGGCGATGATGATGGTCACGGCGGGCAGGGTGCCGTGGTGGATCACCTGTCCGATGAACTCGGGGGTGAACTCGGGCGAGTAGCCGACGCCGTAGGCCTTGCCGATCGGGAACCACTTGAGGTTCACCGAGAAGAGCGCGATGGCGAGCAGGCCCAGCCAGAAGTACGGGATGGTGCTGAGGAACGTCGTGATCGGGATCATTACCTCGGCGCGGCTGCCGCGACGCCAGCCGATGATGGCGCCGCCGATCGTGCCGATGAGGAACGAGACGATCGTGGCGAAGCCGACGAGACCGACGGTCCACGGCAGGGACTGGCTGATGACCTCGGTGACGGGGCGCAGGCCGTGCAGCAGCGAGACGCCGAGGTCGCCGCGCAGCATGAGGCCCCAGTAGTCGAGGTACTGCTGCCACAGGGACTTGTCGGTGTCGATGCCGAGCAGGGCGCGCAGGGCGTCGGCCGCTTCGGGGGTGACGTTGCGGTTGCGGGCGAGGTACTGGTCGACCGCGTCGCCCTTCATGAACCGGGGCAGGAAGAAGTTGATCGTGATCGCGGCCCACAGCGTGAACAGGTAGAACAGCGCGCGACTGCCGAGGAAGCGCCACGGGATGCGGGAGCGTCCCTTGACGGCGGTCGTGGCGGTCGTGCCGACCTCGAGCGCGTCGGACGTCTCGACGGGCAGCTGGGGTTCGACGGCGGTCATCGGGCACCTCCGGAGAAGCCGGGAGTCGACGCGAAGTGGCTCTCGGGGTCGGGCGAGGCAGCGCGGAGCTCCTGCGTGTAGGGGTTCTGCGGGCGCAGGATGACGTCGTCCGCGGTGCCGCTCTCGACGACGCGGCCCTGGTTGAGGACGAGGATCTCGTCGCTGAAGTGCCGCGCGGTCGCGAGGTCGTGCGTGATGTAGAGCACGCCGAGGCCCTCTTCGCGCTGCAGGTCGGCGAGGAGGTTCAGCACGCCCATGCGGATCGAGACGTCGAGCATCGAGACGGGCTCGTCGGCGACGAGCAGGCGGGGGCGGGATGCCAGGGCCCGGGCGATCGCGACGCGTTGCCGCTGTCCGCCCGACAGCTCGTGCGGGCGGCGGTCGATGACCGAGTCGGGGTCGAGTCGCACGCGCTCGAGCAGGCGGCGCACCTCGTCCTCGACCTCGCGCTTCGGGACCACGTTGTCCAGGCGCAGCGGGCGCTCGACGTGGTGACGGATGGAGTGGTACGGGTTCAGCGAGGCGAACGGGTCCTGGAACACCATGCGCAGCTGCTGCCGGTACGCGCGCAGACCCTTGCCTCGGCGGGGGATGGGGGCGCCGTCGAGGCGGACCTCGCCGCTCGTGGGCGTCTCGAGCTGCGTGAGGATCTTGGCGATCGTCGACTTACCGCTGCCGGACTGGCCGACGAGGCCGATCGTCTGACCGGACGTCAGGGTGAACGACACGTCGTCGAGGGCCTTCATCTGGCCGGCTCCACGGACCTGGTACACCTTCGTGACGCCGTCGAATTCGAGTGTGGTCATCGGACGACGACCCCCCTTTCACCAGTGAGGCGCGGGAACGAGGACAGCAGGGTGCGGGTGTACTCGTGCTGCGGGTTGCGCCAGATGCGCTCGGCGGTGTCGATCTCGACGATCTCGCCCTCGCGCATGATGGCGATGCGGTCGCTGATCTCCAGGAGCAGCGGCAGGTCGTGCGTGATGAAGATGACGGAGAAGCCGAACTCGTGGCGCAGCTGCGAGATCTGCTTGAGGATCTCGCGCTGGACGAGGACGTCGAGCGCGGTCGTCGGCTCGTCCATGACCATCAGCTGCGGCCGGAGCGCGAGCGCCATCGCGATCATGACGCGCTGGCGCATGCCGCCGGAGAGTTCGTGGGGGAAGGAGCGGCGGCGGGCGGCGCCGACCTTGACGATCTCGAGGAGCTCGTCCACGGCTTCGCGCCGCGCGGCGCGGTTCATGTCGGGGCGGTGCACCTCGAAGACGTCGGCGAGCTGGGAGCCGATCGTCGCGACGGGGTTGAGGGCGTTCATCGCGCCCTGGAAGACCATGGAGATCTTGTCCCAGCGGAAGCGGCGCATCTGCTCGGCGTCGAGCGAGTTGACGTCGATGTCCTCGCCGGACACGTCGCGGAAGGTGACGAACCCGCTCGAGATGACGGCGGGCGCCTTGAGCAGGCGCTGCACACCGTAGGCGAGGGTCGTCTTGCCGCATCCGCTCTCGCCTGCGAGGCCGAGGATCTCGCCGCGGCGCAGGTCGAGGCTGACGTTCTTGACGGCTTCGACCGGGGGGTCGACGTCGTAGACGACGGAGAAGTCGTCGACGGACAGTAACGAATCGCGCATCGGTGCGTGCTCGCTTTCGTGGGGTGGCAGGGGTGGTGGGGTGGATGCCGCCGGGCCAGCGGCATCCACCCCGTCACTCGGTCGGATTACTCTTTGGGCTTCAGCTTCGTCAGGATCTGAACGACACCGGCCTGCGTCGGGTCACCCGCGGCGTACTGGTCGTCCTCCGACGGCCAGCCGACGTAGTTGCGCGTGTTGAACTCGCCGAGGAGCGGGTGCGCACCGAGCGGGATCGCCGGGACGTTCTCGACGAACGCCTTCTGCAGCACGGCGCTGGCACCGGCGCGGTCCTCGTCGGAGCTCGCGTTGGCGTACGTGTTCAGCGCCTCGGTCACCTTCGGGTCGTCGAAGCGGCCGAAGTTGAACGACGCCTTGTCGTCGACGATCCACTTCGGGTCCATCGTCGACGTGTACAGGCCGTACGCGTTGCCGGTGTCCTCGAGCCAGTGGATGATCGCGTCGAAGTCGCCTTCCTGGCGGGCGGCGTCCCAGCCGCCCCAGTCGGGCTGGTCGACGTTGACCTTGATGCCGAGCGCCTTGTCGAGCTCCTCGGAGATGAGGGCCTGTTCGGTGTTCCAGTCGCTCCAGCCGGCGGGGACGGAGATCGAGAACTCGACGGGCTCACCGTCGGGGTCGGTCAGCGCACCGCTGTTCCAGGTGTAGCCGGCGTCCTCGAGGACCTCCTTGGCCTTGTCGACGTCGACCGAGTAGTTGTCGTCCTTGTACTCGTCGATGATCTCGCTCTCGAGCACGGAGCTGAGGCCGGTCTTGTTCCAGATCGCCTCACTCGCGCCTTCGCGGGCGATGTCGACGTAGGCCTGACGGTCGATCGTCCACGCGAGGGCCTCGCGGAGGGCGGGGTCGTTGAACGGCTTGCGCTGCAGGTTCATGAACAGCGTGCCGGCGCCCGGGGTCGGGGACACGAGGAACACGTTGTCGGGGTCGGCGTCGAGGTAGCTCTGCTGGATCTGCGGGATGAATGCCTGCGCCCAGTCGGCGTCACCGGTCGCGAGCGCGGTCGTGAGGGCTGCATTGTCGCCGTAGGAGACGTAGTTGAGCTGCGGCACGGCGAGGTCGCCGCCCCAGTAGTCGGGGTTGGCGGTCAGCGAGACGGACTCGGTCGACCAGTTGGAGAGCACGTACGGACCGGTGCCGACAGCCTTGCCCTCGTCGGTGAGGGGGTCGGTGTTGGGGTCGGCGATGTCCTTCCAGATGTGCTCCGGCACGATCGGGGTGTGCAGGACGCGGCCCTGGGCGGTGAACTTCGACGTGCCGAAGCTGATCACGACGGTGTCGCCGTCTGCCTGCACGTCCGTGACGCCGAGGGCACCGGTGTCGGTGAGCTTGCCGCTGAGGTACTGGGTGAAGGTGAAGACGATGTCGTCTGCGGTGAAGTCCTCACCGTCGCTCCACGTCACGCCGCTGCGGGGCGTGACGGTGAGCTGCGTGTAGTCGTCGTTCCACTCGACCGTCTCGGCGAGCCACGGGGTGGTGCCCAGGTCGCCGGTCGGGTTGACGAGGGCGAGGGGCTCGAAGATGACCTTGCCGTAGCCGTACTTCGACGCGGACGAGTCGCCGAGGTAGGGGTTGTGCGATTCGGTCGTGATGGCGCCGTCGGGCTTCGCGATCGTCAGCGCGGCTCCGGTGCCGTTGCCCGAGTTGCCGTTGGTGTCTCCGCCACCGGCGGCGCAGCCGGTGAGGATGAGTGCCGCGGTGAGACCGGCGGCGGCGAGGGAGGTCTTCAGCCTCATTGCTTCTCCTTCATCTGTGGGTCCCGGCGCCGCATACAGACCTCCGAAGGAGTGCCACTCGGCGCTGAGTGTGATTGCATGGGAAAACTTACAATCAAGTAAGTAAGTTCACAACCTCGGATGATGCGGGCGCCGGGATCTGCGTAAGATCTGATCCGCAGCGAGGAGAAGAAGGCGGATCATGGCCGAAAGTCGGCACCAGACGAAGTCGCGCCCGGCGACGCTCGTCCGTCGTCGGGAGATCCTCGACGCGGCCCAGGAGATCTTCGGGTCCAAGGGCTTCGCGAACGGCACCCTGCAGGACATCGCCGACCAGGTCGGCATGACGCACGCCGGCATCCTGCATCACTTCGGGTCGAAGGATCAGCTGCTCCTCGAAGTGCTCGAGCACCGTGATCAGACGGATGTCGTCGACCTGGACGGCGGGCGGATCCCGGGCGGGATGGAGCTGTTCCGCCACCTCGTGCACACGGCGATGATGAACATGCGCCGGGCGGGGATCGTGCAGGCCTACGCGGTGCTGTCGGCGGAGTCGGTCACCGACGACCACCCCGGGCGGTCGTACTTCGAGCACCGGTACTCGGTGCTGCGCAAGGATCTGCGCGAGGCGTTCGAGCGCATCTGCCAGGAGCGCGGCATCACCGAGCCGGGGTCGATCGCGCACGGCTCGGCCGCGATCCTCGCGGTGATGGACGGGCTGCAGATCCAGTGGCTGCTCGACCCGACGGCGGTGGACCTCGGCCGCGCGTCGGAGTTCGCGATCGAGGCGATCGTGGCGGCCGTGGTCGAGCCGCGTAGGTCGGTGCTCGCGGACGGGGTGACACGTCAGGGCACGTACGGCGTCGACGAGTAGTCGAGGACGACGACGAGCTCGCCGTCGCCGACCGTCCCGAACGCCGAGACGGTGCGCGGGTCGACGAAGGTGCCGGGGATGAGCTGCTGCGGAGTGGTCCCGAGCTCGTCGGCGAGTGCCTCGGGGGTTGTTCCGTCGGCGGGGGTGAGGGTGAGCGTGCGCGAGCAGCCGCCGCTGCCGCATCCGATCGTGTCCGATGACACGGTGACGTCGGCCGGGAGGGTGAGGGCGGATGCCGGGGGCACATCGCCTTCGTCGGCGAGGACCACGAGCCGGGCGACGCGGAGACCGTAGGCGAGGGTCGCCGCCGCGATGAGGCTGAGCGCGACGATCAGGACGACGGTTCGTCGGGGACTCGCGGTGGCACGCACACCTCCACGTTAGAGCGAAAGGATTTCTCGACGAGATCGCGTCCCCCGGACACTCAGGACACAACCATGAAGCACATGCTGATCATGCGGGCCGGGCCGAGTTGCTGGCAGCAGCGGAGCTGACCGCGAACACGGTGCAGCAGGCGGTGCTGCGGGAGAAGGCGGCGGGGCTCGGCGCGGAGTAGGTCGGCCCGGTCGGCGGGGTGGCTTCGAGCGTGCGGGCTCGCCGACGTTCGGGGGCGAGATGTGTTGTGCCGGGAGCGTGCGGGCTCGCCGGCGTTGAGGGTGCGGCACTCGACTGGCGCTCGCACGCGCACGGCGTCTTGGCGCGCCCGATAGTCACATCAGAAAGGTGCGGGTTCCGCTGGTGCGGATGGTGGTGATGGTGGTGCGGCAGGGGTGAAGGCGACGGCCGGGGTGGGTGCGTCTTCTCTGTAGATCCTGCCGAGGGGTGAGGTCCATTCCAGGACGCCACCCTTCAGTTGTCGCACCCTCCACGCGGTGAACTGCTTCATCGAATGGTGCCGTTGGCACAGGTGAGCCAGGTTCGAGAGTTCCGTTCGTCCGCCGAGCGCATAGTCGTGGGTGTGATCGACCTCGCAGCGGATGGCTGCGACGCGGCATCCGGGGAACCGGCAGTGCTGATCGCGGGCTTGCAGGAACCGTCGCATCCCGGAGGGGACCCGGTACGAATCGGTCGACACGGTGACCCCGGTGGTGGGGTCGTGAAAGAGCCGTTCCCACATCCCGGTGTCGCCCGCGAGGATTCGGGCGGTCGCGGGGTCGATGGGGGAGCGCCCGGTGAGGTCGCACGGCCCGTTGTCTTCTCCGGTGAGTGTTGAGGCGGGGACGAGGACCTGCACACGCGCGCGGATGGCACCGAGGGGTCCGGCGGTGGTGTCGCGGGTGTCGTCGAGGGCGGGTGTTCCCGCGAGGAGGAGGTCGGCGAACACGTCGGCCCGGACCTGGTCGATGGAGCGCTGGTCGGTGGCGATGATCGCGGCGGCGTCGTCGTCGCGATCGCCGTCAGTGTCGCCGTCGCTGGCGGCTTCCCCGAACGCGACACCCGCACAGCCGCGCGCAGCGACGCGTTCGTCGCGGGTGTCGATGATCGCTCGCGCCTGCTGCGTGAGCCGGTCGTGGATCCCTTCGGCCATGACCGTCGGGACGGTTGCGACGACGTCGGACATCCCGTCTCGTCCCGGCACGATCCGCACGCAGCGCCCAGCGGCGGCTTTCTCGTGCCGTTCCGCGAACGAGCGCGGGTGCATCCGGTGGGCGAGGATCTCCAACTCTCCCCGCACACGGTTGGGGGTGTCCCGTTCGCACCGGGTGATCGCGACCTGTTCGAACTCCGCCCACATCTCTGCCGGCAGACTCGTCCCGGTCTCGACGATCGCGATCGCGTGGCCCCGAACGATCCGGCCTTGCTCCCACGCCTCGACCGTCGCGGGGAAGCCTTCAATCATCGTTCGCGCCTCACCGATCCGCCGTTGCACGGTCCGATCGGTGACCCGCATGACTCCGCCGACCTCCGCCGCGATCGACCGCAACGCCATGTCGTGGACCTGCACGCGGGCGTTGCGTTGCGCGGTCTGCGCTTCGGCGAGACGGCCGGCGGCGGCCAGCATCCGCAGCTCCCGGACCTGCGCCCGCGCAAGTTCGACGGCGACGTCACCCGCGTCCGCGACGATTCCCGCCAGGGTAGCGAGATAGTCCTCGCCACCGGGGGTTTCCGCCGCATCCGTCATACCTGCACTCTGCCACTGACCTCCGACATCCACCCCGGCAAAACCGGCCCAGATCACATGATGTCCACATCCCAAGAATGAGAGTCCTCTCATTCTTCGCGGGAGCGGGAAAAGCGACTCGGTCCGCCCCAACGGCACGCGCCACTCAAGGTGAAGGCACCGGAATCGGAGGGTGTCGCCGGATTCGGATAGACAACCCCATGCGATCCGAATCCGACGCACATCTCCGAATCCGCGCCACCTAACCGCTCCGCGCGAACCCCCGCCCACGCACGCAACCGCGCCGCACCTAACCGCCCCCGCGCACACACGCAACCCCGCCGCCGATCCCACCGCTCCCACCTACCGTTGCCCCAAACGAACCGAGCGGAGCGATGCGATGAGGACCTACGACTATCTGATCG
Source organism: Microbacterium sp. NPDC064942 (assembly GCF_049545525.1). NCBI lineage: Bacteria > Bacillati > Actinomycetota > Actinomycetes > Micrococcales > Microbacteriaceae > Microbacterium > Microbacterium sp. NPDC064942. The sequence goes on along the minus strand of NZ_JBMWDR010000007.1, from coordinate 21,223 downwards.
TCGGCGGCGGAATGGTGGCGGATGCGGCGGCGCGCGGCATCCGGGAACTGGATCCGGACGGGACGATCGGGATCCTCAGCGCGGACATCGACCCGCCGTACACGCGACCGGCCCTATCGAAGAAGCTCTGGACCGACCCGGATTTCACGTGGGACCAGGTTCCGCTCGGCACCGTGGAGGCGACCGGCGCCGAGCTGCGGCTCGAGACGCTCGTCACGTCCATCGATCGCGAGGCGAAGACGGTCTCGATCGGTGAGGGGCACGAGCTCGGCTACCGCCGCCTGCTGCTCGCGACCGGCTCGAAGCCCCGCGAGATCCCGGCGCCGGAGGACGACCGCGTGCTGTTCTTCCGCTCGGCGGACGACTATCGACGGTTGCGCGAACTCGCGGCGCAGGGCGGTCGCGCCGTCGTGGTCGGCGGCGGCTACATCGGCGCCGAGATCGCGGCCGCGCTCGTGCAGAACGGCGTCGAGACCGAGCTGGTGTTCCCGTCCGAGGCCCTCGGCGACGGCACGTTCCCGCCCGAGCTCGTCCGGCGTTACGAGCAGCTGTTCCGTGACGGAGGGGTCGAGCTCCGCCCGAACGCGCGCGTCGAAGAGGTCCGGACGGAGGGGAACCGCCTGCACGTCGTGCTCGAGGGCGGCGACGAGCGGCCGGCGGACATCGTCGTGCTCGGCCTCGGCGTCGACCCCGTGACCGACCTCGCCGAGCAGGCGGGCCTCATCGTCGATGAGGGCGTCGTCGTCGACGAGCACCTCGTCACGAGCGACGACGCGATCTGGGCTGCGGGCGACATCGCGTCGTACCCCGACCCGATCCTGGGCCGCACGCGCGTCGAGCACGTCGACAACGCGAACGAGATGGGTGCCGCGGTCGGCCGCTCCATGGCGGGGGAGCGCCTGCCGTACACGCACACGCCGTACTTCTACTCGGCCGTGTTCGGCGTCCGATGGGAGGCGGTCGGCACGCTCGATCCCGAGAAGGATCCCCTCGTCGTCGACCTCGACGCGGACCGCACGGTCGTCTACTACCGCGACGAGTCCGGCGCTCCCGTCGGCGTGCTGCTCTGGAACGTCGAGGACGCCCGTGACCTCGCGCGCGCAGTGCTGGTCGACGGTGAGACGGATGCCGAGGCCCTCCGCACCCGCATCGGCTGACATCAGCGCCTGGGTGCGCGTCGACCGCCGCTGTGCCGGGGTGAGCGCATGGCCCGTCGAACCCCCATCGCCGCACTCACGTGCGTTCTTGTCGCGGGCGGCCTCTCCGCCTGCGCGGGCGAGGCGCCTGTGACGCTCGGCGGCGGGTACGAAGTCTGTGTCCAGTCGGACGCGGCGATGGTCACCTTCGGCGATGTGGTGCGGACGTCGAACGGGGCTGCCGTCCTCATGGACTCGATCGACCTGATCGACCCCGAAGGTCTCGAACTCCGCGAGAGTTACCTGGTTCCGATCGAGGGCACGACGAGCCTCGGCAGCGATGCCTACCCGCCGGACCCGGAGGTCTGGAACCGACGCATCGACGTCCGCGGCACGGTGGTCGATCCGGGAACCGACATCACGGCGCTCTTCGCCGTGGCGCCCGTCGGTGGCGGCGAGGTGCACCGGTCAGCGGGGTACACCGCACGGTACTGGCTCGACGGACGGCTGATCGAAGCAACCAGCACGGCCCGTTTCGTCGTCGCCTCCGACTGCTCCGCGCCCGCCGACGAGGAGTAGGGGGTCCCAGGCCTCACGCTATCGGTGCTTGACCTCGCCCCAGGGGCATGGCCGAGGCTGAGCACGTGACAGAACACGAGGAGTGGATGACCGCCGGCCGGTTCGCTGCGGAGACCCTGCTGTCGGCGAAGGCGCTGCGCATCTACGCCGACCGGGGACTGCTGGCGCCGCGTCGGGTCGACGAGGCGAGCGGCTACCGCTACTACTCGGCCGATCAGGTGCCGACCGGATGGCTGATCGCGCTGCTGCGCTCGGCCGACCTGTCGCTCGAGCAGATCGCCGCGATCCTCGACCGCGCCGAGGTCGACCCCGCGGGCGCGGTCTCCCTGCTCGACGCCGCGGTCGGCTCGATGCACCGCCGCGTGCAGGCAAACGACGTCGTGCTCGCCCGAGCGCGGCTGCATCTCACGAAGGAGACCCCCATGTCCGCTGTCGAGACCACGATCGAGGCCGACCGGCCCGTGCTCAGCGTCATGCGCCGGATGGCGCCGCACGAGATGGACGAGATCATCCACACCGAGACGACCCGGCTCCGGCAGGTCGCCGCACGCGCCGGGCTCACTCCGACGGGCGACCCGTTCGGGGTCTTCCACGCCCCCGTCACCGGCGACTCCGACGGTCCGCTCGAGATCGTGCTGCCCGTCGACGGGCTCGTCGACGAAACCGACGGCGTCCGCAGCTATCGGATGACGGGCGGCCGGCTCGCGCTCCGCCACGCCAAAGGTCGCGAGACCGACTTCCCCGAGATCCTCGCGCTCTACGACGAGGTGCACGCCTGGATCACGGATGCCGGGGGCACGCCGGTCGGCCCGCCACGGGAGATCTGGCACAACTCGCCCCGCGACGACGAAGACCTGCGGCTGACCGTCGCCTGGCCGTTCGCGGACGGAGGCCGCTGACCGCCGCCAAGAGCTCGATGGCCCTCAGAGCCGCCGCACCATCGCGACGACCCGGTGCGTCGCGCCGAACCCGACCCCCTCGTAGAGCCGGTTGGCTCCGGTGGGGGAGTCGGTGTCGACGTCGAGCACGGCACGCTCGAGCCCCTCGGCGGTGATCGCCTCGAGCGCGGCCGCGATGACGAGCGGTGCGAGCCCCTGCTTTCGGTGCGACCGGACGACGCCGATCAGGTCGATGTAGGCGTGGGACGCACCGAGGGCGGCGAAGTCGTCCTCGTTGACCGAGGCGAGGCAGAACGCGACGATCTGCCCGTCATCGGTGACGGCCATGCGGGACAGGTCGGGGCGGAAGTAGTCGCCGCCGACGAACTGCTGCCAGCGCTCCTCGTTCGACGGCAGGCTTCCCCAATGGTCTCGGAAGGCGTCGTTGCGCGCGGCGAGCGCGTCGGCATCCCGTGCCCGGTCGTATGGCACGAGCGAGATGCCCTCCGGCACCGGGAGGCCGGCGACGGGCTGGGAGAGGTCGCGCTCCATCGTCGAGAACCAGCGCTCGGCCGTGTACCCCCGCGCCGCGAGGATCGTGGCGTGGTCGGTGTTGGGCTCTTCGACGTACGCCTTGAGCCGACCCTCCGACCCGCCGCCCTCGAGCGATTGCGCCGCCCGCGCGACCTGCTGCTGCGCCCGCGCGTCGAGCCAGCGCAGCAGTGCGGTTCCGATGCCGCGGCGGCGCCACTGCGGGTGGACCGCGCCGCTCAGGTCGACCGACAGCATCCCTCCGGCCCGCGACGGGTGCAGTGCGCTGACGCCGGTCGCGACGATCTCGCCGTCGGCGGTGACGGCGACCAGGGTGTCCCGCGCGGGGTCGATGTGGGTCGACTCGAACGCCTCGGCCACGTCCTGCCGCGGAGTCGTCCACGTGGGGTGGTCGACCGCGTCGGCCGCGCTGACGACCGCGTGGATCGCGTCGATGTCGGCGGATGCCGCTGCGCGCCACACGGTGATCGCCGGGTGCGAGGGGAGCTGGGGCCCGGGTGTCTTCTCGAGACGATCGGCGAGGTGCGCGGGGGTCACCGGGCCGACACTACTCGACGCCGTCGACGGCCCTACGCGTCCCGCCGGCGTGCGTGAGCCCCTGCGGCATCCGCCCCGCTTCCGCAAGAGCGAGCTTTCGCTCACACGACCAGCCAGAGTGAGACGCATCAGCTCGCCTCGCGTGCCGCTCCTCGGTCCATCCGATCGCGTGTTCGCTCCGAACACCTGTTGAAGGGATGACATGAGCACTCACACCAGCGGTAAGCGGTTCACTCTGTGGGCCGCCCTCTCGGGGATCGTCGCGGGCGCGGTGTTCCTCGCCATCGCGGAACTCGCAGCCCTCCTGTTCTCGAGCACGGCGAGTCCGATCCTCGCCGTGGGATCGTTCGTCATCGACATCGTGCCGCGACCGCTCAAGGAGTTCGCGATCACGACGTTCGGGGAGTACGACAAGGTTGCTCTGCTCGCGGGGCTCGGCCTCGCGGTCGCGATCGCGTCGGCGATCGCCGGCATCCTCGAGTACGTGCGCCCGCCCGTCGGCGTGATCGCGCTCTTCGTCGCGGGGATCCTGTCGGGTGCGGCGATCGTCACCCGCGCCGACGCCACGCCGCTGGCGTTCCTCCCGCCCACGCTCGGCACGCTCGGCTCCGCCGCGGTCCTGTTCCTGCTCGGACGGTGGCTGCGCGGCTGGCGCGACGACACCCACACCGGCGAGGCAGAGGGCCTCGACCGCCGGCGTTTCCTTCTGACGACCGTCATCGCCGGGGCATCCGCTGTCGTCGTGGGCGTCACTGCGCGAGCCGTGAGCGCCGCCACCACCTCGGCCGACGCCATCCGTCGGGCGCTCAAGCTGCCCGCCCCGAGAAGCACCGTGACGATCCCCGCGGGTGCCGAGCTCGACGTGAAGGGCATCAGCCCCCTGATCACCCCCAACGCCGACTTCTACCGCGTCGACACGGCGCTCACCGTGCCCACGGTCGACCCCTCGACGTGGCGGCTCGTGATCGACGGCATGGTCGACCAGCGCGTCGAGCTCAGCTTCCAGGACCTGCTCGACATGGGCCTCGACGAGTACGCGATCACGCTCACGTGCGTCTCGAACGAGGTCGGCGGCGGGCTCGTCGGCAACGCGATCTGGCAGGGCGTGCCACTGCGCGAGGTGCTCAAGATGGCGGGTCCGAAGGCGGATGCCGACATGATCCTGTCCCGCAGCGTCGACGGCTACACGGCGAGCACGCCGCTGTCGGCCGGGACCGACGAGAACCTCGACGCGATCCTCGCCGTCGCCATGAACGGCGAACCGCTGCCGCCCGAGCACGGCTTCCCCGTCCGCATGGTGATCCCCGGGCTCTACGGCTACGTCTCGGCGACCAAGTGGGTGACCGAGCTCAAGATCACCACCTTCGCCGCAGACGAGGCGTACTGGACCCCGCGCGGATACTCCGCCGAGGCGCCCATCAAGTTCTCCTCACGTCTCGACACCCCGAAGAGCGGTACCCCGGTCGCGTCCGGCAAGGTGCCCCTCGCGGGCGTCGCGTGGGCGCAGACCGTGGGCATCGAGCGGGTCGAAGTCAGCATCGACGACGGCGACTGGCAGTCGGCGAAGCTCTCGACCCCCATCAACGAGGACACCTGGGTGCAGTGGGTCCTCGAGTGGGACGCCACGCCCGGCCCCCACTACGTCGCGGTGCGTGCGATCAACAAGAACGGCGAGACCCAGATCGAGGAGCGCGCGCCGATCGCCCCCGACGGCTCGACCGGGTGGCAGCGCTCGCTCATCACCGTCTCGTGACCGCCTGCCGGCGACCGCCTAGGGTGAGCACGTGACCCTGCGCGCCTACGTCATCACGGTGTCCGACCGCTCGGCATCCGGCGAACGAGAGGACCGCGGCGGGCCGCTCGCGGTCGCGCTCCTCGGCGAGGCCGGCATTCCCTGCGTCGGCAGCGAGATCGTCCCCGACGGAGCGGATGCCGTGGAGCAGGCGCTCCGCCGTGCGCTCGCGACCCCGGCCCGGCTCATCGTCACGACCGGCGGCACCGGAGTGGGTCCGCGCGACCGCACTCCCGAGGGCACGGAGCGCGTGGTGACGCGGGTCATCCCGGGCGTCGCGGAGGAGCTCCGCCGCGTCGGCCTCGCCGACACCCCCATGTCGCTGCTCTCCCGCGGCGTCGCGGGCGTCGTCGAGCCCGAGGGGGCGCTGATCGTCAACCTGCCGGGCTCGACCCGCGCGGTGACCTCCGGCATCCCGGTGATCGTGTCGGTCGCCCGGCACGTGGTCGATCAGGCGAAGGGCGGGGACCACTCGTGAACACGGTGCGGATCGCGCGGCTCGAAGAGGCCGCGCTCGACGTCGAGGCGCACCTGCGCGCCGTCGAGGACCCCCGGTACGGCGCGGTGACGACGTTCATCGGGCGGGTGCGCGACAACGATCCGGATGCCGCGACCACGGTCGTCGGGCTCGAGTACAGCGCCCACCCCGACGCCGAGACGACGCTGCACCGCATCGCCGCCGAGGCGGGGGATGCCGCGGACACCGTCGTCGCCGTCAGTCACCGCGTCGGCAGCCTCGCCGTCGGCGACGCGGCAGTGGTCATCGCGGTCGCGTCGGAGCATCGCGCCGAGGCGTTCGAGGTCTGCCGCGCCATCATCGAGACGATCAAGACCGACCTGCCGGTGTGGAAGCGTCAGGTCGAGGAAGACGGTACGACCGCCTGGAAGGGCATCGGCGGCTGACCCGCGCTCACCCGCCCGCCCTTATCCGCCGGCGAACGGCGGCAGCACGTCGATGAGGCGCGCGCCGGCGAGCGAGGCGTCGCCGTCGGTCCGCACGCCGTCGACCAGCACGGCGCAGTCGGGCAGCACGAACCACAGCTTCGGGTGCTCGTCGAGCACGGCGGTGCGGAGCTCGTCGAGGGTCGCCTCGGTCCGCTCCTCGCTCTCGGTCCCGGCGGCCTCGGCGGCTGCCGCGAAGTAGCGCACGAGGGTCATGCCCGCACCTCCTCGCCGGGGCGCACCCAGTCGCCCGAGCGACCGCCGGACTTCGCGACGATGCGGACGTTCTCGATGACGACCGCGCGGTCGAGTCCCTTGATCATGTCGACGACGGCGAGCGCGGCGACCGACACCGAGGTGATGGCCTCCATCTCGACGCCGGTGCGGTCGGCGGTCCCCACGGTGGCCTCGATCTCGACGCCCTCGTCGGTGATCTCGAGCTCGACCGACGCCCGGTGCACCCCGATGAGGTGCGCCAGGGGCAGCAGCGTGGCGGTGGACTTCGCCGCCTGGATGCCGGCGATCCGGGCCACGGCGAGCACGTCGCCCTTCGGCGCGGTGCCGTCGCGGAGGGCGGCGACGACGTCGGCGCTGCAGCGCACGAACCCGCGCGCGGTCGCGGTGCGGACCGTCGGGCTCTTCGCGGTGACGTCGACCATGTGCGCGCGGCCGGCGGAGTCGAGGTGGGGGAACGTCATCCGACCAGCATGACATCTACCTCGTCACCCGCGGCGACGCTCGCGACCTCGGCGGGGACGATCGCGAAAGCGGATGCCCGGGCGAGCCCGCCGGCCAGGTGCGAGCCCGAGCCGCCCGCCGTCGCGGGGCCCACCGTGCGGGCGACGAGGTCGACGACCGCGGGCAGGTACTGGCGCCGTCCGGGCGGTGTCGTCCACGACTCCGTGGCGGTGAGGGTGATCCGCGGGCGCTGGATGACCGAGCGCCCCTGCAGGGCGAGGAGGGCGGGGCGCACGAACACCTCGAACGACACGGCGACGCTGACCGGGTTGCCGGGAAGACCGAACACGAGGCATCCGTCACCTACCGTCCCGAACGCCTGCGGCTTGCCCGGCTGCATCGACACGCGGGTGAACTCGACCTCGCCGTGGCCGTCGAAGGCGGCGCGGACCGGCTCGTAGGCCCCGGCGCTCACGCCGCCGGTGAAGACGATGACGTCGGCCCCGGCCGCGCGGGCGTCGGCGGTCACCTGCGCGACCGCCGCACCGTCGTCCGACACGCGGGAGGTGAGGACGAGCTCGGCATCCGCGTCGACGACGAGCTGCGCGAGGAGCGGTCCGTTCGAGTCGGGGATGAGGCCGCGCCGTACGGGCTCACCGGGGGCGAGCAGTTCGCTGCCGGTGGAGACGACGGCGACGCGAGGTGCCCGGGTGACCGTGACCTCGTCGATGCCCGCCGCGACGGCCGCGGCCACCTGGAACGGACCCAAACGCTCGCCCGCGTCGACGACCACGTCGCCCGCGCGCAGGTCGGCGCCGCGGCGGCGGATGAACGCGCCCGGCGTCGGCGCCTCGAGCACCTCGACGGTTCCGAGCGAGTCGGCCAGGCCGCCCGCCGTGCTCTCGAACGGCACGACGGCATCGGCGGCGGTGGGTGTCGGCGACCCGGTCATGATGCGCGCCGCCTCGCCCGCAGCGAGCGGGGGATCGGTGGCGACTCCCGCCGGCAGGTCCGCGACGACACGGAGAGAGACGGGATGCCCCGGCCCCGCCGCGACGACGTCGGCGGCGCGCACGGCGAACCCGTCCATCGCCGAGTTGTCGAAGAGGGGGATGTCGTGCGCGGCGACGGCGGGTGCCGTGAGTGTGCGCCCCGCGGCGTCGCCGACGCGGAGCGTCTCGCCGGCGATCGGACGCACCGCGGCCAGGACGCGGGCGAGCTGTTCCTCGACCGTGCGGAGCCCGCTCACGAGCGCGCCGCCGACGGGGTCGCCGCGCTCGCCGCCGACCGCAGTGGCAGTTCGTGCTGCCGGCTCGAAAGGGCGTCGAGCACGAGCATGCGGCCGAGCAGCGGCTGCCCGACGCCGATCGCGAGCTTGACGACCTCGGTGGCGAGGATGCCGCCCACCTGCACGCACAGCGCGCCGAGTACGCCGACCTGGGCGCACGTCGGCGGATCGCCCTCGGTGCCGACGGCGAAGAGGTCGTTCAAAACGACGGGGTCGCCCTCGATCGGCCGCGACCAGAACACCGTGATCTGCGCGTGCCATTCGCGGACGGCGCCCCAGACGAGCGGCACGCCGAGCGCCTCGGTCGCCGCGGCGACGGCGCGACGGGTGGCGAACGAGTCGCTCGTGTCGATGACGATGTCGGCGCCCGCGAAGAACTCCTGCGCGTTCGTCTCGTCGAGTCGGGCGGTCACGGGGGTGACGACCGTGACGGGGGAGAGGGCGGCGACTGCGCGCACCGTGCTGTCGGTCTTGTGCACCCCGATATCCTCGATGCGGTGCGCGATCTGGCGCTGCAGGTTGTGCAGCTCGACCGTGTCGTCGTCGATGACGGTTATCGCGCCGATACCCGCGGCGGCGAGGGCGAGGATCGCCGGCGAGCCGATGCCGCCCGCGCCGACGACGGCGACGCGGGTGTTCGCGAGCCGCCGCTGACCTTCGTCGCCGATGCCCTTCAGCACCGTGTGGCGCGCGGTGCGCCGGCGCTCATCGGGATCCAACTCGGGCACGGGATCGACCAACGGGCGCATGTCCCGAGTGTACGTGTGTCGGTGATGGCAGGGCCGCCGCGGAATCGGATGCCGACGGGCCAACGGATCCGCAGATGCGGCATCGCCGGCCCCCAATCAGCCGCGTGTGCGGCATGATCGAACCATGACGACCTACCGTGTGGCCCGGGCCGCTCGTCTGCTGGGTGTGAGCGACGACTCGGTGCGGCGCTGGATCGACCAGGGCCTGCTCCCCGTGACCGATGCCGTGCCCGCCGAGATCCCCGGCGAAGCCCTCGCGGCGTTCGCGGTGACCATGGCGAACGACCCCGGTGACGGCTTCGAGCATCGCTCCAGCGCGCGCAACAGCTTCGTCGGGATCGTCACGCGGGTGCAGGTCGACGGGGTCATGGCACAGGTCGACATCCAGGCCGGTCCTCACCGGGTGGTGTCGCTGCTGTCGGCCGAGGCGGTGCGCGAGCTGCAGCTCGAGGTCGGGACGACGGCGCGCGCATCGGTGAAGGCGACGAACGTCGTCGTCGAGCTGGCGGGGGACTGACGTGCGCCGCCCGGCCGGCGCGCTCGCCGCGCTCGTGCTCGCGCTGACCGGCTGCGCCGCCTCGACTCCGCCGGCGTCGGACGACGACGTGAACGGCACCCTGACCGTGTACGCCGCAGCATCCCTGCAGGCGTCGTTCGACGAGGTCACCGATGCGTTCACGGCGCAGCATCCGGACGTTCGGATCAGTCCCGTGTACGACGGGTCGTCGACGCTCGCCACGCAGATCGCCGAGGGCGCGCCCGCGGATGTCTTCGCATCGGCCGATGAGTCGACGATGGCGAAGGTGTCGGAGTTCGCACCCGACTCCGCGGTCTTCGCGACGAACACGCTCGTGATCGTCGTCCCGGCGGGCAACCCGAAACGCGTCGCGTCGCTGGCCGATCTGTCCGGCGTCCTGACGGTGCTCTGCGCTCCGGAGGTGCCGTGCGGCGCGGCATCCGCTCGACTGCTCGAGGGCGCGGATGTCACGGTCGACCCTGCGAGCCTCGAGCAGAACGTGACCGCGGTGCTCACGAAGGTGGCAGCGGGCGAGGCCGATGCGGGACTCGTCTACGCGACCGACGTGGTCGGGCGCGACGATGTCGAGGCGATCGTCCCCCAGGGCAGCGGCGACGTCGTGAACCGGTACGAGATCGCTGCCCTGACGGATGCCGCGAACCCCGCGGCCGCCGACGCGTTCGTCGCGTTCGTGCTGTCGGATGCCGGGCAGCGGATCCTCGCGGACCGCGGGTTCGGAGCGCTGTGAGCGTGGGGCGCGGCTACGTCCCGCGCACGCTGTCGGTGCCGGCGCTGGTCGGGTTGTCGTTCCTGATCCTGCCGCTGGTCGCGCTCATCGCCCGGGTGCAGTGGTCGACGTTCGTCGCCGACGTGACGTCGCCTGCTGCGCTGTCGGCGCTGGGTCTTTCGCTCGGTACGGGTGCGGCGGCCACCGCGATCTGCGTCGTGATCGGTGTGCCGCTGGCGCTGCTGATCGCGCGGACGGGTCCGCGTCTGGCTGCGGTGCTGCGGGCCGCGGTGACGGTGCCGCTCGTGCTGCCGCCGATGGTCGGGGGCATTGCGCTGCTGTACCTCTTCGGCCGGCAGGGCTGGCTGGGCGGGTGGGGGCTGTCGTTCACGACGCCCGCCGTCGTGGTCGCGCAGACGTTCGTGGCGCTGCCGTTCCTCGTGCTCGCCGTCGAGGGCGCCGTGCGCTCGACCGGGGTGGAGTTCGAGCGCACCGCCGCCGCGTTGGGCGCCGGACGCTGGACGATCCTGCGGCGCATCACGCTGCCGCTCGCCGCCCCCGGGATCGTGGCCGGCGTCGTGCTGTGCTTCGCCCGCGCGATCGGCGAGTTCGGCGCGACCGCGCTCTTCGCCGGCAACCGGCCCGGCGTCACGCAGACGATGCCGCTCGCGATCTACACGGCGTTCAACGGCGCCGGAGTGACGCAGGGCACGGCCGTCGCGCTCGCGCTGTTGCTGCTCGCGGCGGCGGTCGTGGTGCTGATGCTGGTGCGCGGCTGGCGACCGGGAGCGGTGCGATGAGCGGGCTGCGGGCGCACGTCGTGGTGGAGCGTCCGCGGTTCCGGGTGGACGTCGAGATCGACGCGGATGCCGGGGAGACGGTCGCGGTCATGGGTCCAAGCGGCGCCGGCAAGTCGACGCTGCTCGAGGCGCTCGCCGGTCTCGTGCCGCTCGACGGCGGCGAGATCGCGGTGGCCGGTTGCACGGTCGAGCGGGCGGCCGTTCCGCGGGTGCGCACGCCGCCGATGCAGCGCGGCGTGGTGCTGCTCGGGCAGGACCCGCGGCTGTTCCCGCACCTCAGCGCGCGCGAGAACGTCGCGTTCGGTCCGCGCGCCACCGGGATGCGCGCCGCCCAGGCGCGCGCCGAGGCCGACGCGTGGCTCGAGCGGGTGGGTCTCGGCGGGACGGGTGCGCGGATGCCGCGCGAGTTGTCGGGAGGCGAGCAGCAGCGTGTCGCCATCGCGCGGGCGCTGTCGGCGTCGCCGCGGGTGGTGCTGCTCGACGAGCCGCTGGTCGCGCTGGATCCCGTGACGGCGTCGGCGATCCGCGGGATGCTGCGCGAGCAGCTCGCCGGCACGACGACCGTCGCGGTCACGCACGACGCCGGTGACGCGGTCGCCCTCGCCGAGCGGCTGTTCGTGATCGAGGCGGGAGCCGTGGTGCAGAGCGGCGGGGTGCGCGAGGTGCTGCGGGCCCCGGCATCCGCTTTCGTCGCGTCGATCGCGGACATGAATCGGATGCCGGGGGTCGCCGCGCGCGGCGTGTGGCGGGGTGCGGCGGGGCAGGTGCTGACGAGCACGGATGCCGCGTCGGCCGCGCTCGCCGCCGGGGATGGTGTCGGGCTCGCCGCCGTGTTCCGGCCGGGCGACGTGCGGATCGTGGGCGCTGCGGGCGAGAACGCGTGGTCCGCGACGGTGGTGGGGGTGGAGCCGACGCTGTCGGGAGCGCGAGTGCGGACGACGGCGGGTGCGGTGGACCTGCGTGACGCGACTGCGTCGGTGTCGGTGGGCGAGACGGTGTGGCTGCAGGTCGACCCGGCCCGCGTGCGGTTCGTCGCGGTGCCGGCTACTTCCGGTTGCCCCAGACGTTGTCGGATATCATGTCGCGGTCCTCGCCGCTGCGGCAGCTGAGGTCGGCGGTCACGCTCGCGCTGTCGCTGATCCGTACCGAGACGGAGTCGCGCGCGCAGGCGGTGGTCTGCCAGGCGTCGTCGAGGGTGAGCGACAGGCACAGCGAATCACTGTCGTCCGCTGCGCGCGCCAGGTAGACGTCGTACGCGTCGGCTTTCCCGACGTGGCGCAGCGTCGCGACGTCGATCGCGCCGTCGGCCCCGTCGACGACCGAGTCGGGGCGGTCAGTGGCGGTCTGTTCGCGGTCGAACTCGGTCGGCGCGCACGCCGTGAGGAGCAGGGCGGTCGCGGCGAGGACCGGCAGGGCGATGCGGCGCAGGGTCATGCGCCGAAACGTACCGCAGGATCGTCGCCCGACGGGGGGATCGGTGCCGACTTCCCAGCCCGTGGGCGGTCTGACAGGCCGCCTCGCCGGTCAGGGCGATTAGGCTCGGAAAATGGGATGCCGCGGGGGGATGAGCCGGTGACGGCCGTGCCGATCTCGCTCGGCCGAGCGCCGCAGGTACTCGCCGTCAACGCTCCCGACCCGGCGGTCGGACTCGTCGACACGCACGGCCGTGTGCACCGCGACCTGCGCATCTCACTGACCGACCGGTGCTCGCTGCGCTGCACGTATTGCATGCCCGAGCAGGGCAACGAGTGGCTGGCGCGCACGAGCATTCTGACGACCGACGAGATCGTCGAGATCGCGGAGGTGGCGGCGGGTCTCGGTATCCGTACGTTCCGGCTGACCGGTGGCGAGCCGTTGCTGCGGACGGACATCGTCGATGTGGTGCGTCGGGTGGCCGCGATCTCGGGGCCCGAGGGTCCGGTCGAGGTGGCGATGACGACGAACGGGATCCGGCTGGCCGAGGTGCTGCCCGACCTGGTCGACGCGGGTCTGACGCGGTTGAACATCAGCATCGACACGATCGACCGCGAGCGCTTCGCCGCGCTGACGCGCCGTGACCGGCTCGATGACGTGCTCGAGGGGATCGCGGCAGCCGCGGCATCCGATCTGAAGCCGTTGAAGCTCAACGCCGTCGCGATGCGGGGCGTTAACGACGACCAGCTGGCCGGCTTCGTCGCGTTCGCGATGGAGGTGGGCGCGCAGTTGCGGTTCATCGAGCAGATGCCGCTGGATTCCGGGCACACGTGGGATCGCAGCGCGATGGTGACGCGCGAGGAGATCCTGGCAGCGCTGTCGGAGCGGTGGTCGCTCGAGCCGGTGCTCGGCCGCGGCGGCGCTCCGGCCGAGAAGTGGCGCATCGACGGCGGCCCGCACGAGGTCGGTGTGATCGCGTCGGTGACCGCGCCGTTCTGCGGTGCGTGCGACCGCCTGCGGCTGACCGCCGACGGTCAGTTCCGTAACTGCCTGTTCTCGCTGACGGAGTACGACGTGACGAGCGCGGTGCGCGGGATGCCGGTGGATGCCGCGCCCGCCGATCGGCGTCGCGTGATCGCCGAGGTGCTGCACGCGTGCGTGCTGGGCAAGCTGCCCGGGCACGCGATCAACGACCCGTCGTTCCTGCAGCCCGCGCGGGGGATGAACGCGATCGGGGGCTGACCGCGGGCTCAGTCGCCGGGCCACTCCCCGGTCGCGCGCTCGAACGCCCGGGCGCCGCCGCGGTCGACGAGCGCCTTCACCAGAGCGAACAAGGCGCCCTGCAAGGCGGCTGCGATCAGCACCTCGCCGAGGCCGAATTCTGACTCCAGGGCCTTCGGGCTGTCTTCGCGGTGGGTCGGGCTCGCCCGCTTCCAGAGCTGCTTGAAGATCACACCGGCGAGGGCGCCGCTCACCATGCCGCTGATGAGCCCGATCGGGCGGTACAGGATCTTCGCCGACGTGCTCGACTTCTTCTCCGGCTTCGAGGTCTTCTTCGACATGCGGGGGTCCTTTCGAGGTGTGTCTCAGCGGCCGCGGCGCGCGACAGCGGTGATGATGGCGCCGCTCGCGACGACCGCGAGGGCCAGGGCGATCCAGCCGTTGCGGTTCGGCTTGCCGGCGTCGTCCGTGAGGGCATTCGTCGCCTGATGCACGTAATCGGCCGCGTGCTCGCGGGCGTCGCCGATCTGCGCGGCGACGTTCGTCTTCACGGTCTCGACGTGCTGCTTCGCCCTCGCCTTCACGTCGAGCTTGCCTGCGAGCTGCTCCACCGTGTCCCCGAGCTCTGCGCGCGTCCGCTCGATGTCGGCTTCGATTTCTTCGACGGACGCGCCGTCCGCGGGTTCCGGCTTCGTCGCGGGGGTGGACGAGAGGGGCACTTCGTGTGCGGGGACGTCAGGCGTGGTCATGGTGGGTGCGCTCCTTCACTTCGGTGATGTCCTGTTTCACGTTCTGCACGGTCCGCTCCGGCGTCGGCGACAGGGCCGTCACCTTCTTCTTGCCGAGGAGCGCGAGGATGCCGGCGACGATGAACAGCACGGCGGTCACGATCAGCGCGGCGGCCCATGCGGGGAGGAGCAGCGACAGCGCGATGATCGCTGTCGCGATGAGCGCGCCGACGCCGAACCACGCGAGCACGCCGCCCGCGCCGAGCAGCCCCACGCCGAGTCCGCCCTGCTTAGCCTTCGATGAGAGCTCCGCTCGGGCGAGGCGCATCTCATCCCGCACGAGGCGAGACGTCTGCTCGGACAGACGGGAGATCAGCTCCGCGGTCGACGGTTCGGGTGATGGTTTGGCCTGCGTCACGACCGACTCCTCTCATCGGGTGGTAGGGCTTCAGGCTCGTGGATCTTCGTCCCTCTGCACGACAGGCTTGACTTCCGTCGACGGCGGTGCGTGAGGCGCGGGTCGTCGACCGCTAGCGAACAGGTGGATGCGATGGCAAGCCTCTGCCGTCCCGCGACCCACGCCCCGAGACTCACGAGTGTGAGCTCTCCCGCTGCAGATCCCTCGACGTCGTGCGCCCTCGGCGACCACCCGCTTCCCAGCGCACAGCGGTCCGCGCTCGCCGAAGCCGACGAGCTCGCTGGGTTCGGCACCGATGTGTCCGCCACCCTTGCGTGGGCGATCGGCGTCGGCGCCGCCCGCGACGACGACCGCTCCCTCGCCGACGACTGGTCGTTCCTGGCGGCAGTCGCGGAGCGGGATGTCGCGGCCGCCCGCATCCTCGAACCGCACCTCGACGCGCTCGACATCCTCGACCAGGCGCAACACGCGGCCGTCGGGCCGGACCTCGAAGCGATCGGTGCCGGCCCGGGCTCGTCGTGGGGAGTGTTCGCCGCCGAAGGTGCGGGCGTGCGCCTCGATGCGCGGGACGACGGCCCCGGCTGGTTGCTGACGGGAACCAAGCCGTGGTGCTCGCTCGCGCAGCACCTGACCCACGCGCTCGTCACCGCATGGGTCGGCGACGAGCGTCGCCTCTTCGCGGTGGCCCTGCGAGGGCCCGCGGTCAGCCCTCACGACGGGCCGTGGCATGCGCGCGGGCTGCGCCAGGTCGTGAGCGCTCCGGTGGACTTCGCGTCGGCGCCGGCCGTGCCGGTCGGCGAGCCCGGCTGGTACCTCAGGCGGCCGGGCTTCGCGGCCGGCGGGGTCGGGGTGGCCGCGTGCTGGTGGGGCGGTGCGCTGCCGCTCCGCGCGGCGCTCCTCGCAGCGGCGCAGCGCGACGGCGCCGACCAGCTGTCGCGTCTGCATCTCGCTCGCGTGGACACGGCGTTGTGGGCGGCGCGGCTCGCGCTGCGGTCGGCTGCGGACCAGATGGATGCCGCGCCCGCCGCATCCGACCGCGCTCCCGACCCCGGCATCCTGGCCGCCCGCGTGCGGGCCATCGTGGCGGGCGCCGTCGAGACCACGCTCGCCGAGTCAGCCCGTGCGCTCGGACCGTTGCCGCTGGTCGCCGACGACGCGCACGCGCGTCGGGTCGCGGATTTGGGGATCTACCTCCGCCAGCACCACGGCGAGCGGGACCTCGCTCGAATCGGCGCCGACCTCGGTCAGGGTCGCGGCGCATGGTGAGCTTCAGCCACCTCGACCCCGGGACGGGCGAGGACGTGTGGGCCGAGGCCTTCGCCGGGCGGAACCCCGCGAGCCTCGACGTCGAGTTCGATCACCTCGTCGTCGTTGCAGCGCACCCCGATGACGAGACCCTCGGAGCGGCAGGGCTGATGGCCGCCGCCGCTCGCCGCGGGGCGAGGGTGACCGTGCTCGTCGTCACGGACGGGGAGGGGTCGCACCCCGACTCGCCGTTCGCGACACCCGTCGAGCTCGGCGCGCTGCGCCGCCGCGAGGCGGCCGACGCGCTCGCGCAGCTGGCGCCGTCGATCGAGCTGCGGTTCCTCGGCATCCCCGACGGCGGGACCGACGGTCACCGCACCCCTATCGCCACGGCGCTCCGCGAGACCGTCGCCGACGCGGGCTCATGTCTCGTCGTCGCGCCATGGACCGGCGATGGGCATCGCGATCACCGCGTGGTCGGCGGGGTGACGGCCGAGGTGTGCGCCGAGCGGGGCATCCCGTACCGGTGGTACCCGATCTGGCTGTGGCACTGGGGCACGCCCGACGATGTGCCGTGGGCCGAGATCGAGGTCCTTTCACTCGATGATGCGACCGTCGACGCGAAGCGGCACGCCTTGCATCGCCACCGCAGCCAGATCGAGCCGCTGTCCGACGCGCCGGGCGACGAAGTGATGCTGCACGAACGGATGCAGGCGCACTTCGACCGCCCGTTCGAGGTCTTCATCCGGCCCGCAAGTGAGCGCGGCAGCCTGGACGAGACCTACTTCGACGCGTTCTACCGTCGCAACGGCGACGACCCGTGGGGGTTCGAATCGCGGTGGTACGAGCAGCGAAAGCGTGCGGTCACGATGGCGTGCTTGCCGCGACCCCGGTACGGCCGCGCGCTCGAGCTGGGGTGCTCGACCGGCGCGCTGACCCAGCTGCTGGCCGAGCGGTGCGACGCTGTGCTCGCCGTCGACATCGCCGAGGCGCCGCTCGAGGCCGCGCGTCGCCGCATCGGTGAGGGGGCGGATGTGCGCCTCGAGCGCCGCGCGCTACCGGGTGAGTGGCCCGAGGGCTCGTTCGACCTCATCGTCCTGTCCGAGGTCGGCTACTACTGGGGCGCCGCCGACCTGGCCGACGGGGTCGAGCGGATGCGGGCCGCCCTCACGCGCGACGGGCAGCTGCTCGCGTGCCACTGGCGGCATCCCGTCGAGGAGTACCCGCTGTCGGGAGACGACGTCCACGCGGCGCTCCGGGCCGCGGACGGCCTCGTCCGCTTGGTGGTGCACGAGGAGGAGGACTACGTGCTCGAGGTCTACGGGCTGGCGGGCGCGCGGTCGGTCGCTGCCGAGACCGGGCTCATCGCGTGACAGCGGCGGAGTCGGATGCCGTCGCCGCCGTCGCGATCGTGGTCCCGGTGCACAACGAGGCCGCCCTGCTGGGCGGCTGTCTCGCGGCGCTCGACTCAGCGATCGCGCACACCCGCCGGACGCATCCGGACGTGCGGGTCGTGACCGTCGTCGTCCTGGATGCCTGCACGGACGCGTCCGAGCAGATCGCGGCGTCGTGGCCCGTGCAGACGCTGCACATCGTCGCACGGAACGTGGGCACCGCGCGGCGGCTCGGCGTCGCCGCCGCGCTCGCAGCACTGCGGGACGTCCCGCTGGGCGCCACCTGGATCGCCACGACCGACGGTGACTCGACGGTGCCGGTCGCGTGGCTCAGCCATCAGCTCGACGTGCGGGCAGCGGGGGTCGATGTCGTCCTGGGCACGGTCCGTCCCGACTTCGCCGACCTCACCGTCGAGCACGCTGCGCACTGGCTCGCGACCCACCCGCGGGGTCGTCCCGCCGGCAACGTGCACGGCGCGAACCTGGGGCTGCGGGCGGACGTCTACATCGCGGCGGGGGAGTTCGCCGACCTCGACCAGCACGAGGATGTCGAGCTGGTCCGCGCCGCTCGCGCTGTCGGCGCGCGGGTGCACGCGACGGATGAGCACGAGGTGGTCACCTCCGGTCGCTTCTGGGGCCGGACCGCCGCGGGTTACGCGGCGTTCGTCCGCGCGACGCACGAGCGCATCGAGAGGGAAGCGCAGGGCTGACGCGGGAGGGTACGCGCTGTGGCTCCGCTAGGCGAGGGGTTCAAGAGTTCATCAACGAGATCGCGCAGGACGAGCCGGATCCCGCCGCCGCGAACGCACTTCAGGAGGGTCTCGGCGGCCAGTTCGGCGAGATGCGCACGATGATGCAGTACCTCTTCGAGAGCATCAACTTCCGCGGGCCCTCGGGCAAGCCGTACAAGGACCTCATCCAGGGCATCGGCACCGAGGAGATTAGCCACGTCGAGCTCATCGGCACGACGATCTCGCGCCTGCTCGACGGATCGCCGCGGTACAAGGGCAAGCCGACCGACTTCGTCGACGAGCCGGGTGCCGGCGGTGCGACGCCTCTGAGCATCGCCGTCGACCACAGCAACATCCACCACTACCTCGTCGGCGCGCAGGGTGCGCTGCCGGTGGATGCGGCGGGTAACCCATCGATGGGCAGCTACGTCTACAACTCGGGCAACCTCGTGCTCGACCTGCTCTGCAACCTCATGCTCGAGTCGACGGGCCGGCTGCAGAAGTGCCGCCTGTTCGAGATGACCGACAACAAGATGGCCCGCAGCACGATCTCGTACCTCATCGTCCGTGACCAGGCGCACGAGAACGCGTACGCGAAGGCGCTCGAGACGCTCGGGGTGAGCTGGCGCACCGCGCTGCCGATCCCGAAGACGAACGCCGAGCAGTTCCCCGAGGTGAAGAAGCTCGTCGACATGGGCCTGCAGAGCGAGCAGTACTCGTTCGATCTCGGCAACCAGTCCGAGGCCGGCCGTATCTTCCAGGGCGCCTCGCCGTCGAACGACGGCACCGAGTTGGATGCCAGTGAGCAGGCACCCGTCGGATCGCCGATGACCATCTCGCCCGAACGGCCCGAGGAGTTTTCGCCGGGCGCGGACAAGGATCTCCGCGCGCTGATCGAGGCGACCGCGGCGATGGAGATGGCCGACATCGACGCCACGTTCGGGCGCATGAAGTAAGCCGGCGCGTGCACCCCGGCCCCGTCCCGCGGGGTCGGGGGTCAGGCGATCGTGGTGCTGAATGGCCGTGGCGGGCCTTGGCGACTACGCCGTGCCCGGCGTCGCTGACGACGAGTTCTCGCGGATCACCTTCGTCGCTGAGGGGGCCGGTGGCATCTCGGAAGGCGAGGCGGCCGTCTCGGGTGTCGTGGTGACGGGGGAGCGGTACGTGATCGACTTCGACTGCAGTCCGTCGACCGCTCGGGTGACGCTCGAATGGGCCCCAGCGCCCGCCGCGGGCGAGGAGCCGGCCAATCCCGTGGGACCGACGTCCGTCGCACAGGACTGCGCCGCGCCCGGCCGGATCGAGGGCATCGCCTACGACGCGGACACCCTCGTGCAACTCAAGATTTTCGCGGACGGGCTGAACGCGGGTTGGGCCGTCCTCCGGCCCGGCGGCTGACAGCCCGTTGTCGCGGCGCTGTCCCAACTGGGATGCGAGCGGCTCAGTAGATGTGCGCCTCACAGGTGGCTAGGAACGCCGCTCGGCGGCGCTGCAATTCGCGATAGACGGTCGCACGGGACACGTTGAACAACTCGGCGATCTCCGTCTGCGTGTACTCGCCCCGGTCCTGGACGTCGAACAACAGCTTCCGCTGCGTTGTCGAGAGCTTCGGCTGTCGGCCTTTCAGGTGACCCTTCGCGCGCGCCACCGCCATCCCCTCCTTTGTGCGCATGCTGATGAGATCGCGCTCGAACTCTGCGACCATCGCGAGCACATTGAAGAGCAGTCGCCCCACCGGGTCGGTGGGGTCGTACCTGCTCCCTCCGAGACTGAGCGCGACACCCTTCGTTGTGAGTTCGTCGGCGATGTCGCGCGCGTCCTTCAGCGAACGGGCGAGCCGATCGAGTTTCGTCACGACGAGTGTGTCGGCTTCTCGAACCGCTGCGAGTGCCTCGCGCAGCCCGGGCCGGGCCCGGTTGGTGCCGGTCAGCCCATGATCGACGTAGATGTTTCGATCGAGGACTCCGAGTCGCAGCAGCGCGTCTCGCTGCGATGTGAGGTCCTGATCCGCGGTGGAGACTCTGGCGTAGCCAATCAGTATTCCGTTCATGCGGACGACGTTGTCACCGCCACGGCGGGGGCGCAGCACGGGCATCCGACGACCTGGTGCCGAGCTTGTCCGTTGTCGCGCAGGCCATCCCTATATGGGACGCAATCCGGGCTATTCACTTCGACTCGCCGAGGCCGGAAATTCCGCACTTCTGTGGCTTCGAACTCGACCGACGCGGCGCCGAACTCCTGTTCCAGGTCCTCACAGAGCGGGAAGAGAAGAACTCCGTCGCGATCGCATCCAACGAGTCGTTCAGCGGGTGGACGAAGACCTTCACTGACCCGCGCCTGTGTGCGGCAATCGTCGACCGGCTCACGTCTAACGGCACCATCATCGAAACCGGCACCACCTCGTACCGCCTCAACCACACCCGTCAGCGGCAGTAGCGATCCGAAAGTCATCAGAGGTAGCGGCAGATGGACTCCGGCGTGCAGGCTTCGGACGCCGTTGCCGTCGCGTGCGCCCGAAGCTCGACGATGCTCCCTCGTAGGGCGCGCAGCTGCTCGAGCTGCTCATCAATCTCCACGAGCCGGCGGTCAAGGAGATCCAGCACGTGAGCGCACGGCGAACCACCCGTGTCGCGAACATCGAGGATCTCCGCGGTCTGCGCAAGGGTGAGCCCCGCCGCGCGAGCCCGATCGATGAACTCGAGCCGCTGCACCGTCTCGTCACCATAGCTGCGGTACCCGGCCGGGGTGCGCTCCGGCGGTTGCAGCAGCCCGCGCTCCTCGTAGTACCGCAGCGTCGACGGTCTCGTCCTCGCCTTCTCCGCGAGTTCTCCGATCCGCATCGTGACACCTCCACCGTCAGTTTGACCTTCAAGCATGCTTGAAGGTCCATTCTGTCGC